>NZ_AONC01000066.1 GCF_000585215.1 Imhoffiella purpurea | reverse complement strand
ACGAACCGAGCCACCGTGTCGGCGAGCGAGCCCGCCGACACGGTGGCGACGATTCGCATGCTAGAGGGCGGATGTGTGCCCAGGATGGGCGGTCCTCGATGATTCGTGTCGTTTTGTAAATGGATGTGAAAGCCGCCAGCCGCCAGCCGCCAGCCGCCAGCCGCCAGCCGCCAGCCGCCAGCCGCCAGCCGAAGGGTATCGAGCTGGCTGCTGGAGGCTGGAAGCTGACAGCTTTCTTGACGCACTATTTAAACGATCGTTTAATATACCCATGATCAAGACGACGACAGGCCCCGGACGCCCCAGACGCAAGGATCCGGACGAGGTGCGCCAGGCGCTGATCGCGGCGGCGCGCGATCAGTTCGCACAAGGCTCGTTCAAGGGGGTCTCGGTCCGCGAGATCGCGCGCGCGGCGGGAGTCAACCAGGCGATGGTGAACTACTACTTCGGCGACAAGCGGGGGCTCTACGAGGCCATGCTGCAGGAGACCATCGGTCCGCTGATCCGAACCCTGGAGGAGGCCGAGGCGCGCGGCGAGGTCGCCCGGCTGGAGGACCTGATCCCCAGACACGCGGCGACGCTCGCGGCCAATCCCTGGCTGCCCAACCTCATCATCCGCGAGGTGCTCTACGGCGAGTCCGAATTCCGCAACCTCTTCATCGAGAAGTTCGCCTCGCGGGTCGCCGCCGCGCTCCGGCGCGCCATCGACGGCGGGCGGGACAAGGGCGAGTTGAGGGACGACCTGGATCCCAGATTCGGCACGCTCATCCTCTTCAGTCTGACCATCTATCCCTTCGTCGCCCGGCCCGTCGTCGAGCGGGCCATGGGGATCCCGATCGACGACGCCTTCGCCGGACGCTGGTCCGAGCAGATCCTGCAGCTCCTGGCCCCACCCAAGCCACCACCGGAGGACGAGGACCCATGAGAATGACACTGGTATCGATCGCCCTGATCGGCCTCGCCGGCTGCGGCCAGGATCCGAACACGGCCGTCGGCACGCTCGAATGGGACCGGGTCGAGCTGATCGCCGAGCTCTCCGAGCCGATCGTCGAGATCCGGCACCGCGAGGGCGACCGGCTCGCCGAGGGCGAGGTCATCCTGAGGCTCGATCCACGCCGGGCGCAGGCGCGACTGGACGCGGCGCAGGCCGCCCGCGAGCAGGCCGAGGCCCGCCTGGCCGAGCTCGAGCGCGGCCCGCGCGCCGAGCGCATAGCCGAGGCCCGGGCCAGACTGAGCGGCGCCCGAGACGACCTGGCGGTACGCGAGCGCGAGCTCGAACGGCTGTCGGCCCTGCTGAAGCGCAAGCTCACCAGCCCCGATTCGGTGGACGCCGCCCGCCGTCTGCGCGACCAGTCGCGCAGCGAGCAGGACCGGGCCGGCGCCGCGCTCGCCGAGCTGGAGCACGGCACCACCGCCGAGGAGCTCGACCAGGCCCGGGCGGCACTGGCCCAGGCGCGCGCCAGCGAGCGCGAGCGGGGGCTCGACCTCGAACGCCTGACCATCCGCTCGCCACGCGACGGACGGCTCGACGACCTGCCCTACCGTCTCGGCGAGCAGCCGGCCGTCGGCAAGGTGGTCGCCCTGATGCTCGCCGGACCCAGCCCCTATGCCCGGGTCTACGTCCCCGAGACGATCCGCGCCCGGGTCGCGCCCGGCACCGGCGCCAGCATCGCGGTCGACGGTCTCGAAACGCCCTTCGCCGGCCGGGTGCGCAAGGTGCTCGCCGATCCGGCCTTCACGCCCTACTACGCCCTCACCGAGCGCGATCGCGGACGCCTAACCTATCTGGCCGAGATCGACCTCCAGGACGCGCCCGAATCCCTGCCGGCCGGGGTCCCGCTGGTCGCCAGCTTCCAGCTCGACGCTCCGGGCGAACATTGAGGGATACCCAGGAGAAAAAACTTGAACCGCAAAGGCGCAAAGAGCGCAAAGAATTTCGAAATGTTGCCCGTGATGCGACTCCACGAAGCAAATCTCCGTTTTCCTTCGCGTCCTTCGCGCCTTTGCGGTTCAAATCCCCGAATCCAGGTCCAACACCCGAGCCTAGGATGAACAGCGACTATGCAATCGAATCCCACGGCCTGACGCGCCGCTTCGGCGACTTCACCGCCGTGGACCACATCGATCTGCGCGTCCCGCGCGCCCAGATCTACGGCTTCCTCGGACCCAACGGATCGGGCAAGTCGACGACCATCCGCATGCTCTGCGGTCTGCTCACCCCCTCGGAGGGCGAGGCTCGGGTGCTGGGACATCCGGTCCCGGGCGACGCCGACGCGCTCAAGCAGCAGATCGGCTACATGACCCAGCGCTTCTCGCTCTACGAGGACCTGGACGTCGAGGAGAACCTGGGCTTCATCGCCGACATCTACTGTCTGCCCCGCAAGACGCGCCGCGCGCGGATCGAGGCCCAGCTGGAGCGCTACGACCTGATCGAGCAGCGCCGCCAGCGCGCCGGCACCATGAGCGGGGGCCAGAAGCAGCGTCTCGCGCTCGCCGCCGCCACCCTGCACGCGCCGCCCCTACTCTTCCTCGACGAGCCGACCAGCGCGGTCGACCCCCAGAGCCGGCGCGACTTCTGGGAGACCCTCTTCGCCCTGGTCGCCGAGGGCACCACCATCCTGGTCTCGACCCACTACATGGACGAGGCCGAGCGCTGTCACCGTCTGGCGATCCTGCAGCGGGGACGCATCGTCGCCGACGGCACGCCGACCCAGCTCTATGCCGGCATGGAGGCCCTGGTGGTGGAGGTGGAGACGGACGCCCCCGGACCCGCGCGCGCGGCGTTGGACGGACTGGCGCCCATCCTCAGCGTCACCCAGCTCGGGGTGCGGTTGCGGGTGCTGGTCGCCAAGGCGGTCGAGGACGCGCCCGAGCGGGTACGCTCGACGCTGGTGGCCGCCGGCGTCGAGGCCCGTGTCCAGCCGGTCCATCCGAGCCTGGAGGACGTCTTCGTCCTCGCCACCGATGCCGACGGAGCCGAGCCATGAGCCGCTGTCTCACCCGACTGGGCGCGATCCTCTTCAAGGAGGTCCGGCAGCTGCGCCGCGACCGTCTCACCTTCGGCATGATCGTCGGCATCCCGCTGATCCAGCTGATGCTGTTCGGCTACGCCATCAACACCGACGTCCGCCACCTGCCGGCCGGGGTGGCCGACCAGGCACAGACCTCGGTCTCGCGGGCGCTGATCGCCGACAGCCAGGCGACCCAGGTGGTGGACATCCATCGAACCGTGCGCGGACCCGAGGAGCTGGAGCGGCTGCTGCGGCGCGGCGAGATCGCGGTCGGCCTCCACATCCCGCCCGACTTCGGGCGCCGGCTGCAAGATCCCGAGCGCCCGGCCGCCCAGCTGCTGGCCGACGGCACCGACCCGGTGGTCCTGATGGCGGCCCGCCAGCTCGCCCAGATCACGCTCGACTACGACACGGCGGCGGACAAACCGAGCGGCGAGCCGGTCTTCGAGGTCCGCAATTTCTACAACCCGGAGCGGCGCTCGGCGCTCGGCGCTCAACATCGTGCCCGGTCTGATCGGGGTCATCCTGACCCTGACGATGGTGCTCTTCACCGCGGTCGCCATCGTCCGCGAGGCCGAGCGCGGCAACCTGGAGCTGCTGATCAACACCCCGGTGCGCAGCATCGAGCTGATGATCGGCAAGATCATCCCCTACGTCCTCATCGGTCTGGTGCAGGTGAGCATCATCCTGGCCCTCGGCATGCTGCTGTTCGGCGTCCCCGTGCGGGGCGCGCTCTATCAGGTCTATCTCGCCGCCCTGCTCTTCATCGCCGCCAACCTGACCCTGGGCCTGGTCATCTCCACCGCCGCCAAGACCCAGTTCCAAGCGATGCAGATGACCTTCTTCATCTTCCTGCCCTCGATCCTGCTCTCGGGATTCATGTTCCCCTTCGCCGGCATGCCCAAGGCCGCCCAGTATTTCTCCGAGCTGCTGCCGCTAACTCACTTCATTCGGATGATCCGGGGGATCATGCTAAGAGGGGCCAGCTTGGGGGATATGCCTGGGGAGGTGGTGGCGCTGATTCTCTTTGCGGGGATTACGCTAGCCTTGGCGGTTTCGCGGTTTAGTAAGACGTTGGATTGATGGACGGTTCATGCAAAGCAACTTGCATGGAAATCGGAGAGCCCCAAGCATCGACCAATCAAACAACCGCATGAACCGAGACAATCCTTAACGCCGGAAAAGGTCCAGTTAGCCAGGGACTTGACAGGTAGGCTAGCCGAGGGCGCAGGGATCTCGCCCCGGTCGTCGATGCACACCTCAGTGGCCTCTTCCAGACAATAGACCGCCTCCCATTTAAAAATAATTCGATATAACATCGCCAAACTTATAGTCCTTTCCATTTATCTTTATTTCTTTATCCCAGTTATCTCTAAGAGTTTTCTTGATATCAGTAACGCTCATGCTTTTAATTGACAATCTGGGCTTAAGTGCTTCAAAAGCACGTTTTATGGCTTTCAAAATAAGCGAACTAGATTTCGCTTTTTGCGCTTCCAGTTCAAGAGATTCACAGAAAGAATCGACAAAAAGCTCCCAAGCGCTGTCGTCTTGTCGAAAACGAGGAACTTTAAGGAATTCATACCCTGTCGTGTAGCGTTTTTCAAAATCACGGTTATTTGCAAGAATTATGTCGGTTTCAATTTTATTTTTACAAATACCTCGATAGTATCCGCGATCTAATACTCCAGATTGATTTATTAAGTATGACTGCGGGTCAGTACCTTGTATTACAAGATTATCCCAAAGCGTTTGGAGTTGCGCAATAAAACCATCTTCAAGACATTTTTTAAATATTGGATTGTTTTTATTATTTTTTAGTAAAGCGATTTCGTTATTTCGTTTATTGTGATTTTTTTTATACATAACATCCCCGTGTTGCTGATGACATTCATTTGACACCCATAGCCCCAGATGCGTCCATAAACAATGATTTGATTTCCAGTTTTTATTTGCGCGACTACTTGAGAATAGCCCGCCATTATTATAGCGCCCTTCATCCTCGTCAAAGTCCTCATCAAAATCCTCACCCTCATCAAAATCCTCATCTTCATTCAGCGGGTTATTTATAATTTGACTGCATACCGGAATGCATTTTTGGCCTATATACGGATAACGCAAAACCTTGGTACTAGATATTTGAGTAAAGCCAGCATTGCTAAAAATGCCGTGTATTGCGCTTTTCGGCAAGTTTTTTATTAAAGCGAAAACAACAAAAAGAAATCTTTGATCGTTTTTATATTCTGCAACCAGTAAACCACGCTGCAACCAAGCGTCAAATCCCGGCGCAGAACTCAATGGGGAAAGCACAAAGCCAGGGAATTCCAATTCAAATTCCCCTAATCGAGCAGAAAAGCCAGGAGAGCTTGTTTTATTATTTGCTATAACTTTACTCTTTAGTAACTCCAAAAAATCTATCAAATCCTGATCGTTATTTCCACGTTCATCTTTCTCATTCAAATCAATGGACACCATTAGTTCTGCGTTGCGCTTTCCGCCAAAAGCGGCATCAGTAGCATTTGCTGATCCAAGCATAAGAAATCTAGCCGTTATCATATCGCTTCGTTTGCGAGGCGCAGAATAACGACTAAAAAAAGATTTAATCCGATTTCTTTTATTTTTGCTTATAATGTAGAAAACCTTTAAATGAACAATGCCCGGCGCAGATCCTAACGCTATATATGATTCGACGCAGTTATATTCAAGTAACCTCTTTAATTTATCGAGATCTTTTCTGTCAGAACCATCGTCTACCACATAAATTACTTCTTCAGGGTTTATTTTTTTTATCATATTTTTAGCAAATTCGATGTCAAAATATGGCGATATCACAAAAACAGAATTCCGCTTGCGCAAGAATTTATTAAATAAATCATAATAATCTTTCACTTTATTTCTCTCCAAGAAAAACCTGAGGCAGTAAGCCGAATGAAAAAAGGGGAAAAGGGTAGAGTAGAGAGCAGAGAGCAGAGAGCAGAGAAAACGGAGAAAACGGGGACGCATTTATTTTTCATCTGACGCTACCAATGCGCCAAAGGTGTCTGCGGCACGCAGATTATCTGCCGATATCCGACTCTCCAATGAAGTCTCATCAGCGCTGACCCACGAGCTCTTCGACGAGACGAAGGTCTTCGTGCACCGTTTCATCGGTGATGACGAAGCCATGGCCGAAATGCTCCTTGAGCCGATAGTGGAATTCCTCATAGCCAAGACCGGCGAGAGCCGTAGCGGCGGCGAAACTGACTTTGTTTGCGTGGTAGAGACCAGCTGCGAGGAAGAAGTCGCTGGCACCCTGCCCGAGGGTTTCCAGCAGCGGGGCGAAGTCCGGGTTGATCGTCGGTGTGGGCATGGTCGGGCTCCGAGCTTTGAGTTCCGAGAAGCTGTTCTAATCCACCTGAGACAAGTCGTCCAGTGCATTTACCCAACTGCCCCTGAAACGTCCTTTTCAGTCGAGGATGCCCTTGGCCCGCAAGGCATCCCGCGTCAGCGCCGCCCGCAGCGGCAGATCCGCTTTATCCTTCAGGTCGAGATTCATCGCGAAGATCCAGGTGTCGCCGTGCGTCTCGACATAGCCGACGTACCAGCCGACCGACGGGGTCGAGCGCGCGAACCAGCCGGTCTTGGCGCGCAGCGTCCAGTCCGGGGTCCGCTCGACGACCATGATGTCGCGCAGGGTGTCGTAGGCGTGGGGACTGAAGGGCAGCGTGCGGCGCACCACCTGCCGGATGAAGCCGACCTGCTCGATGGCGCTGATCCGCAGCGATCCGTCCAGCCAGAACTCGGTCAGCGCGAAGGGCTCGGAGAGGGTGCCGTAACCGGCCCGACGGATCGCCTGCCGATAGGTCTCGGCACCCACGCGCTGCGCCAGGATCTGATAACACCAGACGCAGGACACCTTGAAGGCGCTGGCGAGGGTCTGGTCTCGATTCCAATCCGGGAAGGAATGCTGCCGGCCGTCCCAGATGAAGCGGTCGTCCGCGCCGGCGATCGCCTTGGCGTCGAGGGCGATCAGGGTATTGAAGATCTTGAAGGTCGAGGCCGGCGAGAAGCGGCGCTGGGCGCGTGCGTCGTCGTGGACGGAGGTCTCGCCGGTGCGCAGCGAGGAGAGCACCAGCGTGCCCTCGCGGTCGGCGTGGGCGAAGAGTGACGCGATCTCCGCGTCCTCGGCCAAGACGGGACAGGACAGGAGAAGAACGACCAGAATCGGAACGAGACGATGCATGAGAGCACTCCGAGTGAGATGTACAGTGCCAGGGACAGGTTGGCGAACGAGGGGCGGAGCAACCGATGGCGAGATCGGCCACGCCACCTTGCCCGAGCCGTCGACAGAGATCCGAACCGGCGCGGTTACCAGAGTGCAGGATCCCGGAAAAAGGGGACGCGGAAAAGGGAAACGCATTTATTTTCGGTGGGACAAGTCGAGATCGCGGATACCTTCCGGGCCGAAGCGTGATTCGATGACGATGGACTGTTCCACATCGGTGGTTGCGGAAAGGCGCCCGCCCGCTCGCGTGGATCTGTGCGGATGGCGGCGGGCAACCGTCGTCCCTACCGCGAGCTGATGGACTGACCCGCGCTCACGGGCCTCCAGGCGGATCGCGGCGTCGGCCGGCCATGATCCCGCGCACCACCGTCGCCGCAGCGCCGACGAGCGGGTCGTGGCCGCGTCCTCGCAGGAACGCGAAGAGGAGATCGACATGGCGCAGCGGCTCGCCGATCAGTTGGACCTCACCCTTCGCGCTGGCCTCGCGAGCGGCGTCGGCGTGCAGCAGTCCGATGCCGACACCGCCCGCGATCAGGGTTCGCGTGACGCTTTCCTGATCGACGTTCGTCATCTTGTCCGGCCTGAACCCGTGGCGCTCGAACAGATCCTCCGCCACGCGTCCGCAGCAGGTGTCGGATTGCGGACAGATCCAGGCCATGCGCGCCAGCGCCCGCCAGTCCGGCTCGGACGTATCGACGACCCAGGTCGGCGGCGCGGCCAGGAAGACGGCCCATCCTCCGGCGGGAATGGTCTCCAGTTCGGCGTCCGGCGTGCCGGTCTCGGCGTAGAAGCCGGCATCGAGACTTCCGCTGCGAATCGCGCGGACGATATCGATGGAGCTGCCGTGCTCCAGAACCACCTCGACCTCCGGGCAGGCCCGGGACAGCCCCGCCAGCAGCGATCCCAGCATCGGCGCGCTGGGGTTGCAGATCGATCCCAGGCGGAGCTGTCCTCTCAACTGCCCCTTGATCCGTTTGGCCTCGTCGATGAAGTCGCGATGCATCGCCACCACCTGTTCGGCCTTCACCAGCAAACTGGCGCCATCGATCGTCAGGCTCATGCCGCGCGGCGTGCGATCGAACAGGACGATTCCGATCTCATCCTCCAGGGCCTTGATATGGGCGCTCACCGCTGGCTGACTGAGGAACAGCAGCTCCGAGGCGCGCGTGATACTGCCTTCGCGGGCGACGGCGAGAAAGGTGCGCAGCTGATAGACCTCCATCACGCGTTCCCCCGTCTTCGCATGCGCGGCACCGTCCCCATGGTTTCCTGGCGATCCGTCCAAGACGGGTCGGACGGCCTCGGCACGGCAGGCATCCAGGTCGGTTCCATCCTCACAGCCACCCGATCAACCGCCACCAGACCAGATCGAGCGGCGTCAGCACCAGCGCGGTCGCGGCGAAGAGCGTGAGGCACAGCCGCGTCACGGCCGCGGTCGACAGCGCGCCCAGCTGGATGGCGACCAGCAGGGGCGGCGACTGGTAGGGGAGCAGCACGTTGGAAAAACCCAGCACCTGCGTCATCAGCACCGTGGCGAGCGGCAGGCCGGTCAGATCGGCGAGCGCCTGCGCCGAGGGCGTCATGACGGCGGGAACGCCCGGCAGGGTCGTCGCGGCGGCGACGGCTGTGGAAATCGCGGCCAGCACGGCGGCATTGTGCGTCGCGCCGCCCCCGGGCGACAGACCGAACATGGCCGTCAGCCCGTCGACGAGCAGCGGTCCCAGCCCCGAATATGCAACGACCGCCCCCAGGCCGAGAATGCCGGCGATGAACAGCAACGAGGCGTGATTGACCTCCTTGTTCATCGTGTCCTTGCCCGTCAGACCGGAGCCCGGCCACAGGCACACGAGCGCCGCGCCGAGGCTGACCCATGCCGGGGCGATGCCGTGCAGCGAATCGGTGAGCCAGAGGACGAGGCACAGCAGAAGCAGCAGGCCGAGACGCCGCTGGTGCGGCGTCATCGGCTCGACGCTGCGCCGATCGGCCTTCACTGGCAGCGGATCGGCATCGGGAAACAGCCGCACGACGAGCAGGACGAGAAGCAGGGACTTCAGCAGGCCCAGCACCGGGAAATGCAGCCACAGATAGTCCCAGTAGCCGAATCGGATGCCGTAAAGCGTCTCCGCGCTGCCGGCCAGGATCATGTTGGGCACGTTGGACGGCAGGATCGCAAAGGTCGGTACATGGCTGCCGAAGGCGGCGGCAAGCAGCATGCCGGTGTGCCCATTGGCACCTTGCGCATAGCCGAGCCGGACGGCCAGCGCGGCGACGATGGGCATGAGCAGCACGGCCCGACCGACCGAGGACGGCATCACGAAGCCCAAAGCGACCCCAAAGGCGACGATCGAGGCGATCAGCCAGGCGTAGCACAGACTCCCGGCCCCGGAGAGCCAGTGACCCAGGCGATGATCCAGGCCGGTATGGCGCATGGCGGCACCGATGATCAACCCGCCGAACAGCAGCCAGAACGTCGACGAGGTGAAACCGGAAAACACCACCTGCGGCGGCGCGATCCGAAAGATCACCGCGAGCAGGAAGAAGGCCAGTGCCGTCCAGTATTCCGCCACGGCCGCCGTCGCCCAGAGCCCCAGGGCGAAGACCGCAAGCGCCAATGCCAGGGCGGCCTCGCTCGGCAGGAAATGCGGGAAGACCAGCGCGGCGAGCAGCGCCATGCCCGAGATGGCGAAGGCAACACGAAGGCGCATCGTTCGAGTCTCTTTCTGTTCCGTCGGCGCCGGATCCGGGCCGGTTCGGTTGACGACATGTGGCCCATGCTGCGGCCATGACTCGACGCCGTCCAATCGAATATCGGGAGGTCACGCCTCAGGGATGCTGAGGTCGCGGCACGGGCTTCGGCACGGAATTCAGTTCGGTGACAGGATCCGACCGTCGAGCATCTCCACGACCCTGTCGGCGCGCGCGGCGTGGGCGTCGATGCGCTGCAGGAGGCGCCTCGCAATTCCGATGTTGATCGTCTCGGCCGAGCCGACAGAGCGCGCTCTTGCGGTTTCGCGCAAGACGCCGAAAGAGAGGCGCTGTCGGTCAAGCCGCTGAGTGTGCTCCAATCTCAGCAAACGAGCGCCGCAAGCGCATGATGAGAGCCTCCCATCGATGGCCATTCCCACCTCCAGAACCACGGTCGCCGCAACCATCCAGTTGGATCCCGAGCACTGCAATGGCTGCGGGCTTTGCGTGGCCGTCTGCAAAGACGACGAACTCGTCCTCACGCAGGGACGCGTCGCGTTCAGCGGACATCCGCTCTTCGGCTGCATCGGCTGCGGACACTGCATGGCGATCTGTCCCACCGGCGCGATTCGCATCCTGGGACGCACCCTGTCGCCCGATGATCTCTTCGACCTGCCGGAACGCGAGTCGGCCGCCCCCTACGCATCCCTGCATGCCCTGCTGCAACGCCGCCGCAGCATCCGGGAGTTTCAAGAACGGCCCGTCGAGCCCGAGCTGATCGACAAGATCCTGGCGGCCGCCCAGACGGCGCCCATGGGGATTCCACCCTCAGATGTGCACCTGTTGGTCTTGGATGGACAGGAAAAGGTCACCGCCTTTGCGCGCGACTTCTGCGACTACCTCGACGGGATGCGTTGGCTGGTGTCGGACTGGATGCTGCGGCTGATGCGCCCGTTCTGGGGCAAGGCGAACGATGCGCTCTTCCGGGATTTCGTCCGTCCGACCATCGACACCTACACCGAACGGATGCGCCAAGGCGTAAACATGGTGACCTACGACGCCCCCTTGGCGATCTACTTCTACGGTTCCGCCTACTGCGATCCGGCCGATCCCATCGTCGCCGCGACCTACGCCATGATCGCCGGCGAGTCCCTGGGGCTGGGGACCTGCATGATCGGCAGCATCCACCCCATGATCCAGCACGGCCGCAAGGCGAAAGAATTCCGCGAGGCCCACGGCATCCGCTCGGCAAGTCGAGAGGGCCTCTTCGTAATCTTCGGCCATCCACACCTGAGATACCGTCAGGGGATTCGCCGGACCTTCGCCGCGATCGATTGGGTGCGGTGAGGGGTGATCCAGCACGGTGACAGATAGGCCACGCCATCATCGGCGTGCGACGCCAAGGCGAGGTTGCCGCTCAAGATCGAGGAACGGGAGATCCTTCTGCTGGATCGCCGATGATGCCCTTGGCCCGCAAGACCTCCCGCGTCAGCGCCGCCCGCAGCGGCAGATCCGCCTCATCCTTCAGGTCAAGATTCATCGCGAAGATCCAGGTGTCGTCGTCTGTCTCGACATAGCCGACGTACCAGCCGACCGAGGGGGTCGAGCGCGCGAACCAGCCGGTCTTGGCGCGCAGCGTCCAGTCCGGGGTCTGCTCGACGACCATGATGTCGCGCAGGGTGTCATAGGCGTGTGAACCGAAGGGCAGCGTGCGGCGCACCACCTGCTCGATGGCGCTGACCCGCAGCGACCCGTCCAGCCAGAACTCGGTCGGCGCGAAGGGCTCGGAGAGGGTGCCGTAACCGGCCTGATCAATCGCCTCCCGATAGGTCTCGGCACCCACGCGCTGCGCCAGGATCTGATAGCACCAGACGCAGGACACCTTGAAGGCGCTGGCGGAACCCCGTTCGCGCAGCAGAGCCGCCTGCCAACCAAAGGGATACTGGAGCGCATAAGGAGGCCGACACCCGATGGCCGTTTCGGCGTCGAATCCGAACCTCCCGTAGGATTTCGGATCCCCACCCCATCCGACCGCAGTGTCGTTCGATCGAGACCGACTTGTCGAGCCTTGGTCACCTCGAACAGGGCATCGGCCGCCCCCGACCCAACCGTCCAGCGAATGTCGGCTCGAACGTCAAGGGCGTCTTGTCGAAGCGGAGCACCGACACAACCTGTGCTCTAGATCGCCCCCAAGACCTGCAGCGCGCCCATCTCGAAAGGCCCCATCATCCCTGCCAAGGAGACCGCTCGCACCATGAACGCACGCCCGACATCCAACCGATCCGTCGCCGTGACCCTGACCGCGACGGCCGCCGCCGTCATCGCGCTGACCCTGGGCCTCTTCGCCATCGGCATCGCGCACGTCAGCCACGCCATGATGGAACGCCAGGTCGTCGCGCAGATCGAGCAGCAGACCGAAATGGTCGAGTCGATGCTGACGACGCTCGACGCCAGCCTCTCCGACGAGGTGAAACGTCTGATGCGGGACCTGGGTTCGCATTTCGACGCGCCCTTCTCGGTGCATCCGGACGAGGTGGTCGAGATCGGCGGGATCCCCACCCCGGCCCTCTACAGCGGCGATCTGCGGCTGGATCGATCCGCCGCGCGGCTCGCCGACTTCACCGCCTCGACCACCGCCGCCGCGTCGGTTCTGGTCAGGGACGGCGCGCGTTTCGTGCGGATCGCGACCAGCTTCCTGGACCCCGAGGGTCGCCCGGTCCTCGGCCAGATGGCAGACGAGGATCCGGCGCGGCGGTCGCTCCTGGCCGGCGAAGACCATGTGGGTCACGTCGTTCGCTTCGGACGCGACTACATGACCGGCTGCCGCCCGCTGTTCGACGACGGAGGCCAGGTGATTGGCGCGCTCTGTCTCGCGCTGGACGTCTCCGAGGCGCTGCAACGGATCAAGGACGAGATCGGCTCGGTGAGGATCGGCGAGACCGGCTATTACTTCGCCCTCGACGCCAGGCCGGGACCGACTCGTGGGACGCTCGTCCTCCATCCGACGCAGGAAGGCGTCAATATCCTCGATGCGGAGGACGCGGACGGGCATGCCTTCATCCGGGAGATGCTCGACCAGAAACAGGGCGTCATCCGCTATCCCTGGATCAACGCGGAGAGCGGCGAGACCAGACCCCGCATGAAGGTCGTCTTCTACGCCTATTTCCCGGCCTGGCAATGGGTCATCGCCGGTGGTGCCTATCGGGACGAGTTGAGCCACGACAGCATCCGGCTGCGCAACCTCACCTTCGGGGTGACCGGGGGTATCGTGCTGATCCTGGCGCTCGTGATGCTGCTGCTGTCCCGGCAACTGATCGGACGACCGCTCGCCGAGGTCATGCGGATCTTCGCCCGGATCGGCAACGGTGACTACGACAACCGGATCCGGACGACACGCCGCGACGAGATCGGCGCGCTCATGGGAGCGCTGCGCGACATGCAGGAGAGCCTCGGACGGCGAACCCGGGAGGAGGCACGCGTCGCGGCCGAGGCCCTGCGCATCAAGCACGCACTCGACGAGGCATCGACCAACATGATGGTCGCGGACACGGACGGAACCATCATCTACATGAACGAGGCGGTCATGCAGCTGATGCATGACGCCGAGGCCGACCTGCGCCGGGATCTGCCGGATTTCAGTGCGGATCGGCTGATCGGCGGCAGGCTGGACGCCTTCGATCGCGGCTCCGGCCAGTCGCTCGCCATGCTCGACGATCTGCAGGGCAGAGTCAGAACTCAGATCGACATCGGCGGGCGCACCTTCGCGCTCGTGGCCAACCCGGTCATCGACGAGCAGGGACGGCCCCTGGGAACGGTCGTCGAATGGACCGACCGGACCGGCGAGATCGAGACCGAGCAGGAACTCGCCTCGCTCCTGGACGCGGCGCTGAAGGGCGATTTCGACCGTCGTCTCCCGCTGGAGGGCAAGTCCGGCTTTTTCCGCGACATGTCCGACGGCATGAACCGTCTAGTGGCGATCGTCGCGCGCGGACTGGGCGACATCGCCAAGGTCCTGGAGGCGCTCGCGGAGGGCGATCTGACCCGCACCATCGAGACCGAATACGCCGGGACCTTCGGCCAGGTCAAGAACGCGACCAACACCACGGTGACACGCCTCGCGTCGCTGGTCGCCGACATCAAGGAATCGACCGATACCATCAATACCGCCGCGAGCGAGATCGCCGCGGGCAACAGCGACCTCTCGACCCGGACCGAGACCCAGGCCAGCAGTCTCGAGGAGACCGCCAGCGCCATGGAGCAACTCAACACGGCGGTCAAGCAGAACACGCGCAACGCCCAGCAGGGCAACGAACTGGCCCGCAGCTCCAACGACATGGTCGTACGCGGCGGCGAGATGGTGAGCCGGGTGGTCGAGACCATGGGCTCGATCCAGGAGTCCAGCCGCCAGATCACCGACATCATCGGCGTGATCGACGGCATCGCCTTCCAGACCAACATCCTGGCGCTCAACGCCGCGGTGGAGGCGGCCCGCGCGGGCGAGCAGGGCAAGGGATTCGCGGTCGTGGCCGCCGAGGTGCGCAGCCTGGCCCAGCGCAGCGCGCAGGCGGCCAAGGAGATCAAGACGCTGATCGACCGTTCGGTTTCCCAGGTCGACCAGGGCGCCAGCCTGGTCGAGCAGACGGGCCGGACCATGGACGAGATCGTGACCTCGTTCAAGCAGGTCGCGGCCCTGGTGACCGAGATCGCCGACGCCAGCCGCAAGCAGAGCGAGGGCATCGACCAGATCTCGCGGGCCATCGGACAGATGGACGAGGTCACCCAGCAGAACGCCGCGCTCGTCGAGCAGGCCGCCGCGGCGGCGGAGAGCCTCGAGGACCAGTCCCGCACCCTGATGCAGTCGGTCTCAATCTTCAGGCTGAAGGGGCCGCCCAGGCTCGCGCATCGCGGTTGAAAGCTGTCGCATCGAGGCATGCCCGCTGGCGGAATTCGGGCGGATGGCCAGGGTTGTTGAATCCGATATGACTCCTACGCTTGAAACGAATGGTGTAAACCCCATGACCAAGCCAGTCATCCATCTCAACGAATGCCCAAGGCGATGCAAGTGACGTACTAGCCCGTCGACATTCGATGACCCGGCCTTTCCGCACGGACCTGAATCGGAGGGAGACATGTCGAATGTAATTCGGATCGAGCCAGGCCCGCATGGCACCGTCCTGCACTTCGAAGGCGACCTGACCATCTTCCAGGTCGGCGAATACCTGCCCCAATTGCTCGCGCTCGAGGCTGACGAGGAATCGCTGGTGGCGGACCTGAGCGCGACGACGGAGGTGGACGGCGCGGGGATTCAGCTCCTGATCGCCCTTCGGAAGCAGCTGGAGACCGCCGGGGGGCGGCTGACCCTGCACGCCCCCTCCCCTGCGGTCACGGATGCCCTGGTCACCTGCGATCTCTGCGACTACTTCCACATGGAGTGCACCTCGGAGCCTTGCTGACATGTCCGACCCCGTCGACATCTTCCGTACCGAGGCCGAAGAGCACCTGTCCGCTCTGGAAAGCGCCCTGCTGGAACTGGAACAGCGTCCCGAGGACCCCGAGCTGATTGCGCTCGCCTTCCGCGCCATGCACACGATCAAGGGTGGCGGCGGCATGTTCGGGTTCACGGAGCTCTCCGCCTTCACCCATCATCTCGAGACCGCCCTGGACAAGGTCCGAAACGGTCTGTTCCCGGTCACCCAGGAGCTGATCAGCATCCTGCTCGACGCCAAGGATCATGTCACGGGTCTGCTCGAGGACCCCGTGCTCGACCAGACCCAGATCCTGATCGGGCGAGGACTGCTGGAGCGTCTGCACGCACTGATCCCCGACGAGCAGATCACCGAGGCAAAACAGACCACCGCAGCCCAGAGCCCCGCGATCGCCCCCCCCGGCGAGGAAGGGGATCGGGTCTACCGCATCCACATCCGTCCCTCTGCAGGGGCCTTCCGCGACGGCTTCGACATCTTTCCCATCCTCAAGGAACTGCAGGGGATGGGGACCTGCTACGTCACGACCGACACGGGGGGCGTTCCCCTTCCGGCGGAGCTGGACCCGGAATCCTGCATGCTGTCCTGGGATCTGGTGCTGGTCACGTCCCAGGGCGCCGAGGCCATCCGAGACACCTTCATCTTCGTCGCCGACGAGTGGCGGATCGACATCGATCCCATCGACATCGACGACGACCAGTGCGACCGCATCGGCGAGATCCTGGTGGAGCGCGGCCTGATCGCGCGCAGCCAGATAGAGTCGCTGCTCGCCGAGAACCCCCGCGTCGGCGAGGTCCTGCAGCAGGCGGGTCTGGTCACGGAGAGCGACGTCGATGCCGCGCTCAGGGAGCAGCGGGCGATCCGGGACACGCGGGAGCGCGGTGCGCGCGGCGAGCAGGAGAGTCTGGTGCGGGTGCCCGCCGCACGCCTGGACAGCCTCATGAATCTGGTCGGCGAACTGGTGATCGTGCAGGCGCGCATGCAACAGCTCGCCCAGTCCCGCGACGACGAGGCCATGAGCGCGATCGCCGAGGATCTCGACCGGCTGACCACCGAGCTGCGCGACAACACCTTCTCCATCCGCATGCTGCCCATCGGCACCACCTTCGGACGCTTCCGCCGTCTGGTGCGCGATCTCTCCCGCGATCTGGGCAAAGAGATCCGCCTGGAGACCGAGGGCGCCGAGACCGAGCTCGACAAGATGGTCATCGACCGTCTCGGCGACCCCCTGGTGCATCTGATCCGCAACAGCATCGACCACGGCATCGAACCGCCCGAGCAGCGCGAGGCCGCGGGCAAGCCCCCCGTCGGCACCATCCACCTGGCCGCCGAGCACGCCGAATCCCACGTGGTGATCCGCATCCGCGACGACGGCGCCGGTCTGAACACCGGAGCCATTCGCGCCAAGGCGGTGGAGCGCGGCCTGATCGCCCGCGACCAGACGCTGACCGAGGAGGAGATTCAGGGTCTGATCTTCGAGGCCGGCTTCTCCACCGCCGACCGGGTCTCGGACGTTTCGGGACGCGGTGTGGGCATGGATGTCGTGAAACGCTCCATCCAGGATCTCGGGGGCCAGGTCGGGATTCGCAGCGAGCCGGGCCGGGGCACCACCCTGACCATCACCCTGCCCATGACCCTGGCGATCATCGAGGGCCTGATGGTGGCCGTGTCCGAGGAACGCTATGTGCTGCCTTTGAGCTGCGTCGAGGAGTGCATCGAGGTCGAGCGAGGATCCGAAGGCAAGCGCAACGGCCAGCGGCTGGCGCGCGTGCGCGGCGATCTGGTGCCCTATCTCAGCCTGCGGGAATGGTTCGCGGTGCCGGGCGCGGCCCCGGGCATCGAGCAGATCGTCGTCACCCGTCTCGGCGAGCAGCGTTTCGGCTTCAGCGTCGATCAGGTCGTCGGTCAGTACCAGACGGTGGTCAAACGTCTGGGCAAGCTCTACGAGGGAACCGCGGGCCTGGCCGGGGCCACGATCCTGGGCGACGGCGGTGTCGCCATGATCCTGGACGCGGGGGCCCTCGCCGAGTCCCTGGAAGACGAGGTGCGGACGAGGGGGCGCCGACAGACCGGGCGACCACCCACGTGGACGGAATAGGAGCGAAGCCGTCGCGCCCCATGCTCGGGGCATGACTAGATGCGTCGATCGGGGGCCATCTCGCCTGGCCTGCCACTCACGGAGAACGAACATGATCAGAATCCCACTGAAGGTCCTGCTGATCGGTGCCTTTGCCATCCTTATCCTCCTGATGGGCGGGACCAGTTTCATCGGCGTGGATGCACTCTCGTCCATGAACGAGCGGCTCGATGGTCTCGTCAATGGGTCCGCCGAGAAGGTCAAACTCGCCTCTGGCATCCGCCAGGATCTGCTCGCGGTGAGCCGCGACGAAAAAAACCTCATCCTAGCCGAGGCACCCGAGGCAATGGACGCCTTCTCCGCAGATATCGCCCGCACCCTGGAGGGCATGCGCGAGAAACTGGAGAAGCTGCACGCACTGGCCACTGGTGCCGGCCTGGAGAAACTGGAAACCTTTAAGGGCCTGTGGGAGGAGTACCTCCAGGTGAGCGCCGAGGTCGCCCGTCTGTCGAAGCTCAACTCCAACGTCCATGCACGTCGGCTGAGCCGGGGTCAGGCAAGCGCCGCCTTCGACGAGGCCATGGGCCTCTTGAACGAGCGGAAGCAAGCGTTCGACACCGATCTGACACGAGCAGCCGACCTCGAGACAGTCCGGCGTGCCGCACAAAAGATCGCGGTCGCCGCCCGCGTCGAGCGCGGCATGATGGCGATCCAGCGTGAAGAGAAGAACCTGATCCTGTCCCGCGACCAGAAGACGATGGACGATTACGGCGCCGCGATCGACGCGGCCGTCACTCAGGTCAAGCAGACCCTGGATCAGTTCGACAGCCTGCTGGACGCCCAGGAACGAAAAGCTATGGTGCCGTTCGACCAGGCCTTCGAGAAATACCTGGCGCTGAATGCGCAAGTACGCGAGATCGGCCGCGAGAACGGCAACACCCTGGCCTTCGAGCTGTCCTCCGGAAAGGGCCGCGAGCTCCTGGATCAGGCCGAGGCACTCTTGGCCGATATCGTCCGGCTCAACGACGAGGACATGACCGCAGACCTGGCCGCCAGCGACGCCAACTACGCACAGGCCAGGCAGACCCTGATCGGCGCCGCCATCGCCGCCTTCGCGATCGCCCTCCTCATCGCCCTGGTGGTGATCCAGCGCATCAACCTGGTCAGCCGCATCACCGGCCGGATCGGCGCGGGAGACCTGACGACTCAGTTCAATCCCAACGCCAGCGATTCGGATATCTATGGCGTCCTGCGGTCGATGAACATGAGCCTGCGCGACATCGTCGGCGAGATCCAGGAAGCGGCAGCCAACGTCGCCTCCGGCAGCGAGCAGAGCAGCAGTACCGGGCAGCAGATCGCCCAGGGCGCCACCGAACAGGCATCCTCCCTCGAAGAGGTCTCCTCCTCCATGGAGCAGATGACCTCCAACATCGCCCACAGCGCCGACAATGCCCAGCAGACCGAGCAGATCGCCCGCAAGGCGGCCCAGGACGCCGAGACCAGCGGCGCCTCGGTGCGCGAGACGGTGGAGGCGATGAAGGACATCGCCGACAAGATCAACATCATCGAGGAGATCTCGCGCCAGACCAACCTGCTGGCGCTCAACGCCGCCATCGAGGCGGCCCGGGCCGGCGAGCACGGCAAGGGGTTCACCGTGGTCGCCGCAGAGGTCCGCAAGTTGGCCGAGCGCAGCCAGAAGGCGGCCGGGGAGATCGTCGCCCGCTCCAAGAGCAGCCTGGCGGTAGCCGAGGAGGCCGGAGTGCTGCTGGCTCAGCTGGTGCCGGACATCCAGAAGACCTCGGACCTGGTGCAGGAGATCAGCGCCGCGGCACGGGAGCAGGATTCGGGCGCGACGGAGATCAACAAGGCGCTCCAGCAGCTCGATCAGGTGGTCCAGCAGTCGGCGGCCGCCGCCGAGCAGATGGCCGCGACCTCCGAGGAACTGGCCGCCCAGGCCGAGCAGATGCAGTCGAGCATCGCCTTCTTCACCGTCGACACGGGCGCCAGACGCATCCATTCCCCGGCCGGCAAGAAGCCCGGCAAGGGCCCGCGCAAGCCGACCCCGGGGCGCAAGACGGAGACCCAGAAGGCCAAGTCCGAGGAGGCCGAATCCGGCGTCGAGATCGATCTGGACGACGAGGATGCACCCGAGTTCGTCCGCTACTGAGGGAGGCATCATGGCAAGCGAAGCGCAGCCGGCGCACGGCCTCGATCAGGGCTCCCTGCAGATCCTGACCTTCATGCTCGACGGCGAGATCTACGGGACCGATATCGCGCAGATCCAGGAGGTGCTGGAATACCGCCGCGTCACGCCCGTCCCGCGCACGCCGGACTTCATGCTCGGCGTGATCAATCTGCGCGGCAACGTGGTCCCGGTGGTGGACCTGAGACGCCAGTTCGAGATGCAGCTGACCGAGCCCACGGTGGATACCTGCATCGTCATCGTCGACGTCATGCTGGACGGCGAGATGACGGCTCTGGGCATCCTCGCCGACGCGGTCAAGGAGGTGATCGAGCTGGGCGCGGACATGATCAAGCCCCCGCCGCGCATCGGCAGCCGCATCGACACCCGCTTCATCAGCGGCATGGGCAAGCAGGACGAGGAGTTCATCGTCATCCTCAACCTCGCGCGGGTGTTCTCCAAAGAGGAACTCGGCGACCTGGTCGACAGCGCGCGGGAGACGCGCCTCCCCGCCCAGGAGGCAGGACAGAACCCCGCCGATGGCGACTGAGCGGCTACAGCAAGACGCCCTGTCCGCGCGCGACCACAGACGGGTGGCGGACTATGTCGGCCGCGTCGCCGGCATCCAGCTACCGGAGTCGAAACATGCGCTGATCGAGGGACGGCTGCGCAAGCGCCAGCACGCCCGCGGTCTGCGCTCGCTGCGCGATTACATCGACTTCGCCCTCGACGAGCAGGCGGGCGCCGAGGAGCGCCCGCATCTGATCGACGCCATCACCACCAACAAGACCGACTTCTATCGCGAACCGGCGCATTTCCGCTTCCTCCGCGAGCACGTCCTCGGCGAGATCGCCGTCCGCCACGAGCGCGGCTGGCGGGTGCCCCTGCGCATCTGGAGCGCCGGCTGCGCGTCCGGCGAGGAGCCCTACACGCTGGCCATGGAGATGCTGGAGCTGCGGCGTATGCATCCCGAGTTTCGTTTCGAGATCCGCGCGACCGACATCTCCGCCAGTTCGCTGGCGATCGCCCGGAGCGCAATCTACCCGCACCAGCGGGTTGCCTCCATGCCCCTGCCCCTGCGCCGGCGCTATCTGCTGCGCAGCCGCGACCGCAGCCTCGACCTGGTGCGCATGGCGCCCGAGGTGCGCGAACGGGTGCGCTTCGCCAGCTTCAATCTGCTCACCGATGCCTACGACGTCCCGGACAGCCCGGACATCGTGCTCTGCCGCAACGTCATGATCTATTTCAGCCATCCGGATCGCGACCGCATCGTCGCGCGCTTCGCCCGGATACTGCCCCCGGGAGGCCTGCTGCTGGTCGGCCATTCCGAGTCCTTGAGCGGCTCCGAATCGTCGGGCGGCAGCGGCACGGCCTTCGTGCAGATCCAGCCCGCCATCTACCGCAAGATCGTCCCCGGAGCCCATCCGTGAGTCCGGTGAAGGTCATGGTGGTGGACGACTCCGCGCTGGTCCGCCAGACGCTACGCGACCTGCTGGATGCCGATCCGGACATCGAGGTGGTGGCTACCGCCCAGGACCCCTATGTGGCGGCCGAGAAGCTGCGCAAGGTGGTCCCGGACGTGATCACGCTCGACGTGGAAATGCCGCGCATGGACGGGGTGACCTTCCTCGAGAAGCTCATGCGCCAGCACCCCATCCCCGTGGTCATCTGCTCCTCGCTGGTCGGCGCCGGCACCGAGACCCTGATGCGCGCCCTGGAGGCCGGTGCCGTGGACATCATCCAGAAGCCGGCGGTGGGCACCCGGCGCTTCCTGGAGGAGTCGCGGGTGCTGATCACGGATGCGGTCAAGGCCGCGGCCCAGGCGCGTCTCAGACCCGGACCGGCGCCCCGCCCGCCAAGGAAGCTCAGCGCCGATGCCGTGCTGGAGCGGCCCGGTACCAAGGCCATGGCGGAGACCACCGACAAGGTCATCGTGATCGGCGCCTCCACCGGGGGCACCGAGGCGATCCGCGAGGTCCTCATGGCGATGCCGCTCGGCTGTCCGGGCATCGTCATCGTCCAGCACATGCCCGAGGGCTTCACCCGCTCCTTCTCCGAGCGCCTGGACGGACTCTGCAGGATCCGGGTCAAGGAGGCCCAGAACGGCGATCCGGTGCTGCGGGGCCAGGCCCTGATCGCCCCTGGAAACCGCCATACACTGCTCAAGCGCAGCGGCGCGCGCTACTACGTGGAGGTCAAGGACGGGCCCCTGGTGTCGCGCCACCGCCCCTCCGTGGACGTGCTCTTCCGCTCCACCGCCCGCTATGCCGGACGCAACGCAGTCGCCGCCGTGCTCACCGGCATGGGAGACGACGGTGCCGAGGGTCTGCACGAACTGTTCGAGGCCGGGGCCTGGACCTGCGCCCAGGACGAGGCCACCAGCGTCGTCTACGGCATGCCGAAGGAGGCGGTACGGCACGGCGGCACCCAGCGCCAGCTGCCCCTGGAGCGGATCGCCGCCGCCATGCTGATGGCCTCGTGACCGGATCGGACATCGGGGATGCGACGCACGATACCTCGATCGTGCGACTCGGCCGCTCGTCGAGCGCGGTCTCTATCTTACCTTGTCGCGCAGCTCATTGGCCGCTTCGAGCACGCTGTCCAGGATTCTGGACGCCTCGTCGGTGGCTTGCGCCGCCTCCGCGGCATTGCGGGCGATCTCCTCCACCGCGGCATTCTGCTCGGTGACGCTGGCCGCGACCGACTGCATCGCGGATCTCACCTCGGCGACCTGGCGGCTCGCCGCGACCACGCGTTCCGAGAGATTGACGATTCGCGCGACATTGTCGCCGATCTGCTGGCGGGTCTCCTCGGACTTGTCGGCGATCTGCTGCGTGGCCTCCTGTGTCTTCTGGGCCAGCTGCTTGACCTCGTTCGCCACGACGGCGAAGCCGCGCCCGTGTTCCCCGGCGCGGGCCGACTCGATGGAGGCGTTGAGGGCCAGAAGATTGGTCTGATTGGCGATCTCTCGAATGACCGTGCTCATGGTCGAGATCTCCTCGCCGATGACCGCCAGGGTGCGTATCGCGTCGGCCGCCCCCTGCGCCTCGCCCCCGACCTGCTGCGTGATCCTCTCGACGTCACCCACCGTGGCGACGGCGGTCTCGGCCGAACGGCTGATCTCCAGGGTCGAGTAGGAGAGTTCCTCGGCGGCGGTGGCGACGCTCTTGATGTTGCCCGAGACCTCACTGATCGATTGAACGGTGTTCGTGGAGAGTTCGTTGACGCGGTCGCCGGCGCGCAGGATCTGGAATCTCAGCTCCTCCTGGGGGTCGACCCATTCCACGACATAGGCCGGCCGACCGGAGAGGTCTTCGATGGTCTTGGTGTAGACCCGGAAATGGCCGAGTCCGGTGCCGAAGTCCTGCGCGAACCGCGTGTCCGTCTGTCCTCGGTTCAGACATTCTCGGCCGCAGTTGCCGGTCCGGCAGATATTAGCGCCCCATTGATGGCAGGGCTTGCCGAGGAACTCGCTCAGAGGCTTGCCGAACGCAGCCTGGACCGGACCGTTCACGTAGAGCCAACGCCATTCCTTGTCCCCCGTCTCACCGATCGCGGTGACGGAACAGGGCTGTTCGCAGGCATCCAGGACCCCCATGAAGAAACGCTCGCGCTCGCGCTGCAGCCTGTCGAGGGTGTCGATATGCCGGGGCAGACGCGCCCTGAGATACCACGCGGTTGCGAATCCGATCAGCACGCCCAGCGGCCAGATCCAATTGCCGGAGAACTGCCAGAGCAGCGCCCCGAGTAGTGTCACGCACAGGAAACCGATGATCAGCAGGCGACCGAGCCGAGAAATCTCGCGCCGCAACGCGTCCAATGCCTCGGGCACGGAGTGATGGTCGATAGCCATGGTCGATACTCGAAAAAGGGTTGAACACAGGACCGAAGAAAGTCAGGCTGGCACCGACGCAGCGCTGCCTTGCCGCCCAGCATCTTATGCCCCTCCTCCGGTTCTGCATGTGCACTGATACGCATCTCGAAGGACGCATGCGTCGTCATCGGACGCGAGCACGGATGGAATACGATCAAGACGTCTTCGTGCGCGGTATGGCCCCTGAGCGGGCGAGTTCGGCGGAAACCAGATGGGGGCTCTATTCGTTTGCGTCAATGCCCGGTCCTGGAACCGGACGGACTGGAGATATCCCGAACCCCCAACCCATCGCCCGTTCGCCATGTGCGTTACTTGGCCCCACCTTCCCGAATCAATCCAGCAATGGTCGCCAAGGCCCGCTCGACCCGGTCGTCCCATTCGCAGGCGCACGACAGCCGCATGCAGTTCCGGTATCTCTGGGTGGCGGAGAAGATCGGCCCCGGGGCGATGCTGATCCGCCGATCGAGCAGTCGCTGGCTCAGCTCGAAGGTGTCGATCGGCTCGCCCAGCTCGACCCAGACGACGAAGCCGCCCTGGGGGCGCGTGACCCGGGTCCCCTCGGGGAAATGCCGGTCCACCGCCTCGATCATGCGCTCGACCGCACGCGCGTATCTGCCGCGCGCCTTGCGCAGATGCCGCTCGTAGGCACCGCTGCGCAGCAGCTCGGCCACGGCGATCTGGGGCGCGGTCGCCGTGGCCATGTTGGTCACGTATTTCAGGTACTCGATCTTCTCGCGGTAGCGGCCGGGGGCGATCCAGCCGACGCGCAGCCCGGGTGACAGCGTCTTCGAGAAGGAGGCGCAGTAGAGCACCCTGCCTTCCTCGTCATAGGCCTTGCAGACGGATGGCCGGCGCTGCGAAAAGCCGATGTCGCCGTAGACGTCGTCCTCGATCAGGGCGACCTGATGTCTGGCGAGCAAGGCGACCAGGCGCCGCTTGCGGTCGTCCGGCATGAGATAGCCGAGCGGGTTGCTGTAATTGGGTACCAGGATGCAGGCCTTGACCCGCCACTGTTCCAGCGCGAGCTGCAGCGCCTCCAGCGACGGTCCGTCGCGCGGATGGGTCGGGATCTCCAGCGCCTTCAGTCCCAGGGCGTCGATCGCCTGCAGCAGACTATAGAAAGTCGGCGATTCGATCGCCACCACGTCGCCGGGCTCGGTGACGGCGCGCAGGGCCAGCACGATCGCCTCCTGACAGCCGTTGGTGACGAGGATCTCGTCTGCCGGGGTGTGGCATCCGCATTCCGCCATGCGGCGCGCGAGCTGCTGGCGGAGCTCCGGGGCGCCAGGCGGAAAGGCATAGCCGATGACGCGCTGGCGGTGCAGCCTGGCGGCGCTCGACAGCGCCCGCTCCACCGCGCGCTCGGGAAGAAAGCCGGGGCCCGGAACCGCCGCGCCCAGCTGCACCATATGCGGCTCGTTGGTCGCCTTGCTGAGCTGCATCGCCAGCTGCTGACCCGAGATCGCCCGGGGCCGCACGCTGGGTCGGGAGATGTCCGGCTCCGGGATCCGGATCCTGGGGCGGGAGCGGACGTAGAAGCCCGATCGGGGTCTGGCCTCGATGAGACCGTCTTCCTCGAGCCGGCGATACACCGCAACCGCGGTCGCCGCGCTGATATTGCGCTGACCACTGAAGACGCGCACGCCGGGAAGCCGCTCGCCGGCCCGAAAGAGGCCCTGCTCGATCTGTTCCGCAATCTCGGATGCCAGTCGTTCGTAGAGGAAGGCCATAGGGTCACCACGACAGATCGGACGCCTTGGGAGCGATACAGACGTCCGACAGCCTCATCTGTATCGCGACAATAACAAATGTTTGCATCTGTAATGCTCACCTCCCGCGCTCTAGAGTCAAGGTCGACAGGATGGTCCGTCGGCGCGGCGATCGTCCGGATCCCATTGGCCGGCCCATGCCGGTCTTCAAGACACGAGAGGAGAGATTCTGTGCATCGACATGCCATCTGTTGGTTGAACGGGGAGCTGCTGCCCGCGGCTCAGGCGACCCTATCCGTACTGGATCACGGCCTGCTGTACGGCGACGGCATCTTCGAGGGCATCCGGTTCTACGACCGCCACGCCTTTCGGCTCGACGCCCACCTCGACAGGCTGGAGCTCTCGGCACGGGCGATCGCGCTACAGATCCCGTACGGGAGGGATGCGCTGATCGAGGCGATCGCCCGGACGATCGCGGCCTTCGAGGAGCCCGACGGCTATCTGCGGCTGGTGGTGACGCGCGGGGTCGGACCCATGGGACTCAATCCGCGCGGCTGCGGCCCCGCGACCCTCTTCATCGTCGCCGACCAGCTGTCCCTGACGAGCGAGGCGGTGCGGGAAAAGGGTGCCCGCCTCATCATCGCCGCCACCCGGCGACTTCCCCCGAACGGCCTCGACCCGCGGATCAAGAGCCTCAACTATCTGAATCACATCCTCGCCCGCATCGAGGCCAATCACGCCGGTGTCGACGAGGCGGTGCTGCTGAACGGCGAGGGACGGGTGGCGGAAGGCACCGCGGAGAACCTCTTCGTCGTGCGCGGTGACACGCTGCTGACGCCGCCGACGGTCGAAGGGGCACTCGACGGCATCACCCGCCAATGCATCATCGAGCTGGCGGTGGAGGCCGGGATCCCGGTGCGCGAATGCCCGCTCGCCCCCTACGATCTCTACACGGCGGACGAATGCTTCCTCACCGGAACCGGTGCCGAGCTGATTCCGGTCCGGGACATCGACGGCCGATCCGTGACGCATTGCCCGGGCCAGATCTTTCTCGGGCTGCAGGCGCGCTTCGCAGAGCTGGTGGAACGGGAGACCGGACCGACAGCGGCAGAATCTCGGCCCGATCATTAGACTCGGCCCCTGCCTGGGGACGATGAATCCGGCGCGCGACCTGCGGATTGTCACCCGGGCGATCCGCAGAGGCACTGCGAATCCGGTCACTGCTTCGGCGCGACCGCTGAGACGTCCTTGGCCGCCCGCCGCTCCTGCCATTCGGTCAGCAGATCCCAGGCGACCGGGACGACGAAAAGCGTCAGGAGCGTCGCCGTCGCGAGACCGGTCACGAAGGTGGAGGCCATGGTCCCCCAGACCGTGGAGTAGCTGGGGATGCCGAGCGCCATCGGCAGCAGGCCCAGGCTGGTGGTCAAGGTGGTAAGCAGGATGGGACGCAGCCTCAGCGCGACCCCTTCGCGGATGGCCGCGACGCGGTCGCGACCGGCGCGATAGCGGCGGTTGATGAACTCGAGCAGCACCAGCGCATCGTTGATCACCACCCCGGTCACCCCGACCACGGCGATGAAGCTGTTGATGGTGAAGAGCGATTGGGTGATCAGCTTGCCGAGCACCACGCCGACGATCGCGAAGACGACCGCCGAGAGGATCAGGACCGGCTGCATGTAGGAATTGAACTGGACCGCCAGGATCAGATAGATGAGCAGAATGGCGACCAGAAATGCCTGGCTGAGACTCTCGAAGGAGCGCTGGGTGTCGGCGTACTCGCCGCCGAAGACCAGATGCGCGCCCGGATAGCGGCTGTTGAGTTCGCGCTCGCGCTCGCGCGCCCAGGCGACGACGGTCGCCGCCGAGATGGGCGCGCCCGTCTCGATGTTGGCGGTGATGACGCGCGAGCGCTGGCCCTGATAGCGCCTCAGCTCGCTGGGCTCGCTCAGATGGGTCAGGCGCACCACGTCGCCGAGCCGCACGGGTCCCGAGAGATCCTCCAGGACCGGGGTCGAGAGGGTCGTCTCGGCGCGCTCGATCCATTCCGGACGCAGACCGAGCTTGATGTCGACCTCCTCGTCGGCGAGCCGGAACTTGCCCAGATAGCGCCCGTCGAGCACGGCCGCCGCCAGACCGATGGCCTGCCCCTGCGTCAGACCGAGCTCGCCGGCGCGCTCGGAGTCGATCTGCAGCCGCAGGATCCGCGAGGGCGCGGCGCGGCCCGGATCGAGCTGGGTCAGGTAGGGGGCGAGCGCGGGATCGGTCTCCAGCGCCGTGGCGATGGCGTCGGCCAGTCCGGTCACGTCCGCGTCGTTGTGTCCGACCACCTGGATGTTGACGTCCTTGCCCGAGGGCGGACCGTCCTTCTCGGCGCGCACCCGAATCCCGTAGTCGCCCCCGCCGTAGCGCGAGACCATGCGCTCGCGCACCCGCTGCAGATGGGCGAGCGGGTCGTCGAATGCACGCGCCTCCTTTCGCGGCAGGGACACGGTGACCGTGCCCAGATAGCGGCCGTATTCCTCCTCGTAGTCCTCGTTGATCACATATCCGGCGAAGGCGGCGACCGAGCCGACGTATCCGGGTCCGTCGGCGAGCAGATCCTTGCTGATGGCGCGCAGCTTGGCGTCGATGACCTCGATGGGCGTATCGGGCGGTCCCTCGACGAAGACGTAATAGAGGTTGTAGTCGTCGGGGAAGAACTTGATCCGGATCAGCGGCGCGATGCCGGCGACCGACACGGCAAGGATGGCGACGCTCAGGACGAAGGCGAGTGTCACGGTGGCGAGCGTAACGATCCGGAAGCGCAGCGTCACCGTGAGCAGACGCTGGGTCGGCTTGATGAGTGCGTCCATCAGGAAGCGGTCGCGCCCGCTCGGCTCCGAGCCGCCCGGCTTGGGGCGCGGTCCGAAATCCAGGTAGTGCAGCGGCAGGATGAAGATGCACTCGAACAGGGAGGCGACGATGGCGAAGCTGACCGCCTTGGGGATCTGGGCGAAGAACTCGCCGGTAGAGCCCGTCATCATCAGCATCGGCAGGAAGGCGGCGACCGTGGTGGCGGTGGCGGCGATGACCGCCGGCATGACCTCGGCGGTGCCCTCGACGATCGCCTGCTCCAAGGGCTCGCCGTCCTGGATGTGGCGGTAGATGTTCTCGACCACCACGATGGCGTCGTCGACCAGGATGCCGGACACCAGGACGAAGGCGAAGAGGGTGATCTCGTTGAGCGTGTTCCCGGTCAGCCAGGTGACGATCAGTGTCAGCAGGAATGAGAAAGGGATGCCGACGCTGGCCAGCCCGGCATTGCGCGTCCCCATGAAGAGCCAGAGCAGCAGACCGACCAGCAGCATGCCGACGATCATGTTCCAGCCGAGCGTCGAGATGGAGGCGTCGATGTAGCTGGTCGAATCCTGGGTCAGGACGGTCTCGACCCCCAGGGCCTCCAGACGCGGCGCGAAGTCGGCGAGGATCTCGGCCACGGCGCGATGGATCACCAGGGCGTCGCCGTCGCTCGATTTGAGGATGGCGATGCTGACCGTGTCGCGGCCGCTGACCGAGCGGATGATGTAGGGGTCGCGATAGCCGAGCTCGGCGCGATCGATCAGGTCTCCGACGCGCACGAAGGAGCCGTCGGCGTCGGCGCGCACCAGCACCTCGGCCACCTGCTCGCGGGTTCTGAAGCGCTCGTCGACGCTGACGACGAAGTCGCCCGAGGGGTCGGAGAAGTCGCCCGCCGGGATCACCTGATTGGCGCCCTCGAGCGCGGTCGCGACCTCCTCGAAGGTGATGCCGTGACGCGCCAGCTTGGTCGGGTCGAGCCAGATGTGGAATTCGCGCGTCCAGTCGCCGGTCAGGCGCGCCTCGCTGACCCCGGGGATCCGGGAGATCTCGGTGCGCAGCTGCTCGGCCATGAGGGCGAGCGCGCGATTGGAGCGTTCGCCGGCCAGGTTGACCACCTCGACCGGCAGCCAGGCGCTGGTGCTCCACTGGGTGAAGACCGGCGGCTCGACCATGTCCGGCAGCTCGTCCAGCCGACCGAGCACGCGAAAGCGCAGCTCGTCGTAGAGGGCGTCGTAGTCGACGTCGTCGCGGAACTTGACGGTCATGATGGAGCGCTCGCGCGTCGAGGTCGACTGGATGTACTCCACGTCCTCGAGCCCTTCGAGGGCCTCCTCGATCTCGCGCGTCACCAGGGCCTCGACATCGCGCGGCGAGGCACCCGGATAGAAGGTGGCGATCTGCACCTTGCCGAGATCGACCTCTGGATAGCGCTCGACCGTGATCTCGCCGAGCGCGATCAGACCGATCAGGATGGTCACGGCGAACAGCAGGTTGAAGAGCACCTGCTGGCGCAGCGTGAAGCGGACGATGCCTCTCATCGGCGGCGGAGGCTCGCGCTCATTCGCGCGGACGCAGCGGATCGCCCGGTTCGAGACCGGGGGCGCGCGCGCGCAGCCATTCCCGACCCTCGATCCGCTCGCCGCCGAGAATGGTGACGACCAGGGGCTCGCCGTTCAGCGGCTGCACCCAGCTCTCCTCGAACCCGCGATGCACGGCCGCGGCTGGAATCAGCAGATTCTCGGGATCCGGCAGCTGCAGGCGCAGCTCCGCGCGCAGACCTCCGCGCTGGGGCTCGATGGCCGTCTGCAGACGCAGGTCCACGTCGATCTTGCGCGTCGCCTCGTCCAGGGCGGGGTTGACCCGATAGATGGCGGCAGGAACCTGGACGCCGAGCTCGGGGATCTCGACGCTCAAGGTCTCGCCCGTCTCCCGCAGGGCGACGAGCTGTTCCGGCGTCAGGGAGAATGGCAGCAGCAGTATGGAGAAATCGGCCGCCTCGCCGAGCCGCTCGCCGTCGCCGACCCATTGGCCCGGCTCGATCAGGCGCTCGATCAGGCGCCAGCCGGACGGGGCGCGGATCTGGGTGCGGGAGATCTTCTCGGCGAGTACGCGGGCCTGGACCTCGAGCCGACGCAGGGCCTGGGTGTCGTTACGCAGCGTTTGCCGGGCCTCGTCGAGCTGCGCGGCAGCGACATTGTTCTTGCGCGCCAGCTCACGGTTGCGCTCGACCTCGCGTTGGTCGTAGGCGATCTGATCGCGCAGCCGGGCCTGCTCGACGCCGTTCTCCTCCAGCTCCAGCTTCAGGAAGGTCGCGTCGAGACGGGCGAAGAGCCCGTCCTCGCCGACCGGATCGCCGATGTCCTGGAGCACGGCCTCGACCCGGCCCGCCATCTCGGCAACCAGGGGCAGACGGGCACGGGGGCGGGTGAAGGCGGTCAGCTCGATGAAGCGAGAGGATGGGCGCGCCGCTAGGGCCTCCTCCTCGGCGGCGCCGGCGAATGCCGGGATCAGGGCGGCGACGAGCCCCCATGCGAGGAGCAGGCGATAGACCGGGGGGCGCGCAGGCCCCCCATGCCGGGCCGACCCGGGGAAATGGGATGGAGAGGATGAGGGCGGCATCTCGGCGTCAGATCTCGCTCGCGAAAGGCTTACTCGATACGCTGGACCATGGCACGATACAGGAGCGACAGACCGATGCAAACATCTCGATTCGGAGGACAGCAGTCGATGATCGAAAGGCATTATTATCGGTTGAGGCCATTGATCTATTACGGCGACTTCACCCTGTCCATGACGGGCTTCGTGGCTGCCTTCGTTCTCTGTCTCCATACCACTGGACTGGCGTTCGCGCTTTCACTGTTCGCGAGCAGTGCCTGTCTCTATCGTGCCGGCGCCTTCATCCACGAGCTCACCCATCAGTATCGCCGCGGCCGGCTCGAAGGCTTCTACCGTCTCTGGAACCTGACGGCGGGCGCGGTGGTGATGATGCCGGCGGTGCGCTTCTTCGATCCGCATCGGACCCACCACAAGACCGGCATCTTCTCCACGAGGCAGGATCCCCAGTACATGCTGCTGCGCACCGACTGGAAACTGGCGGTGCTGGTGCTGCTGGTCTCGCCCTTCGTCATGCCGATCGTCAGCTTCCTCTTCATGCTGGCCGCGAGTCTTGGAGAGCGGGTCGACATCGAGGGGGCGATCGAGCGCTATCTGGAGCGCAAGAAGGGGGCCGCGGTCGGCAGCGCCCTGCCCCAGGCATACAGGCGCGAGATGACCGTCTACAGCCGCTACTATCTGGTGGTGGTCGGACTCTATGTCTGGCTGTGGCCAGAGACCATCCCCCTGATGTACGCGGTGCAGGTAGGCGCCTGGTGGCTGGGCATCCTGCGCATCCCGCTCGAGCACGAGATGCGCGCCTATCGTGAGACCAGCGGTGCCAGGGACCACGTGGTCGACAGCTTCACCGTCGAAAGCCCCTTCGCCGAGATCCTGCAGCCACTGAGCCTGCGTCTGCACACCGCGCACCATATGTATCCGGGGGTGCCCTACCACAACCTGCCGGCGCTGCACCGGGAGCTCAAGCGCAGCGACCCGGAATACCGCCGAAGCGTCGTGCCCTTCATGACGGCGGTGCTCGGACCGCGCCGGCCCGCCTCGCCCTGAGCATCGGCTGGACGCCTGTCCGGGGGCTTCCTACACTCCTGGAGACGAGCCCATGCCCTTGCGCTGGGTTCGTCGTGACTCGTCGCACCCTTGCCGGAGTTCGCCCACGCCTCATGACCGACAGATTCCATCTCCTTCTCATCAAGCCCTCGCGTTACGACGACGATGGCTACGTGGTGCAGTGGCGCCGGTCCGTACTCCCCTCCAACGCCCTTTCGGTGCTCAACGCCCTGGGCGAGGACTGCGCCGAGCGCCAGGTGCTGGGTCCCGAGGTCGAGATCCGCGTCGAGGCCTACGACGACCACACCGGGCTGCCGCCCATGGCCGAGCTGATCGCCCGGCTCCAGGCCGCCTCCGCCGGAGCCCTAGTCGGGATCGTCGGTGCCCACAGCGCCCAGTTCCCGCGCGGCGCCGACATCGCCCGGCGTTTCCATGCCGCGGGGATCCCTGCGGTGATCGGCGGCTTCCACGTCTCCGGCGCCTACAGCATGCTGCCGGAGATGCCGCCGGAGCTGCGGCAGGTGATCGACGAAGGGATCTCGCTCTTCGTCGGCGAGGGCGAGGGGCGCCTGGACGCGGTGATCCGCGACGCCCATGCCGGGCGAATGAGGCCGGTTTACGACTACGGCGGCGATCTGGTGGACCTCTCCGGGGCGGTGATTCCGAGGGGACTCCCGGCGACCGTCGAGAACCGGATGCTGGTGTCGGTCAAGCCGGCCGATCCCATCGAGGCGGGACGCGGCTGCCCCTTCAAGTGCAGCTTCTGTACGGTCATCAACGTCCACGGCCGCCAGGCGCGGACCCGCGACCCCGAGGCCATCGTTCGTCAGATCCGCAGCGGCGTGGCGCGCGGGCGAGACAACTTCTTCTTCACCGACGACAACCTGGTGCGCAACCGGCGCTGGCGGGAGATCTTCGAGGGGCTGATCCGGCTGCGCGAGGAAGAGGGGCTCGCATTCAACATCATGATCCAGGTGGACGCCCAGAGCGACCGCGACCCCGACTTCATCCCCATGGCGGTGCGCGCCGGCTGTCACCAGGTGTTCATCGGCATGGAGAGCATCAATAGCGAGGCGCTCGCCTCCGTGGGCAAGGGCCACAACGACGCACGCCGCTACCGGCGTCTCTTCCTCAACTGGAAGCGGCACGGCGTGGTGATCATGGTCGGCTACATCCTCGGCTTTCCCGGCGACACCCCGGAGAGCATCCGGCGCGACGTCGAGACCATCAAGCGGGAGCTGGCGGTCGATCTCGCCTACTTCTACGTGCTCACCCCGCTGCCGGGCTCCGAGGACCACGTCAGGATGTGGCGCGACGGGGTGGAGCTGGATCCCGATCTCTCGCACTACACCTCCTACCGCTCCATCGCCCCGCATCCCACCATGAGCACCCAGGTGCTCGACGGACTCTACGACGAGGCCTGGCGCAGCTTCTACGACGATGCCCACTGCGAGCGCATCCTCACCCGTCATGCCGTCCTCGGCGGCAGCCTGGACCATCTCTTCCCCTTCCTGCTGGTGGGGCGCGGTGCCCATCCCATCGACGACGCCCATCCCTTCGAGTTCGGCTTCGTGCGCGTCAAGTCGCGCCGCGAGCGGCGTCCCGACATGCCGCGCGAGCCCCTGATGTCCTTCCTGGCGCGGCGCGTCTGGGAGACCGCCGAGGCGCAGGTGCGCTGGATCCGGCTGTTCCGGCACATGTCGCCCATGGTCGAGCGCGCCCGCGCGGCGGCGGCGATGCCGCGACCGGACGATCCGGCGCTGATGGTTCCAGCGGCACCGGTGGAGACGCCAGCGGGGAAGGTCGGGGCTGCGTTGGAGGTGGCCTCGCCGGTGTCCGGCGTCGCGGCCTCGAGCGGGTTCGCCAGATGAATGCACATGGCGGACGGCCACCCCGAAACGTGAAACGGGCGGTCGATTCGACCGATGTGAGGAGGCCCGGCATGCGGCGTCATGTTGGGCCTCGTGCCTCGGCCCAACCAACAAAACGCCCGTCTCGAGGTCACCGCTTGGCGCTGTGCGCGAGTTCGCATGCCGAGGCACGCCTCGATCGAGCGCGGGCGTCCAGGATCGGCGTAATATCCGCCGATCACCTCCGATCTCACGTCTTGGGAGAAGCAATGTGGCTGTAACCTTGATCAAGGGGGCGAATATCTCGCTGTCCAGGACCGATCCGAGTCTCGTGCGGATCCTCATCGGGCTGGGATGGCAGGCCAGGGAGACCGAGGGTGTCGATTTCGATCTCGATGCCAGCGCCTTTCTGCTCGGCGAGAACGGCAAGGTCGCTCGCGACGAGGATTTCATTTTCTACAATCAGCTCACGTCGGTGTGCGGCTCGGTCGAGCACACGGGCGACAATCTGACCGGGGCGGGCGAAGGCGACGACGAGGCGCTGAAGATCGACCTCGCGAAGCTGCCCTCGTCCATCAAACGGGTCGTCGTCTGCGTGACCATCCACGAGGCGGACAGCCGCGGTCAGAATTTCGGCCAGGTCTCGGAGGCATTCATCCGGATCGCCAATCTCGACGACGATCACGAGATCGCCCGCTTCGATCTCTCGGAGGACTACAGCACCGAGACGGCCATGATCTTCGGCGAGGTCTATCGGCGCGGCGACGAATGGAAATTCAAGGCGGTCGGCCAGGGCTTTTCCGGTGGGCTCGCGGCCCTGTGCCATCAGTTCGGGGTCGATGTCGCCTGAGCCGGGCGCGACCCCTTATCGGTTAGGAGAGAGGGACATGCGAAGATTACCCGTCTATCTGCTGCTCGACACCTCGACCTCGATGAGCGGCGAGCCGATCGAGGCGGTGAAGACCGGCGTGCAGCTGCTGGTCTCGACCCTGCGGCAGGATCCCTATGCGCTGGAAACCGCGTTCCTGTCCATCATCACCTTCGACACCTCGGCCAAGCAGATCGTGCCCCTCACCGAGCTGCCCAGCTTCCAGTTCCCGGCGCTTCGGGCGAGCGGAACGACGGCGCTCGGCGAGGCGCTGGGCCTGCTGGCCGAGCGGATCGATGCCGAGGTGGCGCGCACGACCGCCGATGCCAAGGGCGACTGGAAGCCGCTGGTCTTCATCATGACCGACGGCATGCCGACCGACGACTGGCGCAAGGGGCTCGATCGGCTCAAACGCACCCGCACCGGCATCGTCGTCGCCTGCGCGGCCGGACAGGGCGTCGATACCTCCGTGCTCAAGCAGATCACGGAGGCCGTGGTCTCGCTGGACACGGCGGATACCAATACCATCAAGGCCTTCTTCAAGTGGGTCTCGGCCTCGGTGTCCACCGGCAGCCAGAAGGTCGACCTGACCAAGAAGGACGTCTCCGAACTCAACGACCTTCCGCCGCCTCCGCCCGAGGTGAATCTGGTGCTGTGAGGGGAGACGGTGACTGAGAAACACACGCTGATGGAGGTTTCATGAGCGCCAGAAGACTTCCTGTCTACATCCTGCTCGACACCTCGGGGTCGATGCGCGGCGAACCCATCCATTCGGTCAATGTCGGCATGCAGGCCATGCTCAGCGCGCTGCGCCAGGATCCCTATGCCCTGGAGAGCGTGCATCTCTCCATCATCACCTTCGACATCGAGGCGCGCGAGTATCTGCCGCTGACCCCGCTCGACGCGGTTCAGCTGGACGAGATCCAGGTGCCCCAGTCGGGCGCGACCTTTCTCGGTGCGGCGCTGGAACTGCTGACCCAGTGCGTCGCCCGCGACGTCAAGAAGAGCACGCCCGACGCCAAGGGCGACTGGCGCCCGCTGCTGTTCGTCATGACCGACGGCAGCCCATCGGATCTGCACGACTTTCGCCAGGCGATTCCCAAGGTCCAACAACTCGGCTTCGGGGCGATCGTCGCCTGTGCCGCCGGCCCCAAGGCCAAGCAGGAATTCCTGCGCGAGCTCACGGACCGGGTGGTGACGCTCGACACCCTGGACGCGGCGGCCTTCTCCGGCTTCTTCAAATGGGTCTCGGCCAGTGTCGCGGTCGGCTCGAGCAGCGCCGGCATCGCCGGGTCGGTCTCCTTGCCGCCGCCACCGCCCGAGATCCAGCTGGTGCTCTGAGTTCAGGGACTTCAATCGAGGGGTGAGATGATGCGCAGACTTCCGGTCTTCTTCCTGCTGGACTGTTCGGAGTCGATGGTCGGCGAGAACCTTCGGCGGATGGAGGAGACGCTCCAGACCATCGTGCGGGTGCTGCGCGGCGATCCGCATGCGCTCGAGACCGTCCATATCTCGGTCATCGCCTTCGCCGGCGTCGCCCGGACCATCGTCCCCTTGGTCGAGGTGGTCTCATTCTATCCGCCCAAGCTCCCTCTGGGCGGCGGCACCAGTCTGGGCGAGGCGCTCGATGCGCTCATGGTCGAGCTGGATACCGCCGTGGTAAGGACCACGCCCGAGCGCAAGGGCGACTGGAAGCCGATCGTCTATCTCCTGACCGACGGTCGTCCGACCGACGATCCGAGCCCCGCGATCGCGCGCTGGAACGCCCAGTACGCCAAACGGGCGACTCTGACGGCGATCGGCATGGGACGGGACGTCGATTTCGCCGTCCTCAAGCGTCTGACCGATCGGGTCCTGCTCTACGAGGAGACCAGGCCGGAGGACTTCAAGACCCTGATCGACTGGATCAGCGCCTCGGTGGTCGCCCAAAGCAAGAGCCTGGGGGAAGGCGGCACCGCCCCGGTGCCCGTATCGCTCGACAAGGATGTCATCAAGATCGTCGACGAGGCCCCGAGGACGCTGGCCGACGAGACCTGTGTGACGCTGGTCGGACGCTGTCAGCAGACGCGGCGGCCCTATCTCATCAAATACGAGCGCGAGCGTCAGGATCTGACGGGCAGCGACTTCCAGCTCCAGGTCTCGCTCTTCAGGCTGTCCGGCTGCTATCCGCTCGACGAATCCTATTTCGACTGGTCGGATGCCGATGCGACCGACCTCAAGGTAAGCACATCCGAGCTGATCGGAGCGCCCGGCTGTCCGCATTGCGGCAATGCGACCGCCTTCGCCCTCTGCGGCTGCGGTAAGCTGATGTGCATCAATGGTCCGGGAGAGGCGGTTTGTCCATGGTGCGGAAACGAGGTTGGGTTCGCCCCGAACCCTTCGACCGACGAGGGCGGGTTCGAGGTCGGCAGAGGTCGAGGCTAGCTCGGATGGGTAATTCCAGCCAATTGCCGACGGCAGAGCAACGCAGACGACTTTCCCCTAGGATCCAGGCCCTGGTCTGGGGATTGTTCGAGCGTAATTCGGCTCCTTTCTTCGATAGAGCGAGTCTGCCGCCGGGGCTATTGGAGGAGTTCGTCTGCAGCGATGAGGTCTTCGACGCAAGCTACCAGTATGTAGACACTCTGATACGGCTCTGGAAGAACCGCTATCCTACAAAACCGCTGAGGCCAAGACCGCAGGGAGACTTGGGCGATACCGTCGAACGTCATATTCCACCCACCTTCTCGGACAAGAGCGCGCCTGAGCGTCCTCCCGAGGGGCAGGACGCGAAGCCGATCCCGAATGCCGACGCCGAGGGGAGATCAGAGATGCCGCCGTCAGATCAGGAGGATCCATCCATCCCGCCAGAGGCCGATTCCGACACCGGTTCGCAACCGGACGCGGCACCCAGGCCATCCCCCGACACCAAACCGGAAACGCGGCCCGGCAACATTCCATCCGCCGGAACGCCCGATCCCGTGCCGCCCGATCCGAGGGCGAGCTTCAGTCTGCCGAACGCCAAGGTCGGCGTCGCCTATGCCGAGACGCTGCAAGGACGCGGTCCTGATGGGACCCCGGTGCGCGTGGTGGAGGTCCGGCTGCCCGAAGGGCTCGGGCTCGGCTTCGATCCCGATCGCGGGGAGGTATCGGGAACCCCCGCGCACCAAGGCGACTACCGCATCCCGCTGCGCTGGACGCTCGACGGCAAAGAGACCTATTCGGGCGAGTGTCTGCTGATCGTCAATCCGGATCCCCAGAGCCTCTGGAAGGTGCTGGAACCGCCGAGAGACGCGCCCTATCCGAAGCCCCATGTCGACTCCCGTCTGATCCAGGGCGACGACTACCGGATCCTCGCCGCCAGCCGGCGCGGCCGCTCGCACGAGCATGCGGGAAGCTTCCGCGACGACGACTTCCATATCGCCCGGAATCCGGACAGCGGCTGGGATCTCATCCTGGTGGCGGACGGCGCCGGAAGCGCACCATTCTCGCGCGAAGGCTCACGGCTCCCCCCCCCCCCCCCC
>NZ_AONC01000065.1 GCF_000585215.1 Imhoffiella purpurea | reverse complement strand
CTCAGTCGGTAGTCGTTCATCATGAGGAGCTTACCATGGGGCCAGACTGTTCACGAGGGAACTCTGCCGAAAACCTGTATGAGACAGGTATAGCTTCGCGACCCATGTGTTACAGGCCGGATATGACATCCGCACGGTTCAGGAATTGCTGGGGCATGCGGACGTGTCGACCACCATGATCTATACGCATGTGCTGAATCGTGGCGGGAAGGGGGTGCGGAGTCCGCTGGATGCCTTGGTGTGAGCGGGCGGTGATTTCCTTTCGGCGCAATACGCTGTCGCTATTGCGCCCTACGGGGAGGTGGGAGCGATGGACTGGGGGTATCAGCGTCCGCGGTGGCGGCGCGAGGGGCGCCAGACCAGGGTCTCGATGCGGTCGCGGATGTCGCGCATGCTGAGGCTTCGGGCGGGCTGGCGGCTGGCGACGCGGGCGGCCTCGGCGGCGTCCAGACGCTCCTTGACGACGCCGGCGAGACGCTCGGCGAGTTCGGGACGCTCGGAGACCAGGCCGCGAATGCAGTCGAGGTCGATGCGGATCAGGCTCACGTCGCTCTTGGCCGTGAATTCGAGGAAGGAGGGATCCGTCGTCAGCATCGAGGTGATGCCGAAATACTTTCCGGGTCCCAGGGTCTCGGTGACCTTGCGGGTGCGATCGGAGAGCGTGATCGCCGCCTCGACCAGCCCGGCCGCGACCACGTAGAAGGCCCCGCTCTGCACCGCCTCGGCGAGGATGACATGCCCGCTGTCGAACTGGCAGAAGGCGGCCCGCGAAGAGAGACGCTCCAGTTCCTCGCCGGTCAGGAATCCAGCCAGATCGAGACCCTGGAGCGCCAGCAGCAGGCTCGGCGGTTCGGCCTGGGTGATATGGGCACGCCGGGTGCGGATCTCCTGCACCTGGGGCGCGGCCTCGATGCCCGCGGCCTGCAGACCGCGATGGATCTCCCGGAACAGCTCCTCGCGGGCACGAAACATCGCCGGGTAGTTCTTCAGATGGACCCAGACCATGTAGGTGAAGGGGACCGTGGTGGCATCCGAGAGACGAACGATCGGATAGGGGAATTTGAGCACGTTCTCGCAGCGCATCGCCGCCTCGAGCATGAGCGCGGTCGCGAAGCGCGGATCGACCTCGGCCGGAACCTTGACGAAATACCAGGGCGCGTAGAGGTGCTGATCGTCGTGCAGATTCTTGATCGCCTGCCCCGCCATCTGCGAGTTGGGGATGATATGAGTGGCATTGTCCCAGCCCCTCAGCCGGGTCGCGCGCCAGTTCACGTCGACCACCTGGCCGACGGTCCCGTCCTTGAGCTCCACCCAATCGCCGAGATGGAACGGACGCTCCATCCCCAGCGCGACCCCGGAGAAGAGATCGCTCAGGGTCTTCTGCAGCGCCAGACCCAGCACGGCCGCCGTGACGCCGGTCGAGACCCAGATACCGGTGAATGAATAGCCGCGCTGCCAGAGAAAGAGGGCGATCCCGAGCGCCAGCATAGCCACATAGATGAGACCGGTCACCAGCTTGGGGATGCGACCGGACAGCTCCTCGTTCGAACGGTCGAGCAGCGTGACCTCGATGAGCCGCGCCAAGGCCCATCCGGCGGACAGATAGACCAGCAGCTGAGTCAGGACCCGAATGCCGTCCCCCGCCCTGGGGATCTCGAGCAAGCCCACAACCAGCTGGACCAACGACCCGATGACGAGGACGGCGCACGGCAGCACGATCAGATCGATGAGTGCGACCAGGCGCGGAAAGCGCGTACTGTCGGATTTACCTTCCAGAATCCAGGCACCGATCCGTCCCAGCAGGACGAGGAAAAGGATGCCGATCAGTAGATGCCAGTTGTCGGGGGCCAGGGTATCGAAGAGCTTGGTCATGGGCTGAATCGCGCCCGGGGCGCGTCCTTCAGTGCGTGCAGGGTCCCAAGTCTAGCGGAATGATCGGGGGTGTCTGGTGGCGAAATCGATATATTTTTGTATTTCAGATGGTTGAGTTGAGAGCATCCTGCGTTGGATGGCCGGCATGCGGCGGAATAGGCTGCGCTATTCCGCCCTACGGGAAGCCTGATCGATCGGCCGGGGGGTCAGGCGGTCAGGGCGGCGAATACGGCTGGAAGCCGTTCGGGAAGCCGCTCGACCTGGTCGACGATAGAGTAGCCGTTCTCGCCGAAGATGCGGGCGACATAGCGGTCCGCGTCCGGGTCCAGGGTCAGGCAATAGGTATGGATGCCGCGCATGCGCAGATCCTCCACCGCCTTCTTGGCGTCGTGCCGCAGATATTGCGGATCGCGCTCGTCGATGTCGGCGGGCTCACCGTCGGTGATGAGCAGCACCAGGCGCTTCTGGGCCGGCTGCTGGGTCAGGTGCCAGCCGGCATGGCGGAGCGCGGCGCCCATGCGGGTGGAAAGCCCGCCCTCCATCCCGGCCATGCGCGACTTGGCGTCGTCGTCATAGGGCTGGTCGAAGTCCTTGAAGCGGTAGTACTGGACGTCGTGACGCCCGTCGGAGGCGAAGCCGTGGACGGCGAAGTTGTCGCCGATGGAGTCGATCGCCCAGGCCAGCAGCCCGGTGGACTCGCGGGTGAGATCCAGGATGCTCGGGGCCTCCTCGTAGCCGGGCTCGCCCTCCTTGACGCCGACCTTCTCGTTGGTGGACTGGGACAGGTCCATCAGCACCACGATGGACAGATCGCGGACGTGCCGAGTGATGCGGATGTTGATGCGCGGATCCGGCATGACACCGCGACGGATGTCGATCATGGCGCGCACGGCGGCGTTGAGATCCAGCTCCTCGCCCTCCTCGTAGCCGCGCCGACGGACGATGCCCTGGGGCTGGAGTGCATCGATCAGATGGCGGATACGGCTCGCGACCGGCTTGTGCTTGGTGAGGATCTCGTCCATCCGCTCGGGATCGCCCCTGCCCTGCCGGCGCTCGACGAGGGTCGCCCAGTCCGGCCGATGCAGCTGAACCTGATAGTCCCACTCCTGGTAGTGATAGGGCTCGGAGACCGGCTCCTTGCCCTCCAGCTCGTTGATGGTGCAGCCCTCCTGGTCGAGCCAGAACTCGGTCGAGAGGGTCCAGATCTCCTGGGCGTCGTCGCCGGCCAGCTCGCAGTCGAGCTCGTTGACCATCTCCATGACGCTGACGTTGCGCCGCACCTGCTGCTGCGAGGCGGGGAGATAGTCGATACCACGGGTGACGAAGAGGTTCTCGTCGAAATCCCAGATGTAGTCGTTGTCGTCCCGATAGGGCAGCGGCAGATCCTCCAGGATACGCAGGCTGGGAATGGCGGCGACCTGGACGGCACGGTTGTAGAAGTCCACGCCGGCGAGCCAGCTGATCCGGTTGTCCTCGGCACGCTCGGCGAATGCGGCGCGGAAGGCGGCGGCAGACTCCTCGATCAGGGCGTCCGGGTCCTGGTAGTCCTCGTCCAGCAGGGCTCGGGACATCCGCATCATGAGGTCGACCAGCGGATGCCGCTTGGTGGGCTCGTCGGCCTCGGGCGATGCGGTGAAGAACTGCAGCCACAGCTTCCTGAGCCCCGGGAACTCACGGATGGCCAGCGACTCGATGCGGGCGTCCTCGAACAGCTCGATGAAGAGCCGCTGCACCGGATTCAGCTGCTCGGCGCTCATCGGCTGATTGGTGTAGACCATGTGCGCGGCGCAGTGCGCGGCGGCGGCGCGATAGAGCTCCATGCCCGAAATGCCGCGCCAGGCGTCGAAGGCGTCCGGCAGATGGATCTGGAAGTCCTCGATGAAGGGCTTGAGACCGGTACGCGACTCGTAGTCGCCCGAGGTCGGACGCATGAAGAAGGCCCTCGCCCAGAGCGCGCGCAGATAGAAGTTGAGCTTGCGCTGGTTGTCGACGAAGAGGGTCCCGCGCCGCTCCTTCTGCAGCACCGAGCGCGAGGACTCGGTCTGCAGCCCGAAATAGGCCATCTGGCCGTCCAGATCTCGGGCGTGGGCCTGCGCGCCCCAGAGCGCCCAGCGCCTGAGCCCCCCGAGGGTGAGTTTGGACAGCAGCTCGTCCATGTTCTCCATCATCGGCCGCAGACCGCGCGGGGCCTTGCCGGCGAGCTGATGGAGCAGGTTCAGATAGCCGCGCATCACCTCAATGTCGCCCAGCCGGCTGGCGGCCAGCGGCATGTTGCTCATCATGAGGGTGATGACCGTGCCCGAGGTATGGGAGGACAGCTTCATCAGCGAGCTGACGATGTCAGGGATGATGTCCTCGCCCACCTCCTTGACGACCCCAGGCATCTCCTGGACGTAGGTCAGGACCAGATCCGCCCCCTTGTTGAGGGTGCACATGGCCTTGATGCCGGTCAGATAGTGCTCCAGTCCCCGAGGGGACATGACACGCGCCGCCTCCTGATAGCTCGACTCCAGCGCCTGAGCATGCTCGTGCTCCGGGTCGGCCTTGAGACAGGTGAGAAATTCGCTGAAGTCGATGGTCATTGGGAAAGCCTCCAGCTTCCAGCGGCCAGCCTCCAGCCAGAAAGAGCGAGCAGCCGTGATCGGAGTCTCATGCCGATCGACACAGCTTGGAGAGCAGACCGGACAACATTCTGCGCACCTCCGAGCATTGCAGCATCAGCGCATCGGCTTGATCTTCTGAGAGATAGCTGAGGTCTCTGGATAGCAAACATTGGTATTCGAGCTCATTGGCTGAGCCCGCCGCGATTCTGACGAAGCGGGCGAAATCTGCATCGGTTCCCCGTCCGCAGCCCTCGGCGATGTTCGAGGGCACGGAGACGGCACATCGCCGCATCTGGGCCGACAGCCCAAATCGTTCGGCGTCCGGAAACCCTCTCGTCGCCTTGTAAATCTCCAGCGCCAGCACATGCGACTTCTCCCATACACCCAGCTTTCGATAATCCCTCATACCCTTCCCCTTGCTCCGCTGGAAGCTGGCGGCTGGCGGCTGGCGGCTGGAAGCTAGAAATAGGTATTGACGGCCGCATCCAGGGTATCGCGCATATCCGGGTCGTCCGTGAGCGGTCCGACCAGGGCCATGCGGGCGGCGGACTGGGGGTCGATGCCCTGGGAGATGAGCTGGGCGGCATAGACCAGGAGCCGGGTCGACATGCCCTCGTCCAGACCGTGACCCTTGAGGTTGCGGCTGCGGTGGGCGATCTGGACCAGCTTCTCGGCAGTGGACTTATCCACCTTGCCCTCGTGGGCGATGATCTCGGACTCGATCTCGGCGGTCGGATAGTCGAAGTCGAGCGCGCCGAAACGCTGCTTGGTCGACTGCTTCAGGTCCTTCATGAGGCTCTGATAGCCGGGGTTGTAGGAGATGACGATCTGGAAGTCCGGATGGGCCTCGACCAGCTCGCCCTTCTTCTCCAGCGGCAAGGTGCGTCTGTGGTCGGTCAGGGGATGGATGACGACCGTGGTGTCCTGACGCGCCTCGACCACCTCGTCGAGATAGCAGATGGCGCCGAGGCGCGCGGCGACGGTGAGCGGGCCGTCCTGCCACTTGGTGCCGTTGATGTCGAGCAGGAAGCGGCCGACCAGGTCGGAGGCGGTCATGTCCTCGTTGCAGGCCACGGTGATGAGCGGCTTGCCGAGCTTCCAGGCCATGTACTCGACGAAGCGGGTCTTGCCGCACCCGGTCGGCCCCTTGAGCATGACCGGCATCCGCGCGTCGTAGGCCGCCTGGTACATGGCGACCTCGTTGTGGACTGGACAGTAGTAGGGCTCTTGCTGAATCAGGTATTGGTCGCGATCGAAGTCTGACATGGGAGCGGTCCCTTCATGGATTCTGGGAGTCGAGGGTTTCCGGAGCGCGGACAAAACGAAGCCCCTGCCCCTTCATTCAGGAAGCAGGGGCTCCGTTAGCCGCAATGAAGCGCCTAGCCGTTAGACCGGCTTGCCGCGGAAGACGACCATCTCGGCACCCTTGGACTGGGCGTAGTTGTCGAATCCGATCAGACGCACGTGGTTGTCGGGATGCGCCTTGTGACAGGCCTCGGCCTCGGCCAGGACGGTATCGACGTCGGTCTCGCCGAACATCGGCAGCTTCCACATGTACCAGTAATGGTCGAAGGCGTTCTCCGGCTCGGTGTGCTCGACGGCCGGGTTCCAGCCCTTGGAGATGATGTACTCGACCTGCTTGCGGATCTGCTCCTGGGTCATGGCCGGCAGATAGGAGAAGGTCTCGAACTTGCGGCTGTTGACGTCTTCGAGACTGGAGGTGTAGTCCTGCATGTCGCTCATGGTATGTCGCTCCGAAATTGTTATCCGTTCGAGTGGTTCGTCTGAGCTGCCAGCCTCCAGCGACCGGCTTCCAGCGGGAGAAGCCAATCAAGCTGGTAGCTGGAAGCTGGCGGCTGAAGGCTTACTTATGCGACACGTCCAGCTTGTCGACGGTGTCGAACTCGAACTTGATCTCCTTCCAGGTCTCCATGGCGGCCTTGAGCTCCGGGCTGGAGGCGGCGGCCTTGGTGAGGACCTCTTTACCCTCCTTCTCGATGGCGACGCCTTGGTTGCGCGCCTCGACGCAGGCTTCGAGCGCGACACGGTTGGCGCAGGCGCCGGCCGCGTTGCCCCATGGATGGCCGAGGGTACCGCCGCCGAACTGCAGCACCGCATCGTCGCCGAAGATGGTGACCAGGGCCGGCATGTGCCAGACGTGGATACCACCGGAGGCCACCGCGAAGGCGCCCGGCATGGCGCCCCAGTCCTGATCGAAGAAGATGCCGCGGCTGCGGTCCTCCTTGACGTAGGACTCGCGCAGCAGATCGATCCAGCCCAGGGTCGACTCGCGGTCGCCCTCGAGCTTGCCGACCACGGTGCCGGTGTGCAGATGGTCGCCGCCGGAGAGACGCAGGATCTTGGTCAGCACGCGGAAGTGGATACCGTGGTTCGGGTTGCGGTCGAGCACGGCGTGCATGGCGCGGTGGATGTGCAGCAGCATGCCGTTGTCCTGACACCACTGAGCCAGACCCGTGTTGGCGCAGAAACCGCCGGTGATGTAGTCGTGCATGATGATGGGTGCGCCGATCTCCTTGGCGTACTCGGCACGCTTGTACATCTCTTCCGGGGTCGGCGCGGTCACGTTCAGGTAGTGACCCTTGCGCTCGCCGGTCTCGCGCTCGGCCTTGTCGATGGCCTCCATGACGAAGTCGAAGCGTTGGCGCCAGCGCATGAAGGGCTGGGAGTTGACGTTCTCGTCGTCCTTGGTGAAGTCGAGACCGCCGCGCAGACACTCGTAGACCGCGCGCCCATAGTTCTTGGCCGAGAGACCCAGCTTGGGCTTGATGGTGCAGCCGAGCAGCGGACGGCCGTACTTGTTCATCAAATCGCGCTCGACCTGGATGCCGTGCGGCGGGCCGTTGCAGGTCATGACGTAGGCGATCGGGAAGCGGACGTCTTCCAGGCGCAGGGCACGCACGGCCTTGAAGCCGAACACGTTACCGACCAGCGAGGTGAAGACGTTGACCACCGAGCCTTCCTCGAAGAGGTCGATCGGATAGGCGATGAAGGCGTAGAAGGCGTCGTCGTTGCCGGGCACGTCCTCGATGGCGTAGGCGCGGCCCTTGTAGTAGTCGAGATCGGTCAGCAGGTCGGTCCAGACCGTGGTCCAGGTGCCGGTCGAGGATTCGGCCGCGACGGCCGCGGCGGCCTCTTCACGCGGGACGCCGGCCTGCGGGGTGATCTTGAAGCACGCCAGGATGTCGGTGTCCTTGGGCGTGTAGTTCGGCATCCAATAGGTTTCACGATATTCCTTCACGCCCGCGTTATATGTCTTGGCCATTCTCGTATCGTCCTCCGCAAGGGTGTTGATGTGGCCTGGAGAGCCAGGCCGAGCGATGGATGGAACCGCTCTGCTCGTCTTCAAGTCTGGAGCAGATTATTCGTGGAAAAAAACATAATTGAAAGTCAGTGTTTTTTATGGGATACATCAGTAAAAAGTTATGATTCAACCGGCATCCGGCCGGCCAGGCGGATCATCGCCGCTTGCCAGGCTTTACACAACACGAGACCAACGGCCGAAGACCGGCGACTATCCCATATGAACATCTCACTGAGACAACTCCGCGTCTTCGAGGCGGTCGCCCGTCATCTGAGCTATACCCGCGCGGCCGAGGAACTGCATCTCAGCCAGCCGGCCGTGTCCATGCAGGTGCGACAGTTGGAGGAGGAGATCGGACTGATCCTCTTCGAGCGGCTCGGCAAGCGCATCCTCCTGACCGAGGCCGGCGAGGAGGTCCATCAGTACAGCCAGGCCATCGACCGCTCGCTGATCGAGATGGAAGAGGTGATGGAGTCGCTCAAGGGCGTGAACCGAGGGCGGCTCCAGGTGGCGGTGGCCAGCACGGTCAACTATTTCGCGCCGCGGCTGCTGGCGATCTTCCAGAAACGCTATCCAGGGATCACCCTGAAGCTGGTCGTCACCAACCGCGAGAAGCTGGTCCACCTACTCGACGGCAACGCGGTGGACCTGGTGCTCATGGGCCTTCCGCCCAAGACGGTCGAGGTCGAATCCGAGGTCTTCATGGAGAATCCGCTGGTCGTGGTCGCACCGCCCGACCATCCCCTGGCCGGAGAGCGCGACATCCCACTGTCGCGCATCGCCCAGGAGGTCTTCGTGATGCGCGAGGAGGGATCGGGAACGCGCCAGGCGATGGAGCGCTTCTTCGCCGAGCGCGGACTGAGCATCCGGCATGGGATGCAGATGACCCGCAACGAGGCCGTCAAGCAAGCGGTCCGCTCCGGACTGGGCCTGAGCGTGGTCTCGATGCACACCATCGAGCTCGAACTGGAGACGCGGCGCCTGGTCGTGCTCGACGTGGAGGACTTCCCCGACCGGCGTCAGTGGTATCTGGTCTACCGCCAGGGCAAGCGTCTGTCGCCCGCCGCCAGGGCCTTCCGCGAATTCGTCCTCGCCGAGGCCGCGAGCATCGCCGCGCCCATATCCTTCCCCCAAAAGACGCCAGCGAACGGCTGAGTACGTATCGAGAGGCGCGCATTTCCATATAGATGACATGGTATTGAGCGCCTGGCCAGCATCATCGGGTTGGTCAGCCCATCCTTAATTCGACTAAACTACTTGGCTTGTCAAAAAGCAGACTCTCAGATCATGCCACACCGCACCTTGAGCGATTCCGGTGTCGCCTCGCACCGACGTCCACTCCTCGATTCGATCGACTCGCCGCGAGACCTGCGAGCCCTGTCCGAGAGTCAGCTCCCCGAGGTCGCGAGCGAGCTGCGCAACTTTCTGATCGAGTGCGTCTCGCAGACCGGCGGACACCTGGCGGCCGGACTGGGCGTGGTCGAACTCACCCTCGGACTCCATTACGTCTTCGATACGCCTGCCGACCGCATCGTCTGGGACGTCGGTCACCAGGCCTACCCGCACAAGATCCTCACCGGCCGCCGCGACCGCATGTGCACACTGCGCCAGAAGGACGGCGTCTCCGGCTTTCCCAAGCGCAGCGAGAGCGAATACGACACCTTCGGCGTCGGCCACTCCAGCACCTCGATCAGCGCCGCGCTCGGCATGGCCCTAGCCGCCAAGCAGAAGGGCGAGCGGCGCACCGTGATCGCCGTGATCGGCGACGGCGCACTGAGCGCCGGCATGGCCTTCGAGGCGCTCAATCACGCCGGATCCATGGACATCGACCTGGTCGTCATCCTCAACGACAACGAGATGTCCATCTCGCCACCGGTCGGCGCCATCAGCAACCACCTGGCGCGTCTGCTCTCCGGGAAGGTCTACACCAGCATGCGCGAGGGCAGCAAATCCGCCCTGGCCGGCATGCCGCACCTGCGCCATCTGGTCGGCCGCTGGGAAGAGCACATGAAGGGCATGCTGATGCCCAGCACCCTGTTCGAGGAGCTGGGCTTCAACTATATCGGCCCCATCGACGGTCACGACATGGGCTCGGTCGTGCGCACCCTGCGCAACATCAAGGACATGCCGGGACAGCGTCTGCTCCATATCGTCACCAAGAAGGGGCGCGGCTACGAGCCGGCCGAGGGTCAGCCGACGACCTATCACGGCGTCACCCCTTTCGACCAGCGCACCGGCGAGCTGCGCAAGGGCAAGAGCAAGGGTCCGAGCTACACCCAGATCTTCGGCGGCTGGCTGTGCGACGCCGCGGCCGAGGACGCGCGCCTGGTCGGCATCACCCCGGCCATGTGCGAGGGCTCGGGTCTCACCGCCTTCTCAAAGCGCTTCCCCGACCGCTTCTTCGATGTCGGCATCGCCGAGCAGCACGCGGTCACGCTCGCCGCCGGCCTCGCCTGCGAGGGACTCAAACCGGTCGTCGCCATCTATTCGAGTTTCCTGCAGCGCGCCTACGATCAGCTCATCCACGACGTGGCGCTCCAGAACCTGGACGTCACCTTCGCTGTCGACCGCGGCGGACTGGTGGGCGCGGACGGCGCCACCCATGCCGGCAGCTTCGACCTGAGCTTCACCCGCCCCATCCCCAACATGATCATCATGGCGCCCGCCGACGAGAACGAGTGCCGCCAGATGCTCAAGACCGGATTCGAGCACGAGGGACCGGCCATGGTGCGCTATCCGCGCGGCAGCGGACCCGGCGTCGCCATCGACCCCAAGGCCCCGGCTCTGCCGATCGGCCGCGGCGAGGTCGTGCGCCGCGGCCAGCGCCTCGCCGTGCTCGCCTTCGGCAGCATGGTCGCCCCCGCGCTGGAGGCCGCCGAATCGGTGGACGCCACGGTCGCCAACATGCGCTTCGTCAAGCCGCTCGACACGGATCTCATCCTGGAACTGGCCGACAGCCACGAGATCCTCTTCACCGTCGAGGAAAACGCCATCGCCGGCGGTGCCGGCAGCGCCGTGGCCGAGACCCTGTCCAGCCATGGACGGGTGGTGCGCTGCATCCATCTCGGGCTGCCGGACCGCTACATCGACCATGCAGATCATCGCGAGCAGCTGGCGGCCTGCGGACTGGATGCATCCGGCATCCTCGCCAGCCTGCGGGCCGAGCTGGAGAGCGCCGGCTGGACCCAGCAGGACGACGGCGAGCCGGCGCGCAGGCACGCCTAGGGCGCCATCACCGATGCCGCTCGAACGTCTCCCGGCATTCGAGCGGCCTTCCTCCCAAAACCTTTCGTCAAACCGCTGATCGAGATTGGGCCGGAGGTCACAGACATGATCCAGGCACGCCCCATCCCCGCCTTCGATGACAACTACATCTGGCTCCTGACCGAGACCGACGACACGGCGGTCGTGGTCGATCTGGGCGACGCGGATCCGGTGCTGGAGGTCCTGCGCCGAGAGGGCCGCACCCTGACCGGAATCCTGGTCACCCACCATCACCACGACCACACCGGCGGCATCCCCGATCTGCTGGAGGCATTCCCGAACGCCGAGGTCCATGGCCCGGCGGATCCGCGCATCCGCACCATCACCCATCCTTGCCGCGAGGGCGACGCGATCCGGCCCGCAGGACTCTCCACCCGCTTCCGGGTGATGGAGGTCCCAGGCCATACCTCGACCCACATCGCCTATCTCGGCGACGGCAAGCTCTTCTGCGGCGACACACTCTTCGCCGCAGGCTGCGGCCGGGTCTTCGACGGCACCTTCGAGCAGCTCGCCAACTCGCTCGAAAGCATCGCCGCCCTGCCCCCGGACACCCTCTGCTACTGCGCACACGAATACACCCTGGCCAATCTCGGATTCGCCGCATGGGTCGAACCGGACAGCCCCGCGCTGGTCGAACGCACCGGGCTCGAGACCGAGCGGCGCCGACGCGGCGAACCGACCCTTCCCGCGCCGCTCGACCTGGAATTGAGCACCAACCCCTTCCTGCGCGTCCGCGAGCCCAGGGTCATGGCCGCGGCCGCAGGCTTTGCCGGCCGCCCGCTGAGCTCGGGGGCCGAGGTATTCACCGCGCTACGGCGCTGGAAGGACGAACGCTATGACTGATTCCGCGACGAGACCGGTGGCCCCAGGGACGCCACCGGTGCTCAGCGACCAAGAACTGCACCAACTCCTCGACGAAGACGTCCCCTTCGGGGATCTCACCACCGAATCGCTCGGCATCGACGCCCTACCCGGACGCATCCGCTTCTTCGCCCGCGACCCCATGGTGGTCTGCGGCATCGAAGAGGCCGCGCGCATGTTCGAACTCTGCGGCGCACACGCCGAGATCCGCCTGCACTCCGGCAACGAGGCGCCGAACGAAACCCTGCTGCTCAAGGCATCCGGTAGCGCGGGCGCCCTGCATCGCGGCTGGAAGACCGCCCAGACGCTCGTCGAATGGTGCTCCGGCATCTCGACCCGCGCCTCCGCCATCGTCACCGCTGCCCGCCGCGGCAACCCCGACGTCATGGTGGCCGGAACCCGCAAGAACGTCCCGGGCAACCGCCGCCTGGCGGTCAAGTGCTTCAAGGCCGGCGGTGCCGTCATGCACCGCAACGGTCTGTCCGAGACCCTGCTGGTGTTCGCCGAGCACCGCCAGTTCCTGCCCGGCACCTCCCCGGCCGAGATGATCGCGCGCCTGCACCGTCAATGCCCCGAGAAACGGGTGGTGGTCGAGGTCGCGACGCCCGACGAGGCCCTCGAATGGGCCGAGGCCGACGTGCTCCAACTCGAGAAGTTCACCCCCGAGGCCGTCGCCCAGGTCGCCCGAGCGCTCGCCGAGCGCGGCTCCAGCACGGTCGTCGCCGTCGCCGGCGGCATCAACGCCGCCAACGCCGAGGAATACGCCAAGGCCGGCGCGCGCCTGCTGGTCACGACCGCGCCCCATCTGGCACCGCCGAGGGACGTTCAGGTTCGATTCGAGTCCTGAGATGAGGATCGGCGCCGCGCTTGGCGCCGATCCGCCCGATCGAGATCAGATACCTGTCCGCATCTCGCAGGCTATCCATTTCTCCACGCATCGCGCCGATACGGCAGACCGCGATGCCATGAACCGACCGTAACCTCCCCTTCATCCCGAAATCCCCCGAAGGCGCTAGCCTATGGAGGTCTCGGGCGCGGCCGATGAATGCCCACGCCCTTCCCGTGATCTGGATCGATCGGGGACAGACGACCCCGGGGCAGGATTCACGCGCCGCGAATCGGACGGCATTCGGGATCCTATCGCATCGCCCCTTGTCTGACCCCATGTCCGACCAACCGCCAAGACGGAGGAGACTACGATGACGACCACACCTGAATCCCAAAGCAGTCCAGCACTTACAAGCGAAGAGACCACCCGGATCGATGCCTATTGGCGCGCCTGCTGTTACCTGGCCGTCGGCATGATCTATCTGCGCGACAACCCCTTGCTCAAGGAGCCGCTGAAGGAGGAGCACCTCAAGCAACGCCTGCTCGGTCATTGGGGCGCGAGCCCCGGGCTCTCCTTCATGTACGTGCATCTCAACCGGATCATCCGGGAGCGCCAGCAGGAGGCCATCTTCCTGGCCGGTCCGGGCCATGGCGCGCCGGGCGTGCTCGCTCCCGTCTATCTGGAGGGCACCTATTCCGAGATCTATCCCAACAAGAGCGAGGACGAGGAAGGCATGAAGGCCTTCTTCAAACAGTTCTCCTTCCCCGGCGGGATCGGCTCTCACTGCACCCCGGAGACGCCCGGATCCATCCACGAGGGCGGCGAGCTGGGCTATTCCATCTCGCACGCCTTCGGTGCCGCCTTCGACAACCCAAACCTATTGGTCGCCGTGGCCGTCGGCGACGGCGAGTCCGAGACCGGGCCGCTCGCCACCTCCTGGCATTCGAGCAAGTTCCTCAATCCGATCCGCGACGGCGCGGTGCTGCCGATCCTCCATCTCAACGGCTACAAGATCAACAATCCGACCCTATTGTCCCGCATCCCCAACGAGGAGCTGGCTGATCTCTTCCGCGGCTACGGCTGGACGCCGCACTTCGTCGAGGGTGACGACCCCATGGTCATGCATCAGCGGATGGCCGAGACCATGGATGCCTGCTATCAAGAGATTCGAGGCTTTCAGGAGACGGCCCGCGCCAGCGGCGAGGCCACACGCTGCCACTGGCCCATGATCGTGCTACGCACGCCCAAGGGCTGGACCGGCCCGGCCGAGGTCGACGGGCACAAGGTCGCGGGATTCTGGCGCGCTCATCAGGTCCCGCTCTCGGGCATGCATGCCAACGAGGCCCATCTGCGTCAGCTCGAGAACTGGATGCGCAGCTATCGCCCGGAGGAGCTCTTCGACGCGAACGGCCGGCTCATGTCCGAGATCCGGGCACTGGCCCCCGAGGGCGCGATGCGCATGAGCGCCAACCCGCACGCCAACGGCGGTCTGCTGCGCCGCGCCCTGCGCATGCCCGACTTCCGCGACTATGCGCTGGAGGTTCCGGGTCCGGGCCGCGTCCGCGCCATGAACACCCGTCCTACCGGCGAACTGCTGCGCGACGTCATGGCCAAAAACATGGACAACTTCCGCGTCTTCGGGCCGGACGAGAACACCTCCAACAAGCTCGACGCCATCTACGAGGTCAGCAAGAAACTCTGGCTCTGCGACTACCGGCCGGAGGATGCCGACGGCGGCGAGCTCTCCCCCGACGGCCGGGTCATGGAGATGCTCTCCGAGCACACCCTCGAGGGCTGGTACGAGGGCTACGTGCTGACCGGACGCCACGGCTTCTTCGCCACCTACGAGGCCTTCGTCCACGTCATCGACAGCATGTACAACCAGCACGCCAAGTGGCTGGCCATCTGCGAGGAGATCCCCTGGCGCGCGCGCATCTCCTCGCTGAACCTGCTGATCACCTCCACCGTCTGGCGCCAGGACCACAACGGCTTCACCCATCAGGACCCGGGCTTCCTCGACGTGGTGGTGAACAAGAATCCCGAGGTCACTCGCATCTATCTGCCGCCGGACGTCAACACGCTGCTCTCGACGGTGAATCACTGCCTGCAGAGCCGCGACGACATCAACGTCATCGTCGCCGACAAGCAGAACCATCTCCAGTATCTGGACATGGACGCCGCCATCAAGCACTGCACCAAGGGCATCGGCATCTGGGAATGGGCCAGCAACGACCAGGGCAGCGAGCCGGACGCGGTGCTGGCCGGGTGCGGCGACATCCCCACCAAGGAGGCGCTGGCCGCCACCGCCCTGCTGCGCGAGCACTTCCCCGACATCCGGTTGCGCTTCATCAACGTCGTGGACCTCTTCAAGCTGCAGCCGGCCGGCGAGCATCCGCACGGACTGAGCGACGCCGATTTCGACAGCCTCTTCACCAAGGACAGGCCCGTCATCTTCAACTTCCACGGCTATCCCTGGCTGATCCACCGCCTCGCCTACCGCCGCACCAACCACGCCCATCTGCACGTGCGCGGCTACAAGGAGAAGGGCAACATCAACACCCCGCTGGAACTGGCGATCAACAACGAGATCGACCGTTTCAGTCTCGCCATCGACGTCATCAACCGGGTGCCCCGCCTGCAGGTGGCCGGCGCGCACGTCAAGGAGAAGCTGCGCGACATGCAGATCGACTGCCGCAACTACGCCTACGAGCACGGCATCGACAAGCCCGATGTGGACGAATGGGTCTGGCCCTTCTAATCTAGACGGCGCCGGTCGGGTGCCTTTCCGGCACGCGATCGGCCCGGCGTCTCACCTCAGCTCTTCGGCCTCTCCTTTTCATCGACAAGGTGTCCCCATGAACCAGGAGCCATCCCCCGCCTCGTTCGATCAGGAACGCGAGCACACCCGCACCGGCATGTCGAAGGCGTCCCTGAAGCGGGACTTCCTGGACAATCTCTTCTACATCCAGGGACGTTTCCGGGAGGTCGCGACCCCCCACGACCTCTACATGGCCGCCGCCTACACCACTCGCGACCGGCTGCTCGCGCGCTGGGTCAAGTCGGCCCAGGACTTCAAGACCACGCATGCGCGCACGGTCTGCTATCTCTCGGCCGAATTCCTGCTCGGCCCGCATCTGGCGAACAATCTGGTCAATCTGGGAATCGCCGAGACCTCGACCGAGGCCGCGGAGGAGCTGGATCTGGACTTGAACGCCATCATCGAGGAAGAGGAGGAACCCGGACTCGGCAACGGCGGACTGGGGCGTCTGGCGGCCTGTTTCATGGACTCGCTCTCGACCCTCCAGATCCCCTCGATCGGCTACGGCATCCGCTACGAGTTCGGGATCTTCGACCAGATGATCGAGAACGGCTGGCAGGTCGAGAAGAGCGACACCTGGCTGCGCAACGGCAACCCCTGGGAGATCCCGAGGCCCAAGATCCGCTTCCCGGTCATGTACGGGGGCCATACCGAGCAGTATCGCGATCACGACGGACGCCCGCGCACGCGCTGGGTGCCGGATCTGGTCATCGATGGGGTCGCCTACGACACGCCCATTCTCGGCTACGGGGTCGGCAACGTGAATCTGCTGCGCCTGTGGAAGGCCGAGGCGTCGGAGTCATTCGATTTCCAGGCATTCAACGTCGGCGACTATTACGGCGCGGTGCATGCCAAGATCGAGGCCGAGACCATCTCCAAGGTGCTCTACCCCAACGACGAGCCCGAGGCGGGAAAGGAACTGCGACTCAAGCAGCAGTTCTTCTTCGTCTCCTGTTCCGTGCAGGACATGATCCGGCTTCAGTTCAACACGGTCGGCCCGCTCGAGACCCTCGCCGACAAGTTCGTCGCCCAGCTCAACGACACCCATCCGGCCCTGGCCGTGGCCGAGCTCATGCGTCTGCTGATGGACGAGCACGACATGGAGTGGGACCAGGCATGGGACATCACCCACCGGGTCTTCTGCTACACCAACCACACCCTGCTGCCCGAGGCGCTGGAGACCTGGTCGGTCAGCCTCTTCGAGCGCCTGCTGCCGCGCCATCTGGAGATCGTCTACGCCATCAACCAGCGCTTCCTCGACCAGGTCCGGGTCCGTTTCCTCGGCGACGAGGACCGGGTGCGCCGCATGTCGCTGATCGCCGAGGACGGCGAGCGCCGGGTGCGGATGGCCCACCTCGCGGTGGTCGGCAGCCGGGCGGTCAACGGTGTCGCCGAGCTGCACTCCGAGCTGGTCAAGACCACGCTCTTCAGGGACTTCCACGAACTCTGGCCCGACCGCTTCCACAATGTCACCAACGGGGTTACGCCTCGGCGATTCATGGTGGTCGCCAACCCGCGTCTGACCCGCCTCATCACCGAGACCTGCGGCAGCGACGCCTGGATCCGCGACCTCGATCGGCTGCGCGAGCTCGAGGCACATGCGACCGACCCCGGGCTGCACGAGCGCTGGCACGAGGTCAAGATCGCGGCCAAACGCGATCTCTCCGCCTGGCTCAAGCATCGCACCGGCGTCCTGCTCGACCCCGAGGCCATGTTCGACGTCCAGGCCAAGCGCATCCACGAATACAAGCGCCAGCACCTGAACGTCCTGCACATCGTCCGCTGCTATCAGCGCATCAAGCAGAACCCCAATCACGACATGGTTCCGCGGGCCTTCGTCTTCGGCGGCAAGGCGGCACCCGGCTATTTCATGGCCAAGCTCATCATCAAGTTGATCAACGCCATCGCCGAGGTCGTCAACAAGGACCCCCAGGTCAACGGCTTCATCCGGGTCGTCTTCATGCCCGACTTCAACGTCAAGAACGGTCAGCGTCTCTATCCCGCCGCGAATCTCTCGGAGCAGATCTCGCTCGCCGGCAAGGAGGCGTCCGGTACGGGCAACATGAAGTTCTCCATGAACGGCGCGCTGACCATCGGCACGCTGGACGGCGCCAACGTCGAGATCCGCGAGGAGGTCGGCGCCGAGAACTTCTTCCTGTTCGGCATGTCCGCCGAGGAGGTGAACCGGCGCCAGCACCAGGGCTATCGTCCCTGGGAGCTGTACCGGGGGGATCCGGAGCTCAGGTCCGATATCGACCTCATCAACTCCGGCCTCTTTTCGCACGGAGACACCCAGCTCTTCCGACCGCTCACCGACCAGCTCGTCAATCAGGATCCCTTCATGGTTCTGGCCGACTATCGCGCCTATCTCACCTGCCATGACCATGTCGCCGAGGTCTATCGCGACCACCACCGGTGGACACGCATGTCGATCCTCAACGTCGCCCGCATGGGCAAGTTCTCCTCGGACCGCGCCATTCGCGAATACGCCGAGCGTATCTGGCAGGTCGAACCGCATCCGGTCGGCGGCGGCTAGCCGGGACACCGTCCAGAGGCCATCCCGAGATCGAATCGGATCACGCATCGAGAACGGCACCGCCAGTCGAAAAGCGAGGTTTCGACTTCCGCCACCATACCCCGTCCACGATTCGCGTAATCGTCGACATACACCCCAATTTGCCCTCGCGCCCGGCACCGAATCAAGGCAGAATCATGTAAACATTTTGGTCAAACTGACGAGCAGGGAACTCAGGGATATGCTCAGTTGCAGCCAAGACAACAAGAATTCTCACGGATTCGAAGGCCCGCCGGAACGGCGGGCGGTCGGC
>NZ_AONC01000064.1 GCF_000585215.1 Imhoffiella purpurea | reverse complement strand
ACTCGATAATCTTGGCAACGACGCCGGCACCGACGGTACGGCCGCCCTCGCGCACCGCGAAGCGCAGACCCTCTTCCATCGCGATCGGCGCGATCAGCTTGACCGTCATCTTGACGTTGTCGCCAGGCATGACCATCTCGATGCCCTCGGGCAGCTCGCAGGCGCCGGTGACGTCGGTGGTCCGGAAGTAGAACTGCGGACGATAGCCGTTGAAGAAGGGGGTGTGACGACCGCCCTCTTCCTTGCTCAGCACGTACACCTCGGCCTCGAAGTGGGTGTGCGGGGTGATGGAACCCGGCTTGGCCAGAACCTGACCGCGCTCGACGTCCTCACGCTTGGTACCGCGCAGCAGCGCGCCGATGTTGTCGCCCGCCTGACCCTGATCGAGCAGCTTGCGGAACATCTCGACGCCGGTGCAGGTGGTCTTGACGGTATCCTTGATGCCGACGATCGCGACCTCTTCACCCACCTTGATGATGCCGCGCTCGACACGACCGGTCACCACGGTGCCGCGACCCGAGATCGAGAAAACGTCCTCGATCGGCATCAGGAAGGCACCATCGACCGCACGCTCGGGCTCGGGAATGTAGCTGTCGAGCGCTTCCATCAGACGGTCGATCGAAGGACCGCCGATCTCGCTCTCGTCGCCCTCGAGCGCCAGCTTGGCAGAACCGGTCACGATCGGGGTGTCGTCACCCGGGAAGTCGTAACTGGAGAGCAGCTCGCGCACTTCCATCTCGACCAGCTCCAGGAGCTCGGCGTCGTCGACCATGTCGGCCTTGTTCAGGTACACCACGATGTAGGGCACGCCGACCTGACGCGACAGCAGGATGTGCTCGCGGGTCTGGGGCATGGGGCCGTCGGCCGCCGAGCACACCAGAATGGCACCGTCCATCTGCGCCGCACCCGTGATCATGTTCTTCACGTAGTCGGCGTGACCGGGGCAGTCGACGTGCGCGTAGTGACGCGTGTCGGTCTCGTACTCGACGTGCGCGGTGGCGATGGTGATGCCGCGCTCGCGCTCCTCGGGGGCGTTGTCGATCTGGTCGTAGGCACGCGCCTCACCACCGAATTTCTTCGCCTGATGAACCGTGATCGCCGCCGTCAGCGTGGTCTTGCCATGGTCGACGTGGCCAATGGTGCCAACGTTGACGTGTGGCTTGCTGCGTTCGAATTTAGCTTT
>NZ_AONC01000063.1 GCF_000585215.1 Imhoffiella purpurea | reverse complement strand
CCTCCGTCGGCAGGCTCCCGTGTAGTGGCAGGGCCACCGTCTCCGGGGGCAGGTCGTCTTCGAGCCGTTCGAGACAGCGGTCGATCTCGCGCGCGCCCGGAAGGAAGGCCAGGATGTCACCCTCATGGGTGCGCAGCGCGTGCCGGATGCCGGCGAGGACGGCCGTGGCCGGATCCGGGTCCGGCTGGCGCTCGGCATAGCGGATCTCGACCGGAAAGCTCCGGCCCTCGGCGTGCAGAACGGGGGCGTCCCCGAGCAGTCGGGCGACGGGGTCGGCGTCCAGGGTGGCCGACATCACCAGCAGCCGCAGGTCCGGGCGCAGGTTGGCCGCGGCGTCGAGGGCCAGCGCCAATCCCAGGTCCGACGGGAGGTTGCGTTCGTGGAACTCGTCGAAGACGAGCAGTCCAACGCCTTCGAGCTCGGGATCGGACTGGATGCGGCGGGTCAGGATACCCTCGGTGACCACCTCGATTCGGGTGTCGGGGCCGATCCGGCGCTCGAAGCGGACCTGATAGCCGACGCGCCCGCCGAGCGGTTCGCCCAGCACGGCGGCCATGCGGGCCGCGGTCATGCGCGCGGCGGGCCGGCGCGGTTCCAGCATGAGGATCCGCCGCCCGGCCAGCCAGTCGGACGCCATGAGGCGCAGTGGCACGCCGGTCGACTTGCCCGATCCCGTGGGTGCCTGGAGCAGGGCGTGGCCTCGGCTCAGTGCCTCGTCCATGGCGGGCAGGACGGCATCGATGGGGAGTGCGATCTGGGGCGTTTCTGTGTCAATCGGGGACATCTAGGCCTGTCGGGGATCGAATGGGGGCGGGCCGATCGGGGACGACGGGGAGCCCGTATGGCGTCGCGAGTCTGTTCGGCGACCGCTCGAAAAGCAAGTCCGAATAAGCGGTCTATACTTGGTTGCAGGTCAACCAACCGGATCCGACCCTAATATGGCACGCCTTCCCCGCTTCGTCCTCCCTGGCTATCCACAGCACGTTATCCAGCGCGGCAACAACCGTCAGCAGATCCTCTTCGAGGAGGATGACTACTGGTTCATCTGGGAGAAGCTGGGCGTGGCCGCACAGAAGTTCGAATGCGATATTCACGCCTATGTCCTGATGCCGAATCACTTCCATCTGCTGGTCACGCCCCATGTCGAGAACGGCATCGGCAAGCTGATGCAGTATGTCGGACGCTATTACGTTCAGTATTTCAACCATCGCTACGATCGTACCGGAACCCTCTGGGAGGGGCGTTACCGCGCGACCCTCGTCGAGCCCAAGGGCTATCTGCAGGCCGTCTCGCATTATGTCGAGGCGAACCCGGTGCGGGCCGGGCTGGTCGGGCATCCGTCCGATTATGGCTGGTCGAGCTATGCCGCCAATGCCGAGGGCGCGGACGACGAGCTCGTCACGCCGCATCTCGAGTACGAGCGGCTCGGCCGCAGCGCCAAGGCGCGTCGCGAGCAGTATGCCAAGTCCGCGGAGACGCCCGCCTCGGAAACCAGGCTCAAGGAGATCCGCGACTCGACCAACAAGGCATGGGTCCTGGGAACGAGCGCCTTCTGCTCGGAGGTCGAGGGCATGCTCAATCGTCGCGCCCTGCCGCGCCCCCGTGGCGGAGATCGCCGCTCCGAGGCCTACCGGCGTCAGGCCGGGAGACTTTGAGATGGCATCGGGGCTCCGATCGCCCCTGATCCACTCGCCCAGGGAGGGCGAGGAGTATTACACCGCCGAGGGGTGCTATATCCTGGAGTCCTGGAACCGCGACCTGGACCCGGACGTCTCGGTCGCGCGTGCGCGGGTCGTGCCCGGAATGACGACCCGTCTGCACCGCCTGGATGGCATCGCCGAGCGTTATCTGATCCTGTCGGGACGCGGGCGCGCCGAGGTCGAGGGGCTGGCTCCGCGCGAGGTCGGCCCCGGCGATCTGGTCGCCATTCCGGCCGGCGCGGGGCAGCGGATCGCCAATCTCGGCGAGACCGACCTCGTCTTCTATGCCATCTGCACGCCGCGCTTCGTGCCGGGTGCCTACCAGGACATCGACCCCGAACCTTTCCCGGAGCGCCAGGTCCGATAGTCGTATCGTCATCCTCGCGTGCCATCCTCTGAATGCTCGTACCCGATCGATCCAGACCGACCACGAGAGCCCGGATCCATGCCGAATCCATACGACCCGCAGGGTGCGACCCCCGACGCCGTCTCCAGGATCTTCGATCTCTATGACACGCCGCTCTGGCTGGTGACCGCGTGCGACGGCGAGCGGCGCGGTGGGCTGATCGCCACCTCGGTGACGCGTGCCTCCATCGTCGACAGCCTGCCGCGCATGCTGATCGTCATCGCCAGGCACCACCATACCTGGCGGCTCATCCAGTCCAGCCATCGCTGCGCGCTGCATCTGATGGCCGCAACGGACCTCGAGGCGGTCTGGCGTTTCGGTCTTCCAACCGGGCACGAGGTGGACAAGCTCGCCGGTCTGGACCCGGCGGCAACGCCCGATGGCAATCCGCTCTACGGCGATGCCGTCGCCTGGATGGACGGGCGCCTGGAGTTCGCTGCCGACATCGGCGACCGCAGCCTCTTTCTGCTGCAGATCGTCGGCGGATCCGTCTTGCATGAGGCGCCCGTTCTGAACCTGGACCGGCTGATGCGGGACGCGCCCCCCGAACGCCGACGCGAGCTCGATCGTCTCTATGCCCGCGATCAGCGCATCGATGCCGCCGCGATCCGGAGCTGGCGCGATTCGGCGCAGGCCGACTGATTTCAACGACGTCTCGTCCGGATCAATCGGGCATTCCGACCTCCGAGACCGAATTCTCAACCGCTTCATCAAGGGGAAATACCTCGATGCACCTGCCCGACCACAAGACCAAGATCGTGGCCACGATCGGCCCCGCCTCCGACTCCCCGGAGATGCTGATCCAGCTGATCCGCGCCGGGATGAACATCGCCCGTCTGAACCTCTCGCACGGCGATCCCACCTATCATTCCGAGGTCATCGAGCGCATCCGCGAGGCCGCGAGCGCGGCCGGCCGGCGCGTCGCCATCATGGGCGATCTGCCCGGACCCAAGATGCGTATCGGGGATCTGGCGCAGGAGCCCATCGAGCTCCAGCGCGACGACCTGGTGACCCTGACCACGGACGACATCCTGGGCGACAAGGAGCGGATCGGGATCAGTTTCCCCGATCTGCCCGGCGCCGTGGAGCCCGAGGACCGGCTCTATCTCAACGACGGTTTCATCCTGATGAAGGTCGTGTCGGTGGAGGGATCCGACATCCTCTGCCGGGTGCGGGTCGGCGGCGAACTGACCTCGCGCAAGGGGCTCAACCTCCCCGGGATCGATCTGGGCATCAGCGCCTTCACGCCCGAGGACCGCGAGTGGCTGAGATTCGCCGCCGAGCACCGGCTGGACGCGGTCAGCCAGTCCTTCGTCGCAACCGCGGACGACATCCGGGCGGTGCGCGGCGCGGCGGACGAGATGGGCTATGCCCCCTTCATCATCGCCAAGATCGAACGGGCGGGGGCGCTCGACAACCTGACCGAGATCCTGCGCGCCGCCGACGGCATCATGGTGGCGCGCGGCGATCTGGGCGTGGAGATCCCGATCGAGCGCATCGCCGTGGCACAGAAGCACATCACCGATCTGGCCAACCAGTACGGCAAGCCGGTGATCACCGCGACCCAGATGCTGGAGTCCATGGTCACCTATCGCCGCCCGACCCGCGCCGAGGCCACGGACGTGGCCAACGCCATCCTCGGCGGCACCGACTGCGTCATGCTCTCGGCCGAATCCGCCGTGGGTCGCTATCCCGTCGAATCGGTCGCCATGCTCGCCGCCATTGCGACCCAAGTCGAGCCCGAACGCAGCAAGCAGCCCTTCGTGCGCACCATGGGCAGCTTCCATGGCAGCGACGGCATGAACGCCGTCGATCTCATCGCCGCCAGCGTCTATCACACCATCAACAACAGCGATCCGCAGTTCGTGCTGGTGCCGACCCGCTCGGGCAGTACCCCGCGCAACGTCGCCCGTTTTCGGCCGCCGGTCTGGATCATCGCCTTCAGCCCCAGTGAGTCCACCTGCCAGTCGCTCCAGTTCTCCTACGGCATCGAGGCGGTCCAGGTCGACGCCGACCGCTCCGACTGGTCGCGCTTCCTGCGCCAATGGCTGCGCGATCGCGGCGTCGATTCCGGACTCGCCCTGCTTACCCAGGGGCCCACGGTGGAGAATCCCTGCGGCAACTACCGCATGGAGATCCTGGAGCTCGGCCGCGAGTCGGGCGATGCCTGTCTGTAGAGGGTGACGATCGAAGGAAAACCGGAGCCGGATGCCAATCCGGCGCGTCAGGATGTTGACCGATAGAATCCATTCGGGTATCTTTCCGCCCTCTTCGGGCGCATAGCTCAGCGGGAGAGCACTGCCTTCACACGGCAGGGGTCCCTGGTTCGATCCCAGGTGCGCCCACCAAAATACCCTTTGAGGATCAACCGGCTACGGCCGGTTTTTTCTTGCCTGCCAGTCCTCCATTGGCGTTAGTGTGCAAATCAGTGTGCAAATACAGCACGGTTCGCTCCGGCTTCCGATCCGGTTTCTGTCGGTCGAGAACGGCGGCGGCTGAGGCCAAGTCGTCAGGGCGAAGGTGCGCATAGACGCGGGCCGTGATCGCCACGTCCCCATGACGGAGCAACCCAGAAACTCGCTCAATCCCAACTCCAGCCTGGACAAGCCAACTCCCAAATGTCCGCCTGAGATCGTGCGGGTGAACATTGACCAAGCCAGCATCAGCCACACAGGCGGCAAAGCCTTTCTTGATGCTCTCGATCCGGCTTCCGTCCTTCCTGCAAAACACCCAGGGCGAGCCTTGGCAATGTGTCTCTTTGAATCGAGAGCGTGCTAGGATCACCTTCTGAGCCTCTTGGTTCAGCGGCACCTTCCCCGGCTTGCCGTTTTTCTGCCCCGTCTTCGTCCCGCTGGCTTCGAAGGTGATGACCGCACCTTCGAGGTCGACCCGCCTCCACTCAAGCCAAAGCATTTCTCCGGGCCGCATCCCTGTGTTGAGCCCCAGGCGGATGAAGTCATCGAGCCACGGATAACGCTCCATGCGGTGCTGAGTCTGTGCGGCTTCCTGCAGCCGGGCGGCTTCTTCCCGAGTCAACCAGCGGTCTCGACCGGCAGGCTCGGTTTGACGACGGGCAGCCCAGGGATTGGAGATCTCCCACTCCAGTTCCCGCTTCGCCCAATTCGTCGCGGCCGACATCAAGCCCACTTCCTTGTTGATCGTCCCCGGCGCGATCCCGGCGGCTCGGCGATTGTTGATGTAGGCGCGTACATCAGCGGCCCCGATCTCGGTCAACTGCCGTCCGGTGAAAACCGGGAATAGCGCTTTGGCGCTCCACTGGTCCCGTTCCGGGGCGCGCTTCGTTGGTGTCACCTGTTCCAGGTAGAGCAACATCAAATCGTCGAACGTGGCGTCTTCGCCGGTTCGTTCGACATGCTTCTCGGCCATCCACCCTGCCCGCAAGGCGGCGGCTTTCAGTCCTTCGGGGTCGTCGGCGACGGGAACCCCAGTACTTCGGCGAGTCGAGCCCCCTTGTCCGTTGGGGTAGACCGCCCACCAGTACGGCGAGCGCGGCCGTTCGTAGATCCCCTCTCTTGGCCGGTTCTTGGTCTTGCGTCGTGGCATGTGCTTTCTCCGTGCACCGCCACCCCAGGGCCAATATTACTCTGAGACATCCGGCGGTCGACATAGTCTTGAAGGTCAGAGCTTCTCAGCCGCACCGATCGCCCAATTCGGACCGGTACGAGCTCGCCGGCCTCGACCAAGCGCCACATAGTGCGGGAGCTTATCGAGAGCCGCTTAGCTGCGTGATCGATCGTGAGCAGCAAGGGTTCGGAGTTGGTCATCGCTTAGGCTCCTCCGTCTCTCGATCCGGCACCCCAGATCCGCACGATCTGGCCATTCCCTATGGTCGCGGGGCTGCACAAACCAGCGTATCTCGCGCGCATCAAGGTCGAGATCTTCAGTCCCTCAATGCCGGTGACCACGGTCCCCTCCAGGAACACGGGCTCTTCTCCGGTCGCGCCCAGCCTGCGACACTCGGCAAGCCGCGCTTCGAGATCATTTAAGGTCATTGGTTCGCTCATGGTTTTGGTCTCCCGTAAAAGTGCCTTGGTGAGTGCAGTCATGAAAAAAAAACCGCCACGGGAAACCCGGGCGGGTCTTGGTCTGATTCGTGCTGAATCTGTTACAGAAATATATTCAGGATCTATTGCTACATGCTGTGCTAAAAAATGCGATTATCCCGTGGTGCATTACCTGTCAGATTTCGCCGAATTCTTGATGGGCTTCTGCATCTGGTTATGGACGATCCGCAGACTTGAAACGGTGTGCCGTCTAGCGAATTGGTCATGGTTATCGAGGTTTCTGAACGCAACAGGGGTAGAGCAATGAGATACCTGTATGGTCATTCAATAGGTAATGATATTTCCAGCCTGGACCCAACACATATCAAAGTGGCTTACCTTGGGAGTGGCTGGGTTAATTTTATCCGGAATCCGATGGCTATCCAGAAAATTATTGTGCAACCTAACCCGCCAACGGATCCTAAAGCACTCTGCCAAATCGCAAATATAATAGGATGGGATCGCATCCGCTTGATGAATAACATTCATGCAAAAGTGTATATTCATCTAAATGCAGATAATTCTGGAGAGGCTGTCGTAGGCAGCCCAAATCTCTCTCAAAATGGACTTGGGGGTGGGCTTTATGAAGCCGCAATAGCATTCGATTTTTCTTCGAGTGAAGAAGGCGGCGTAGAGCTAATGCAAGGATTTAATGATGCTTGGGAGATGGCCGGAAGTGAATATCCGACTCAGCAAGATAAGCTAGCTAAGATAGCTAGCTTGCAAGAGGATTTTGAATCCTGGAAAGAACATAATCACCCAACACATCAAGCAAGAGGAAACCTGGATTGCGAAAATAACTTTCCTTTGTTGTGCTGGTATAGTCCCGGCCGAGATTGGAAAGTAGCAGAAGAAGCGAAACTACATCTACCGACAGAGTTAGAAGGATTTTCTCTGGAAGAAGCGATAGAACATAGCATTGACATTGAATCGGAAGCTGATCGCATATTTTTCAGCAATCAAATTGGCAGGTGGGTTATTATTTTTCGCAAACACAGAGGCGGTCCTAACCCGCAACTCGGTAGAATATATGGGGTTATTGAAAAGGCATTTTATTATACCGATGACCCAAAAAGCGTATTAGGCTCCGCCCTGATTGAATACGATGACGAGGCGGCCCCGTTCGACGCAGAAGAAAAAATTTTTCGCAACGAGTTCAAAAGACTGGCATTCGACAGAAGATACAGTGATATCTTTTCTGAGAATTATGAATTTTATTGGTCTGATGAGCGAATTCAATTAATGAAAAGTTTTTGCCTCGAGCTACGGCAGTGCGGCGTACTATGAGAATAACCACATGACATTGTCAATGCGCGATTGTCAAACCAAGAAAGCCACAGATACTCGCCGGATTTCATGGCAATTAGATGTCATGTGCAATACCTAAGGTTGACTGTTATGGGCATTAGGTCTGTTTGCTGCACTCAATAGCCACTTTGACATGCCGTCACCTCAAACGCACCAAATGCGCGTCTTGAGGTGACGCATAGAAGAAACGGCTCTCAGCCGGACATCATCTCAGGATGGGTAACCGTTGTGATCAGGCGATCACGAAGTCAGGCGATCAGCACTAAATGGGCTGATCATAGATTGAACGCCCCTTTGACTCCCCAAGCATTGCTTAATTATTGAAAGCATAGCCCGCAGTGATGCGCCTCCCTGGTAGCTCACGACGCAGCACAGATGTCATCGACTTGTTCCCCTTGCATAGCTCCTCGGCCAATCACGCCACTCGCAGGCCGCCAATTGCCAGTCCTCATTGAGCCGAAACCATGCCTCGATCGGATCGGCATAGGCTGGTGGTAGGAGGCCGTAGCGATGCGCGGCGATGGCGACAAAGCAGCGCTCTCCGGTGGAGAGCGGACCGATCTCGGCGCCGTCTCCCTCCGCTCTGAGATGCTCCACAAGCTCGGTAAGCCGTTCGGGGATCGGCATATTCAGTCCTCCTCCAGAAGGGCCAGGTTGGGCGAGTTGAGCGGATGTCGTCCCGCTCCAGGAAGCGCATCCCAAGTCCGGCCATCCAGCGTCCGACCGGCAGCCTTCTTGCCGACGCGGACCATGACACGGCCGTGGATGATGGAATCGTTCTGGAAGCAATGCGCCGTGCCGTCGGCTGACATGATGAAGGCAGACGGTTTGGCTCGACGCCCTCGGCTGGTGTCGTAGGCTTCGCCCTCGAGCGGTTCTCGCCACTCGCCCCATTGCTTGAAGAGGAACGGCACGTTGGCTGCGCTGCACTGGTCTCGCAGATCGCGCACCCAAGCCGGATGCATGGGGCGCGCTCGAGGTCCGCTCTCGCCGCCGACGATCACCCAATCGAGCGACGGTACATCGAGGCACGGATGGCCCATGTCGGTCTGCCGGCCGGTCAAGGCGTCGATCTGGAACAGATGCTCAGATTCGGCCGCGTCGGCGTCCAGGTGGCGCAGGTCGAGGGGCCCGAGCAGCGGCTCGCAGCTCAGGAACCGCACCGGCGCCGGCAGCTCGAGCAGTTGCGGGATATCCCGGTTGGCCACGACCTGGTTGCAGACCGTGATGCCGAGCCAGACATGAGCCGGCCAATCCCCGTCGAGCCAGAGATCCGGAACCATCCCGGCGACCGCTCCGATGCGCTTGGTCAGCAACAGCCAGTCGAGCGCGGGTGTCGAGTCGATCAGGCGCCATAGATCGGCGCGCCATTCCTGCGCTGCAGCGGGATCGAACACGTCGGCCAGGCTCGCGCAGAACACGCGCGGACGCTCGCCCGTGCGCTGGGCCTGAGCATTCCAGCGCAGGGGCTGACGCCATAGTTCCGCGCTGGTCCGGCGGCGCTCGACTGCTGGACCCCACTGCACCCGGCCCGATCGCCGCGCCCAGGCTTCGGCGTAGCAGTTCGCGCAGCCAAGGCTGACCTTGGTGCATCCGAGCCAGGGGTTGAAGGTGTGTGTCGTCCATTCGATCTTGCTGTTCTCACCCATCGTCGACGCTCCCCCTTTTGGTTTCCTGCAAGCGTTCCTTCAGCCACTCGACGCCCTTGCTGATCGCTTCCTGCTCATCGCTCGCGATGATCGGCAGCAGCACCTCACCGACAGCGGCCTGAGCCATCAGCTCGAGCCCCACGATGTTGGTCCGCGCCGTCACCCCGAGATCCAGCAGGAAGGCCGCCCGCTCGGGCACCGTCCCTAATGACTGGAAGGCCCTTCTCTGCTTGGGCGTCATTCGGTTTCCTCCTCGTCGGTTCCTGGCGGCGGCGCCTCGCGCTGCATCAAATCGATGGTCTCGCCGATGAGCATCAGCATGGCGCCCTTGATGCCTTCAGGCGTGATCCCTCGCGCGCGGTTTCGCGTCCAGTGCGCGCCGATGTCTGCAAGCTCATCCAATTTCGCGTCGATCTCAGTCGTGGTGACGTCCATCGTGACCTCCGTTCATGAAATGTCGTCGCAGCGCTGGCGAACGGCGCAGGCGGTGGCGATCGGGCGCACCCACACCGGCGTGTCGGACAGCGCGAAGCTCTCTCCGGCGTGCGCAAGCAGCAGCGTGCGTCCAATCTCGCTGGCGATGGCCGCCGCAGCCGGCGGCGGAACCGCGTTGCCGATGCGCTCGCGCCAACGTCCGTGGCTGCCGCCATCGAGGACGAGGGGCTGATCGGGGTCGGAGAGACCCTGAAGGGCGGCCAGCTCGAGCGTGGTGAAGGGCCGATGCCAGGTTCCATCCTCGGCGACGATGCAGCAGCGCAGCGGCTCGCCCGGGTCGGGAATCCGGGGATCGGCGACGTTGAAGCGGCCGTTGTCGTGGCGGGCGCTGCCGATCACGGTTCCGGCGGGATCGTCCCAGGACACCACGCCGTAGCATCCGGCGGCGCTGTGGCTCTCGGCGCGGATGCCGCAGCGGGGATCGGCCACCGACAGGGCGCCCGAGTAGGCCCCACGGCTTCCGGTCACCGTGGCGGCGGTTCCGTCCCAGGGGATGAGCGCGAGCTTGTTGCGGTGCGCGTTGGGGCTCCAGTTGCAGCGCGGATCGGAGACGGCGAACCGCCCGGCGCCGACCGCAGCCTTGCCCGTTACCGTCTGCGAGGTCTCGTCCCAGCGGAGCACACCGTATTGACCGAACTCGGCGCGACCTTCGGGCCGCCGCGGATCCGCCACGGCGAACGCGCCCTTGCTCGGCCTGGCATCGGCCGTGAGCGTTCCGGCCGCCTGGCCCCAGGCGCAGACACCGAGCCCGCCGCGCCACATCGCCGGCACGATCAGATAGTCGGCGAGCACGCCATCCTGGATCCGCAGCCGCGCCAGGGACCGCCAGTCCCCACCCGCCTCGACGAAGGCGAGCCGAACCCAGGTGCGCCACTGGAGCGCCGGCAAGGCATGCATCGGCCCGGCCTCGGGGGCGTCCGGCAGCGGCCAGCGGCCGAGGGTGTCGCCAACGCTTCGCAGCGGCCGATACGGCGGCTCGTAGAGATGCGGGGGCACTTTGCCGAGATTGCGGGCCACCAGCAGGAAGCGCCGCCGCGTCTGGCTCAGGCCGCCGAGGGTGCCGCAGTCGTGCGTGGTCCTGGCGCTGGCGTAGCCGTAGCGGCCGAGCAGGTCCTGGATCTGATCGAGCAGGTGCGCCCCACGGCTGGCGATGCGGGGCACGTTCTCGAGCAGGATGAAGGCCGGGGGATCGTCGGCCCAAGCCTCCAGGGCAAGCCAGAGCCCGCGCAGGGTCAGCCGGTTGAGCGCGGCGTAGCGCGCGGAGGTGCTCAGCCGTTCGGAGAGCAGCCCCGAGAACCCCTTGCACGGCGGCGAGGTGAAGAGGATGTCGGGCGCCTCATGGCCCGCGGCGCGGCGCAGATCCTCGGGCGTCGCCTCCCGCCAATCGGCCGGCGGCTCCTGGCCGTGCCAGTCGTGGTACTGGTCGCGGTCGAAGAGGTCCAGGCAGGTTCCGGGAACACCGGCGAGCCGGCTGAAGTCGCGCACAGCGGCGGGGTCGGAGTCGATCCCACCCAGACAGCGGAAGCGGGCCGTCAGCGAGCCGACCCGGGCCTGTCCGCGATTGAAGCCAGCGGCCCCGCCTCCCAATCCGCAGAACAGGTGGAAATGGCGAATGTCGATCAGCATGAGGGTTCTCCGAGGGCGTTCGAATGCTGCGCGATCCAGGTGCGCGCCTCATCGACGAGCTGAGCCACCGAGATGCCCCGCGACGCGGCCAGGGATTGCAGCCGCGCCTGTGCGGCGCTGCCCTCGTCCAGCGCGGGCGCCTCCTCGAGGAGCAGCAGAGCCGCATGGCCGCCGCGCTCGGCGGGGCTGTCGGAGGATGCCGTCTCGAGGAGGTCGGCGGTCACCCGCAGCATGGCGGCGATCTGAGCGCGCGCGATGGGATCACCGGCCTCGATCCGGATGTGAGCTCGCATGGTTGGGACTCCGTTCGCAGGGTGGAGGGGCACCCGGCGCGAAGCCGGGCGGGTCGTGCTGCGGCCTCTTCTTGCATCGGCTCGGCCGCGTGCCGGCTCTTGAAATCGGCGCCCACGAAAAAGCCCGGCTCAGGGCCGGGCGATCGTCGAGGCGGAAGAAGCGCCTTCAGGCGGTCATGCGCTGGTAGACGCTGGTCTCGGTCATCACGTCGCCGATGTTGTAGAGGATGATCTCGGCGAAGCGGCCGGCGTCGTAGAGGTCCGGGACATCCGCGCCGCTGATGAACTGCTTGGGCGGCTCCAGGCCGAAGACATGGCACACCAGATCCAGCGAGGGGAACTGGTTGTCTTTGTGCTCGGGCGAGAAGAAGCGGAACATCCTCATCGAGTCGAAGGCCGGTTGCAGGTCGCGGACCCGCAGGCACTCGGGCAGCGCGAGCCCGTGGCGGACATAGGCGCCGCGCAGCTTGGGCAGATCGAACCCGAGGATGTTGTGACCGGCCAGCTCGGTTCCGGGGTCCGTGCGCTCGTCCAGCCAGACCCGCATGCGCTCGAGCATCTCCGCCTCAGTCGCGCAGTGCTCGATGGTCCAGCCAGCGATCTCGGAGAGTCCCGAAACCTGCCCCATTGAATGGAACTCGCACGCCTCGCCGTCGATCTGGATCCCGCAACAGACGATCGGGGCCGCATCCAGCAGGGCCGATTTATCCCGGACCCGCTCCTCGAACTCCTGGCGTTTCTGGGCGATGGTTTCGAGCTTCCAGTTGGACGGATGGGTCCAAGCGTCCAGCACGGCCTGGATGTCGTCTTCGGCTGGGCGCCGAGTCTCCAGGTCGAGACAGGCGAACCGCGCGGCCTCGGCCTGCGGGGCGAAGTAACGGACGCTGCTGATGGTGTGTGGTGCGTTCATGGTGCCCCTCCTTAACGGCGGTAGCCGTAGGATCCACGGCGGTAATCGCCATTGCCGCGGCCGTATCCGCCGCTGTTGCTGCGCGATGACCAGGTGTCGAGCGGGATCCCGGAGCGCTCGAGGGCCTCGATCGCGGCGATCTGGGTATCCAGGGTCGCGGCGCATTCGGCGGGAAGGTGCAGGTAGTAGCGGATGGATCCGGCCGGACCCTCGAGCTTGACCGGCACCGACATGCCGGTGGGCTTGGGGGCCGGCGAGGCGAATGCCCCGCCTGGGCTTTGCTGCTGCATCGAGGCCATCTGCTGCTGCATGTTGCTGACCTGGGTGAGTAGCTGGCTGACCAGCTCGGCTTGATCGGTCATGGCGGTCTCCAATGAAAAAGCCCGGCGCGGGGCCGGGCGTCTGGATCAGTAGTGGATGGACAGGTGCGGGATCTCGCCGCGTGCGGTGGCGGTGACGACCTGGCGGGCAGACTCCTCGGACAGTTCGGCGTGGCTCATGAGCGCGGTCAACACCTCCCGGTTGATGGCGGCGCGGTGCTCGCGGTTGGCGGCCAACCGCGCGGCCTCCTCCTGCTGGCGGCGCTCCGCCTCCTCCTCGGCGCGACGCTCGGCGGCGATCCGCTCCCGTTCGGCAAGGGCGGCCTCCTCACGGGCTCGAGCCTCTGCTTCCTGGCGGCGTTGTTCGGCCTCGGCCGCTTCCCGCTGGCGGCGCTGCTCGGCCTCCTCGGCACGACGTTCGGCCTCGATCCACGCCTGTTCGGCGGCGAGACGTTCGCGCTCGGCACGCTCCTGCTCGGCCTTGGCGTGGGCCTCGGCTTCGAGTCGGGCACGCTCGGCGGCCTCGCGGGCGATGCGCTTCTCGCGCTCTTGACGCTCGCGTGCCTCCGCCTCCCGGCGCTCCTGCTCGGCGCGGGCCTCGGCTTCCAACCGCTCGCGTTCGGCGGTCTCGGCCGCCTGAGCGAGGACCCGGGCGGCGCGCGCCTGCATCAGTGCCGCATCCTTGGCGCGGGCTGCTTCGGCGGTGAACTCGTGCCAGCTCTCGTCGATCGGGGTCGCCTCGAGGTCGGCGATGCGGGCGGCGATGGCCTCCGAGCCCTTGGGGAGCGGCGCCCCCAAGTTCTCGATGCGCTGGCGGATCCCTTCGACCCGTTCGGCCTCGGCGGTCTCCCAGTCGGTGAGCGGCTGGCGGATCTCGTCGCGCAAGGCGTCGAGGTGTTCGCGCATGCGTCGACGCTCGGCATCGACCGCCTTGGTCTTGGCCTTCAGCTCGGCGTTGTAGGTCTTGCCCAGATCGTCGAGATAGACCTTGGACTTGGCCACCCGCGCGGCGGTGCTGGCGATCGCCTTGCGGCCCTTGACCGTGCGCAGGTCGGGGACGATGGCTCGAGCCTCCGACTCGATGCGGCCGAGCAGGTCATCCAGGCCGTTCGGGGTGAAGAGCACGAGCGGATCCAGCTGCATCCGGGTGAGATCGAGGGGCACCAGGTCGGTGCCGGTGGCGGTATCGGTCATGCTGGCGGCCTCCTGGCCAACGTCGCGACGCGCAAGCGAGTTGCGCATCGCGGCGTCGGCGCCAATGAAAAACCCGGCACAAGGGCCGGGTCGATGGTGTTCCGCTTCGGTTTCGTCATCCTTGGGTCAGCGCGGCGGTCTCCATGACCCAGCTTTCGCCTACGTGCCTTCCGTGTCTCTGACCGCGTGGGGTTTCCAACCCGACCTTTGCGTTGAGTGCTTGCAGTCCGCGCGTGGCGGGTTGGTGATTAGAAGGTGTCCTGGATGTCCCAGCGCTCGGCGCGTGACTCCTCGGCTCTCTGATCGACCCATGCTTGATTCCAGTCATCGAGGCCGAGCTGTTGGATCGCTGCCTGTTCCTCGGCTTCAACCTCGAGCCGTGCATTCTCCTTGCCTACGATCCGGTTCCAGTCGCCAAGCAGCTCGGTGAGCTCCGACCGTTCCGAATCGGTGAGTGCCTGATACTCGTCGATGCCCGCATCGCGCAGCGATTCAAGGGCGTTGCGCGCATAGTTCATTGCCGATCCTCCAGCCCGGCGCGGGGCCGGGCGCTGGGTGGGTTTAGGCGGCTTTGTCGAGGCGTTGGTCTAGCTCTGCGGCGGCTAGGCATTCGCGCAGAATGCCGAGCACTTCATCCGAACCGGCGCCCCAATGATCCATTGCTTCAGCCAGTTCCGGCACCGCTTCCGCGAGGATGCTGATGAGGTAGGAAGTCAGCGCGCGTTCAGCCATGGCGGCGAACTCCGAGCCCGGGGCGAATGCCGTACAGCTCGGCATCGCGACCCATCGAGCACGCCTCGGCTTGCGCGTCGAGCCACGCCAGACCGGCGGGAGTGTCGAGCCAAGCGTCTAGGCTCATTGCCCAGTCTTCGAAGGTATCGACGGGGCGGTCATCGTCATCAAGGGTGTTGATATCTTCCGGGTCTTCGAGATACATTCGGAATCTCCTCGGCGTGTGCAATGTTGAGGAATCCAAGCGGCTGACCAGGGGGCCACCTGATCAGCCGTTTCCATTCAGGCCGCGCGCAGAATGGCGGCCAACTTCTTGTCCCTCTGCCGCTCCGGCTTCTCCAGCTCATCCATCGCGGCCTCCACGACCTCGCCCATCAGCAAGGTCAGCCGATCGCTGAAGCGCTCCGGCAGCACCTTCTCCGCGTCCTCGATCGTCAGTCCGTACAAGGAACCGCAGACCCTGTCCTCGAACGCTTCGCGGGTGTCGCCGGCATCGAGGTAGCGCTGATGAGCCGCGTCCTTCGCGTCGTAAATCCTCGCGTAAACATCCATCGCCTGATCTCCGTTCTGGTTGAGCACAGCGCAGCGCCCGACCTGGACGCTCCGATGTGCACACCCATCGAAAGCTCACCGGGGGGTCGCCTCTGGGGCGGTTGCCACGAGCCCGGCGCGTGATCCAGGGGCTTGACCCTGGAGGTCCGCGACATCCTGTCTAACCTCATCCTTGGTTATATTTTATAACCTATAGGAAATATTACTACACAAAAATAACCTATGAGTGATATTAATGCAGCTGATAGGCGCCGAGCCCCGCAAGCGCGCCACCGGCGGGCCGCCACTGACCCGGCAGCTCCGGCAGCGAGGCTCCGGCCACCGGAAGCGCCACCAGGGGCAGCCCACGACGCACCACGGCACGCGCCAAGATGAGAGACCCACGCGACCCTGGAGACAGCACGACAACCGCGCCCGCATTGCAGGACCGAGCAACCGCGCGCGTGCGAGCGGCCAAGCGAGCCGAGAGCGCGACCGCTGCAGCGCCACCCGACCAAGGCCGCACGGCCGAGCCAAGCTGGCCAGCCCGACGCACCTCCGCGACAGCGGACGCCGGGCAAGCCCCAGCCGGCCAGCCCGACCCTGGAACCGGACCGAACGCGGACAATACCTGAACCCGACCAGCGAAACCCGCCCCACACGCAGCTGAGAGCGCCGCGGCATCCGCCCCGACGCAGCAGCCAACGACCAGGCCAGCACCCGAGCGCAGCAGGGCCAGGGCCGCGCGCGCGGCCAGCGCCGCACCAGCCGGCGGCAACTGGCGCGACCCGCCGAAGGCCCAGACCGGAGCAGCGGCCGAGACAGGAGATACCGAAGGGGACAGGTTAAGAGAGAGCTGAGACGTTACCACGACGACACCTCCGAGTAAGCGACAGGCATGCAGGACACAAGTGAAGAGGCGCAGAGCCAGGGACTGACCACCGACAGCAGCCAGAGGGCCGTAGCAGCAAAGACGCAGACGAGGAGATACGTACCCACCGCACCCGCCAGGCGCACCAGCCAGCGCGGCCAGGCAACCCCGAGCAGCCGCAGCACCGGGCGGCGCAACGGCAGGGGCAACAGGGCCAGAACCAGCCCGAGCAACCGCTGGCCGAACGGCGCCTCCCCCGCCGAGGCGCGAAACCCGCGCCACAGCGCCAGGAACCGAGGCCACCTACGCAGCATGACCCGCCACCCACGCGGCGCGGAGCTGCGCCCGAGCCTGCGCAGCTGACATGCCAGCCGGCAGCCAGATTTTGACCGCGAACGCTGGGCAGGAACCGGCCAGCGGACCAGCCCGCCACACTGCGCACCCCGAGCCAGGCCGAACCAGGGCACGCCAGCCAAGCCCGCGCGCCAGAGCCGCGAAGGCCAGCGCGAGCTGGAGCCGCGACGCGGGCAGGAACAGACAAGCAGGCGGAACCCGCTCACCCGCCCGAGGCATGCGCAGCGCCCACACCGACCCGCACGAATGCGCCCGGAACACGACCCGACCCGAGCAGCGACCAGGAACCGAAGCGAAGGACGTGGATACCATGGCAAGCTCCGCATAAATTATAACCCTATGGTTATATTATATAACCTATTAGAAATAATTCAAGGAAACAAACACTTACCGATGGAAGGGCAAAGCGCCGACCGAGCAGGCGGGCACGAAGCGCCCATGCTGATGCGAGCACCCGTTCCCCCTGGGGGGCGGAGGGGGGATCTAAATCTTCAGGCGTGACCGATTCAATGCGCTGCGATGAGGTTGGGGAGTGCTGCGGTGATTGGGCGCATTGAAGCGGACACCTCCTTAGCCTTGGAGCGCGACAACAGCCGCTGAGGAGACCATGCCGACGCTTCACACCCGGCAGGATCAGTAGCCGGTTGGCCGGGGTGGAGTGGAGCGCAGGGAGGAGGAACGACGACCGTAGCGGAATGGAACCCCGGACAATTGGCTACCCTGCCGCAGGGTGTGAAGTGGCGGAATGGTCTCCGGGGCTTGCAGGTTGAATGACGCCCTTCTGCATCGTGGAGCTTGCGGAGCGTTGCCGTCTTACCGCATCTCGGGTCGCTGATTGGGCGCAACTTGCGCGCTCCTGTATTCAGCATCCACCAAGGCTACCGTTGGATGGCAAGGCCGCGAGTCACGAAAACGAGAGGAGTGCGATATTTCCCACGGAAATAAGGCGGGGTATACTCAAAATGCGAGATTTGCGAAAGCCCAACACCCAATCCACGTGGCTTCGGCGCGGATGAACTTTAGCTAGTCTCGATGGCACCAACCAGTATTTACTTCAGCATCTCCAAAGCCCGCTTTTAGGGGGGCTCCTTGTTAACCCGCTGACCGAGTTACCCAAGGGAGGCTGAAGACGCAAGCAGCCAGGTGCCACCTTGGACATGGAGCTGGGATAGTCCAGTTGATCATTAGGTGAGGATTTGGCGGTAGCACCGCAACAACACGCGTTTTACCCGGCCTCGGTAAGCTGGCGAGAGATCCCGACTTGGGATGGCGACCAGCTCATAGTCATTGAGGCGCAACCCTGTACCCGCAATCTGATCTCCGCAGGTCCAGGCACCGGCAAGACAGAGGTTGCCTGTGCCCGCGTTGCGCATCTGCTGGAAGCAGGCATTCCTGGATCAGCGATTTGGTTTGTCAGTTTCACTCGCACGGCAGTCCGCGAGATCCGCGACCGTATGGAAGTGCTCGCGAAAGGCAATTCTGAGATACTCTCGGTGCGCATCAACACCCTGGATTCGCAGGCTTGGCAGCTTCGCCAAGGCTTTGGTGTCGAGGATACCGGGAGTCTGTTTGACGGCTATGAAGCCAGCATCGACCGAGCAACGGCCTTGTTCAATGCCGATAATGATCAACTCGCCGATTACCTCTCGAGAGTCAAGCACCTACTTGTAGACGAGGCCCAGGATATCGTGGGCACCAGGGCTGAAATGGTACAGGCACTTATTCGGGCGCTGCCACGCGAATCCGGCGTCACGGTTTTCCATGATCCGGCGCAGGCGATCTATGGCTTCACCGCAGACGCAGTCATAGATGCCACGGCATTGCCCGGCCGCCTGCTCGCCGCGCCCGACCGAACCGGCTTCGTCGAGATGCAGCTCAGGACAGTGCATCGCACGAGCTCACACTCACTGCGCAGCATCTTCACGAAAACGCGCCGCATCGTGCCCGTCGGGCCGGCCGCGAAACCCGCGGACTATGCAGCACTGCGCGACTCCATCATGATGCACGCGGACAGCGTGATCACCACTCCGGACCACGGGACCTTCAAGGGAGACACATCGGCCTTTATTCTGTTCCGCACGAGGGCGGAGGTACTCCAGGCATCCTCCATGCTGTGGCAATCGGGCATCGATCACCGTGTGCGGATGTCCGGCCTGCCCGCTCTGGCGGAGCCCTGGATCGGCATACTGCTCAGGGACCACACCGGCAGATACCTGCGGGAGTCGCAATTCCGGGACCTGTGGCAGGAGCGCATCCCCGCCGCAGCACAGCACGACACGGAAATCTGCTGGCGGACACTGAACCGCCTCGCCGGAACCGGACGGCGCGGCATCGACATAGGGCGCCTCGCAACCCGGCTCTCCCGGAATCCCCCGCCCGTGGAAGTGACGGTAACCGAGCCCGGACAGCCAGGGCCGCTGCTCGGAACCATCCACGGCTCCAAGGGGCGGGAGGCCGACACCGTTCTTCTGGCGCTGCCACCCGCCGATGGCTTCAGGCCCGAACAGGCTGCGGAGCTTGCGGAGGAGTGCCGGGTCATGTTTGTCGGCGCAACCCGCGCCAGAGGCACCCTGCACGTCTGCGATGCGAAAAAATCCTATGCTGGAATCCTCTCGCAGGACGGACGCGCAGTCCGGAAACTGAGCAAGCACAGCAAAGGCATGCCTAGGGCGCAGGTGGAGATCGGGAAGACACGGGACATCAATGTACGGCTGCAGGTCTCCCAGTTCGGCAACGCCTCCACCGAGGACACGTATCAGGCGCAGCGGCTGCTCTGTGAGCACGCATGGTCATCTGCACCTCTGACTGCGCGCATGGAGGGCCGTGGAAACTGGACCTATCAGCTGTTCCTCACCGATGATGACCATGCCCCACCCATCGGCTTCCTGAACGGAGATGAGGTCAATAGAGCCCTGTTCAGCGTTGCCAAGGGTTTCGGACCGCGACACAAACTGCCGGACGAGATACGCCATCTCTGGGTCATCGGCAGCGGGACCGCCGCGATTGCGCCCGATGACCCTCTACGTCAGGAGCTGCACCAGCCCTTCGCAGAGTCGGGGATTTTCCTTGTACCGGTGATCTCCGGCTTTCCCACCGTAATCTTTCCATGGAAGATCAGGAGATACTGATGAGCGCAGGCCCACCGGGAAGACACGTTCGCGAGCAGTTGCTTGAGCGTCTGATACGGGATCTTGTCGGTCCGGACGCAGAGGGTGAGTGCCTGGCCGACCGCCCCACCGACCGCTATCTCACCGGACTTCTTTATCCGCAGGAGGCACGAGCCGGCGCCGAGGAGGACGAGAACATCGCCACCGACGGGGACGCGGACACGGAGGATTCGGCGGACACCCAGGTGTCCATGGCCACGACCATGCGACCGGCATCCATGGGGCTATCTTTCGCAGCAGCCTGCGCGAGCGGCACCCCGGAGGTGGATGTCGAGGTCTCCTGCGCACGCTATGAATTCCGCGCGAATGACAACGAAGCGCATCAGGACGACCCTGACGCCGGAGCAGATCGCCCCGACCAGGATGTGTCATCCGCCTGCTGGCAGCGCATCGGCTGCAATCTGACGCTCAAGGGGGTCACGCTGGACCCCGGTCACCGCGGGATCCCCTTGGCTCAGCATGACGCAGGCATGGCGGGGCTTGAGCTGTACATCCAGACATCATCGTTTTCGGACGGCTTGCTGGCGACTGTGGCACTGGTCAACCGGAACAGAATCAATGGCGATGATGGCCGTCGGGAGATCATCGGGAAAACCTGGTTCCAGACCTGCGTCAGTATCACACCCTGCAAGGACACGACGCTGCCGCCAAAGCCGCCTCGCGCGGCCTCATCCGATGAGGACGCCCGCAGCGCGGCACTGATCTACCGCGACGCTCATGAGTTCGCCGTCGGCCACACCTGCTCGGCAGTATGGGAGAGCGTGGACGGCCGGGCCACAAAGGTCGCGACCGCATGGATACCGAGCCACGTCGTGCCCGAGACCAGCGCCAAGGGCCACCGGGTGCTACAGGCACTGACAAAGCGCGCGGACGGGAATCCGCTGTCGGCAGGATGGCTGACCAGTGCACCGGATTCAAAACTCGCCGCAGGACTCGCAGCCCTGGCTGACGCCTACAGCGGATGGATCAGCTCTGAGCGACAGCGCATCCCGACGATCCCGCAGCATCTGCGCACACAGGCCGGCAGGCACCTGGATATCTGTGAAGAGGGCGCGCAGCGCATGCGCGGTGGTGCGGCCCTGATTGCGACAAACGCAGAGGTCCGCAGGGCATTCCGGCTAGCCAACCTCGCGATCCTCACACAGCGCCAGTGGAGCGATCCGGCCTGCACGGACTTTGAGTGGCGCCCGTTCCAGCTCGGGTTCATCCTGCTGTCGCTCGTATCGGTTGCCGACCGCACCCATGACGAGCGCGCAATCATGGACCTACTGTGGTTCCCAACCGGTGGAGGCAAGACGGAGGCCTACCTCGGGCTCACCGCATTCACGCTGTTCCACCGGCGGCTCTCAGCGAAAACCCCGGAACAAGGGGTTGGCGTGGCCGTCATCATGCGCTACACGCTGCGGCTGCTCACCATCCAGCAGTTCCAACGCGCGGCGGCGCTGATTCTTGCCTGCGAGCATCTGCGTCTGACCGGTGCTCCGGGGCTCTGCGATGCCGGCGACCTAGGCGTAACTCCGTTCTCTCTAGGGCTGTGGGTGGGGGCATCCAGCACACCGAACAAGTTTGACGAAGCAGCCAACGCGCTTGCGAACGGCTCTCACAGCACACCGGCCCAGCTTACGAGCTGTCCGTGTTGCGGGGGGCCGCTGCGATGGTATGCCGACCGAAACGCGGGGACGGTCCGCCCCACATGCCGGGGCAAGAAATGCGACCTAGCTGCAGCAGGAACGCTGCCCATCCTGACGGTCGATGAGGATATTTACCGGGAACAGCCCTCACTGCTCATCGGCACGGTCGACAAGTTCACGCAGATCACGCGTCGTACTGACATCGGACAGCTATTCGGCCGCAGCACCGGCCAAGCCCCACCCGACCTGATCATCCAGGATGAGCTCCATCTCATCTCCGGGCCTCTTGGCACACTGACCGGACTCTACGAGATCGTCGTGGATGAACTGTGCTCCCGCGACGGTGTGCGCCCGAAAATCATCGGCTCTACCGCAACCATCCGCCGTGCGTCGGAGCAGATCCGGCAGCTCTTCGACCGTGAGACCTACCAGTTTCCGGCCCCGGGCCTGGATGCCGCCAGCTCCTGCTTCGCGGAGGTGGACAGGGAGAGCTCCGGCAGGCTCTACGCTGGCATCACCACCGCGGGCCGGTCGCCCAAGTTCTCGCTGCAGGCCGCCTGCGCCTCCCTGCTTCAGGGGGCGGCTGATCCGGCTTTGACGGATGACGAGCGTGATCCCTACTGGACACTTGTCGCCTATTTCAACTCGCTGCGCGAGCTCGGAGGCGCGCTTGTGCAGATGCACGACGACGTGCCGGACTCGATCCGGCTGTACGCCGGCGTGCGTGGCGAGGAGGAGCGCAATGCCGAGGTGATCGAGGAACTCACCAGTCGTGTCAGCTCCGCCGAGATCCCGCGCATACTTGAGGATCTGGGAATCACCGTCACCGCCGGCGATGCACTGGACATCGTTCTGGCGAGCAACATGATCAGTGTTGGCGTCGATGTGGGACGACTTGGTCTGATGGTGGTCAACGGTCAGCCGAAGGGGATCGCAGAGTACATCCAGGCGACGAGCCGCGTCGGCCGTGGAAAGGTGCCCGGATTGGTGCTCACGGTCTACAACAGCGGCAAGACCAGGGACCGCGCGCACTTTGAGACCTTCAACAGCTGGCATGGCAGTCTGTACCGCGATGTGGAAGCTGGCAGCGTAACTCCCTTCGCGCCGCGCGCCAGGGACCGGGCGCTCCATGCAGTGCTGGTCGCACTGGCAAGACATCTGGTGCCTGGACTCGGGAAGAAGCCACTGCTGAACCCGACCACCGAACAACAGGTGCGGCAGCTATTTCCCATACTGATCAACAGAGTGAGGTCATGCGACAGCGGCGAGGAACAGGCAACAGCAGATGCGCTGGACAGGGCCGTGGGCGCCTGGGTGGCAAGAACCAGCCTCGAGAGATACTGGGATGACCGGCACCCCGACCGGAGCCTGCTGATCTCGGCTGAGAAGGATGCGGCGAACCGCGCCGCCGGCCTTGCCCAGCTGCAGGCCTGGCCGACCCCGAACAGCATGCGCAACGTGGAACCGTCCTCACGGTTCGTGATGATCGAACGCCTCAGCACCAACCACGGAGGAACCGGAAATGCCGAGGAATGAACTGGGCGACATCCGCCGCAGCGCGGTCATCATGACGGCGGGACCGGGCGCGGTGGTGGACTTCAGACTGTCGAATGCCGACGGCTCGAGCGCGCCCGTCTCCGTGGTGGTCGCAGGCCTCGAGGAGTGGGACCGCAACGCCCCGCCCGCGGGTCTGACCAATGAGCAGTCCGTCTTCGAGGAACGGCTCCAGAAGAAGCTGCGGGTCGACGGGTTCCGGCTGCCTCCGGTCGATCCGGAGGAGGACAACCCACGCGGTCCCAGGCTGCTCGGGGTGCGCTTTCCAACCTGGCTCCAGTGCCCGGGCTGCTCAACCATCCGGCCGGCCACAGAATGGAGCCAGGACCCTGGCAACCCGGCACTCTACTGCGCCCGCTGCACTGCGGAGGCGCCGGGCAGACGGAAGGAATTCGTCGTGCCGGTCCGGTTCATCACGGCCTGCGAACACGGCCATATCGACGACTTCCCCTGGCATGGCTGGGTCGGCCATCGAAAGGACTGCAAACGGAGCAGGCCACTGCGTCTGATCAGCGAGCGCGCCGGTCTTGCGGGACTCGTCGTGACGTGCGACGACTGCGGCGCCCGCAGGAGTCTGGATGGCGTCTTCTCCCAGGATGCCTTGGACGGCCTCGTGACTTGCCGGGGCAAATCGCCCTGGCTGGCGCAGGCACCGGAGGACTGCGACCAGACGCCCAGGGTGCTCCAGCGCGGGGCGTCCAACCTGTATTTCCCGCTGCTCCACTCCTCGCTCAGCATCCCGCCTTGGTCCGATTCGCTGCAGAAATCCCTCGGGCAGTTCTGGGCGCCGATCGTGGCAGTGAAGGATGCAGCCCAGCGGGCGCAGTTCATCGCCACCCTGGCCCCAATGCTCGCAGGCATCGGACTGCCTCCGGCTGAGATCGCAAAGGCGGTGGAGGACCGGCTCCGGGTGCTTGAACAGGTAGACCCGGAGGATCTCCGCTGGGATGAATGGCTGCAGTTCACCGGAACCGACAGCACAACGGATGATCCGGATGATGAGTTTGAGGCAAGACCGGTCACGGTTCCGTCCGATCTGCAACCTTACATCCAGCACATCGTCCAAGTCGTCCGGCTGCGGGAGGTGCGCGCGATCAGCGCATTCACACGGATCAATCCCCCGGAACCCGGAGGCGGAAACGATGACTCACAGCTCTGCCGGATACAGAGCGGACAGCTCAACTGGCTTCCGGCAGTCGAGATCCGCGGCGAGGGCATCTTTCTGTCGCTGGACATGGACGCGGTCTCCGTCTGGGAGAGCCTGCCGGCCGTGGCCGGGCGCGCCCGACTCGTGAACGAGCGCTACACCGAGGACTGGAGGCGGCGCACACAGCAACCGACGCCACCACGGACCATCACGGCGCGCTTCCTGCTGATCCACTCCCTCGCGCACGCGGTGATCCGACAGCTGTCGCTGGATTGCGGCTACCCGAGCGCCTCACTGCGCGAGCGCCTCTACGTGTCGGATGGTCCAGAAGGCATGGCCGGTGTCCTGATCTATACGGGTGCACCAGATGCGGAGGGCACACTGGGTGGTCTGGTCAGACAGGGCCTGCCGGACCGTTTTGAACCCATGTTCAAGGCCGCGCTGGAGTCGGTGGTCTGGTGCTCCTCCGACCCCCTTTGCAGCGAGGGCATCATGTCTGCCTCGGAGGCATGCAATCTCGCTGCCTGTCACTCCTGTCTGATGCTGCCGGAGACGTCCTGCGAGGAGTTCAACCGATTCCTGGACCGGACCGTGCTCATGGGCAGCATGAACGAGCGGGCGACGGGCTTCTTCGGATTGATGGCAGACCCCACCTGAGGCTAATGCGGGCTATCCATGGCGGTGATGTATCCAACCCCTCTGCCCAACTATGTGCTGGCGGACCCGCTGCGCTCCACTGAAGTCCGTGTTCACCGTCTGCTCGAGGCCCAGCTGCCGGATGAATGGCATGTCTTCTATTCGCGTCCGTGGCTCGGTCTGCACCCCGACGGTGGCGAAGTCGAGGGTGAGGCGGATTTCGTCGCCGTTCATCCGAAGACCGGCATGCTGGTGCTCGAGGTCAAGGGCGGCGTCGTCTCCCGCAACGGCACCACCGGGGAGTGGACCAGCCGCGACCGGCACGGCATTGTCCACTCCATCAAGGACCCTGTTCGCCAGGCCGGCAGGAGCCGGCACCGGCTCCTGGAGAAGATACGCGAATCAAGGCTCTGGGACCAGGGCTTCCTCAACGCGCGCCATGGTGTCGTCCTGCCCGACTCCGGCAGACCGGAACATGACCTTGGTCCGGATATGCCGCTGCGGATCTTCGCGTTCATGGACGACTGCAAGGAGCTGGGCAAATGGGTCGAGGGGCGCCTCGCAGCGGACCCGGACCCCCGGGCCACTCCGCCGGGACCACGCGGTGTTGAGGCGATTCGCCGCCTCTTGGCTGCGGACTTTGAGCTGACCCCCACACTCAGGAGCGCTTACGAGATCGCGGAGAGGCGCATCGATCGGCTCACGGCGGAGCAGTTTCAGCTATTGGAACAACTCGCCTGCAACCCGCGTATGATCATCCGCGGTGGTGCCGGCACTGGAAAGACCATGCTGGCCGTCGAGAAGGCGATGCGGCTTGCGGCCGCCGGACAGCGTACGCTGCTGACCTGCTACAACCAGCCACTCGGCCACCATCTGCAGCGTCTTTGCTCCGGGGTTGCCAATCTCACAGCAAGGTCCTTTCACCAGCTCTGCCGACAGTGCGCGGCGCAGGCGGAAACACTTCCGGCAGGCAGCGGCGAAGGCCGCGATTATTTCGAACAGACCCTGCCCCAGGCACTCCTGGACGCGGTGGAGACTAACCGGTCATTACGATTCGACGCCATCGTCGCGGACGAGGGCCAGGACTTCCCGGGCAGCTGGTGGGCCGTGCTCGAACTCTGCCTCACGGATGCAGAGAACGACCCCTTCTACATCTTCCTCGACGACAACCAGCGGGTTCATTTCCGGCAGTCGGACGCACCGGCCTATCCCGCTTTCCTGCTGACACAGAATCTCCGTAATGCCAGGGAGATCTTCACCGCCGCCGCACCACTCTATTCCGGTGGCGTCTGGCTCGGTTCGGGTCCGACAGGCGGATCCGTCAGCTTCATTGAGGCTGAGACTGCGGGCACTGCCACCGCCCGCCTGCGGCAATGGATCGGAAGGATGACGAATCGGGAGCGGCTCGCCCCCCGCGATCTGGCAATCCTCTCGCCGGATGCCGCGATGGCCGGGATGCTGCGAAACGCCGGCGTGACCGGGGGGATTCCATCCTGCGCCGCGCACGAGGCACGGGACAACGCGATCGTCATCGACTCTGTGCGCCGCTTCAAGGGCCTCGAGCGCGCGGCTGTCGCCGTCTGCTGTGTTGACCAGTTGGTCTCCAGCACCGAACTCATGTACGTCGCTCTGACACGGGCTCACCTTGGGCTGACGCTCATCGGCCCGGCTGCGGTTCTCGGGGAACTCAAGCGCACCATCGCCACCGGAAGCGGATCTGCCAACTGCTGTGGCACCGGAAACGAACACAACCACCAAGGACAAGATGCTCTGGAATTACCTTGAACGCCGGATCAACGAGGTTGAAACCGGGATCACGCAGCGCGATCAGTTCCTCAACGAGGAACTGAACCTGGCCGACACCCTCGTGCGCGAGGCCGTCCAGAACTCTCTCGACGCAGTCGACGTTGGTCCTGTTTCCGTGCGCTTCCGCCTGCTCAGCAAATCGGATGGACTAGACAGCGAATACCTCCTGCGACTGCTGGAAGATCACTGGGAGCATGCAGAGGCGGCAGGTCTGGACGTGGAAGCTGCCCGGTCCCGGGAGCCTTCGGTGCTGGTCATAGAGGACTACGGCACCACCGGCCTCACCGGCAATCCGCATTCCTGGGGCGACGGCAGCTTCCAGGACTTCTGGCGACGTCACGGCCTCTCCCACAAGAGCGGAACCAGTCGCGGCCGCCACGGCCTTGGAAAACTCGTCTTCTCATGCGCATCCGGAGTCGGCGCCTTCTTCGGGGCAACGCTCCGGCGTGGTGAACTCCACCCGCACCTGATGGGGCAGTGCGTCCTCAATCTCCATGACCTCGATGGCAAACGCTATCTGCCACACGGCTTCTACTCGGATGTGCTTAAGGACGGCCCGACTGCAGGCCTCCAGGTGCCCGTGCTGGACCAAGCCGCGGTGCGGCAGTTCTGCGACACCATGGGTATCCGCCAGGAGCCCCGCCCGGGGCTGTCGATCGTGATCCCGTTTCCGCTACCGTCCCTCTCAATGCAGCAGATGACTGCGATCGGGATCATCAACTACTTCTTCCCGATCCTGACCGGCCAGCTTGTCCTCCGCTTCGGGGATGAGATCCTGGACGCGGACTCACTCCGCAGCATGGCCGAAAGCCACGCGGGAGGGCATATCCGCGATGCGGATGACCTGTTCACCTTCATCGGAAATGTCAGCCGCCTCCTTGATCGGGACCTTCCCACCCTGCCCATCGGCAGCTGCTGGCAGAGCAACGGGCGGCTCACAGCCGACGATTTCCCAGAGGGCCTGCTGGAACAGGTCAGGGAGGAGTTCGAGCGGGGCAGAACCGTCGGCCTCCGGCTGCCGGTGCAGATCAGCCACAAGGAACGCGGACGGGAAAGATCATTCATCCAACTCTTCGTGCAGCGACCGGGAAACCTGCGCCGCGGGCAGGATTTCTATGTCCGCAGCGGGCTCACCCTTCCCGGGGAGGCAAAATTCGCGCCCGGGGGCCGCAATGCGTTTGGTGCACTGGTCGCCGAGGACAGACCGGTCGCCAGCTTCCTGGGGGATGCTGAAAACGCATCCCACAGTCGCTGGAACGGCAACTCGGAGAAGCTCCGCAACTATCGGAGCGCGGCGAAGACGCTCAGGGCCATCCGCAACTCGCTCGTGCAGTTCCATGATCTCCTGGCGCGTGCCGTGGAGGAACGCGACGACAGCGCCCTGAAGGATGTGCTCTGGACGCCCGGCAGTGAGGGGCCGGGTGCCAGAGGAAAAATCGCCGGGGAAAAAGGTGCAACACCCGGCGGTCAGACTGACCCCAAGCCGCCGCCCGTCAGCCCACCCAAGGCACGTCGCCAGCTGTTCGCTATTGAGAAGGCCGAAGGCGGCTTCACCCTGCTGCCGAAGGATGTCACCATGGCAGACCTGCCGATCGGCGTCCGTATCGAGGCCGCCTTCGACCGCATCCGCGAAGACCCCTTCAGACGCCACGATCCCGCTGATTTCGACTTCACCCGGCGCGGTGATGTGGCGCTCACGATACGCAACATCGAGACTCGCAAGGTCACCGCCAACTCCATCAGGCTGAGCATCACGGACCCGGATTTCACGTTCACCGCCACCGGCTTCGACGTTCACCGCGACCTAGTCGTGCGCCTCAGGACCGAACCCCTGGAGCCTATGGAATGAAGAGCCGGATCAACCATACCGGCCGCAAAAGCATCCCCTACAGCCGGATTCACCTGCAGGTGACCGGTGCAGACATCGGCCGTCCGCGCCTCACCGCATCGATCAATCTGGAGGAACTCGACCTTCCTCCAGACGCAAGGGTTCACCTCGAGGCGTATCACAGGGAGATCACGCAACGGTTCGACTGCGGCACTGTCGCTGCATGCATACCGCCGGAGGATGTTGAGCTCTCCGAAGTTGCCCAGGGGGGAAGGCACCTGTTCCGCCTGAAGGTCGTCTCGCCTGCCGGCGCCGGCCACCGCCTTCTCGCTACCGCGGAGCGCATGCAGGCACACGAGGGTCCCGCCAACCTCGACAACCGCGAGTCCCTGATCACAGTGGTCGCCCGCGAGCACACGGGCGGCGTCCCCTGGGCACTCGAGATGGATACCGAGGAGCAGCCTGCGCTAGTGCTGAACAGTGCGATTCCTGGCGCCCTGAACAGGATCAGGACCGACGCCGTCTTCCGCGCCCTGATCCTTCCGGCGCTCGTCCGCGAAGTTCTCACATGGATCTTCGACCGCGGGGACGGTATGGGCGCCTCCGCCGACTCCTGGCAGGGGCGCTGGATTGAGTTCGGGACGCGCGTCACAGGTGGAACCAACCCGCCTGTCGACGGCGACCCGGCGGCCATCGGCATCTGGGTTGAGGCCGTTGTGTCGGCGTTCTGCACGGACTTGGGGCTCTGCGATTCCCTCGCTACCGCTGCGGAGGAGTCAACCCATGGCTGAGATACGGCGTCTCAATTCCGCAGGCACAAGAGCCTTCATGGTGTGGCTGGCTGCTTTGCGGGCCGGCGAGGAGACAACCATTCCCATGGAGCTGCTCACCGATCCAGAAACCTCTGAGGCACTGGAGTTCCGCGCCTTCACCGGCCCCGACACCCTATCCAGCCGGTACGAGCTCGGCCAGCGGCTGGCCGGCTCCCTCGGCCCTCACGACCGCGGCGCCATCACAAACGATCCCGGGGTCTGGAACTGGCTCGCGCTGTTCTTCTTCGAATCGCTTTGTCCTGTACGATCCGACGGCGTGTTCATGCCGGGTGAGGACGCCAATTTCATCCTCAGCCCTTCGCATCAGAAGCGACCCCGTCACGCCGTGCGTACCACCTACGTCCTCGTAAGGGAGTACGGTGATAGGGTCCGGTTCCTATTCTCTAAGCTCCGCGAACGCGGCGAACTGCTGGAGCAGATCGCGGCCACTCAGTACCTCTGGTCATGCCGCGGGGTCATTGAGGCCGCCAGCGTTCTTTACCAGGACGACATCACAGAAGGATTCAAGCGTGGCGCGGCGAGCAAGGGACCTGGATCGGCGCGTCGATTCCGTGACTACCTCAGCCAGCTCACGCTGACCTACGACCTCCACGGGATGACAGCGGAAGAGATTCTGGAGATCCTGCCCCGGGAGTATGAGAGGTTTTTGTCGTAACTGTTTCAAGTTTACCGATTGGGTTTGGCACGCCCCGGCAAGCTCGTCAGCATGCTCATAACATGCCTCCGAGCAACATGACGATTTGCCCGACCACCACATCCGGCTCCCGCCTTACCTCATGCTCCCAGAACCGCAGCACCCGCCAGCCAAGCTCTGTCAGCTCGCTGTCGACGCGCCGGTCGCGTTCGCAGTTCGCCGAAATCTTCGCTTCCCAGAACTCCCGGTTACTCCGTGGCATCCGGAAGTGCTCAGGACAGCGGTGCCAGAAACAGCCGTCGATGAACACGGCAACCCGCTGATGGACGAAGACCAAGTCAGGGCGCCCGGGCAGCTTGTGGCCGATGCGGTAGCGGTATCCGAGGGCAAACAGTGCCCGGCGAACGACGAGTTCAGGCTTTGTGTCCTTGCCGCGGATGCGCGACATGCACCGGCTCCGCTGATCCGGTGTGAGCACATCGCTCCGGCTGTCAGGTTCCGACACAGCTCACGTTGACTTTAGCTTCCCGGACCGAGTCGCGTTCAATGAAGTCGAGAAGGAGTTCTTGCACCACCTCTGCCAGCTTTCGTGCCAGCAGTGGCGGGACGGCATTGCCGATCTGCTCGAACTGCCTCCCTCTTGGCCCCTCGAAGAAGAAGTTGTCAGGGAAGGTCTGCAACCTTGCAGCTTCACGCACCGTGAGACTCCGGCACTGCGTGGGATCAGGATGGATGAAATAATGCCCGTCTTTGCGCAGATGCGCCGTGACTGTCGTGGCAGGCCGATCCCAGCACTGCGCCCGGAACCGGTCATCGAAGTCCACCCGGCCGTTGCGCTCCCTTATTGCACTCGCGTGCCTCGGCAGGAGCTGCGCGGGAAAGTGCCGTAGTTTCGGCGATACACCATGCACCAAGCTGTAACACGCCACGAACAGGTACCGCACCAGATCGGGAGACATATGCGCCCGGCTCTCGTGCTGCGGCAGCCCTTCCAGCCGGTCATCGCAGAACCAGCGCGCCAGCTTAGCGGGGCGCGTGCCTCCGCGCACGAAGCTGCCGCCTCTGGTTAGCCTTTCGTCGATCGCGTCGACCGACTCAAGCATCGCATCCCGGACGCGTGAATCGGTGAGTTCGGATAGCACACCGCTCTCATGTAGAGCTTTGCGCAAAGCGGAAAGCCAAGCGCTTCCGTCTGTTTCATCGGACGAGAGCGCACTGCGAATTTCGGGCATGCCGCCAATGACGTCCGCGACGCTCAGCTGAGCCGCTTCCTCCACAGTGGAGGAGAAAGAGCCCGGGGCATAATCGTTCCGTATACCCAACAAGATCACCCGATGACGGGTCTGCGGAATACCGTATTTCTCCGCCTCAATGAGATAGTCAGCCGGCTTGAGCGAGAAATCTCCAAGCGCCGGGGTGCTGAACGAGAAGATGCTGTAGCCACGCGTCACCGCGGGCCGCGGGAGCTTGCGCCGGGACGCAGGTAGCAGCGCGCTCCATGGATCTCGCAGATCGCTCAGAATTCGCGGAAAGACATGCTGTTCCTTGTGCCGTGAACTGAGAATCCCCTTGACGTTTTCCATGACGAAAACTGTCGGCTGAAATGCGGCGACCACTTTCAGATATTCGCGGTAGAGAGTATGTCTCTTGTCATCAGCGAAGCCCTCAAGTTTCGCCATCCGCGACCGGCCGATGGTTGAGTATGCTTGGCATGGTGGGCCACCTAGCAGGACCCAGTGGCGATGGCCCTCAACGGCCCGTGACATTCGGTCGATGACGAGGCGGGTGTCCACCTCCTTCAGGTCTGCCATCCAGGTTCGACGGCGCGCCTCGCCAATCTGCTCAGGGTAGGCGTTGAACAGCTCAGCTTCCGACACTTCGTTACGAACATAGGCGTAGTAGAGATCCGGAGCCTTACCGGCAGGGAACTGGCGGAAGAAATTCCTCAGCTGCAGCGTCCTCACTGCATGCAGGTTCTTCTCAATGGCCAGAGCGATGTCGAAGGTTAGCCGCCCGCCGCAGGTCGCAAAGCCCTCATTAAGACCACCAGGTCCCGCAAAGACATCAATCGCGGGTATCTTCAACTCGCTTAATCCTTCTCGAAAAATTTATCTTCAAAATCAATTGCTTAGCGTTATCGCCCCGCTTCGCTACAACTTTGATCTCAATCAGGGCAAGAAACGATCAGCCGTTTGTCCAACATCTCCGATATCCACCTTCAGGTATCAAGTTCCGCCTTTTTGAGAATTCCGGGCTCAGCAGTTAATCGAAGTCGAGGGGCTTCAGCTGGTTTACGGAAATCAGGTGAACCCATCCTCCCCCTCTTAGGCACAGCGCCCCTTCACAAGGGCAACACTTCATCTCAGATCTCAGCCACCCTGCTTAACGCAACGTTGAAGGTCGCATCATCGAAATGGATAACGGGCGAGCTATGCTCAGCCTGCTGCAGCGTTGGAATTACGTTTTGTGCGGATTCCGGACACGGAGTCGAGTGATCGCTATCGCCTTCCGGGTTGATATGGTCAGCAAAACCACGAATGGCGTCGCGGGTACCCCCTTGGCGGATGCCCACAGTCACGGCCCTCAGTACGACAGGATCCGGATCCCATCGTCTAGGTCCAGAGACCACGCATAGTCTTATAGTACCCGACGCACGACAATTGGCGAATCCCAACACAGCGTCGTCTCGCCTTGCCTTGCCTTGCCTTGCGCGATGAAGCGCTTGTAAGCCGAACCAGGTACAGCTGCAGTGGTCAAGTCCCAGCGGACAAGTTGTTAAGCTGCGTTCGCCTTTGCCTCGAACTCTACTGGGCTGACATAGCCTGGATAGGAGTGGCGGCGCTTGGCGGTCGAGGACGCGGGGCGGCGAGACTGATCACGAGCACCATCGCCCGCGCGCGCCTGCTACCGCCCTCTCAGCCACGCCGACGCCGCGCGCGCGGGCGGTCGAGACCCCGCCTTCAGGCGGGGGCGAGTCGTGCGCGCGGATGCTGGGTGCCGCTGCGGCTCGTATAGCGTTGGGGGAGCGTCGAGCGCGATGGCTGGCGTGGTTGTCGGCGAGGTGCGCGAGGTCGAAGGCGTTACGCGGGGAGTTCGCTGGCAAGCGTCTCGGCCAGCATCAATAGCGTCCTCTGGCCGCGTGTGTCGGTCTTGCGGTAGGCGTCGATCAGGCGTTGCTCTTCATCGGTCAAGGGGGCGCCTTCCTCGCCGAGGCAGAGCAGCCAGCTCGGGCTGATATCGCCCAACGCCTGGGCAAGAATCACCGCTTCTTGGATGCCCATGCGTCGGGTTCCTTGCTCGTAGTTGCTGATACGGGATTTGCCCAAAGCGCCGCCGGTCCGCTTGGACAGATCACCGAGACTGAGTTGCTGTCGATCGCGCACGAACCGCAGCCGACGCCCGATCTCGCGGGTCAAGTCAGATCCCGCCCGGTCTCCGGTGACTTGGGTCGAATCCGGTCGCGTGTCAGCTTCCGTCATGCTCTGATCCCTCTCCAGCATTTCAAGTGGCCCAAACCCAAGGCAACCCTGTCCAGCAAGTCGTCGAAACCTTGGAGATCATCCGCGCCTTGCGGTGCCAATGGATCCCGACCAGCTCGCTCCCAAAGCGGAGGGTATCGCGACCGAAGCGCGTGTTGATGGCATCGAGGGTCGCCATGCGTTGGGCGCTCTGCTCCGCCCCGCCCGGATCGACGAAGAAATCTCCCTGCCCGAGCCGCGCGGGAGCCAGATCGGGCAGCAGGACCCCGGCCTTACGATAGGCATTGCCATGGCGCCAAAGCCGCTTGGCGCCCTGGATCGCATGATGGATCAGCGCCGAACTGTCCTGCGTCGGCTGGACGAAGGGAAGCGTGATGGCGTTGCTGTAGAAGGGACGACTGGTGTCGAAGGGATCGGTCTGGATGAAGACGGTCAGCGCCGGTGCGGCCAGGCTCTGCGCCCTGAGCTTCTCGCCGGCACGGGTCGCGAACCGGGTCACTGCGGCGCGCAGCCCGCCCCACTGGGTCACGGCGGCGCCGAAGCTACGCGAGACGCGGATCTGTCGGCGTGGCGGGGCCATCTCCTCCAGGGCCAGACAGGACTGTCCGCGCAGTTCCCAAACCAGGCGCTCCACAACCACGCCGAGCTGTTGGCGCAGCCCTTTGGGACCGGCCTCGCGCAGGGCCAGGGCATCGGCGATGCCGAGCGCGCGCAGGCGTTGCCCCCAACGCTTGGAGATCCCCCACAGATCCTCGACCGGCGTCGCCGCGAGATGGGATTCGGGCTCGGTCAGGCGCGACCAGTCGAGCACCGGACCATCGGGGCTCCGGCCTTGCTTGGCTAGCCGGTTGGCGAGCTTGGCCAGGGTCTTGGTCGGGGCGATGCCGATCGAGACCGGGATGCCGGTCCACTGGCGCACGGTGCGGGCGATTCCCAGACATTCCGCCGTCGGATCCGGCGATCCGCCCAGATCCAGAAAGCACTCGTCGATCGAATAGACCTCGATCCGCGGCGCGAATCCGGACAGGACCTGCATCACCCGCCGCGAGAGGTCGCCGTAGAGGGCGTAGTTGGAGGAGAAGACCTGCAGCTGCTCACGCAGCCGGGGCTCGAGCTTGAAGAAAGGAGCACCCATGGCGACGCCGAGCGCCTTGGCCTCGTTGCTGCGGGCGATGACGCAGCCGTCGTTGTTCGAGAGCACCACGATCGGCCGTCCCTCGAGGTCGGGCCGGAACAGCCGCTCGCAGGAGGCGTAGAAGTTGTTGCAGTCGACCAGGGCCAGCATGGCGCTCAAAAGGAGCGCACGGCATGGGCGACCACACCCCAGATGAAAAGCTCCTGGCCGTCGCGGATCTCGAGCGGCGGATAGGCCGGGTTCTCGGCCATCAGCCACACCCGCTCGCCCTCGATGTGCAGGCGTTTCACCGTCAGCTCGCCATCGACCACGGCCACCACGATCGCGCCCGACTTGGGCTCCAGGGCGCGATCGACCACCAGCAGGTCGCCGTGATGGATCCCGGCCCCGGTCATGGACTCGCCCTGGACCCGGACGAAGAAGGTGGCGGCCGGATGCTGGACCAGGTGCTCGTTGAGATCGACGCTCGCCTCGATGTCATCGTCGGCCGGCGAGGGAAAGCCGGCAGCGATGCGTGAGCTGTAGAGCGGCAGGGGCAACCGCGAGGGTGACGGGGTAAATCCCTGCGCCTCCTCGGGACGACGCCCCAAGGGACGGGCGGCGAGCCAAGCCCGCACCGCCGGGAGTGCGCTCACCGGCAAGCGGATCGGCTGGGTGGGTTCACCATAGGCGCCTGAGCCTGATTTGCGGCCGGCACCTGGGCGAGCTCCACCGCGTCGGGTTGTGGGTATATCGGACATGATCATCGGCGGACGCTTTGAAAGCGGTACGATAATCATAGTTCGGAGAAGGAGCAACAGCCAACGGCTTGCAAGCGGTTGATCCAGGTGATGAGCTCTCGTCGGGCGTTCCCCCCAGCGGGGGGACAGGGGGGAGATGTCCACAGAGGTCGTGGCTATGTATTCCCCCTTGAGGGGGCTGGGGGTGATCGAGGTCGGTGGGCTGACGGCGCGGGAAAGGAGTGACCGGCGGGGTTTGCCGGGCACGACCCCGCGACGGCAGACCGGCCTTGGAGCACAGCGACCCCGAGGGGTGCGGGGGCTCCCGCATCTCAAGCCGGTCGTGGCCGAACGGCTGTTGGCGGTGTGCCAAGAGCCGGGCGGACGCGCGCAATGCACCCCCAGCGGGGGCCGGGGGGGAGATGTCAGAGTCGGTCGGGACGGGCGCGGCGCTTGCCCAGGGTGGCCGGGGCCGCCACACCTGGATTAAGCGGCGAAGGCTCCGGGCGCACTGGATCTGCAAGTGCCGTGAACGGCACGGGCAGCGATCTCCAGGGTTCGGACTGGTAGCGAGGTGCTTGCAGGTGACCCGGGGCGATGAGCTCAGGACTTGCTGCCGATCGCGAGCAACTGCTCGAGAAGCTCGGGCCGGTCCGCCAGGACACGCTTCAGCACATCGATGACCGGATCTCGGCGAGGATCGGGGATCAGCGACGCGGGGGGATGGCTTGTCAGCTCCGCCCAGGTTCCCGCGAAACCGGCGAGCCATTCGCGCTGTATCTCGCGGTCGTCCAGCGGCGGGAAGCAGCTCGAGTCGTCGATGATGCCATCAAAGATCCCCGAGCCAGCCTCGAACCAGCTTATCTCAAGGTCATCTTCCAGAATCGGCATGGTGCAAACTCCCCTGTCTGTCGTGGTGAGCGCTGAGGGTGATTCTTGTCCATAACCCATAACCCATAACCCGAACCAACTTGCGGTGGATCAACGACTAAACCCGAGTCTTGCCGCAGTGTTTGCCTTCGTCCTGCACCTCGTGCCGAGGATAATCTTGATCGCGTAACTTCCTTCCAAGACACCTTCGGCATCATCGGGAAGCCTCGAAGGTCTATTCGGATAAGCGGCTACGAGCCGTCTTTGCCCAGCGGCATAGAAAAGCCGCGTCTTCAGGGAGTCTGTCTGATGCAGGAGTACTTTGGATTTGCTGTTGAGGTCTACGAGGGGTTTCTCAACCTCAATGCCACCAATCAGGTTGCTTGGTCCGCGACGGTCGCCGCTCCACTCGCCTCGGTGCTCTACGGAGTGATACGTCTAGCAACGCGGAAGCTCAAACACAAGATGACGCTGATCAAGCAAGAGCTGGAACAAAGCGACCAGCTCAGCCGAACACGACAGCAGCGGATCGCGCAGCTCGAAAAGGAGATCACGGAGCGCGACGAGACGATCCAGGTCCTGGAGGCGATGCTGCCCAGTACATGCCTGGCGATCGCCGAGCGCGAGCGCAAGGATGGGAACGAGGAGCGCGCTATCCGTGTTCTTGGCCAGGGGCTCGAGGCCCTGCGCGCGGATCTGTATGCCTGCTGCCTGGAACTTGCGGGCTATCATGTCAGCCTGCTGCCGGACTACGGTACAGAAGCACTGGACCAAGCCGAGCAGCTTGCCCGTATCGCCAACCTTCTGCAGCCCGAGGCAAACCCAGCTCGGGAACTGTTGGCTGAGATTCTCGCCATCCGTAGCGAGCAGCAGCACGCACAAGGGGACACCATCAAGGCCGATACACTTTGGATAGAGGCGACCGATTTTCTAAGCGGGCAAGCTGCACCAATCGATCTAGCCGACCTTGTGATGCTTGGTGATGCGCAAAAGAGGGCTGGCCACTATCGAACAGCTGAAGCGATCTTAAACCGTGCGCAGATGCTGGCCGAACGGATGCTTGGAAAGATGGCGTCCGAGACTCTGGTAATTCGGGGGAAGCATGCAGAGGCGGTCGGACTTGCCGGCCGATATCAGGATGCATTGGAGCGATTCGCCAAGCTGCTACCGCTCCAAGAGCGCGTGCTCGGCGCCGAGCACTCCGACACGCTCGCGACGCGAAACAATCTTGCTGTCTATACAGGCGAGGCCGGCGACACCGCCGGGGCACGCGACCTCTTGGCCAAGCTGGTACCGCTCCAAGAGCGCGTGCTCGGCGCCGAGCACTCCGACACGCTCGTGACGCGAAACAATCTTGCTGTCTATACAGGCGAGGCCGGCGACGCCGCCGGGGCACGCGACCTCTTGGCCAAGCTGCTGCTGCTCCGAGAGCGCGTGCTCGGCGCCGAGCACCCCTACACGCTCTCGACGCGGGGCAATCTCGCCGTCTGGACAGGCAAGGCCGGCGACGCCGCCGGGGCACGCGACCTCTTGGCCAAGCTGCTACCGCTCCGAGAGCGCGTGCTCGGCGCCGAGCACCCCGACACGCTCTCGGCGCGGGGCAATCTCGCCGCCTGGACAGGCGAGGCCGGGGACGTCGCCGGGGCACGCGACCTCTTGGCCAAGCTGCTACCGCTCCGAGAGCGCGTGCTCGGCGCCGAGCACCCCGACACGCTCTCGACGCGGGGCAATCTCGCCGTCTGGACAGGCGAGGCCGGGGACGCCGCCGGGGCACGCGACCTCTTGGCCAAGCTGCTGCCGCTCCAAGAGCGCGTGCTCGGCGCCGAGCACCCCAACACGCTCGCTACGCGGGGCAATCTCGCCGTCTGGACAGGCGAAGCCGGCGACGCCGCCGGGGCACGCGACCTCTTGGCCAAGCTGCTGCCGCTTCAAGAGCGCGTGCTCGGCGCCGAGCACTCCGACACGCTCGAGACGCGCAACGATCTTACTTTCTGGAGCAACGAAGCACAAAAGTCGGTCGCACCCAACCCGAAAACGTCAGTTCAAGACGACAGTGATGCAGATAAGGCACCTTGGGAGATTCACTACAGCCTGAGCATCCCCGACTCTGATCAAGGGAAGACTGATGCTCCGGTCTGACCCCGTCACCGCCGTTGTCTCCACTCCCATGGCCGCTGCTGATCGCCCGGATGCGCCCAGATACCTCGTTTGACGGCTCTGGCTCGACCCTGCGCCGCGAAGAATCGTGCCTCCGAGCAGTATTTCGGATAGACGGCCGCGCGACCGGCCTCGACCATCGCCAGGTTCAGGCTCGTGTCGCCGTCGAACACCTCGCCGACGATGCGCCCGTAGCGGTCGCGGTCGTGCTCGACGAGACGCACGGTCTTGGGGGCGATGCGGCGCAGATAGTCGCGGCTCTCGGTGCCCCAGGGCTTCTGCCCCATTTCCGGGGTGTCGATACAGTACAGTCGGACCTTGACCTTTTTGTTTCCGCCACACGTCGCCCGCAGCGTGTCGCCGTCGTAGATGCTGCTGATGGTGCATTCGCTCACGGGTCGGAGAAAGAACTGGAAGCCGTCCCCCAGCAGCCAGGGGAAAGCGATCCCCAGTCCTGCCACGATCCAAAACACGGTGACTCGCTGATGATGCGGAACCAAACGATGCCAAGGGATGCGGAATCTAGCCATGTCAGCACCTCTAATCGTTACGTTATAACGTAAATATTTTCATCGCCTCAAACTCTGCTACGCAAGCTCGCGTGTCATTTCGGCTGGCCCTGATGTCATCTCAACCAGCGTTCGAGCAGCTCTGGCGTGGCCGCACCGACGGGCTTGATCGGGTTCTGCTCGGGCAGCGATGCATCCGGTGCGTGCCGCACCTGCAAGGTCAGATCGACGTTGCGCAGGCTGCGCCCCTGGAGCTTGTCGAGGATCGCGGGAGTGGCATAGGCGAAGGTCAGAGCGTCGGCGGTCACCTCCAACGTCGGCGGCTCGGGCTTGATGCCCTCGGCCTGGGCGGTGCCGAGCAGGAAGACCGCACCGGTCTGGCTCAGGGCCTCGGTGCGCTCGCGCAGCTCGGCGACGCTGATCAAGGACGTGGTGACATTCACCGTCGAGGTCTTGATCGGCTCGCCCCGGGTCAGCTCGGCGTGGGCGCTGTACCAGTTGCAGGCGCTGCCCGCGCACAGCGAGCGCGGTCCTTCCGGCGTCTCCAGGATCAACCCCGCCTCGCGCCACGGCCCCATGACCGCATAGGTCCCCGAGATGTCCCGATCGGTGCGGTTGTCCTTCCCTCGCACCTGGACGGAGAACAGGAAGTCGCCCTTGTGCTGATCGTAGTCGCGGCGAACCATCTCCAGATCGCCGAGCGCACCCCGCAGCAGTCCCGCCGTGCCCTTGCCGGTCTGGGCCAGGGGCATCATCACCACCCCGACCAGGATCATGATGACCAGAAAGCCCATCTCGCCGCCCTTCGCCAACTCCATGCGGTAGTCGGGATTGCCCGGCAGCACGCAGCGGATGCGCGCGGGCCAGAACCAGGCCACGCCGCCCTTGGTCATCATATCCGCCCAGGAGTGCGAGACCCAGCCGCTGAGGAGCGCAAGGGCGAAGCCGAACGGCAGCAGCCAGAAGGCCAGCAGACCCGCGAGGATCTGGACCAGCAGGGAATGGGTCATGCTGCGATGGCCGAAGTACCGCTCGAGGAAATCCGAGGTCAATCGCAGGATGTGACCGACATAGCTTGCGCGGCTGTCGAGATCCGGCAACGCCGCACCCAGCAGGGCCACGGCGGCCTCCTCCGGCGTGGGCGGATGCGCGGCCACCACGCAGGCGGTGAGGTAGGTGGTCTGGGCGAAGAGGAGATGGGTTGGAGTCAGCATCCTGATAAGCTCGTGCTTCAGAGTCGAGAGTTCATCGCTCCTATTGCTAGGCTATTCGAGTCGACACTATGAAACGCTACGATTGGACAGCGCTAAACCGAATTCAGAAAGGGACATTCGGGGAATATTTCGCAAAAATGGAGTTCACAATGTTTGGCGCAGAAGTTTACACCTCTGAAGTTGACGACAGAGGAATCGATTTTGTTTGTAGGTTCCCTAACTCCGGCTTCTATGAGGTTCAAGTCAAGACTGTTACCGACATGAACCTCCAATTCGTCAATGCGGATAAGTTCAAGGCTACGGGTCATTTTCTGGTCGTCCTGGTCAGGCTTACGTCTGAGAGCGCGCCGGAGTTGTTTGTTTTTCGAGGAACAGACTGGGACTCGCCTGATGGGATATTGAAATTCAACGCCTACGAAGGTAAAGAATCGAAGCCTGCCTATGAAATTCGATTAAGCAAATCGAGGCTGGCCGATCTTCAGCAATACAAGCTCGAATGCAAATATGCAGAGCTCAATTCATCGCCCACGTAACCGCATCATCCGCCCGAAGTACAACAAAAGGTAAAACATGCTGGTCCCGACTCCCGCCATCACCATCAGCTCCTTCATCCCCATCCCGCGCGAGATGTAGCGCAGCGCCATGAATCCCACCGACAGGATCACCAGCACCGGCGTCATGTCGAGATAGGTCAGCGCGGCGTCGTGGCTCATCTCGCGCAGGGTCGCCCGCGTCACCGAGCGTTCGACCAGGGCGAAATCGAGCAGCCCTTGGACGGCGGCAGGGATGCCGTTGGAGTCGCGCGCCACGCCTCGGATGAACGCCTTGCGGATGCGCGGTGACTCGAACGCGACCGGGTGCGTGTCCAGCCACTGCTCGACCCAGTCGCGCACGTCGGGGCTCACCAGCGGCTTGAGATCGACCGTGAGCTGGAACTTCCACAGCAGGCGCTGAATCCGAACCCGCCGGTTGTCGGCGTCCAGCGCCGCGCAGAGCTGGCAGCGCTCGGAGAGCTGGGCCAGGTACTCCGCTTGCGTCGGCGGCACCTCGAGGGACTCGACGAACAGGATCACATCGTCGCGATGGTCCAGCGCGCGCAGCAGCAGCGCCATCTGATCGGCGACCGGCTCGCGCGAGAGGGTGCGGCGGATGTGGCGGAACTCGACGTTGCCGGTGCGCTCTGCCACGGCGCGAAAGCGTGGCGGGATCAGCCGCTCGGGCACCTCGAGGCCGATCGCCTCGTGGATCTGCTCGGCGAGATCCGCGGCGAGCTGCTTGGGTGTCGCGACCGAGGGGGCGAGACAGATGCGCTGTCCGGCCAGCTCCTCGCGCACCTTCCCGAGCAGCGTCCGCTTGCCGATCCCGGCCCGGCCCTTGACGATGACCGAGGAGCCAGCGAGCAGCGCGGTGCTGATCTGGCTGATCTCCAGGCGACGGCCGACGAAGATCCGCGCTTCCGGCTCGGCCTGGCCCTCGGGCGGTCGCGGATCGGTTCCGGGCGCCGCGCTCATCGCGTCATCGCCTCGAACAGCACCCGCAGCCGCTGCCACTCGACGCCGCCGTAATGGCGGGGCAG
>NZ_AONC01000062.1 GCF_000585215.1 Imhoffiella purpurea | reverse complement strand
CAGCGCCATCCAGGTCGCCTATGGCGAGCGCCGTGCCTCGCGCGTCACCAAGCCGATGGCGGGCCATTACGCCAAGGCCGGCGTCGAGGCTGGCGAGGTGCTGAAGGAATTCCGTCTCGAGGGCGGTGAAGGTGCCGATCTGCAGGTCGGGCAGGAGATCTCGGTCTCCATCTTCGAGGCCGGTCAGAAGGTCGACGTGCGCGGTGTGACCAAGGGGCGCGGCTTTGCCGGCGCCATCCGTCGTCATCACTTCGCCGGGCAGGACCGGACCCATGGCAACTCGCTGTCGCACCGCGCGCCGGGTTCCATCGGTCAGAACCAGACCCCGGGTCGTGTCTGGAAGGGCAAGAAGATGGCTGGTCACCTGGGTGCGGCCAATCGTTGTCAGCAGAACCTCGAGGTAGTGCGGGTCGATACCGACCGTAACCTGCTGCTGGTCCGTGGCGGTGTGCCGGGACCGACCGGCGGGCGATTGATCGTGCTGCCGTCCGTGAAGCAAAAGAACAAGGGCTAAGCACTCATGGAACTCGCCATTCGAAACCACACTGGTTCGTCCAGTGTGCAGGTTTCAGACGCCGTGTTCGGCGTCGAATACAAACCGGGTCTGGTTCACCAGGTGGTGGTCGCCTATCTGGCGGGCGCGCGCTCCGGCACCAAGGCTCAGAAGAACCGTTCGGCCGTCTCGGGTGGCGGTGCCAAGCCGTGGCGTCAGAAGGGAACGGGCCGGGCCCGTTCCGGTACGTCGCGTAGCCCCATCTGGCGCTCCGGTGGTGTCACCTTCGCGGCCCAGCCGCGCGATTTCGCCCAGAAGGTGAACCGCAAGATGTATCGTGGTGCCGTGCGCTCGATTCTGTCCGAGCTGGTGCGTGCCGAGCGTCTGGTGGTCGCGCCCGAGCTGAGCCTCGAGACCCACAAGACCAAGGAGCTGCTCGCCCTGCTGAAGACCTACGAGGTCAAGGACGTGCTCATCCTGACCGACGGCTTCGACGACAAGGTCTTCCTGGCGGCGCGCAATCTGCCCCACGTCGACGTGCTGTCGGCACAGGAAGTGGACCCCGTGAGCATGATGGCCTTCGATCATGTGCTTGCCACCGAGGCGGCCATCAAGAAACTCGAGGAGCGCCTGGCATGAACAATGAGCGTCTGATGAAGGTGCTGCTGGCGCCGATTGTCTCCGAGAAGACCTCGCGTATGGCCGAGATGGCCGGGCAGGTCGGCTTCCGCGTCGTCGGAGACGCGACCAAGCAGGAGGTTGCCAAGGCCGTCGAGATGTTGTTCGAGGTGCAGGTCGACAGCGTCCGCATCCTCAACGTCAAGGGCAAGCAAAAGCGCTTCGGGCAGCGCCTGGGCAAGCGGCAGGACTGGCGCAAGGCGTACGTTCGCCTCAAGGCCGGTCAAGATATCGACTTCGGCGGCGGCGCTTGAGCGCGGCGGCGGACAGCAACGGATAGACCAAGATGCCAATCGTAAAGACCAAACCGACGTCTGCCGGGCGCCGCTTCGTCGTCAAGGTGCAGACACCGGACCTGCACAAGGGGGCTCCCCATGCGCCCTTGCTGGAGAAGAAAAGCAAGAAGGGCGGTCGCAACAACCAGGGCCGCATCTCCGTGCGTCACCAGGGCGGCGGCCACAAGCAGCGCTATCGCGTCATCGACTTCAAGCGCAACAAAGAGGGCGTTCCGGCGACCGTCGAGCGTCTGGAGTACGATCCGAATCGCTCCGCGCACATCGCCCTGCTCAAGTACGCCGACGGCGAGCGCGCCTACATCATCGCCCCGAAGGGGCTGCAGGCGGGCGACAGCGTGCAGGCTGGCGAGGCTGCCCCGATCGCGGTCGGCAATTGCCTGCCGTTGCGCAACATCCCGGTCGGTACCCAGGTGCACTGCATCGAGATGCGTCCCGGCAAGGGGGCTCAGATGGCCCGTTCCGCCGGCGCCACGGCCCAGTTGGTCGCCCGCGATGCCGGTACCGCGACCCTGCGTCTGCGCTCCGGCGAGATGCGCAAGGTGCATGCCGAGTGCCGCGCCGTCATCGGCGAGGTCGGCAACGCCGAGCACAGCCTGCGCAAGCTGGGCAAGGCCGGCGCGAGCCGCTGGCGCGGCGTGCGTCCGACCGTTCGCGGTGTCGTCATGAACCCGGTCGATCACCCGCACGGTGGTGGCGAGGGTCGTACCTCCGGTGGCCGTCATCCGGTCACTCCCTGGGGCGTGCCGACCAAGGGTCATAAGACGCGCAGTAACAAGCGGACCGACAGCATGATCGTGCGTCGTCGCGGTCGCAAGTAAATAAGGCGAGGTTGAGCAAGTGCCACGTTCGATTCGAAAGGGACCCTTTGTGGACCACCACCTGGTCAAAAAGGTGGAAGAGGCGGTCGCCCAAAACAGCAAGCGCCCGATCAAGACCTGGTCGCGTCGGTCCATGGTCCTGCCTGAGATGGTGGGTCTGACCATTGCGGTCCACAACGGGCGTCAGCACGTGCCGGTGCTCGTCAACGAAAACATGATCGGCCACAAACTCGGCGAGTTCGCGCTGACCCGCACCTATCGCGGGCACGCCGCCGACAAGAAAGCCAAGAAGCGCTAGTCGGAGACAGCGGATGCAAGCCGTAGCAACACTCAAATACGCCCGCATCTCGGCCCAGAAGGCACGACTGGTGGCGGATCTGATTCGTGGCCGTCATGTCGAAGAGGCCCTGAATACACTCGCGTTCAGCACCAAGAAGGGCGCCGGGCTCATCAAGCAGGTCCTGGAATCCGCCATTGCCAATGCCGAGCACAACGAAGGTGCGGATATCGACGAGCTCAAGGTCGCGGCCATTCAGGTCAACGAAGGCCCGACCATGAAGCGAATCCATGCGCGTGCCAAGGGCCGCGCCAACCGCATCATGAAGCGCACCAGTCACATTACGCTGACTGTGGCCGAAGGCTAAGGTAGCCCAGGAGACCAGTATGGGACAGAAAGTACATCCGAATGGTATCCGGCTTGGCATCGTCAAGGATTGGACGTCCAAGTGGTATGCCAATTCGAAAGATTATGCGGATCTGCTCAACACCGATCTCATGGTGCGCGACTTCCTGCGCAAGGAGCTCGCCAAGGCGTCCGTGAGCCGCATCCAGATCGATCGTCCGGCCAAGAATGCCCACATCACCATCCATACCGCCCGTCCGGGCGTGGTGATCGGCAAGAAGGGCGAGGACATCGACAAGCTGCGGGCCAAGGTGTCCGCGATGATGGGTATCCCGGTGCACATCAGCATCGAGGAGATCCGCAAGCCGGAACTGGACGCGCAGCTCGTCGCCGAGGGCATCGCCCAGCAGCTCGAGCGCCGTATCATGTTCCGCCGCGCCATGAAGCGCGCCATCCAGAACACCATGCGTCTGGGTGCCGAGGGCATCAAGGTGAGCGTCGCCGGACGTCTGAACGGCGCGGAGATCGCGCGCAGCGAATGGGCGCGTGACGGTCGCGTACCTCTGCATACCCTGCGTGCCGATATCGACTACGGCTTCGCCGAGGCACGGACCACCTATGGTGTGCTGGGCGTCAAGGTCTGGATCTTCAAAGGCGAGGTTTTCGGCGAGCAGCTTCCCGAAGAACCGGCGCCTAAAGCGGCCGGAAAGAAGGGTTAAGACATGCTGCAACCGAAACGCACCAAGTTCCGAAAGCAACACAAGGGACGCAATCGCGGTCTGGCCCAGAGCGGCAACCGCGTGAGCTTCGGCGAGTTCGGCCTCAAGGCCACCGGGCGCGGCCGTATCACGGCGCGCCAGATCGAGGCGGCCCGTCGTGCCATTACCCGCAGCGTCAAGCGTGGCGGCAAGCTGTGGATTCGCGTCTTCCCCGACAAGCCCATCTCCAAGAAGCCTCTCGAGGTGCGCATGGGTAAGGGCAAGGGCAACGTCGAATACTGGGTCGCCCTCATCCAGCCGGGCCGCATGCTCTACGAGATCGAAGGTGTCAGCGAGGAGCTGGCCCGCGAGGCCTTCAAGCTGGCTGCGGCCAAGCTGCCGGTGCAGACCACCTTTGAAAAGCGGACGATTCTCTGATGAAGGCGAACGAGATTAGAAACAGCAGTGTCGATGATCTGCAGAAGCAGCTGATGGATCTGCTTCGCGAGCAGTTCAATCTGCGCATGCAACGGGGCACGGGGCAGCTGTCCAAGCCCTCGCAGATGAAGGCCGTGCGCCGGGACATCGCCCGGATCAAGACGGTCATGGCTGAAAAGACGGCGGGCGGTAAATCATGAGCGACGAGAACAACACCAACCGGACACTGGAAGGGCGTGTCGTCAGCGCCGCCATGGACAAGACGGTGACCGTGCTCATCGAGCGTCGCGTCAAGCATCCGCTCTATGGCAAGTTCCTGCGTCGGTCGACCAAGATCCATGCGCACGACGAGTCCAACGCGTGTGGTGCGGGCGATCTCGTCCGGGTCGAGCAGTGCCGTCCTCTGTCCAAGACGAAGACCTGGCGTCTGCTCGAGGTCCTCGAGAAGGCACGCTGAGGCGCCTAGGCGTCGTGTGCCTCTGGCACCCGCCCGGCCTCGCGGCCACTCGCAGAGCAACCGGAATCAACACCCGGATCAGCAACAAGCTTTAGGTACAAGACAATGATTCAGATGCAGACGAATCTCAGCGTCGCCGACAACAGCGGCGCCAAGAGCGTGATGTGCATCAAGGTGCTCGGCGGGTCGCATCGGCGCTACGCGGGCATCGGCGATGTCATCAAGGTCTCCGTCAAGGACGCCATCCCGCGCGGTAAGGTCAAGAAGGGCGACGTCTACAACGCGGTCGTGGTTCGCACCCGCAAGGGCGTGCGCCGTCCGGACGGTTCCTTGATTCGTTTCGACGGCAATGCCGCCGTCTTGCTGAACAACCAGCTTCAGCCGATTGGCACCCGTATCTTCGGGCCCGTGACCCGCGAACTGCGCGGCGAGCGTTTCATGAAGATCATTTCGCTGGCGCCGGAAGTGCTGTAAGGGAGTCGACGTCATGCAGAAGATCAAAAAGGGCGACGACGTCATCGTCATCGCCGGCAAAGACAAGGGCAAGCGTGGTACCGTACTGCGCGTCGTCGACGAGGGCAAGGTCGTCGTCGAGAACATCAATATCGCTCGCAAGCACCAGAAGGCCAACCCGCAGGTCGGGGAGCCGGGTGGAATCGTCGATCGCGCGATGCCGATCCATGTCTCCAATGTGGCGCTCTACAACCCTCAGAAGGGGGCGGGCGATCGAGTTGGCTTCAAGACCTTGGAAGACGGCCGCAAGGTTCGCGTGTTCAAATCGAACGGCGAAGTCGTCGACGTCTGACCGAAGGAAGCGAAATGTCCAGATTACAGACTGAATACAAAGAGCGCATCGTCGGTCAGCTCAAGGACCGCTTCGGCTACAAGAGCGTCATGCAGGTGCCGAAGATCGAGAAGATCACGCTCAACATGGGCGTCGGCGAGGCTGTCGCCGACAAGAAGGTGATGGATAATGCGGTCGCCGACATGCGCGCGATCGCCGGCCAGCAGCCGATCGTCACCTACGCCCGCAAATCCGTCGCCGGCTTCAAGATCCGCGAAGGCTGGCCGATCGGCTGCAAGGTGACCCTGCGTCGCGAGCGCATGTACGAGTTCCTCGATCGCCTGATCAGCGTCTCGATCCCGCGTATCCGCGACTTCCGTGGTCTGAGCCCCAAGGCGTTCGACGGTCGCGGCAACTATTCGATGGGCGTGCGCGAGCAGATCATGTTCCCCGAGATCGATTACGACAAGATCGACGCCCTGCGTGGACTGGATATCACCATCACCACCTCGGCGCGGACGGATGAGGAAGGTCGGGCACTGCTCGAGGCCTTCAACTTCCCGTTCCGTACCTGATTCAACGGAACCGAGACAGCATAATGGCGAAGAAAAGCATGATTGCGCGCGATCGCAAGCGCACCGAGACCGCGGCCCGCTTCAGCGCCAAGCGCGAGGCACTCAAGGCCGTGATCAACGATCGCAGCGCCTCTCCCGAGCAGATCGACGAGGCGGTGCAGAAGCTGGCGAAGCTCCCGCGCGATGCGAGCCCGAGCCGTCAGCAGCGCCGCTGCCGCGTCAGTGGCCGCCCGCACGCCGTCTATCGCAAATTCGGTCTGTCGCGCAACAAGCTGCGCGAGGCCGTGATGCGTGGGGACGTCCCCGGCGTCGTCAAGGCGAGCTGGTAGAGAGCTTTCAGCTACCAGCCGCCAGCTCCCAGCTGAAGGGATGCTGCGTTGGATAGGGGTGTCTCAGGGCAGACCCTAGTCCAGCGATTCTGATAAGCAAAGTCGTCAGGGCAGTCAGTGTCATTGGTCCTCGGGACCGATATCGACAACTGATCTGTGGCGACTGTCAACCGAAAACCGGGTATCGCGTCGCAAAGACGGACTGACCCAGGAGAAGCACAATGAGTATGTCTGATCCGATTGCGGATATGCTGACACGCATCCGCAACGGCCAGCAGCGCGGCAAGATCACCATCGTGATGCCGTCCTCCAAGCAGAAGGTCGCCATCGCGAACCTGCTCAAGGACGAAGGCTATGTCGCCGACGCCACGGTCGAGGCCAACGGCGGCAAGCCCGAACTGGTCATCAAGCTGAAGTACTATCGCGGCAAGCCCGTCATCGAGCTGCTGAAGCGCGTCTCGCGTCCCGGCCTGCGCATCTACCGCAATAAGAACGAGCTGCCCAAGGTCTGGGCCGGGCTCGGCATTGCGATCGTCTCCACCTCGAAAGGTCTGATGACCGACCGCGCGGCCCGTCAAGCAGGGCACGGCGGCGAGATCATCGCCTACGTCGCGTAAGGGAGGCGAAGATGTCAAGAGTTGCAAAGGCGCCGATCGCTCTGCCGAAGGGCGTCACCGTCGATATCGCCGGTCAGGACGTCAAGGTCAAGGGCCCCAAGGGCACCCTGGATTGGACCGTCCATTCGACCGTCGCCGTGTGCCAGGACGAGGGTGCGATCAAGGTCGCCCCGGCCGAGGGCTGCAAGGACGCCTGGGCCATGGCCGGCACCACTCGCGCGCTGCTCAACAACATGGTCGTGGGCTGCGGCACCGGCTTCACCCGCAAGCTGACCCTGGTCGGCGTCGGGTACCGTGCGCAGGCCAAGGGCAACGTGCTCAACCTGAATTTGGGCTTCTCCCATCCGATCGACTATTCGGTGCCACAGGGCATCACGATCGAGACCCCGAGCCAGACCGAGATCGTCGTCTCCGGCGCCGACAAGCAGCAGGTCGGTCAGGTCGCCGCGGAGATCCGGGGGTTCCGTCCGCCGGAGCCTTACAAGGGCAAGGGTGTTCGTTACGCGGACGAGAACGTCCTGCGTAAGGAAGCCAAGAAGAAATAAGGGGTCTCAGCAATGGATAAGAAACAGGCTCGCCTGCGCCGCGCTACGCGCGCACGCGCCAAGATCCGGGAGCTCGGCGTCTACCGCCTGTGCGTCTATCGCACGCCCCGGCACACCTATGCCCAGGTCATCGCCCCGACGGGCGACAAGGTCGTGGCCAGCGCCTCGACCCTGGAGAAAGATCTGCGTCAGGCGATCGAGGGCAACAAGGCCAACGTTTCCGCGGCTGCCGTCGTCGGCAAGGCGATCGCCGAGCGCGCGCTGGCCGCGGGTGTGGATTCCGTGGCGTTCGATCGCTCCGGTTTCCGTTATCACGGGCGCGTCAAGGCTCTGGCCGATGCGGCGCGTGAAAGCGGACTGAAATTCTAAGGGGGCGATCATGGCGAACTTCAATCCAAAAGCGGAAGGCGACGAGCTTCTCGAAAAGCTGGTCCAGGTCAATCGCGTCGCCAAGGTGGTCAAGGGCGGTCGTCAGTTCGGCTTCGCGGCCCTGACGGTCGTCGGCGACGGCAAGGGCCGGGTCGGATTCGGTCGCGGCAAGGCACGCGAGGTGCCGATCGCGATCCAGAAGGCGATGGAAAGCGCGCGCAAGAACATGATCGAGGTCAAGCTGAACGGCGCGACCCTGCAGTATCCGCTGCAGGGCCGTCACGGCGCGGCCAAGGTCTTCATGCAGCCGGCCTCCGAAGGTACCGGAATCATCGCGGGCGGCGCCATGCGTGCCGTGTTCGAGGTTCTGGGCGTGCAGAACGTGCTGGCCAAGTGCATCGGTACCAACAACCCGATCAACGTCGTGCGCGCGACCGTCAACGGTCTGCGGGCGATGAACGATCCTGAGACCATTGCGGCCAAGCGCGGCAAGACGGTCGACGAGATTCTGGGGTAACCAATGTCCGACAAGAAGATGATGAAGGTGAAGCTGGTGCGCAGCACCAACGGTCGCCTCGAAAAGCATCAGGCTTGCGTGCGTGGTCTCGGTCTGCGCCGGATGCACCAGGTGGTCGAGGTCGAGGATACGCCCTGTACGCGCGGCATGGTCAATGCCGTCTCCTACATGGTCAAGGTCGTGGAGGACTGACGACGATGAGACTCAATGATCTTCATCCGGACGCGGGCAGCCGTCCCTCGGCCAAGCGTGTCGGGCGCGGTATCGGCAGCGGTCTGGGCAAAACCTGCGGACGTGGCCACAAGGGGCAGAAGTCGCGTAAGGGCGGTTTCCACAAGGTCGGTTTCGAAGGCGGTCAGATGCCGCTGCAGCGCCGTCTGCCGAAGGTCGGCTTCCGTTCGCGCAAGGCGCTGGTGCGTGCCGAGGTGCGTCTCGGCGAGCTGAACGCGGTCGAGGGCGACGTCGTCGATCTCGCGAGCCTGAAGGCGGCGGGGATTCTGGGGCATGCCATCAAGACGGCCAAGATCATCGCCTCCGGCGAGGTGACCCGTGCCGTGACGGTTCGCGGTCTCGGTGTGACCAAGGGTGCCCGCTCCGCGATCGAATCGGCCGGCGGCACGATCGAAGACTAATCAAAAGGCGCGAATCGGATGGCTAAAAACGTCGGATCCATGGGGAAAGCGCTCGGCGGGATGGGGCAGCTGACGGAGTTGCGGCAGCGCTTGCTGTTCCTGCTCGGGGCCTTGCTGGTCTACCGGATCGGAACCTTCGTCCCGGTCCCCGGGGTGAATCCGGAGGCGTTGGCCATCCTGTTCGATCAGAACCAGGGCTCCATCCTCGACATGTTCAACATGTTCTCGGGTGGCGCTCTGGAGCGCGCGAGTCTGTTCGCCCTCGGCGTCATGCCCTATATCTCGGCCTCGATCATCGTTCAGTTGATGACCTCCGTGGTGCCTCAGCTGGAACAGCTGAAGAAGGAAGGCGAGTCCGGGCGGCGCAAGATCACCCAGTACACCCGCTACGGAACCCTGTTCCTGGCGACCTTCCAGGCGATCGGTATCTCGATGGCCCTGCAGGGTCAAACGGCCGGAGGGACGGCGCTGGTATCTCATGGCGGCCTGGGTTTCGTCTTCACCGCGGCCGTGTCGCTGGTGACCGGGACCATGTTCCTCATGTGGCTGGGCGAGCAGATCACCGAGCGCGGGATCGGCAACGGTATCTCGATGATCATCTTCTCGGGTATCGTCGCCGGGCTTCCGGCCGCATTGGGCGGAACCCTGGAGCTGGCGCGGACCGGCGAGATGAACTCGCTCGCGGTATTGGCGCTCTTCGCCATGGCCCTGGCGGTGACGGCCTTCGTCGTCTTCGTCGAGCGCGGTCAGCGCCGGATCACGGTGAATTACGCCCGTCGCCAGCAGGGGCGGCGGATGATGCAGGCCCAGAGCACGCATCTTCCGCTGAAGCTCAACATGGCCGGCGTCATTCCGCCGATCTTCGCGTCGAGCATCATTCTGTTCCCGGGCACGCTCGGTCAGTGGTTCGGCAGCAGCGAGGATTTCCGCTGGATCGCCGACATCACCTCCAAGCTGTCGCCGGGAGAACCGATCTACGTGATCTTCTATTCGGCCGCGATCATCTTCTTCTGCTTTTTCTACACCGCGCTGGTGTTCAATGCGAAGGAGACGGCCGATAACCTCAAGCGTTCCGGTGCCTTCATCCCGGGCATCCGTCCGGGCGAGCAGACGGCACGCTACATCGATGGGGTCATGACCCGCCTGACGGCGGCTGGCGCCATCTACATCACGGCGGTATGCCTGCTGCCGGAATTCTTGATCGTCGGTTACAACGTGCCTTTCTACTTCGGGGGCACCTCGCTGTTGATCGTGGTCGTCGTGGTCATGGACTTCATGGCGCAGGTTCAGGCCCATTTGATGTCGCATCAATACGAAGGCCTGATGAAAAAGGCCAACCTGAAGTCGCCGGGCGCCGGCATGTTGCGCTAGGCCCGTTTTGAAGCGCCGGGGCGCTCGAGTCTTAAGGAGACAACAATGAAAGTGCGTGCATCAGTCAAAAAATTGTGCAGAAACTGCAGAATCATTCGTCGTAACGGGGCAGTACGGGTCATCTGTACCGATCCTCGCCACAAGCAGCGCCAGGGTTGAGTCTTCCTTTGGTTGACCTTTGGCAGCTGTTTGATATACTACGCGGTTTACCCGCTGAGCATTTAGGACAAAGGGGTTCGTAACTATGGCCCGTATCGCCGGCGTCAATATCCCGGATAAGAAACACGCCGTGATCGCGTTGACCGCGATCTATGGCATTGGTCGCACCCGTGCGGGTCTGATTTGCGATGCGGCGGGTATTCCGCGCGACACGAAAGTTCAGGCCCTGACGGAAGAAGAGGTCGACAAGCTTCGTAACGAAGTCGCCAAGTACGCGGTCGAAGGCGACCTGCGTCGCGAGGTGTCGATGAACATCAAGCGCTTGATGGATCTCGGCTGCTATCGCGGTATCCGTCATCGTCGCGGTCTGCCGCTGCGCGGTCAGCGGACCCGCACCAATGCCCGGACCCGCAAGGGGCCGCGCCGTCCGATCAAGCGCTGAGCGTGCATGTGCAGCAGATGACCTGGATTACCTCGAATGGCTAAACCGATTCGCAACACGAAAAAGAAAGTCAAGAAGCAGGTGGCTGACGGCGTCGCGCACGTCCACGCCTCCTTCAACAACACCATCATCACCATCACCGACCGCCAGGGCAACGCCCTTGCCTGGGCGACCTCGGGTGGTTCCGGTTTCCGCGGCTCGCGCAAGAGCACGCCCTTCGCCGCGCAGGTCGCCGCGGACAAGGCCGGCCAGATCGCCAAGGAATACGGGCTGCGTAACCTGGATGTCAACGTCAAGGGTCCGGGGCCGGGTCGCGAGTCCGCCGTGCGCGCACTCAACAACGCCGGATTCAAGATCACCAGCATCACCGACGTGACGCCGATCCCCCATAACGGCTGCCGTCCGCCCAAGAAGCGGCGCGTCTGACGTCTGACAGTTCAACAGGAAGAGACATGGCACGTTACACAGGCCCAACCTGCAAGCTGGCACGGCGCGAAGGGACCGATCTTTCGCTCAAGAGTCGTGCGCGCGCAATCGATACCAAATGCAATCTGGAGAAGCAGCCCGGTCAGACGACCGACCGTCGTCGCCGGCTCTCCGACTACGGCGTTCAGCTGCGCGAGAAGCAAAAGGTTCGCCGCATCTACGGCGTTCTCGAGAAGCAGTTCCGCAACTATTACAAGAAGGCCGCTCAGGGCAAGGGCGCAACGGGCGAGAACCTGCTGCAGCTCCTCGAGCGCCGTCTCGACAACGTCGTCTTCCGGATGGGCTTCGGCGCCACCCGTGCCGAGGCGCGCCAGCTGGTGAGCCACAAGGGCATCCTGGTCAACGGTCGCATCGTCAACATCCCCTCGTATCAGGTCACCGCAGAGGACCAGGTCGAGGTGCGCGAGGCCGCCAAGAAGCAGGTTCGCGTGCAGAACGCGCTGGCCCTGGCCGAGCAGTACGGCTTCCCGGATTGGGTCGAGGTCGATAGCAAGGGCCTGAAGGGCGTGTTCAAGCGCATCCCCGATCGTTCCGATCTTCCAGCAGACATCAACGAGTCGCTGATCGTCGAGCTGTACTCCAAGTAAGGGAGCTTCCTGAGAGGCACAGAATGACTGACGCTATTGGCGAATTTCTAAAACCGCGCATCGTAAAGGTCGAGCTGGTCAACGACAGCTCGAGTCATGCCAAAGTCTCGCTGGAGCCACTCGAGCGCGGTTTCGGGCACACGCTTGGGAACGCGCTCCGGCGGATTTTGCTGTCTTCGATGGATGGTTGCGCCGTAACGGAAGTCGAGATTCAGGGCGTTCTCCACGAGTACACCACCCTCGAGGGTGTGCAGGAAGACGTGCTTGAGATTCTCCTGAATCTCAAGCAGCTGGCGATTTCGCTGAAGGGCAAGGACGAGGCTACCTTCACGCTGAGCAAGAGCGGTCCGGGTCCGGTGACGGCGGCCGACATCGACATCGATCATTCGGCCGAGATCGCCAACCCGGAGTTGGTGATCGCGAACCTGACCGAAGGCGAGCTGAGCATGACGCTCACGGTTCGTCGCGGCCGCGGCTACGAGCCGGCGACCCAGCGCGAGCTCGAGTCCGGCGACGACCGCCCGATCGGCAAGCTGCCGATCGACGCCCTGTTCAGCCCGGTGCGCCGGGTCGCGATCGAGGTGCAGTCCGCGCGTGTCGAGCAGCGAACCGATCTCGACCGTCTGGTGATCGATCTGGAGACCAACGGCACCATCGATCCCAAGGAATCGATCCAGCGCGCGGCGACCATCCTGCGCGATCAGCTGTCGAGCTTCGTCGCCCTCGAGGGGACCGGCCCGGCCGAGAATCAGGTGCTCGAGACGCGCGACGAGTCGCCCTACGATCCGATCCTGCTGCGCCCGGTGGACGATCTCGAGTTGACCGTGCGTTCGGCCAACTGTCTGAAGGCCGAAAATATCTATCTGATCGGCGATTTGATCCAGCGGACAGAGGTCGAGCTGCTGAAGACTCCGAATCTCGGCAAGAAATCACTGACCGAGATCAAGGACGTGCTGGCGACGCGCGGTCTCTCGCTCGGCATGCGTCTGGAGAACTGGCCTCCGGAGAACATCGCCGAGCTCAGCATCCGATAACGGCCTGCGCGGACCAGGGTGTCCGCGGTCGTCGTCACAAGAATACGATCGATTTAACGAACATTCGGGATCAGGACCATGCGTCACCGCAAAGCCGGAAGGCAACTCAACCGTAACAGCTCGCATCGCGATGCCTTGTTCCGCAACATGACCTCTTCGCTGATTCGTCACGAGCTGATCAAGACCACATTGCCGAAGGCCAAGGAGCTGCGCCGCGTCGCCGAGCCGCTCATCACCCTGGCGAAGAGCGATTCCGTCCATGCCCGTCGTCTGGCGTTCGCCCGTCTGCGCGACAAGGATGCGGTCGGCAAGCTGTTCGTCGAGCTCGGCCCGCGCTATCAGAGCCGTCCCGGCGGCTATCTGCGCATCCTCAAGTGCGGCTATCGTGCCAGCGACGCGGCCCCCATGGCCTACGTCGAGTTGGTCGACCGTCCGGCCGTCCCGGACGCGGTCGAGGTCGATGAGGATTGAGATGACCCGCTGACGGTCGTCGAATAAAGAAACCGGGCACTGGCCCGGTTTTTTTATGTGTCGCACCTGGCTCTGGAGGTCCTCGGCATGGGGTTTGGCCGGCCCTGTCTGGATCTGAGTCGCCAACCGGCGTAATTTCCCTCGAGTCGTTCCTCCGTCTCTTCCATTCTGATGCGAGGTGCCCTCATGTGGGAACGTATCGAACGAATCCTGCTGGTGACCGATTTCGGTCCCGGGATCTATGTGGGCCAGATGCGGGCGCGTCTGGATGCGCTGGTACCCGATCTGCCCGTGATCGATCTGGTCCAGGACCTTCCGCTCTTCCGTCCCGATCTCGCCGGCTATCTGCTGCCGGGGCTGGTACGGGATCTGCCGCCCGCGAGTCTCTGTCTCTGCGTCGTCGATCCTGGGGTCGGGGGCGAGCGCGATCTGGTCGTGGCCCGGGTCGAGGGCAGCTGGTACCTCGCGCCCGATAACGGTCTCCTGGTGCCCTTGCTGAGGCGGGCGGCGGATGCCTCGCTATGGCGGATCGGCTGGCGGCCCGGGAGCATGTCCCCCAGCTTTCACGGCCGCGACTGGTTCGTGCCGGCCGCCGCGCGGATCGCGCACTCCGAGGATCTGGCTCTGTCACCGGTCGCGCTCGATGCCCTGGTGGCCGCGGACTCCCCACCGGATTGCTCCAAGGTTATCTATGTCGATCATTTCGGCAATCTGATGACGGGTTTGGAACTGCCTGGATCGACTCCATTACCCCTGTTGCAGGTCGGGGAGCGGCGTCTGCCGTTCGCGAGGACCTTCTGCGAGGTGGAGTCCGGACAGCCCTTCTGGTACGAGAATGCGCTCGGTTTGGTGGAGATCGCGGTCAATCAGGGGCGTGCGGATCAGCTGCTCGGTTTGCGTGCGGGCGACGCCTTAGGTCCCTTCGTCGATCGGGTCTAGGGTTTGAGAAGTCTTCTTCGGAGGCGTCAGGGGTATGGATCGGGAGCGATTGTTCGAGCACAAGCTCCGCAACAATCTTCAAACATTGGGGCTGGTCGGTCTGCTGGCCGGTCTGGCCGCCTATCTCGCCTGGTTCGTCGGGGGCGAGACCTTCGTCTGGGCCGCCCTGTTCGGCGTGCTGGCGCTCTATCTGCTTCATCCGGCCGGCTCTCCGCGCTGGGTGCTCTCCATGTATCGGGCGCGTCCCATCCGTCCGGAGGATGCGCCCGTGCTCCATGCCGTTCTGGGCGAGCTCGCCAGACGTGCCGAGCTGCCCTATGTGCCGCCACTCTATTATCTCCCGTCCAGGGTGATGAACGCCTTCGCCACCGGGCAGCGCGACGAGGCCCTGATCGCGGTGTCGGACGGGCTGCTGAGGCGTCTCGACCGGCGCGAGATCGCGGGGGTTCTCGCCCATGAACTCAGCCATATCGTCAATGGCGATATCCGGGTCATGGCGCTCGCCGATCTGGTGAGCCGTATCACGAGTGTTCTGAGCTTTACCGGACAGCTGCTGCTGGTGCTCGCGATTCCGCTGATGCTCATGGGTGTCGAGGGACCGCCCTGGATTCCGATCCTGATTCTGATCGCGGCACCCACGCTCAGCGCCCTCATTCAGCTCGCCCTGTCGCGCAACCGCGAATTCGAGGCGGACCGCAGCGCGGCCGAATTGACCGGCGACCCCGAGGGTCTGGCCTCGGCGCTGCTGAAGCTGGAGCGCTACCAGGGGCCTCTGTGGGAGCAGCTGGTGATGCCCGGACGCCGGGTGCCGGACCCCTCGCTGCTGCGGACCCATCCGCCGACCGAGGAGCGTGTCCGGCGTCTGATGGAGCTGACGCCTCGGCGGGGGTATGCTGCCTTCCCGGATTCGCTCATGCTCGGCGAGCTCGATCCCCTGGCCGGGTTCGGCCGGCTGCATCGGGCCCGTCCGCGCTGGCATGTGTCGGGACTCTGGTATTGAGGCGTGCATCGCGACAGGTCGCGGATCGACCGATCCGGCCGCCGCGCTGCGATCATGGTGCTTGGATGAACATGAGGCTCGGGAATTAGACGTCATGGCCAATTTCAGCGATCTGCTCGGAACTCTTCTTCAAACCAATCTGGCCCCGTCGGCCGGTTCACGAATGACTTCGGCGCTCGAGGATCTTCAGTCCACCCTCGCGTCCGGGGCGTCGGGTCAGTCGGCGGGTGGCGATATGCTCGGCAGTCTGCTCGGCGCGGCCAGGGAGATGGTCGGTGGGGCGAGCCAGAATCCGCTTCAGGCCGGCGGTCTGGGCGCCGCGCTCGGCTCGGTGCTCGGCGGGGGCGGGGATTCGGTCAGGGGTGCGCTGGCCGGCGGTGCATTGGCGATGCTCGCCAGCGTGGCCATGAAGGCGTTGAGCAACTCGGGTCAGCCCGGGGAGGCGGAGGGGATTGCCGCCGCGCCGGTGCGGCCCGTGCCCTCATCCTCGGTTCCCGAGCCGGTCGCTCCGCTCGCCGCGGGCTCCGCGGCGGACGACCGCAAGGCCGAGCTCATCATCAAGGGGATGATCAACATCGCCAAGTCGGATGGTCAGGTGGATATGCAAGAGATCCAGCGGATCGCCGGCAAGGCCGAGACGGTCGGGATGGGGCCGGAGGATCAGGCGTGGCTGATGGAAGAGCTGCACCGGCCGCTCGATCTCGACGCCTTCGTGGCCGAGATCCCGAATCCCGAATGGGCCGCCGAGATCTATGCCGCCTCGCTGCTCGCGGTCGAGATCGATACCCAGGCCGAGCGCGACTATCTGGTTCGGTTCGCGGCCAAGACGCATCTCCATCCGCTGGTCGTGCAGCACATCCATCAATCGCTGGGCGTTGCCCTGTAAGGATGGCTGCTCCGGGCCGGTGTCGTCCGGCCCGATTCGCTGGCAGCGCCGGGGTGCGCTCGTCTATTCGCTCGTCGGCTTGCGTTTGGCGAGCGGTGCGTGACCGGCCTCGACGGCCGTTCCCGAGGGCTTGCGGCGCTTGCCGATGTTCTTGCGGTCGCGAAGCCGCTCCTTGGGCTTGGGGGCTGCCTTCTTGGTCGCGGCAGCCAGCTTCTTGCGGACGGCGGGTGAGGGCTTCTTGGATTTGCGGGCCTTGGAGGGGCCGGCGAAATTGGCCTTCAAGCCCTCGATCGTCCTTGGCTCGAGGCTGAGATTGAGATAGCGGACGATGCTCTCCATGCGGTTCCATTCGGGCGGGCTCACCAATGAGATGGCGATGCCGCATTCGCCCGCGCGTCCGGTGCGTCCGGTCCGGTGCAGATAGTCGTCTCCGCTGCGCGGCAGGTCGAAGTTGATGACCCGCTGGATTCCGGGAATATCCAGTCCGCGCGCGGCCAGGTCGGTGGCGATCAGGATCTTGACGCGGCCGCTGTGCACCAGGCCCATGATGCGGTTGCGCTCGCGCTGGTCCAGCTCGCCGTGGAGCGCGGCGACACGCAGCTGGCGGCCCATCATGACGTTGGTCAGGGCGACCGCGCCGTCGCGGGTATTGGTGAAGACCACGGCCTTGTCGAAGGTCTCGTGCTCGAGCAGCCAGGACAGCTGGTCCTGCTTCTGTCCGAGGTCGTCGCTCAGGATGAGCTGATGCGCGATGTCCGGATGCTGTTCCCGGACCGGGTTGATCACCAGGACCTCGGGTTCGCTGAGCATGGTGTCGGTCAATTTGCTCAGACCCTTGTGATGCAGGGTCGCCGAGAACAGCATGGACTGACGTTCCGGGTTGCAGCTGCGGATGATGGCGAGCACGTCCTCGGCGAATCCCATGTCCAGCATGCGGTCGGCCTCGTCAAGGATCAGGATCTCCAGATCGGTCAGATCCGCCTCGCCGCTTTCGAGGAACTCCAGCAGCCGGCCGGGCGTGGCCACCAGGATCTCCGGATTCTTGCGCAGCGACGCGATCTGATGTCCCTTGGATTCGCCGCCGGTGATGACCTCCGCCGCCAGTCGGGTATAGCTTCCGAGCCGCATGAAATGGCTGTGGATCTGTCTGGCCAGCTCCCGGGTGGGCACCAGGATCAGGGCGCGCGTGCCGCCATCGTTCACGGGCGTGTCGATGAACCGCTGCATGATCGGCAGCAGGAAGGCGGCCGTCTTGCCGGATCCGGTCGCGGCCGAGACCAGCAGGTCGGCACCGTCCATTGCCATTGGGACGACGCGGGCCTGCACTGGCGTCGGGGTTGCGTAGCCCTCGCTCTCCAGGCCGCGCATGAGCGCGTCGGGCAAGAGGAATTCGGCGAAGGTGGCTGAGGGTGCTTCGGCGTTCATGTGAGCGGCTTACCTCGGATGGCGGGACGCCTGTCGGACGGAGGCGATGATTGGGGCGCCAGCCTTGTCTCGGGCGGGCACCGTCGAATGAGAATCGGCGCGTTCCCACGGGCGTCGGTATCGAGAGCGGCTGCGCTCGATGGATGTGCGGCGAAGGCAGATGAAGACGGGGAGCGCCGCCGGTCCGTTGCGGGCCGGCGCGGAAAGCGATGGAGCCGATGAGCGGATTTGAACCGCTGACCCACGCATTACGAATGCGTTGCTCTACCAACTGAGCTACATCGGCATTGAGCAGATAATCTTAATCCAAGCGCTTGAGTCTATCAACCGCAAATGATCCATTCTTGGTGCCCCCAGCATTGTGCCTTGCTCAGGGGCGGGTGGCGTCCAGTGCATAGGGCTCGGGCGGCACTATGGGTTCCTGCTCGAACAGGAGATTGGCGAGCAGGCGTGCCGAGGCGGGGGCGGCGACCAGCCCGTTGCGGTAATGTCCGGCGTTGAAGTAGAGACCCTCGACGCCGGGATAGGGGCCGATGTAGGGAATGCCGCTGGGAGATCCGGGTCGCAGTCCGGCCCAGTGGTCCTCGATCGGGGTGCGCCTGAGGATGGGGAAGAGTTCGACCGCGGCGCGATAGAGTGCCTCCTTGGCCTCGGCGGTGGTGCTCTTGCTGAATCCGGTCTGTTCCAAGGTGCTGCCGAAGAGGACGCGGCCATCCCGTCGCGGGATGGCGTAGTTTTCCCGATGCAGGCTGATGTGGTTGATCTGGCCCGGTCGACCGTAGAAGAGCAGCATCTGGCCGCGAACCGGCCGGATCTCCGGGGCCGTGCCCAACTGCTCCAGCAGCTTGGCGGTCCAGGCGCCGGCGCAGATGACGATCCTATGGGCGGGGATATCTCCTCGCGGGGTTCGCACCCCGACCGCTCGGCCGTTTTCGATCAGCAGTTCGAGCACCTCTTCGCGCTCGCGCAGCGCGATGCGCCGCTCCAGCGAGCGGCGTACCGCCTTGGCGAGCCGAGGCGGGCGGATTTGGGCGACATCGGGAAGCAGCAGCGCCGGATCCCGGGTCGGTTCCAGTTGCGGCTCGCGCTCGTGCAGGATCGCGCCTTCGATCGTCTGTACCTCGACGTCGAGGCGTTCGGCCCAGCGCTGCGCGGTGGACAATTCCGCCGCCGGCATGTCGAGCATGAGCATGCCGTTGACGCTGTATTCGGGATCGATGCCTGTCTCGTCGTACAGAGAGGTGGTCAGGTTCGGGTAGGCGCGCTGGCTCCAGCGGACCAACTCGGACACGGAGTCGGCATAACGCCAGGGGTAGAGCGGCGAGACGATCCCGCCCCCCGCCCAGGAGGACTCGCGCCCGGTCTGGCCCATCTCGACCAGCGTGACGCTGGCGCCGGCGTCGGCGATCTCGCGCGCGGTCAGCAGGCCGATGATGCCGCCACCGATGACCAGCACGTCTGTCATGCGCTCGCTCCTCACGTCTGTGATCGTTCGCGGAATACTGGGATATCCAAGACCCTGTCGCGTTTCAGCCTTGAGCCTGGGCGGCCGTCAATTCCTTGGGCAGGGCGAAGACCACCTGCTCGCGGATGCCGTCCTGTTCTTCGGCCTCCGAGGCGCCCCAGTCGCGCAGACAGGCGATGACGCGCTCGACGAGGACCTCGGGGGCCGAGGCGCCAGCGGTCACGCCGATGCGCGAGCCGTCGTCGAGCCAGTCGCGCGCGATGTCCTCAGGTCCGTCGATCAGATGGGCGGTGCAGCCCTGCTTCTCGGCGAGTTCGCGCAGCCGGTTCGAGTTGGAGCTGTTGGGCGAGCCGACCACGAGCAGCAGGTCGCAGCGCTTGGCGAGATCGCGCACGGCGTCCTGGCGATTTTGGGTGGCGTAGCAGATGTCGCTCTTCTTGGGGCCCTGGATGGCCGGGAAGCGCTCGCGCAGCGCGGCGATGATCTCCCGGCTGTCGTCCATGGAGAGGGTGGTCTGGGTGACGTAGGCGACCCGCTCCGGATCCGGGATGTCAAGGCCGGCGACGTCCGCGACGCCCTCGACCAGACGGATGGTTCCTTCGCCCTGGCATTGTCCGAGCGTACCCTCCACCTCCGGATGTCCGCGATGGCCGATCAGGATGACGCTGATGCCGTTCTGGCAGTGACGGGCCACCTCCAGGTGGACCTTGGTTACCAGCGGGCAGGTCGCGTCGAACAGGCGCAGATCGCGCGACTGGGCCTCCCTGCGAACCTCCTGCGGCACGCCGTGGGCGCTGAAGACCAGGGTGGCGCCCTCGGGGACGTCGGCGAGGTCCTCGATGAAGACGGCCCCGCGCTGTCTCAGTCCCTCGACGACGAAGCGGTTGTGCACCACCTCGTGGCGGACGTAGATGGGCGCCCCGTAGAGGTCCAGGACACGTTCGACGATGGCGATGGCGCGATCGACCCCGGCGCAGAATCCGCGCGGGTTGGCGAGCATGATATTCATAGTGCGACAGGATAGGCGAAGCTGAATGGATGAAATAAATGGCGATATCTGGGGTTATCGGGCGTCCCTGTCCGGTCGGTTCGGAAGGCGTCCTCGCGGCGATCGCTCGCCGGTCCGATGTCGGGCGAAACGGCGCGTCAGCCGACGGCGAGCACCTTGATGCGGATCCGCAGGCGGCGTCCCGAAAATGGGTGGTTGAAGTCGACCAGAATTCGTTCGCCGTTGCGGGCGAGTATGATACCGCTGGTGTCGTGCCCGCCCGGGGTGGTGAAGGCGACCAGCTGTCCGGGGAGCGGCGGGCGGTCCTCCGGGAAGTCGTCGCTGCCGACCCAGTGCAGATTGGCCTCGTCGTAGACGCCGAAGAGCTCGGAGCCGTCGGCGCTCAGCTGGGTCTCGGTTCCCGCAGCGAGGCCGGCGATCAGCGACTCGAAGGCACTGGTGAAGGAGCCGTCCCCGATACGGCAGCAGATGGGCTCCTCGCCGAAGGTCGACAGGGCCTCGAAGCCGTTCTCGAAGCAGACCTCCAGGTGCAGGCTCACCTCCCGTCCCGGGGCGATGACTGGTTCTTGCAGGGCGGCGGCTCGGTCCATGGCGGATCTCGGTGAGGTCGCGAGCGCCGCGCCTCATCGTCCTTCCAGGCGGGTCAGACGAGCTCCTGGGTGACGAATAGATAGCCGAGTGAGATGGCGACGACCGCGACGGCGAAATATGGGATTAGAATGCAGATTCCTGGCAGATCGTTGCAGATCTTGCTGTACTTGCATAGCTTGCAGTTTTTCATGCCCTAATCCTTCTGTCCTGTACGTGCTTCTTTAGAATCCTCGAATGGGATCTTCTCGTGCGTAGCGATATACCGAGGTACCGAGTCCCCGGTCCGGTCCGTGAATGAGCCGGACTGCGCGCTTGCGGGCCGAGCGGCGGACACGCGGGGCTCGATCGGTGTCTCACTAGCGAACAGGCTGTTCGAGCTTGGCTATCCTTACCCAATTTCGCAGTAGGATCAATGGTTGAATCATCCGAATATCCCCGCTGCGCGCATCGGGCCGGCCGCAGGCCGCGGCCTCGATCGGCAGGACCGGGCTCGCCGGTCCTGGTTCGGTCACCACAGAGCAGTCTCGCACGGCTCTCTTCCTGAAACATCTATTGTGTAGGCGAACTTCATTTGTCCACTTCCTCACAGAATCATGGGATACCGGCCAGCGGCAGGCAGGTGCCCGAGGCTCGGGTTCCACAGGTCGGTCTCGTCAGCCTCGGTTGCCCCAAGGCGACCGTCGATTCCGAACGGATCCTCACCGAACTGCGCGCCGAAGGATACGCGATCAGGCCCGACTACGAGGGCGCCGATCTGGTGATCGTCAATACCTGCGGATTCATCGATGCCGCCGTCGACGAGTCCTTGGGTGCGATTGCCGAGGCGCTGGACGAGAACGGCCGCGTGATCGTGACCGGTTGTCTGGGCGCGCGCGCAGACATGGTCCGGGAGGCGCATCCAGAGGTGCTGGCCGTGACCGGGCCGCATGCGCTCGACGAGGTCATGTCCGCGGTGCATGCCCATCTGCCGGCGCCGCATCATCCCTTCACCAGTCTGGTCCCGCCGCAAGGGGTACGTCTCACGCCGAGGCACTATGCCTATCTGAAGATCTCCGAGGGATGCAATCATGGCTGCACCTTCTGCATCATTCCGAGCCTGCGCGGCGATCTGGTCAGTCGCGGCATCGGCGAGGTGCTCGAAGAGGCGCAGCGTCTGGTGGAGTCCGGGGTGCGCGAGCTGCTCGTCATCTCTCAGGACACCAGCGCCTATGGGCTGGACCTGCGCCATCGACCCGACTTCTGGCGCGGTCGTCCGCTGCGCACCCATATCACCGATCTGGCGCGGGCGCTGGGCGAACTCCCCGCCTGGACGCGCCTGCACTATGTTTATCCCTATCCGCACGTGGACGAGCTGATTCCGCTGATGGCCGAGGGGCTGATCCTGCCCTATCTGGACATGCCGCTGCAGCACGGCGACGAGCGGGTGCTGCGGGCCATGCGCCGGCCGGCGGCGACCGAGAAGGTGCTGGAACGTCTGTCGCGCTGGCGCGCCATCTGTCCGGATCTGATCCTGCGCAGCACCTTCATCGTCGGTTTCCCGGGGGAGACCGAGGCCGAGTTCGAGCGGCTGCTCGATTTCCTGCGCGAGGCCCGGCTGGACCGTGTCGGCTGCTTCGCCTATTCGCCGGTCGACGGCGCCGAGGCCAACAGGCTCGCCGATCCGGTGCCGGAGGCACTGAAGCAGGAGCGTCTGGAGCGCTTCATGGAGGTTCAGGCCGAGATCAGCCGCGACAAGCTGGCGGCCCGCGTCGGTCAGCGCATGACGGTGCTGGTCGACGCGGTGGAGGAGGACGCCATCATCGCCCGCAGCCACGCGGATGCGCCAGAGATCGACGGCGAGGTGATCATCCCGGGGGCCTGGGAGATCGATCCTGGCGATTTCATCGAGGTCGAGATCACCGATTCGGGCGACCACGATCTCTGGGCCGAGCCGGTGGAGGATTAGTGGCGGGCTCGAGACTTCGGGCGGGATGGGCCGCTCGGACGTCTTCGCGTGTCGTCCGGGCGGCCGAGGGCCGGGATCAGAATGCCGGACCGCTCTCCTTGCCCAGTTTCTTGAGGATCAGGGCGAGCGGACAGAAGCCGGTGAAGGCCGACTGGAACAGATTGGCGCCGACGAATGCGGTGAAGAGGTACCAGTAGGGGCTGACCGTATAGCCGAGCGCGAGCGAGATGACGATGAAGGCGCCGGCCACGGCGAAAACGATGCGTTCGATTGACATGGAATTCTCTAAACTTGGTTGAGGGAACCCGCCTTCGTGTAGGGCTCCTGGGTTGAAGTGGAGATTATGCCTGGATCTTACCCAGCGCAGTTCGCTTCGTTCAACAGCACCTGATCGTCGGGGATGCGTCCCTCTGGACGAGGGGCCCTTGGACACGGATGACTCGGGTTTTCCCGGATCGGGTCTCGACGAATGGCGGTTCATATGGGTAACGAGGATTTCGTGCGTTTGATCGCGGGCTTGATGCAGCCGGACGCCTATCCGGGGGAGGTGACGAGCGTCGACCATATCGAGACCCATATCTCCCACATCATGCTGGCGGGCGACCACGCCTACAAGCTGAAGAAACCCATCGATCTGGGCTTCCTCGATTTCTCCACCCTGGAACTTCGCCGGCACTGCTGCGAGGAGGAGCTGCGGCTCAATCGCCGGTTGGCGGAGGCCCTCTATATCGATGTCGTTCCGATCACCGGGACCCCGGACGCGCCGCGCATGGAGGGCCGGGGGCCGGCGCTCGAGTACGCGGTCAAGATGCATCGCTTCCCTCAGGAGGCGCTGCTCGATCGTCAGCCGCTCTCGGGCGAGCTGATGGTTCGGCTCGGCGAGCTGGTCGCCGATTTCCATGCCTCGGTCTCGACGGTCGATCTGGCGCGCGATTTCGGGACCCCGCCCGCGGTGCTCGAGCCCATGCTGGAGAATTTCCGGGCCATTTGCGCGCGCGCCATCTTCCCCGAGACCCTGACCCGGCTCGACAGGCTCGAGAGCTGGACGCTGCAGCGTCATTGCGATCTGATGCCCTGGATCGAGCGGCGGCGCCGGCAGGGCATGGTGCGCGAATGCCATGGCGACATGCATCGCGGCAATATCGCGCGGGTCGGCGATGCCATCCATATCTTCGACGCCATCGAGTTCAACCCCAATCTGCGCTGGATCGATACCGCGAGCGAGGTCGCCTTCCTGGTGATGGACCTCGAGCAGGCGGGGGAGAGCGGGAATGCCCGTCTCTTCCTCAATCGGTATCTCGAGCGCAGTGGCGACTACGATCTCTTGAGGATGCTGGACTTCTACAAGGTCTACCGGGCCATGGTCAGGGCCAAGGTACTCGCGATCCGCCTGGATCAGGGCGACCTGGATCGGGAGGAGGCGATGGGCGTGCGCCGTACCTGCATGCGCTATCTGCAACTGGCCGAGTCCTACACCCTGCCTAGACATCCTCATCTGCTGATCGCCTGCGGTCTGTCCGGATCGGGCAAGAGCAGTATCGCCTACAGTCTGCGCGAGGCGCTTCCCTTCATCCATCTGCGCTCGGATGTCGAGCGCAAGCGTCTGTTCGGACTGCGCGAGAACGCCCGCACCCTGAGCGGGGTGGATTCGGGGATCTATTTCCCCAGCGCCACCGACTGGACCTACGACCGCTTGCACCAGCTCGCCGAGAGTATCCTGGACAGCGGATACGATGTCCTGATCGACGCCACCTTTCTGTCGCGAAGCCGGCGTCGGCGCTTCAGCGAGCTCGCCCGCCGCCGTGGCGCGGGCTTTGCGATCCTGGCCCTGGACGCGCCCTTGGAGATTCTGCGTCAGCGGGTGATCCGCCGACTGGCGAACGGCGGAGACGTGTCCGATGCCACCGTGTCCGTCCTGGAGCGTCAGCATGCCGGACGTCAGTGTCTCTCTCCCACCGAGCGCTCCCAGTCGGTACTGATCGACACCAGCCGTCCCCCTCCATTTCCCGAGGTCCTGACGCGCGTGAAGCGGGCGCTGGAGATGTAGTCCCGGGATGAGGATGCTGGCGCCGTTTCCCTGGGAAGACCTCAGCGCAGAAGCGGGATCACGACCACGCCGGAGACCATGCCCATGACGAATACCGGTGAGAAGGCCAGATAGGGTAATGTTTGGGATAGGGGATGGTCACGAATCGCGGCCATGTAGACTAGCATTGCAATGAGCTCGAGCGGGATGAGCAGGCCGATCCAACCCCAGAAGGCCAGCGGGATCTCCCCGATCGGAGGCATGTCGGGCAGGAGGGGGCTCAGCAATAGCGCCGGTACGCAGAAGCGGACCACCAGGAGTTCGAGGGCCGAGAATCCCTGCAGCCAGGCATTGGTCGCCGCGTCGGCGCTGGCCAGACTGAAGGCACAGAGCAGTGCGAGCGTGATCCAACTCATGGGCGGGTGTATGCCGTGGGGATGCGCAAGGTAAGCCGGGTACGGCGGGGTGTCGGGGACGCGCCCATTCCGGCGATCTGCATCCGCGATCTTACGCGAGGAAGGCTATGGATGCGGCGAAGAATCGAGATTCGAGCGACAGGGCGTGGACAAGCCTCTCGTGCGACGGGCGAGGGCGTTCGCTGCCATACTTGAATGCCTGGACGGCTCCGCACTAGGACGAGCGTGCGCTTATGTCTGGAACCATTTTGGTCGTCGACGATCTCCCCACCAATCTGCTGGTGATCGGCGAGTTGCTGCGGCAGGCGGGATACCGCGTCAGATCCGCCGACTCCGGACCTCTGGCGCTCGAATATGCCGTGCAGGACCCGCGGCCCGATCTCGTCCTGCTCGACGTGATGATGCCGGGCATGGATGGGCACCAGGTACTCGCCCAGCTGCGTGCCGATGACCGAACCCGCGATCTGCCCGTCATCTTCGTCACCGGCATGGACAGTGTCGAGGACGAGACGCGGGGGCTGGAATCGGGCGCGGCCGACTACATCACCAAGCCCATCGTTCCGCCGGTCGTCCTGGCGCGGGTGAAGACCCAGCTGGAACTCAAGCGGGCCAGGGACTGGCTGCGCGACAAGAACGCCTTTCTGGAGTCCGAGATCGAGCGCCGGGTCGAGGAGATCCGCGTCGTTCAGGCTGCGAGCCAGCGGAGGGAATACCTTCTGAGACATCGCCTGGATCTGATCCTCTCCTCGGTCGGGGAGGGCATCCTGGGGCTCGATCGCGCCGGCTCTGTCGATTTCATCAACGACTCGGCGGCGGAGATGCTGGGCTATGCCAAGGATGCGCTTCTGGGGGTCGATCTGTCTCGGCTCGTCTGCACCGAGAGTCCGGGGTCGGCAGACCGGCTGGACGACTGCCTGCTGCTCTCCGCCGTTCGCTCGGGTCAGGTGCTGCGTGGTCATGGCGAGCGATTCATCCGTCAGGATGGCTTTTCGATCCCGGTCGAATGCGCCGCGATGCCGATCCTCGAGGGCGAGCGGCTCCTGGGTGCGGTGGTGAGCTGGCGCGACGTGAGCGAGCGCAACCGCTATCTGGAACAGCTCGAGCGCAAGTCCAATTTCGACGAGCTGACCGGTCTGCCCAATCGCAACCTGCTCTCCGATCGGCTCTGTCGGGCGATCCAGCGCAGCCGCCAGAGCGGATTCCAGATCATGGTCGTGGCCTTGAACCTGGATCGGTTCAAGAGCGTCAACGGCAGTCTCGGACGGGAGGCGGGAGACCATGCCCTGTGCGCCATGGCGCGGCGTTTGTCGGGCCTGCTCGAGACGGCCGATACCCTGGCCCGCGTCGAGGGTGACGAGTTCGTATTGGTTTCCGAGGGGCGCGAGCCCGAGGGTATGACGCGCCTGGCGCAATCCATCCACGAGACCTCCCTGAGGCCCTTCGCGATCGATAGGCGCGAGGTGATGCTGTCGCTGAGCATCGGCATCGCCGTTTTCCCCAAAGATGGCGAGACCGCCGAAGCCTTGATGTGCAATGCCGCCGCGGCCATGCTCAAGGCCAAGATGGAAGGCGGAAAACGTTTTCGCTTCTATGCGCGCGAGATGAACGCCCGCGCACTCGAGCGCATGGATCTCGAACACGAACTGCGCCAGGCGATCGAGCGCGGCGAGCTCGAGCTGCACTACCAGCCTCAGGTCGATCTGCGCGGCGGTCAGGTCATCGGTGCCGAGGCGCTGGTGCGCTGGCCGCATCCCGCGCATGGCTTGATGATGCCGGGCGCCTTCATTCCGCTCGCCGAGGAGTCCGGTCTCATCGTCGAACTCGGCGAATGGGTCTTGCGTCGGGCCTGTCTGCAGAACCGCGCCTGGCAGGATGCCGGGCTGCCGCCGATCAGCGTGGCCGTGAACCTCTCGGCCCGTCAGTTCGCGGCCTGCGATCTGGTGTCGCTGACCGACGGCATCCTGCGCGAGACGGGGCTGAATCCGAACCTCCTGGAGCTGGAGCTGACCGAAAGTGCCGCGATGCTCGACACCACGGCCTTCATCAAGGCGACCAAGCGGCTGAAGGATCTGTGCGTCTCGCTCTCCCTCGACGACTTCGGCACGGGTTTCTCCTCGCTCAGCTATCTGCGCCGCTTCGACATCGACCGGCTCAAGATCGATCGTTCCTTCGTGCGCGATATCGTGCACGACCCAGACAGCGCCGCCATCGTGACGACCATCGTCGCGCTAGCGCACAACCTGAATCTGGCCGCGCTCGCCGAGGGGGTCGAGACCGAGGCCCAGCTCCGCTTTCTCCGCTCGTGCGATTGCGACGAGATCCAGGGCTACTATTTCAGCCGGCCTTTGACCGTTGCCGACTTCGAGCGGCTCCTCGCCTCCGCGAGGCGGCTCCAGGTGCCGTCGGAGGACGGCACCGAATCCAAGCGGAACCTGCTGGTGGTGGACGATGACGCACAGGTCGTCGCCAGTCTCAAGCGGATGCTCGAGTTCGAGGGCTATCGGGTCCATACGGCGCTGGGCGGCTTCGAGGCGCTCGAGCAGCTGGCGATGCATCCGGTCGAGGTGATGATCGCCGACGCCATGATGCCCGGAATGGACGGCGCCGAGCTGCTCGCCCGCGCGAGCGCGCTCTATCCTCGACTGATCTGCATCATGTCCTCCGGATACAGCGATTTCTCGTCGGTGACCAAGGCCGTCAATCACGGCGCGATCTTCCGATTCCTCAGCAAGCCTTGGCAGGACGGGGCGGTCCGCAATGTCGTTCGCGAGGCATTGCGCGCCTCCGAACTGCGCGACGCGCGTCTCTGAGGATCACCCGCGGTCCCCGCGCAGTCGCGCCCGCTCTTGCAGGCGCTCGTACTCCCGTCTGATGCAATCCGAGGACAAGACCTCGACCCCCGCGCCCGGACGGTGGACGTTCTCGCTGATCTGACGCCGCCAGGCCCTGGAGCCGGGCTGGGCCTGGAAGAGCCCCAATATGTGGCGGCTCATGGCGGCGAGGGGTGTGCCGGCCGCCAGCTCGCGCTCGGCATAGCGGATGAAATCCTCGAGAACCCGATGCCGATCCGGAATCGGGCGCGCGTCGCCGAAGATGAGACGGTCCGCCTCGGCGAGGATCCAGGGGTTCTGATAGGCCTCGCGACCGATCATGACGCCGTCGAGATGGTCCAGGAATCCCTCCGCCTCGGCGAGCGTCTTGATGCCGCCGTTGATCGCCATGGGAAGATCGGGGAAGTCCCGCTTGAGCTGGCGGACCACGTCATGGCGCAGCGGCGGCACGTCCCGGTTCTCTTTCGGACTCAGGCCGCTCAGCCAGGCCTTGCGGGCATGGACGATGACGGCATCGCAGCCGGCCGCGGCCTGGGCGCCGATGAAGTCGACCAGCTCGCCATAGCTGTCGCGGTCGTCGATGCCGATCCGGGTCTTGACCGTCACCGGAATGGAGACCGCGTCCTTCATCGCCCGAACGCAGTCGGCGACCAGTCCGGGCTCCGCCATCAGACAGGCGCCGAAGCGTCCGTTCTGGACCCGGTCGGAGGGACAGCCGACGTTGATATTGATCTCGTCATAGCCCCAATCGGCCCCGATCCGCGCGCAGCGTCCCATGTCGCCCGAATCCGATCCGCCGAGCTGGAGCGCGACCGGGTGCTCGGCCGCATCGAAGCGCAGATGGCGCTCGCAGTCGCCATGGATGAGCGCGCCCGTGGTGACCATCTCGGAGTAGAGCAGCGTGTGGCGCGAGATGAGACGCAGAAAATAGCGGCAGTGACGGTCGGTCCAGTCGAGCATCGGGGCGACCGACAATTTCATGTATTCAATATTCACCAGTGGTTTCGGGTAAAGGCTTGGTTAAAGAGAATATTTCGGTATTCCGGAGTCGGTCGCGTATCGGATCATGCGCGATCTTGCGCATTGGGACGCGCTGCCGCGTGCAGTGCCCAGTCCCGGGGCGCTCGCCCCATGAATTCCTTGTAGATCTTGCTGAAGTGGCTGAGGCTCGAAAAGCCCACCGCATAGGCGGTCTCGGTCACGCATTCTCCACGTGCGAGCAGTCGCGAGGCGGCCTCGATGCGCGTCCTGATCAGGTATGTCCGAACCGTGGCTCCGAACAGCGATTTGAATCCGGACTGAAGGCGTTTTTCGCTCATTCCGACCCGTTCGGCAAGCCTTGGGACGGTCCAGCCCTGCTCATACTGCTCGTCGAGCAGACGGCGCGCATCCAGCAGGGGGCGCCGGTCGCGCGCGGCCGAGGCGCCATTCCAGGCATCCGCAGCGAGCAGGTCGGACAGCACCAGTGCCAGGGCTTCGTCGATCTTGGCGCCGAGATAGAGTGGCTGTAGCGCGCCGTCGATGCGTCCGCCGCCGAGAATGTCGCGACCGACGCGCATCAGGTCGTTGGAGGCGGCGATTCCCGCCATGAAGGCACCCAGGGCAGGCAGGCTGCAATCCTCGACGAGGTTCGGAGGATGTCGCAGTCGGGCCGGATCGCAGAGATGGGGTAAGGCGTTTGCGGGGATCGAGAACCCCACCAGCTGCATGGATTGTGCGCCCACGAGATCGTCATGGCCCGTCACTGTCTGCCGGGTCGACATCACGACCGCCATCCCTGGGGACAGGGCCAGCGATGGGCCGCCCTGCAAGCGCATATGCGAACGTCCCTCCAGCTGAATGCCGATGCGGAAGGCGGGTTCACAACGCCCGCTCAGGGTCAGGTCGGTGTCCAGATGCGTGTTCCAGCAGCTGATGCAGCGCCCTCCGGGCAGCGTCCAGTTCTGCGGGATCTGGTCATGGGGCGGGTGGGCGCATGGTCGGCGATCGGCCTCGACGCCCTCTGTCGTGCTTTCCATTCTCGGGTCATCCGTCTCTCGATCGTTCCGAAAACCGCATGTCCCGGCGCATTGCCGTTAGCGCAATTTTCGAGAATAAATATCATTTGCCTTTAGCGCGGGCCGAGTATCTCCCGGCGACGTTGCGGCTGTCCAGCGACGCGACCCAGTCGCGTGCGCTCCGCAGCTCTGCCTCGGGAGGTGATAGCGCGCGCGATGGGGCCCGGGTTCGGATTCGGGGGTGAGTCTGCAACGATAGAAGACGCGAGCATGATAAAGCAGAAGGTTTTGACTCCGGTGATCGCGGTTGCCGCCGCCGTCATCGTCGATGGCGCTCAGGCAGTGAGCGGTGGTGAGGACGGCGTGTTTCTCGAACCCATTACGGTGACCGCGACCAAACGGCCGGAAAGCGATTTCGATATCGCCGGTAGCGTAGACGTCGAGTCCCGCGAGCAGCTCGTCGAGGCCGTCGTGAACGACACCGACGAGCTCGACCGTCTCTTCCCCGAGTTGCTCTCGGTCGGGCGCAGCTCGCGGGTCTACAACATAATGACCTTGCGGGGACAGGCATCGGCCGATTTCTTCAGCCCGAGCACCAGTTTCTATCTCGACGGCGTCCCGCAGCTGCCGCATGCCTTCGGGCAGACGCTACAGGAGGTCGGGCAGGTCGAATTGCTCAAGGGACCGCAGGGCGCCATCTATGGCCGGGGTGCGCTTGGCGGTGTGCTGAGCATCACCAGCCGCCGGCCCGGCACGGAGCCCGAGCTGTGGGGCAATGTCCAGGGATTCGAGCGCGGCTATCGGGTGCGGGCGGGCGCCAGCACGGGGTTCGATCGCAACGGCCTGGCGATCCAGGGCAGCATGATGCGTGCCGACGAGGACGGGACGCTCGACGATGCCATGAACGGTCGCGACGATCTCGACGATCGCCAGAACACCGCAGGCAGGCTGTCGATTCACTATATGTCAGAGAACCTGCCGCTGGAGATGCGTCTGAAGGCGCGCGCCGAGCGCTACAGCTCTCACGAGGAGTATTACGTTCCCTACAGCCCGCTCTCACGTTCGCAGGTCGAGCCGGTGGTGAAGACACCGTGGCTCGAGCGCAAGATCAAGGACGTCTCCTGGGATCTGGAATACAGCCCGAATGCCGACTGGACCATCACCGGGGTCCTCGCCAGACAGACCGTCGATCTGGAGCGCACGTTCGCCCCCTACGGCGTCGACACCGTCGAGGCCCAGAGCAGCAATTACGCCGAGCTGCGGGCCAATTACGAGGGCGTGGCCCTGACCGCCGTCATGGGGATCTCCGCCCAGCGTCTCCGTTTTGAATACCAGGACGTCAATTATGGCGAGGCGGCCGGTTACATGGGGGGGCCCTACACCGAGAACGAGATTCTCAACTATGCGCTCTTCGCCGATACCAATTACCGCTTCGCCGAGCACTGGGAGGTGAGTCTTGGCACGCGCGTGGCTCGGGAGGATGCCGAGGTGACCATGCTGATGCCGGACGCGAACGGCTCGGACGTCATGCAAACCTACACCAACGACGAAAGCTTCACGTCGGTGACTCCGCGCTTTGCGCTCGCCTGGCTGCCGAACGACCAGGTGCGTCTCTGGGCCGCCGTCGGACGCGGCTTCAAGCCGGGCGGCTTCAACAAGGCCGGGACCAGCGATGCCGATCTCGTCGCCTACGATTCCGAGATCGCCACCAACTTCGAGATCGGCCTCCGGTGGCGCAGCCCCGAGCGCCGCTATCAGGCCGAGGCCACCCTGTACGCCATCGACAGTCAAGACGTGCAGGGATGGATCGGGCCGGCCGGCCTCCAGATCCTATCGAACATGGGCGACGCCACGAGCCGGGGCATGGAGCTGCAGGCGAAGATGCGCTTGGCCGAAGGCCAAACCTTGACGCTCGGCGGCATGGTCAATCGCAGCCGCTATACCAGCGGCGAGTTCGATGGCAAGGACGTCGCCTACACCCCGGGGTACAGCGCGCTCGTGGCCTGGGACGGCATCTTCGGCGCGCGCGAACAGTGGCGGCCGCGCATCGCCCTGCGCGCGACCGGGCCGCATTATTTCGATACCGAGAACGACTTGCGCCAGAGCGCCTACGCCCTGCTCGAGGCCTCCCTGATGTGGCACAGCAAGCATGGCTTCGAGCTGGGTGTCTACGGCCGCAACCTGACCGACGAGCTCTACCGCGTCTATGGCAACAGCGCCGTCGGTGCCCAGTTGGGTGCGCCCCGCGAGATCGGGGTGCAGCTGAACGTCGAGATCTGACTTCGATCTTCGTTCCGCCGCTGCCGCCCCAGTCGCGGTGCCGAACCCGGCGTCGGGCGACGCCGGGTTCGATGCGTGGTTACTGGCCGCCCGGGCTGCGGACCGGCACCTTCAGTGTGACCAGTTCCTCGGCGCTGCAGGGATGGATGGGGACCGTGTCGTCCAGGTCCGCCTTGGTGGCGCCCATCTTCAGTGCGACGGCGAAGCCTTGCAGCATCTCGTCGACGCCGTCGCCGATCAGGTGGATACCGACCACCTTCTCCTCGGGACCGGCGCAGACCAGCTTCATGGCCGTCTTGGGGCCATGCTCGTTGAGCGCGTAGCGCATGGGGGTGAAGCTGGTCTCGTAGATCGTCAAGGTGTCGCCGTAGCGCTCGCGCGCCTCGGGCTCGGTGAGACCGACCTTGCCGATCGGGGGATGGGCGAAGACGACGGTCGGGATGTTCTCGTAGTCGAGCTTGAGATCCGGCTTGTCCTTGAACAGGCGCTCGGCCAGACGCCGTCCGGCGGCGATGGCGACCGGGGTCAGCGGATCGCGTCCGGTGATGTCTCCGATCGCATAGATGCCTGGCACATTGGTGTTCTGGAAGGCGTCCGTCGGGATCATGCCGTTCGGCTGTACCTCGATGCCGGCGGCCTCGAGGTCGAGGTCGCGGGTGTTGGGCGCCCGGCCGACCGCCCAGATGACCTGATCGAATCCGGTCAGGCGCTGGCCGCTCTTTTCCACCAGGGAGATGCCCTCGGCGTTCTTCTCCAGTCCGGAGACCTCGAACTCGAGATGCATCCGGATGCCGTCGGCCTGCATGTTCTCGGCGAGTGTCTCGCTGATCAGGGGATCGAAGAGCCAGAGCACCCGGTCTTCCAGGGCGACCATGGTGATCTCGGTGCCGAAGGCGCGCAGCAACCCGGCCAGTTCGACGCCGATATAGCCGCCGCCGATGATGGCGACGCGCTGCGGACGCTCTTCGAGCGCGAAGAATCCGTCCGAGGTGATGCCCAGCTCGTGGCCGGGCAGGCGCGGCACGATGGGACGTCCGCCGGTGGCGATGACGATGTGATCGGCACTGTAGTGCGTGTCGCCGACGGCGATGGTGCGGGCGTCGACGAAGCGCCCGTAGCCCTCGATTCGGGTGATGCCGAGACGCTCGGCATAGCCGTCCCAGTAGTCGTTGATGTTGGCGATATAGCGGTTGCGTCCCGCGACCAGCTTGCCCCAGTCGAGCCCGTCGGACTGGGCTCGCACGCCGAAATCGGGGGCGTCCGCGACGGCCTCGGCCAGTTGGGCCGCGTACCACATGACCTTCTTGGGGACGCAGCCCGCGTTGACGCAGGTGCCGCCCAGCTTGCCGGCCTCGACGATGGCGACGCTCAGCCCGAATTGGGCGGCCTTCTCCGCGACCGCCAGGCCGCCGCTGCCGCCTCCGATCGCGATCAGATCGAAATGCTGACTCATCTTGAGCTCCTGATAGTAAGTTCGGTCGCGTCCATTTTCGCACGGATGAGGCGGCCTCTCCGTACAGTCCGGTTCGTCCAGGCGCTTCCGGGGCGACGAAGGTCGCGATTCCTGCGGAAATCGAGGCTGTTGCCGGATCACCGCTGAATAAGGCCCATCGCAGGCGGTTTGGGGCGTGAGGCAACCGGTAGGTCGGAGGTCCAGCGCCCCTCCGGGCGCGAGACCGGCCCGCGGCCTTCAGCGTCGGGCGATGCCGAGCGGAAGGCCGCGGAGGGTGGTGGGCGCTCGGCTTAGCCTCGGCTCTCGATCCAAGCGATGACCTTGTCGGAGCCGCCGATGAGCTGACCGTCGACGAAGACCTGAGGCACCATGGCCGCGTTGGAGACGGCGCGCAGGGTCTGCTCGGTATAGTCCTTGTTCAGGACCAGCTCCTCGAACGGAATCCCCGCCTTGGTCAGGGCATCCTTGGCCTTGGCGCAGAAGGGGCAGCCCTCGCGGCTGAAGACGGCCACGTCGATCGGCTTGGGCGCCTCGGGCGCGATGTAGGCGAGCATGGTGCCGGCGTCGGAGACCTCGTAGGGGTCGCCTTCGACCTCGGGCTCGATGAACATCTTCTCGATCACGCCGTCGCGCACCAGCATGGAATAGCGCCAGGAACGCTTGCCGAAGCCCAGGTCGTCCTTGTCGACCAGCATGCCCATGCCTTCGGTGAACTCGCCGTTGCCGTCCGGGACGAAGGTCAGGTTGTCGGCGTGCTCGGCCTCCTTCCAGGCGTTCATGACGAAGGTGTCGTTGACCGACATGCAGACCACCTCGTCCACGCCATGCTCCTTGAACATGGGCGTCAGCTGGTTGTAGCGCGGCACGTGCGAGGAGGAGCAGGTGGGCGTGAAGGCGCCCGGCAGCGAGAAGACGACCACGGTCTTGCCGGCGAAGATGTCGTCGGTGGTGACGTCCACCCACTCGTGGCCACTGCGGGTGCGGAAGGTGACGTTGGGAACGTGGCTGCCTGTGCGATCTTCGATCATGTCTTAAGTCTCCCTATATGATGATGTTTCGGCTTTTGGTCAGAAGAAAACTTGACGGCTTTCGCTGCCGACGGGGGACATGATACGGGGATCGAATCATCTCCGAAAATGGGTTATGAAAATCATGGTAATTGGTCTTGCCGATCGATCCGGCTCCTTTCCTCGTCCCCGTAATCCTGGTGTTGGACATTCGAAACCACGAAATTAAGAAAACCCTTATTGACCGACGTCAACGAAGCGGCCGGTAAGTCATCCTAGTCTTATGAACGCGGAGGGCGGTTCGCCCGAAGATGATAGTCCGAGTAGGTATCAGACTCTCTACTTTCGCGAGGAACACGATGATGACCATGAAGCGAATCTTGATGGCCGCCACCGTTGCGGGCGTCTCTGCGATGGGCTCCATGTCCGCGAACGCCTTTTGGGGCTGGGGGCCCTTCGACTGGTTCAGTCCCTGGGGCGGGCCATGGGGTGGAGGTCCCTGGTACGGTGGTGGTCCCTACTACGGGTACGGCTATCCCTATTATGGCGGCTACGGCGCGCCCTATGGCTACGGCTGGGGTGCCCCGTACGGCTGGGGCGGAGTGCCCTACTACGGCTATCCGGCATACGGCTATCCCGCAGTGACGATCCCGCAGAGCACGACCTCGAAATAATCGACAGGCTGTTTTCGCTATAGCCCGATCACGCCCCTGTCCGCGATCCGCGGGCGGGGGTGTTTCGGGTCCACCCAATGTCCATGGCTTCGCGGCCAGGCCATCTAATTGCTATCATCCCCGCCTTCCGATCCCGCAGGACGCCTTGGCGGCCTTTACGGGTCGTTTGCCGTCTGACGATGGGAGACATGCAATGCGCTTGTTGGTGGGTGACATCGGTGGTACCAAGACGGCACTGGGTATGGCGGAAACGGATGGCGAGCTCGTCAGGATCAGCGAGCCCAGGCGTTATCCGAGTGCCTCCTTCGATTCGCTCGACAAGATCATCCACCGTTACAGCGTCGAGACCGGCTGTCAGTGCCGATTCGCTTCCTTCGCGGTCGCCGGACCCGTGCATGATCGGCGCACCGAGACCACCAATCTGCCCTGGTTCCTGGATGCGGACGCCTTGGAGGCGTCGTTCGGTTTCGCCGGCGTCGAGTTCCTCAACGATCTCGAGGCCGTGGCCTGGGGCGTTTCCGCGCTGGAGCCATCCGATCTGGCCGAGCTGCATCCAGGCGAGGGTTCGTTCGAGGGCAATGCCTGCGTGGTGGCGGCCGGAACCGGCCTGGGTCAGGCCGGGCTCTTCTGGGACGGGATCACTCACCATGCCTTCGCGACCGAGGGTGGACATACGGATTTCGCTCCGGCGGACGATCTCGAGTTCGCCATGTTGAGGCATCTGAAGATGCGCTTCGGCCGGGTGAGCTGGGAGCGCGTGGTCTCGGGTCCGGGGATCGCCAACGTCTACGAATTCTTTCTCCGCTATCATGACTGCGAGTCGCCCGCCTGGTTGCGCCGGGCGATCGAGGAGGGCGGGGATACGGCGGCGGCCGTCGCCGAAGCCGCGGCCGCCGAGCGCTGCGCCGTCTGCGTCGAGACCATGAACCTCTTTCTGCGGCTCTATGGCCGGGAGGCCGGGAACACGGCGCTCAAGCACATGGCCCTGGGAGGGGTCTATCTGGGGGGCGGAATCGCCCTGAAGAATCTGGCGCTGCTTCGGCAGGGAGGCTTCCTCGAGGGATTCTTCGACAAGGGCCGCATGGGCTCCCTGATGCGCCGCATGCCGGTGCGGGTTATCCTCCAGCCTCTGACGCCATTGCTCGGGGCCGCTCGCTTCATGGCCTCGCAATGAGGAAGGGGACCGATATCCCGTCAACCCAGAGGAGACAGCGACGATGGTCGAGCTCGAGATCACGGGGATGAAGTGTCGGCATTGCGTACGCTCGGCGCCCCAGGCGATCTGATCCTCGGTCGCGCTGGATCCAGGGAGCCGGAATGATTCGAGGTGTCTTGAACAGACGGCGAACCGGTCTTTCATCGGGCCGGCGCGGCCATCCTTGGTCTGGCCTCGGTCTGGTCCTCTGTCTATTGCTCGTCCACCAGGGCGCCTATGCGCTCAAGCTGGACGTCCAGGTCAGCGGGCTCTCGGGGCAGCAGGAGTCGAACGTTCTGGCGCTGCTCGGTATCTATGGCGAGCGCGGCGACCGGGATCTGACGCCGGCGCGCGTTCTGGCGCTGCACCGCATGGCGCCGGAGCAGATCGCCGACGCCCTGGCGCCATTCGGACTGTATCGGGTCCAGGTCGAGGATGATCTGAAGGAGCCCGCCGACGCGCAGGGGACCTGGGTCGCGACCTATCGGGTGAATCCGGGCGAGCCGATCAGGATCGGCTCGGTCGACTATCGGGTCGAGGGCGAGGGGGCCGAGGACCAAGCCTTCCCCAAGACCTTCCCCATGAAGGTGGGCGACGTGCTGCTGCACTCGGCCTACGAGACGGCCAAGGCGGATCTGCGCTACAGCGCCACATCGGCGGGCTTTCTGGACTACCGGATGACCCTCCATCAGGTGCTGGTCGATCCCGTGTCCTATAGCGCCCACATCCATGTCCATCTCGATACCGGCCCCAGATACCGCATCGGCGCGGTCAGCTTCGAGCAGGATCTGCTCGACGAGGGATTCCTGCGCAGATACGTCAGCTTCGAGCCGGGCGACGTCTACGACCCGGACGTGCTGCTCGGCCTTCAGAGCCGTCTGCTCGGGAGCGAGTATTACAGCGACGTCGAGATCGTTCCCCGCAAGAATGCGTCCGGTCCGGAGCACGAGGTACCGATCGAGGTGGTGGCCAAGCGCAACAAGGCGAATAAATACCGCGTCGGTTTCGGTTACGCGACCGACATCGGACCGCGCATGACGCTCGATTATCGCCGCCGCTACATCGGCCGTCACGGCCACAAGCTGCGCACCGAGCTCAGTCTGGCCCCGGCGCTCTCCTCGATGGAGCTCGACTATCGCATCCCCATCCAGGATCCGACCCGCGACTACATCGTCATCAAGCCGAGCTCCAAGCTCTACGATACGGATACCCGCAAGGGCTGGACCCACAGCGTCCAGGCGGCCCATTCCACGCTCACCGAGCGCGGCTGGCGGCGCAACCTCGGCGTCGAGTACAACTACGAGGATTTCGACCTGGACGACGCCACCTCGGTGGGCGCCACCAACGAGCTGGTCCCGAACATCTCCTGGTCGAAGACGGTCTCGGACAATCCCATCAACACCAATCGCGGCTACCGGATCAAATACACGGTGCTCGGCGCCGTCCAGGGCCTGGTGTCCGAGGCGTCCTATCTGAGCGGTCGGCTCCAGTTCAAATGGGTGCGGCGCTTCCTCGAGGACTATCGCCTCATCACTAGGACCGATCTGGGGGCCACCTGGGCCGAGAGTTTGGAAGACCTGCCGGCGAGCCGGCGCTTCTATGCCGGGGGCGACAATTCCATTCGCGGCTGGGGATTCGAGGCCCTGGGTCCGAACGACCGCAAGACCAACGAGACCGTCGGCGGACGCTATCTGGCCGTGGGCAGCCTGGAGCTGGAGCGGCGCATCCGCGGACCCTGGAGCGCGGCCGTCTTCACCGACTTCGGCAACGCCTTCGATCCGGATTACGATCAGGAATTCGCCCAGAGCGCCGGTCTCGGGTTGCGCTGGGCCTCGCCCATCGGTCAGGTCCGGCTCGACCTCGCGTTCGCCCTGAGCAAGGACGACGAGGACGACGGGTTTCCGCCGGCCCGTCTGCATATCGTCATCGGACCGGATCTATGACCGACGTCGAGAAGACCCCGGACCCTTCCGAGACACCGCGGGAGACCGCGCCGGATCCGGCGGGAAGCGCTCCGGCATCGCGTCGGCGGCGGCTACCGCGTCTCCTGCTGGGCGTCTTGGCGGGGCTCCTCCTGCTGATCCTGGTTCCGGTCTGCCTCGTGCTGGGGACCCAGACCGGGTTGCGATTCGCCGTTCAGACGGCCGAGGGCATGCTTCCCGGGCTGTTCAGCGTCGGTCGGGTGGATGGCCGGCTTCTCGGCCGCCTGAGCCTGCGCGACTTCTCCCTGACTCTGCCGGCGCTCGACGTCGGGATCGAGACGCTGGAACTCGATTGGACGCCCTCGGCGCTGCTCCAGGGGCTGGCCGAGATCGATCGGCTCGCGGTGAGCGGATTCGACCTGGCCCTGGGGCCGAGCGCGGACAAGGAGGACACGCCCTTCAGCCTGCCCGAGATCCTGTTGCCAGTGCGGCTCGATGTCGGCGAGGCCACACTCGAACGCTTTCGCCTGCTCGACAAGGGGGCCGAGGCGCCCATGCTGGTGCTGGATCGCGCCCGTCTCGTCGCTAGCCTCGACGGCGGCGATCTGCAGGTCGTCGGGCTGGATGCGAGCCTGTCCCAGCCCCGGCTCAGCGCCAATGCACGGGGCCATGCCGATCTGGTGGGCCAGTATCCGCTTGAACTGGATCTGGACTGGCGGATGCAGCTACCGCCCGAGGCGCGGCTCGATGGCTCCGGCCATCTGGAGGGCGATCTGGACGATCTGCGGATCCGTCATCGCCTGACAGGCTCGGCGGAGGCGACCCTGGAGGCTCGGGTGCGCGCGCTGCTGTCCGCGCCCAGCTGGGAGGGCCGGATCCAGGTCGCGCGGGTCGATCTGCCGGCCTTCGCGGCCGATCTGCCCCAGGTCGAGACCCGGGCCGACCTGGAGACGCGCGGCGATCCGAGCCGGGCGACGGTCACCGGTTCGCTGGACGCCAAGGCGCCGGATCTGCCCGATTTCGGCCATCTGGCCGCCACGCTCGATCTGCTCTGGAGCGACAAGCGGCTCGACATCCGCCGTCTGGACCTGACCGAAGAGGTCTCCAAGGCCGACCTGAACGCGACCGGCCACCTGGATCTCGCGACCGATCCGGGCGCCTTCGAGCTGGAGGGCCAGTGGCGGAATCTGCGCTGGCCGCTGAGCGGCGACCTCGTCGCCCGGTCCGCCCAGGGCGCGCTGAAGGCGTCCGGCGATCTGGCCGCCTACGACTACAGCCTCTCGGCCCAGGCCGAGGGGCCGAGCTTTCCCGCGTCGAGGCTGGCGCTGCGGGGCACCGGAACCGCCGAGGGTACCCGGATCGCCAGCCTCCTCCTGGAGACGCTGCGGGGCCGCATCGAGGGCGGCGGCGATCTGGCCTGGTCTCCCGAGCCGAGCTGGAACCTGCATCTCGACGGCAAGGACCTGGATCCGGGCGCCTTCGTCGAAGGGCTGGACGATCGGATCGCGCTTGCACTGACCACCGAGGGCGGACTCCAGTCCTTCGATTACGATCTGAGCGCGACCACCTCGGGTCCCGGATTGCCGCCGGCCGCATTGGCCCTGATCGGCTCCGGCGACCTGGCGCAGACCCGGCTCGAGACGCTGCGTCTGGATGTGTTCGGCGGGCGTGTCGACGGCGAGGCCAAGGCCACCTTCGACCCCAAGGTGACCTGGGACGCGGCCATCCGGCTCTCCGGCATCGACCCGGGCAGCTATGCACCCGAGTGGCCGGGTCGCATCGACGGCCGGCTGACCAGCCATGGCTCGATCGAGGACGCCGGGCCGGATCTGGTGGCGGTCATCGAGTCGCTGAAGGGGCGTCTGCGCGGCTATCCGATCGCGGCGTCCGGTCGGGTGAGCATGGCCGAGGGCCAGACGCGCCTCGAGAATATCGAGGCCCAGTCCGGGACTAGCCGGGTCGGCATCCAGGGAACGGTCGACCAGTCGCTGGACCTGGCCTTCGATCTGGAATCTCCCGATCTCTCCAACCTGCTGCCCGATGCCAAGGGACGTCTCTCCGCCCAGGGCAAGGTCACCGGACCTCTGGAGGGGCCGCGTATCCGGCTGGACCTGAAGGCCAAGGACGCGGCCTTCGGCGAGCAGGGGCTGGCCAGTCTGGTCGGTAAGGCCAACCTGGATCTGGCTGAGCCCGGACGCTTCGATGTGGATCTGGATGGCAAGGATCTATTTGCGGGCGGCATGCTCTGGGATGCGCTGACGCTGCGGGGAGAGGGCTCGATGCCCGATCACAGGGTCTCTCTACAGCTCGACGGGACGCAGCTCGCGGCCAAGCTGGATGCCTCCGGCGGACTGTCCGACACCGGAGTCTATCGCGGTCGTCTGTCCAGGCTGGATCTGGTGCCCGAGGATCTCGGCCGCTGGAGTCTGGAGAAGGCCGCTCCATTCGCACTCGATGGGGCCAAGGTTCAGGCCGGTCCACTCTGTCTGCGTCAGGACCGGGGCTCGGGTGGGTGCATCGGATTCGATCAGTCCGCGCCAGGCAAATGGCTCGCGAACCTGAATCTCGACAGCCTGGATTTCGCTCTGCTGGAGGGATTTCTGCCCGATGGTCTGGATGCCGAGGGTGCCATGCGGGTGACGGGACGCTTTCAGGCCGACGGCTCCAATCTGGACGGTCGGGCCAGCGCCGAGATCGACCAGGGACGGATCAAGGTCGATCTGGGCCAGGGGCGGTACGAGGCCGTGGATTTCTCGGGAACTCGGCTTACGCTGAACACCGATGCCAAGGGGCTCTCGACCCGGCTGGAGCTGCCCCTGGGCGACCTGGGCGGTGCTCGGGGCTCGCTGGACCTGCCCGGCTGGCGCTTCCAGGACCCGGCCGCGCCCGGTCAGCGGCTCCAAGGACAGCTGAAGGCGCAGATCGCGGGTCTGGAGCGTATCGCCAGTCTGGTGCCGGATATCTCGAATCTGGCCGGTTCCCTCGATGTCGATCTGGGGCTGGGCGGCACCATCGGCAAGCCCGGTGTGAAGGGCCGTGCGGCGGTCAGCCAGGTCGGTTTCGAGGTGCCCTTGATCGCCCTGGTCGTGAAGGACCTGAATCTGGAGGCGGTCGCCCCGTCCCAGGAGCGCATGGATCTGCGGGGTGGCGCGCTGGTCGGGGGCGGCCGACTGGATGTGAGCGGCGAGGCCCGGTTCGGTGCGGCGGGACCCGATGTCCGAATCGGTCTGAACGGCAAGAAGCTGAAGGTCGCCGACACCAAGGAATACTATGCGCTGATCTCGCCCGATTTCGAGATCGAGGCGGGATCCAAGGGGGCCTCGGTTCGCGGCCAGGTTCGGATTTCCGAGGCCCGTATCCGGCCGCGCTCTGTGCCTGCCGGAACCGTCTCGCCCTCTTCCGACGTGGTGATGGAGGAGCGGACCGAGACGCCGCCCTATCCATTGGATCTCGACGTGGGGCTGGTCATGGGCAAGGACGTCACTATCGACGCCTTCGGCGTGCGCGGCCGGCTCGCCGGCGGTCTCCGGGTGCTGCAACGACCGGGCGCCGACATGCTGGGCGACGGTCAGCTCCAGATCACCGAGGGCGAATACCGGCTGTCGGGCGGTTTCGGCCTGGCGGCCGAGCTGGGCGCTCCGCTGACCATCACTCAGGGACGCTTGATCTATGCCAAGAGTCCGATCGACAATCCCGGGCTCCTGCTCCAGGCCGAGCGCGCGGGTGGCGACACCACGGCCGGGGTGCGCGTGCTGGGCACGCTGCGCGATCCCAAGCTGGCCTTCTTCTCCGAGAGCGATCCGGACATGACCCAGGCCGAGATCACCAAGTATCTGGTGACGGGGATCCCGCCCTCGGCGAACGACCAGACCAACGACGCCGGTCTGGCCGTCGGGACCTATGTCGCGCCCAGGATCTACATGGAATACGAGAGCGGGCTCGGCGACGAGGCGAACAAGGTCAAGCTGCGTTACGACCTGACGCGCCATATCGAGCTTCAGACCGAGACCGGCGACAATCAGGGTGCCGACATCTACTTCAAATTCGAGAACTGATCCCCTGCTGAACATCGAATCCGCATTGCTGCATCCCCGTCATTGGCCCAGCTGGATCGGGGTCGGTCTCGTCCATGCGCTGGGCCGGCTGCCCTTTCCCGTGCTCTGGGCGCTCGGCGGTCTCTTCGGCCGGCTCGGCTATCTGCTCGCCGGTTCGCGCCGGCTGGTGGCGCGCCGCAACCTGGAACTCTGCCTGCCCGCCCTGTCTCCACGCCGCCGGGAGCGCATCCTGCGCGCCCATTTCGGCTGGCTGGGCGTGGCCGCCTTCGCCCAGGGGGTGGGCTGGGGCGTGTCGCGCGAACGGCTCGCGCGGCTGGTGCGCATCCGCAACCGCGATTTCATCGATGCCTGCATCGCCGAGGGGCGTCCGGTGATCGTGCTGGTGCCGCACTTCGTCGGGCTGGAACTGGGCGGCGCCGCCTTCACCGCGCTGGTCCACTCGGGCATGTACATGTATCAGAAGATCCGCAACCCGGTGGTGGATCGTCAGGTCAAGGGCGCGCGCCAGCAGTTCGGGAGCATCTCGGTCGAGCGCCAGGACGACCTGCGAGGTCTGATTCGCGAGATGAAGAAGGGCACGCCCTTCTTCTATCTGCCCGATCAGGACGGCGGCCGCCGCGGCATCTTCGTGCCATTCTGCGGCGTTTCCGCATCCACTGTACCCATGCTGGGGCGCTTCGCGGGCATGACGGGGGCCGCGGTCATTCCCACCTTCGCCCGTTTCCTGCCCTGGGGGCGAGGGCTCGAGCTCATCTTCGATCCGCCGCTCGCGGACTTCCCGAGCGGCGATCCGGTGGAGGATACTGCGCGCATGAACCGGGCCATCGAGTCACGCATCCAGACCATGCCCGAGCAGTATTTCTGGGTCCATCGCCGGTTCAAGACCCGCCCTCCGGGCGATCCCCCCGTCTATCCGCCGAAGCGCAAGAGGCGCAGATGAGCACCGAACAGGATCGAGCCGCTTCCTCCGGGGGGGCATTGCGTCTGGGACGCCCGCGCGACTGGGCATTCGGCGCGGCGCTCCTGGCCGCTCTGGTGGCGGCGGTCCACTTCACCGTCGGCTGGGCCGATCTGCTCGCCCCCTGGCGCACCTTTCCGCCGCTCCTGCTCGCCTGGCTGTTCCTCCTGACATCGGTGAGCTATGCGCTCCGGGCGGTGCGCGTTCACGACTATTTCCGGCCGCGCTTCGCCGGCTGCTTCCCTGTGGTGCTGCGGCTCTCGGTGCTGCACAACACGGCCAACAATCTCATGCCCATGCGCACCGGCGAGATGGTCTTTCCCTGGCTGATGCGGCGCTATTTCGGCGAGGGACTTCTGGACTCGGCCGCGGCGCTCATGTGGATCCGTCTGCTGGATCTGCATTTCCTCGCGCTGCTGGCCCTGCTCATCCTGAACCTGAGTCATTCGTCCTGGATCTGGTGGGCCGCCGCCCTGCTCTGGGTGGCCGGGCTCGCGGTCCTGCCGCGTCTGCAGGGTCTGGCGAATCTGCATCTGTTCGCGGGGGAGGGCAGGGTCCGCGGCCTCGTGCGCCGCGTGCTGCGCGCCGCGCCGCGCCGGCCCTGGCTGATCGTCCGCGTCTATCTCTGGACCGGGCTCGTCTGGTCGCTCAAATTCGCCGCCTTCACCAGCGTGCTCCACTTCTTCCTGCCGGCTGATCTCTGGCGTCTGCTGACCGGCGTCATGGGGGCCGAGCTCTCCAGCGTGCTGCCCTTCCACGGCATCGCCGGCAGCGGCAGTTACGAGGTGGCGGCGGTCGCGGCGCTGGTACCGCTCGGCATCGATCCCAAGCTGGCGCTGGCGGCGGCGGTCAATCTCCATCTCTTTCTGCTCGGCAATACCCTGGTGCTGGGCGCGCTCGCCCTGCTGCTGCCGCATAGCGCCAAGCATCTCGCTGGCCATCGAGCGCCGGATGCCTGACGTTCGATACTCGAACCGCTACAGGGTATTCTCGAATACCTGATAGCGATTCTTGCCGCTCTGCTTGGCCCGATACATGGCCTGATCGGCCTGGCGCAGCAGTTGGTCTCCGTCCACTTCGGTGGCCTGCGGATAGAAGGTGATTCCCAGGCTGGCCGTGACCTGCAGCCGTCGGCCATCCAGTTCGACGGGTTCCGCGGCGGCGGCGAGCAGGCGCTCGACCAGTGGACCGCAGGCGTCCCTGTCGCAGAGGTCCACCAGGATGGCGGCGAATTCGTCGCCGCCCAGGCGCGCCAGGGTATCCACCTCGCGCAGGGTCCGCCGCATGCGCCCGGAGACGGTGATCAGCAATTCGTCCCCCAGGGTGTGGCCATGGGTATCGTTGATGGACTTGAATCCATCCAGGTCGAGATAGATCACCCCCAGGCACCGTTCGCGGCGTCTGGCGTTCGCCATGGCTTGCTGCAGACGCGCGCTCAGCAGAACGCGGTTGGGCAGTGAGGTGAGGGCGTCGTAATGGGCCATGCGCTCGAGCTGATTCTGGTGCTCCATGAGCGCGGTGATGTCCCGGGTCGTGCCGATGAGACGCTTGCGAGCCTCGCTCTTGGTCCTGAGCGTCGGCCTGCCCATCGAGTGCAGCCAATGCTCGCTGTCGTCGGGCCAGATGACGCGGTAGACCTGATCGAAGGTCACGCCATCGCGCAAGCTGCGATGCAGCGCTCTGAGGCAGTCGCGGCGATCCTCGGGATGGACGATCGGACGCAGGTCTCTGAGCATCCTGCAGTGCTGGGTGTTGCGAAGACCGAACATGATGGTCTGCCGCTCGCTCCAGCTCAGGCGTCCGGTCGGGGCCTCGTATTCCCAGATGCCGAGATGCGCAGCCGCCAGGGCAAGCTCCAGCTGCTGATTGCTCTCGCGCAGCTCGGTGGTACGGATCGCCATCTGTTCCTCCAGCTGCGCTCGAGCGGCTTCGAGATGGAGCGTGCGTTCCTGGACCTCCGCCTCCAGTCGATCGCGCTGATGCTCGATGGCGCGGCGCAGCTGGCTGCGCTCCAGGTGGCTCGCGACCCGGACCCTGAGCACGTCCGGGTTGATCGGTTTGCTGATGAAGTCGTCCGCGCCGGCACGTAGGGCCTGGGTCTCGGTGGCGGCGTCGCTGCGCGCGGTGACGAAGAGCACCGGGATATGCCGGGTGGTCTCGTCCCCCTTCAGATGCCGCAGGACTTGGATGCCGTCCATGTCCGGCATCACCATGTCGAGCAGGATGAGGTCGGGAGGATGGCGGGCGATGAGCTCGATGGCATCCGCTCCGCAGTTGGCGAAGCGGGTCGCGCAATCCCCCTCCAGGGCCTTGTTCATGACCAGCAGGCTGCCGGTGTCGTCATCGACGAGCAGGAGATCGGGCATGCCGTCATGCTGTTCTGTCGTCACCTTGGTTCCCATGTCGATCGCTTCTCCTCTGGTACGCCGAGCATCTCCAGTGCCGACAGCGCGGATTTGAAATCCAAGGTGTCCATGGCCTGTTGGAGCCGGGCGAAGATCTCCGGCCCGAGCCGCTGGGTCAGGGCGCGCGAGAGTGTTTCTCAGGTGCCGAGTGCCGTTATCGCCTGGGTGGACTGTTGTGATTTCAGTCGCTCCAGGGCGGCGGCGGGGTCGCGTGCTGCGCTCGCGGCGAGGCCAGGGAGTGGAGGGGCGAGATTGGCGTGTGTCTCGCGCCAGGCGCTCAGTTGCTCGCGCAGGCGTATCAGCTCCATGTCAACGGTCTGCGGCTCCGTGGCCGATAGCCTTTCCGCCAACGCCTGTCGCTCCAGATCTCCTAGCTCGACGGCTCAATGGATGCGTAAAAAAGTGGGTCTTTATCTTTGATAAATTCAATTGATACCTACCTGAAAAAACCTATATCCTGACGAGCTGCACAATGGGTCTTGGTTTGCCGCCACGGCCCTCATCGGGATAGATGATTTCGAGTCTCCTGTCACGAGACTTGCCAGGAGATCGCCCCCAAATACTGGGATCGTGCCAGCCTGTCGGCGAGCGCCGCTCCTTCGAGCATGCAGCCGGCTGCCAGTCCCGCGTTTCACCAAAGGTCCGAGAATGCAAACATCCAGACCCGTCTTCCTGGAATTGTGGCGCATCAAGCTGCCTCTGCCAGGTCTCGTCTCCATCCTTCACCGCGTCAGCGGAGTCTTGATGGTCCTGACCATCCCCTTCGCCGCCATCCTCCTCCATCGGGCCGCTGCCAGCCCGGAGGGCTTCGAGTCCGCCGCGCGTCTGCTGGACAGCTGGTGGGTCGGTCTCTTTCTGATCGCCCTGGTCTGGAGCCTGATGCATCACCTGCTCGCGGGCGTTCGCCATCTGGGGCTGGATATCGGTTTCGGCCTGGATCGTCCGGTCGCACGGTTCACCGCCGGCATCGTTCTGATCGCCGCCGTCGCCGCTTCGCTGCTGCTGCTCGTCCTGGGGGTGATCGTATGAGTCGTCAGGCATCCGGTCTCATGGCCTGGCTCGCCCAGCGGGCCACGGCGGTCTATCTGGCCGTCTTCGTGCTCTATCTCGTCCTGCACTTCACCTTCGACGCCCCGGCCGATCATGCCGAGCTGGTGGCCTGGCTGCGGCAGGCGCCGGTCGCCATGGGGCTGCTGCTGTTCGTGCCGGTCCTGATCGCCCATGCCTGGGTCGGGATCCGCGACGTGCTGATCGACTATGTGCATGTGCTGGGTCTGCGCGTCGGGCTGCTGATGCTCTTCGCCTTCATCTTCTTCGCCTCCGGACTCTGGGCCATCAAGGCGATCGTCACCGCGGGAATCGGAGGTTAGGTTTCGAATGAGTCTTCCAACACGCCATTTCGATGCACTCATCATCGGGGCCGGCGGCGCCGGTCTGAACGCCGCGCTGCAGCTGGCGAGCGCCGATCTGCGCGTCGCCGTCGTCTCCAAGGTCTTCCCGACCCGCTCGCACACGGTCGCCGCCCAGGGCGGGGTGAACGCCGCGCTGGCCAACGTGCTGCCCGACTCCTGGCACTGGCACATGTTCGACACCGTCAAGGGCTCGGACTATCTGGGCGACCAGGACGCCATCGAGTTCATGTGCCGCGAGGCCATCCCGACCGTCTACGAGCTCGAGCACGCCGGCGTGCCCTTCTCGCGGCTCGACGACGGCAAGATCTACCAGCGCGCCTTCGGCGGTCAGAGCCAGAACTTCGGCGGCGACCAGGCGGCCCGTACCTGCGCGGCGGCCGACCGCACCGGACACGCGATCCTGCACACCCTCTACCAGCAGAACATCCGCGCCCGCACCCATTTCTTCGACGAGTTCTTCGCGCTCGATCTGGTCCGCGACGCCGAGGGCGTCGTCTGCGGCGCCCTGGTGCTCGAGATCGAGACCGGCGAGCCGCTGCTGATCGAGTCCAAGGCGACCCTGCTCGCCACCGGCGGCTGCGGGCAGGTCTTCCGCACCACCTCGAACGCCCACATCAACACCGGCGACGGCATGGCCATGGCGCTGCGCGCCGGCGTCCCGCTGATGGACATGGAGTTCTTCCAGTTCCATCCGACCGGCATCGCCGGCAAGGGCATGCTCATCACCGAGGGCACGCGCGGCGAGGGCGGCTATCTGATCAACAAGAACGGCGAGCGCTTCATGGAGCGCTATGCCCCGCGCGCCAAGGACCTGGCCAGCCGCGACGTGGTCTCGCGGGCCATCGTCACAGAGGTCAAGGAAGGACGCGGCTGCGGCGAGCACGGCGATCACGTGATGCTCAAGCTCGACCATCTGGGCGAATCGGTCGTCTCCAAGCGTCTGCCGGGCATCCGCGAGTCGAGCAAGATCTTCGCCGGGGTCGATCCGGTGGTGGAGCCGATCCCGGTCTTCCCGACCGCCCACTACGCCATGGGCGGCATCCCGACCGATCGCTTCGGCCGCGTCGCCATGCCGGCCGGGCAGGGCTCGGAAGAGGTGGTGGTGGGTCTCTATGCCGCCGGCGAGTGCGCCTGTGCCTCGGTGCACGGGGCGAACCGGCTCGGCGGCAATTCGCTGCTGGATATCCTGGTGTTCGGACGCCTGGCCGGCAAGGACATCATCGACTTCGTGCGCGAGAACCCCTATCAGCGCGGTACCGACTCCGCCAGCCTGGACCAGGCGATGGCGCGTCTCACCCGCTGGGACCAGCAGGGCGAGGGCATCCCGGTCGCCCAGATGCGGGCCGATTTCCGCAAGTGCATGGAGGACCATGCCGGCGTCTTCCGCACCGAGGAGGTGATGCAGGAGGGCTTCGAGCGTCTGTGCGAGCTGCGCGAGCGCATGCCCGAGGTGCGTCTCGCCGATCACTCCAAGGTCTTCAACACCGCGCGCATCGAGGCGCTCGAGCTGGAGAACATGATGGACGTGGGACTCTCCATCGCGGTCTCGGCGCTGCATCGTCAGGAGAGCCGGGGCGCCCACTCGCGTCCGGACTATCCGGATCGCGACGACCAGGCCTGGCTCAAGCACAGTCTCTATTCGAAGGACGGCGACCGCATGGACTACAAGCCGGTGCGCACCAAGCCACTCACCGTCGAATCCTTCCCGCCGAAGGAGAGGGTGTATTGATGTCCGTGGGGCGCGTCCGTGGCGCGTCCTCCAAGGTTCGAGCAAGTGGGTGCGCCCGGCGCGCCCGATGGGGTATCGACGATGAGAATCAGCGTCTATCGCTACAATCCTGACACCGACAAGAAGCCTCGGATGCAGGATTACGAGGTCAAGACCTTCCAGGGCATGATGTTGCGCGACGTCCTCCTGGAGGTGAAGAAGCAGGACGAGTCCTTCAGCTTCCGCCACTCCTGCGGCGAGGGCGTATGCGGGTCCGACGCGGTCAACGCCAACGGCCGCAACGTGCTGGCCTGCGTCACGCCCATCTCCGAGCTGAAGTCGCCGATCCTGGTGCGCCCGCTGCCCGGGCGTCCGGTGATCCGCGACCTGGTCGTGGACATGAGCCAGTTCTACGAGCAGTACCGGGCGGTCAAGCCCTATCTGGTGCGTCACGATCCGGCCCCCGAGCAGGAGATCCTGCAGTCGCCCGAGGAGCGCGACAAGCTCGACGGGCTCTACGAGTGCATCCTCTGCGGCTGCTGCTCCACCGCCTGTCCCTCCTTCTGGTGGAATCCGGAGAAGTTCCACGGCCCTGCGGCACTGCTGCAGGCATGGCGCTTCCTCGCCGACAGCCGCGACCAGGCGACCGAGGAGCGTCTCGATGCGCTCGAGGGTCCCTACAAGCTGTTCCGCTGCCACAGCATCATGAACTGCGTCGAGGTCTGCCCCAAGGGGCTCAACCCGACCCGCGCGATCGGACACATCAAGGAACTGATGCTCGACAAGGGGCTGTAACCCAGGACATGGACGCCTTATCACCGGAAGACGTGATCGAGCTCAGACGGCTGCGCTGGCAGTGCCGGCGCGGCATGCTGGAGCTGGATCATCTGCTCGACCGCTTCCTCGATCTGGGCTACGCGAGCCTGGACGCCGAGCGTCGGGAGACATTCCTGCGCCTGCTCGGCGAGCAGGATCAGCGTCTGAGCGACTGGTTCATGTCGCGCGCAGTCCCGCCCGACGAGTCGCTGCGCGATCTGGTCGAGCACATCGTCGAGACCGTGCGCGAGCCCACCCCTCGGGGCTGAGTCCGGGTGGGCTCGCATCGCGACCGCCCGCCTCTGGTCCTGCGGCCCGGGCCGTCGCGGCGGTTTCTGATCTATGCCCTGGCCGTTCATTCGGCCGCGGCCATGCTCCTTCCCGTTCTGCCGATCGGCTGGTGGCGTCTGGCCCTGCTGCTGCCGATCCTCCTCTCCGCGATCCATCTCCATGCCGTCCATCTGTCCCGGCGCGCGCCCTGGTCCGTCGTCGGTCTGGTCTGGGAATCGGACGGTGCCTGGACCCTGACCCTGCGCTCGGGCAGACGGCTCGGGGCGACGCTCCTGCACTCGACCTTCGTCAGCCTGGGGCTGGTGGTGCTGCGGTTTCGCGTCGGGCGTTGGTGGCGGCTTTCGGTGCCGCTCTTCGCCGATGCGCTGGAACCCGAGCGGATGCGCCGATTGCGCGTACTGCTGAATACCGAGGGCAGGCGCCTCGAATCCCAATCCCTTCCGGCCGCCTGATTTCCACCCGGCCCTGACGGCATTCGATGCTCGAATTGGGTATAGACTGGCGCTCCAATCAGGAATCCCGGAATCGGAAGGAGTGTCGGATGCGTGTCTTGGTCACGGGTGGGGCCGGCTATATCGGCAGCCATACCTGCGTGGAACTGCTGGCGGCCGGCATGGACGTCGTCGTGGTCGACAACCTCGCCAACAGCAAGGAGGAGTCCCTGCGTCGCGTGCAGGACATCGCGGGGCGCTCGCTCGGATTCGTTCGGGCGGATCTGCGCGATCGGGCCGCGCTGGATGCCGTCTTCGCCGCCGATACCTTCGACGCGGTGATCCATTTCGCCGGGTTCAAGGCGGTCGGCGAGTCGGTCCAGAAACCGCTGGACTATTACGACAACAATATCGGCGGAACCCTGAGACTCTGCGAGGCCATGGCCGCCGCTGGGGTCAAGCGGATCGTCTTCAGCTCATCGGCCACCGTCTACGGCGATCCGGCGAGCGTTCCCATCCGCGAGGATTTTCCGCTCACGGCGACCAATCCCTATGGCCGATCCAAACTCGTCGTCGAGGAGATGCTGCGCGATCTCTTCGTCTCGGATCCGGAGTGGAGCATCTCGCTGCTGCGCTATTTCAATCCGGTCGGTGCCCATCCGAGCGGCCGGATCGGCGAGGATCCGAACGGCATCCCCAACAACCTCATGCCCTATATCGCCCAGGTCGCGGTCGGCAAGCTGGCCGAGCTGCGCGTCTTCGGGGACGACTATCCGACCCCTGACGGTACCGGGGTGCGCGACTACATCCATGTCGTGGATCTGGCCAGAGGCCATCTGGCGGCGCTGGCCCGGCTCCAGGACGGCCCCGGGGTGATGGTCCACAACCTGGGAACCGGTCGGGGCTACAGCGTCCTGGAGATGGTCGCGGCCTTCGAGCGTGCCTCCGGGCATGATATTCCCTATCGAATCGTCGAACGGCGGCCGGGCGACATCGCCATGTGTTACGCCGATCCGGCACGTGCGCGCGACGAACTGGGCTGGAGCGCCGAATACGGGATCGACGCCATGGTCGCCGATACCTGGCGCTGGCAGTCGATGAATCCTGGCGGGTACGAATGAGACGGGGCCAAGCTGGAGGCATAGGATCCGATGCGATATTTCATGGTACCGTGATGGCTCCTGATCTCGGCGCATGAACCCTGATATGAGCGGGATGCTTGCGGACGATTTGCTCGATCCAAAGAACGACTATGTCTTCAAGCGGGTGTTCGGCGAGGACCCCGAGCTTTTGCTATGCCTTATCAATGACCTGCGTCCTGATTCGCCCGAGGTCCGAGCCCTGGAGATCCTCAATCCAGGCATCAATGCCGAGGAACTGCGGGGCAAGTACATCGTTCTCGATGTGCTCGCGCGCGATGAGGCTGGGCACGGCTATAACATCGAGATCCAGGTACGTCGCTATGGGGCCTGGCATCAGCGAGGGCTCTACTATCTGGCCCGGATGCTGGGTCAGCAGCTTGCTCAGGGCGAAGACTATGGCACGCTGCGAGCCGCAGTGGGCATACATCTTCTGGATTTCGATCTGTTTACGGCTACGCCCGCGCAGTGCGCTCAAGCAGTGTGGCGCTTCGAGATGCGCGACGCGCTTCAGCCGCATATCACGTTGGGGAACCTGCTCCAGTTGAGCCTGATCGAATTGAAAAAGGCGGATCGTTTGAAACTGGGCTCGGATTCATTGACGGCTCGGGTGACCTTTTTCGAGCATTGGCGTGAGGAGAAGAGGATGTCCGAGATTGAGCATGCCCCCATTCGAGAGGCGATGAGCCGGGTGCGCCGTCTGAGTGCCGACGAAGAGGCGCGGCGCTTGGCATTCGTGCGTGAACGGGCGTTGCGTGACGAGATGTCATTACTACAAGAGGCGCGGGATAAAGGTCTCGAGGAGGGGCGCGAGGCGGGCCGTTTGCAGGCGCGGCGTGCAAGTGCGCTGGAGATGGTGCTCGATGGCCATTTGGACGACGCCACGATCGCCCGCTACAGCGGCTTGTCACTCGAAGAGATTTCCTCGCTGCGTCAAATGCAGCCTCTGTCGCAACACTAATCAGGCTGTCACTGGACTTTATCCCGGAAGGATCAGCCTGAATCGGGCGCCTCCGAGTGTGCTACGGTCGACCTGCAGTCGGCCGCCGTAGGCGTCGCAGATCTCGCGCACCACGGCAAGTCCGATACCGTGACCCGGTGTCGCCTCGTCGGCGCGCGCGCCTCGCTCCAATAGTTGCGATGCCTGTTCCGGCGGGATTCCGGGGCCGTCGTCCTCGACGGCGAGCGTCAGTCTGCCGCCCCTCTTGGTGCCTCCGACCCGGATTCTCCGTCTGCCCCACTTGAAGGCGTTCTCGAGCAGGTTGCCCAACATCTCCATCAGGTCGCCCTCGACGCCGTGGAACTGGAGGCTTGCGTCCATCGCTAGCGCGACCTGGATGCCCTTGTCGCGATGGACCTTGTTCAGCGTCGCGATCAGTCGCTCGGCGGTGCGTCGAACCGGGACCGGCGGCGCCAGGGTCGCGGCCTGCTGGCCTCCGGCTCGGGCACGCTGCAGCTGGTACTCGACGATATGTCCCATGCGGGTGACCTGCTCCTGGAGCGTCTCGACGACGGGCGAGGGCACCTGGCCCTCCTCGAGCGCGCCGCGCATGACGGAGAGCGGTGTCTTGAGGCTGTGGGCCAGGTCGCCCAGGGTGTTGTCGAGCCGGCGCTGGCGTGCCCGCTCGTGGGCCAGCAGCGCGTTCAGGTTCCCGGTCAGGGCGCGGATCTCGGCCGGGTATTGGCCCTGGATCTGGGTCCGATTGCCGGATTCGATCGCCGATACCTCGGCGGCGACCCGGCGCAGCGGCTTGAGACCCCAGCGCAGGATGAGGACGAGCGTGACCAGCATGAGGACGGACATGCCGCCGAGCCAGACGGCCAGGCTGGCGCGGAATTGGCCGACCTCGGCATGGAAGGTCGCCGCGTCCTCCTCGACCACGAAGGTATAGTCCTGGGGCGTGGGGCCGGTGGCCCAGGTCACGCCGAAGGCCAGCGCCAGGTAGGCCCGGCCATCGCGGCCGGTCAGCCGTTCGAAGCGCTGCTGTCCGGGGGCGAGCGGCAGCGGTGTGGGGGACTCCGCACCCACCACGGCCGACGCCGACTGCCAGATGGGGTCGCCCAGTGCGTTCAGCACCTTGGCATAGAGTCCGGAATTCGGCAGCGACAGACGCGGTTCGGCGAGCGCCTTGGGGAAGACCAGGCCGCCGGGTTCCTCTTCGCCGGCCGCCATCAGCAGGAAGATCTGGGCCTGCAGGCGCTCCTCGCGCGCCGAGAGCACCGAGTCGCGCACCGCGCGCTCCATCGCCAGGCTGGTGAGCAGCACGAAGACGGTCAGCACCGCGGCGCCCGATAGGGCGACGCGGGTGCGCAGCGACATCATTCGGATAGGCCCCTGGGGTCCTCGTCGCCGAGTGTCAGTCTGTAGCCGCGACCGCGCAGGGTCTCGATCGGGTTGAGCGCGCCCTCCGGGTCCAGCTTGCGGCGCAGTCGGCCCACCAGGACCTCGATCACGTTGCTCTCGCGATCCTCGTCGTGCGGATAGAGCCGGTCGGCGAGATCCTGCTTGGAGAGCACCTTGCCCCGGCTGGACGCCAGCTGTTCGAGCAGGCGGTATTCGTAGGCGGTGACCTCCACCGGCTGGTCCCGCATCCAGACCTTCTGGGCCGTCAGATCCAGCCGCATGGGTCCGAGATGCAGTTCCTGGGAGGCGGTTCCGGCGGCGCGGCGGATCAGCGCCCGCAGACGCGCCAGCAGTTCCTCCTGGTGGAAGGGCTTGGCCAGATAGTCGTCGGCGCCGGCCTCCAGTCCCTCCACCTTGTCCTGCCAGCGGTCGCGCGCGGTGAGGATGAGGATCGGCAGCAGACTCTCGTCCGCGCGCAGCCGGCGAATGATCTCCAGTCCCGAGAGCCCGGGCAGACCCAGGTCGACGATGGCCGCGTCGAAGGCGTATTCGCTGGCGAGATAGAGACCCTCGGGTCCCTCGCCGGTCTCCTCGACCTCGCAGCCGTCCTGTGACAGACGGGCGGCGATCTGGCGCCTCAGCTCGGGCTCGTCCTCGATGATCAGGATACGCATGGCATGGCTCAGCGATTCGGGACGAAGACGTAACGGACCTGGCCGTCCGGGGTCAGGACCTTGACCTGATAGCCGCCGTTGGCGGGCTTGACGGCCAGAACGCGGCCGCCGGTCTGGCGGCGCGCGATCTCGCCCGCCTTGTCGGGCGACATCTGAGGACCCTGTCCGGGACCCGCCGATGCGAGCGGGGCGGAGAGACAGAGCAATGTGACCAGAATGAAGGATGACAGTCGCATGTCGATTGGGCTCCCGTGCCTGTGACGGTCTGCGGGAATCTAGCACAGTCCGGGTGCGTCGCGTGGCGAGCCGGGCGGCGCGCCTGGCATCCATCCCCGTGAGCCGTCCCTGGCAGCGGGGGTGGGGGTGGCCGCATGGAATCAGTAGCGGTAGATGACGGTCACGTCCCTGCGGTGGTGGCGCGGCCAGCGCTTCTTGTAGAAGGGGTACGGCCGGCGATGATGGTCGTAGACATAGATACGGCGGTTGCCCTTGTGGTGGTGACGGTGCCGATGATGATCCTCATGGTGCCGAGGCGCCGGCGATTCCCAGCGGTCGCCGCGATCGTAATGATCCCAGCCGCGCCCGCCGTAGGCGGATGCCATGGATGGGAACGCCAGCGAGCCGGCGACGGCGATGGCGGAGAGGACAAGCGCGAGTCGTTTGGCTTTCATCGAATGATCTCCTCGGGGTTGGGAGGATACCGAAGGGGTCTTTGGACCTGTCCGGCATCGCTCTTGTCGACGGGGTGTCCGCCCGTCTTGGAGGTCATCCTAGAGCGCCGACCCTGAACACCTGCTGAATCGTCGGATGCCCCGAATCCGGCGGATCCGGGACTCGGCCGGATCAGCGTCTGGAGAGCTGCAGCAGCTCGTCGCCGCGCTGGATGCGCATGCTGTAGAGTCCGCGCGATCGGTCCAGAATCTTCGCCATGTCCCTCAGGCTCGAGATCTCCTGGCCGTTGACCTGGATGATGCGGTCGCCCTCGCGCAGACCCGCGTACCAGGCCGAGCTGTTGGTCTCGACGCTGCCGACCGGTATCGCGGGCACGCCGCCGCTGTGACTGAACTCGCCCAGCAGCGCGCCCTCGAGCGTCTCCGAGATGCGCTTTCCGGGCACGAATGTGCGGTAGGGATCGCCGATCTCGCCGGTCAGACGTTGTGTCTTGCCACGGCGGACGATGTCGAGCTCCACTCGCTCGCCGATCCGGAGCAGTCCGAAGCGGTTGCGCAGGTCCGACGAGCCGCCGATCGGCTTGCCGTTGACCCCGAGGATGACGTCGCCTTGACGCAGTCCGGCCTCCTCGGCGGACGATCCCGGATCCACATCGGCGACCAGAGCGCCTTCGAGGTTGTCGTCCAGGCCCAGTGCACTGGCCAGTTCGCCGGTCAGGTCCTGCACCCGGACGCCGAAGAGTCCGCGCCGCACGGCGCCGAATTCGACCAGCTGTTCCATGATCGAGCGTGCCATGTTGGCCGGGATCGCGAAGCCGATGCCGATGTTGCCGCCCCCGGGTGCGAGGATGGCGGTGTTCATGCCGACCAGCTCGCCGCGCAGATTCACCAGCGGGCCGCCCGAGTTGCCCGGATTGATGGAGGCGTCGGTCTGGATGAAGTTCTCGTAGCCCTCGATCCCGAGCCCGGTGCGCCCCAGTCCGCTGACGATGCCCGAGGTGACCGTCTGGCGCAGGCCGAAGGGGTTGCCGATGGCGACGACGAAGTCGCCGACCCGCAGCCGGTCCGAATCGGCGACATCGAGCGCCGTCAGATCCTGCGAGGGGATGCGCAGCACGGCCACGTCCGTGTCCGGGTCGCTCCCGACCAGCGTCGCGTTCAGCGTGCGTCCGTCGTGCAGGGTGACCTTGATCTCATCGGCCTTGGCGATGACGTGGTGATTGGTGAGCACCAGTCCGCGACGGTCGTCGAGGATGATCCCGGAACCCAGGCTGTTGTTCTCGCGCCGACGGCGTTCCTGGGGAATGTCGAAGAAGTATCTGAAGAAGGGATCCCGCATCAGCGGATGGTCGGCGGCCTCGATCCGGGTGACGGTCGAGATGTTGACGACCGCCGGCACGACGCGCTCCAGCATGGGCGCCAGGCTGGGGAGTTCCCTGCCGTCCAGTTCGAGGGGGAGTGCGGCCTGCGTGCTGGTGAGCGGCGTCAGAATCGACAGACAGAGCAGGAAGGCAATGGAGACGGATTTGGATGTCATGGCCGTGATCATCGAAAGGGACGAACGATGGCGGCGCCTGGGCGCCATGGGATGCGAGCGCTCACAACGGTAACGGGTGGGATGGGGATCCTGCAATGGTGGATCGCCGCTGGTGAGCGAGCGCAGCATGTCCGCCGCCGATCGCGTCGGTCATGGAGACGAAAACGCCGGGCATTCGCCCGGCGTCCGGTGCCCGATCGCCTGGATCAGGCCGCGGCCTCCTTGGGGGAGCCTTCGATGTAGCCCTTGCCCTCGCCGCGGATCTCGATCCTGCGCGGCTTCATGGCCTCCGGGATCTCGCGTCTCAGATCGATGTGGAGCAGGCCGTTCTCGAGCCGCGCGTCCACCACCTTGACATAGTCGGCGAGCTGAAACTTGCGCTCGAAGCTGCGGTTGGCGATGCCGCGATAGAGGAAGCGGCGCGACTCGTCGGCATCGTCCGGGCGTCCGCCCGAGACGGTGAGGATGTTCTCACGGACCTCCATGCCCAGATCCTTCTGCGAGAAGCCGGCGACCGCCATGGTGATGCGGTAGTCGTTCTCGCCGCTGGCCTCGATGTTGTAGGGAGGGTAACCGCCGGGCTCGGACCGATAGGCGTTCTCCAGCGCGGAGGTCATGCGGTCGAAGCCGATCATGGAGCGGAAGAGGGGCGAAAAGTCGATGTTGTTCATATGCATATCCTCGATGGAGCAATATGTGAGTGGGCGTTCTTGACGAACCGCCATGTCTGCAAGCCTCGTTCGAGCGCTTGCGTTATGTAAAGTAAAAAACGACTCCCAGGATGTCAAGGGTGAATTTTATGTCAAGTCGAGTTCCGGCCTGGGATCTCGCGGTTGTTGCTGTCGCCCAAGTCAAAGCCGAGGATCCGGGGCGCCGTGCATTCGGATCTCGGCGTCGCTTCGGAGCACTGAGTGCAGCAGCCAGACGCAATGCCGCTCGCCCCGAAGGGCGAGAATCGATTCCGTTCGATGGGGGCGAAAACCATACCAAACACCTTCAATATCGCTCGCCCCGAAGGGCGAGAATCACCGTCATCCCGGTTCCGCTGATCGTGCCGCCGCTCTCTCCTTCAATGCCGCTCGCCCCGAAGGGCGAGAATCACCTCTATCGGTGTAAACCCTTGTCCTTCCATATTCCAGGGTTGAGTTTGCGCGAACCTGAATCTCCAGGCACGTCTTCGGCGGATTTCCGTGTCCTTGTTCCATATCCATGTCATGTAATTCAATCGCTTAGCTTCTACGCGAACCTGCGGGGAAATGAGGGTTGCTCAGGGTTCGCGCCAGGCCGAATTCGCCCCCCTCGGGGCGGCCGAGGATCTCGGTTTCCCACAGGCGGATCCCCAGTGCCTCGATCTCCGGGGCCGGCAGGCCATCGAGTCCGACCACCAGGGCGCGCAGCCCCTCCCAGCCGAGCCATTCCGCGCATGTCGGATAACGCCAGCACTTGTTGCGTCCGCGCTGCAGGCTGGCACTGGTGACACCCGGCGTGGCGCCGCCGATCATTGGCCAAAGCGGCAGGGCCTCCCAGGCCAGCCAGTTCGCCGCCAGAATCACGCGCTTGTCCTTCAGTTGGGGCGCGTATGCCGCAATGCTCGCGTCCTGTCGCGCCCCCGGGTCCCAGCCGAGGGCCGCTCCAGCGCGATCGAGGTAGCGCCAGGGACCGATGAGCGCCTCCCGGACGCGATCATGGACATCGCCGCAATCCACCAGTGCCTGCACCACGGCTCGCGCGGCGGCGACGAACTTATGGCTGCCTCCCTGGGCGATCAATCCGCTGCCCTTGATGCCCGAGGCGGTTTCGCAGGCATAGGCGCTGAGCCAGGGGTGCGGAATCTGTCCAGCGAGTTGGCGGTACCCATCGATCCCTCCGATGTATTTGGATCTCGGGTCGTCGAGCAGATTGAGCTCGGGCGCGTCTCGGCGCTCGCGAACCCGCTCGGTCAGCGCATCCAGCGGATCGCCATCGTCCCACTGCAGTTCGGGATGGACATCGGCCCAACGCAGCCGGGCGCCCGGCAGCAGACGCAGTGTCCCATAGGCCGCCATCATGGCCAGGGGATTCTCCGGGCGCAGGGCGGTCAGCTTCATGGGGTCTCCTCCGGGGCGGTGTGCTGTTCGGCGTCGCTCACGGTCCAGTCGGCCAGCCGCAGCAGCGTCTCCAGCAAGGCCAGCCCCCAATGCCCCCAGTCGCGCAGCAGTCCGGTGCGCAACTCCGGCCAGTCTTCCATCTGCCGCCATCGCTTCGGATCGGGCGCCATGGGGAAGAGCGGGCGGCCGTACCCGTGGTGAGTGCCGACCAAATAACGTGTCAGCGGCGCGGGGCCATCGAGTCGCGCCACCGATTCCATCTCGTGCCGCCAGCCGGGCGGCAGTGTCAGCCAGGGATCGTCGGCGCGCGGACCCTTGGCCAGCGGGACCTCGCCATCGCCGCCGACGCCCGCCTGCCAGCGCAGGTCGGCCTTGCCGGTATCGTGGTCGCGGCCAGCCTGACGCAGACCGTCCCGCACCTCCCGGGGGAGCTTCAGCGTTTGGGCCGTGCGGGCGACGGATTCGGCCACGGCGTCGCTGTGGACCGTCAGCGGGATCGCCCGGTAGGCCTTGTCCGAGGTCCATTGCCCGCGCGACAGGACCAGACGGCCCTTGGGGATGGCCAAAACGCGTCCCGGTCGCTCCAGCCCCGCCTGTTGGGCCAGCCGATGCCAGTCGGACACCTGGGCCTCGGAGTCCAGCAGCGCGGCGATCTCGTCGGCCAGTTCGGGATGCACGTCCGCGTGCAGGCGCACGCGCCGCTCGTCGTCGCCGACATCGGTGACCGGCTGCCTGGAGCGGGGCGCCCAGCCTAAGGCGTCGTGGCCGCCGACCTCTGAGTGCAGCACCAGGGTATCGCCGGGGCGCGCCTCGCCGGCCGTGATGCGTTCGGCGCGCTCTCCCGTCCATCTCAGGCATTCGAGAGGATTGCGCGCCATCGAGGCGTCTGGGGCGACGTCTTCGATATCGGCGATGTCCTCGCTCCAGCGACGCAATGCCCCCAGCGGGATGGCGAGCAGTTCGTGCTGGCGGGGCGGGGCGGCGGTCAGGCTCTCCTCGCCCCAGTCCGCGCGCCAGCAGAGATACACCTCCGCCGTCCCACGCTCCCAGCCGCGCAGCCAGGGCGCGATCTCCAGTCGCGGCAGGGGGATGTTGCTGGCGAGTAGATCCAGGTGCGATTCGAGCAGCAGAGGCGCCGATGCCCTGTCCTCGGCCGGCGCGGGATGGCTGGCGAGCGCGCTGTCCAGCGCCCGGATCCCGAAGTCGACGCACTTGGCTTTTCCACGCCCGGTCGCGACCTTCCCAAGCCATTTCCAGGCGGCGTCGAGGAAGGGCTTGCCGTAGACGGGATCCTCCTTGTCCGGACGATAGACGATCCGCATGGGAGCGCTCGGCAATTCGCCGAGACGATTGAGCCGTCCCGCGCGCTGGCGCAGGGCGGAGACTGGCGCATGCTCGGTGACCAGGCCATCGAAATCCAGATCGGCGCCGACCTCGATGGTCTGGGTGGCGACGACGAACACTGGGGAGCGTCCTCGGCGCCGTCCCGCCATGAGCGGGCGCGTCCGCTCCATCAGGATCTCTCTGTCCGCCGGACGGATGCGTCCCGTGAGCAGGAGCGCATCGCCTCGTTCGCGAAGGCCTTCGAAGACCGCGCGCGCCCTGGCGACCCGATTGCAGACGACCGCCACCACCTCGGCCCCCTCCTCGCGCAGTCCGACGGCCTCCTGGATCAGGACGGCGGTCGCATCCTGGGTCTCCTTGAGCTTGATGAGCCGCGCGGGCTTGGGGCGGGCGAGACGTTGCGCCAGCAGTGGATGCTCGAAGTCGCTGTCCGCGAGTCCATGCGCCTGGTCGCTGTTCCAGGTGGCGGACATGGGCAGGACTCGCCATGGGAGCGGGAGCGCCCGGCCGCGCAGGCGTGCCACGCGCTCGAGCGTCTGGAGGAAGGGCTGAGCCAGATGGACCTCGTCGAGCACCCAGAGGGCGTCGTTTCCGAGCAGCGCGGCATGGATGGGGGCGCTTCGCGGATGGATGCCGTAGCCGCGAAACAGCAGGCGCGATCCCGCTTGATCGACCGTGCTCACGACGATCGCCGGGCGCGTCGGATCGAGCACCCAATCCTCGTCGATGGTCATGCCGCCTCGGAGGGTCACGATGGCGGGGCGTTCGGCCTCGGGCAGAGAGGCGGCCAGATCCCGAGCGTAGTCGGTGACGCCGTCGACCACCAGCCGCCGGTCGATGACGTAGACCAGGCGGCGAGGGACGGGATGTCCGCACTGCCAGGCCCAGAGCCAAGCATCGATCACGCCGGTCTTGCCCGACGCGGTGGGAGGCGTCAGGGCGTCGGGCCAATGGTCCGCCGCGATGCGCTCGGCCAGTCGCGCCTGCCAGGGAAAGGGCGTGCGGCCATGGCGGCTCAGATACCAGTCGCTGAATGTTTCCATGGGTGCGTCACCCTCCCTTCGCGCGGTCGACACTGCGGCAGAGACCCAGTCCCACATGCTGGTCGCGCCCCAGCAGCAGGGGGCCACGGATCGGTCTGTCCCAGTGGAGCGTGGCGTGCGTCCAGCGTCCGGGGAGTCGCGGGCGAAAGAGAGGGGCGGGCGGAACGCCTCGCAGCCTGCCCTGATGGGTCGTTTCGACCTGGGTCGGGCGCGGGTAGCCCCAGCGCTCGCAGCTGTCGGCGATCATGGATCCGAGGCTCTGCCCGCGGCGCGGATGGCGTTCCAGCAGGATGGGGGTGACGCTTGTCCAGACGCGGCCCTGGCCGGCCCAGGTGGCACGTCTGATTCCCTGCGGCTCGGGTTCGTGTCCGGCTGGGCGATGGGTCATGATGCGGCGATCGGCCAACTGGATGTGGGTCACGCGAGACAGCGCCCACACGGCCGCCGTCCGCTCTTCGTCGGAGACCTCGCGCGGCAGGAGCATCGCCAGTCCCAGCACGCGACCGTCGGCATGCTCATGGCCGACATGGGGGAGCGTGAGCCAGGCCGCGTGAGGCGTCCGCTCATGACCGTGCAGGATGGCGGGCAGGGGATCGGGAGCATGGTGCATGGCGGCCTTGCGCAAGGCCGCGCCGAGTCGTGCGGTATCGCGCAGCTCGCCGCCCTTGGGACGGAGCACGAACCAGTCTCCCCAGGGCGATGGGGCGATCTGGACCCTGGGATCGGAATAGCCGATGTAGGGCGCGAGGATGCGCTGCTGGCTTCCATGCTGCTCTTGCAGGGTGCGGAGCCAGTTCTCTCCCGGGACGCGCAGAAGCTCGTCGCCAAAGGGATCCGGGTTCAGCCGAAAGGGAAGATCCGGCACGGTCTCCGCCAGCGACAGTCGTACGGTGGATTCGGCACGGCCCAGATAGGTCACGGCCTCGAGAATGGGCATGAGCCAGGCGGGATCCAGGTCCGTATCCCAGAGGTAGAGTACCGGCGCGTCGATGTCGACCATCTGTGGTCGATGGACGGCCTTGCCGGGACGCTCCCCCGCAGTGATGAACGCCGGTGGAACATAGTGCGTCTCGCCGGGGGCAGCGATGGCGGTGCCGAACAGGATCCTCGGGGGGGCTTCGAGGGCGCTCAGTGGCCGAGGGTCCAGGCCGATGGCATAGGCCGCTGAAACGAGTGCCGCGAAGAGGCGTGCCGGCGCGGGCGGCCATTCGGGAGCCGTCGGCGCCGTCGGCTCGGCCGCGACATAGACGCCGCGCAGGAAATCGGCCCGGATGCCGAGCATCAGTCGAGTCCTTCGAGCCTTTTCAGTGCGGCATTGGCCTCTAGGTGAATCGGCTCGGCGATGTGGTCGCGCAAGATGTCGATTTGATCGGAGAGAGCCTCCGCGATGCCGTTCAGATCCAGCGGTATGGAGTCGGCGAGATAGGGCTCCAGCGAAATGTCGACCTGCGTCGCGATCAGTTCGCAGTCGCGCCGCAGATCGAGTCCGCGCCGCAGCAGGGCATCGATGCCGTAGAGCCCCATGAGCGCGAGCAGCAGGTGCGCCTCGACGTCATCGGCCGGGGCGAATCCATAGCGTGCCAGGCGGCGTAGATCGATGATGCCGTCGAGCCTCATCTCGCCGCGGACGAGCACGCCCTTGTCGAGCAGGTCGGGCGCCACGTTCCCCAGATTGGCGTGGGACGGCTTGATGCGGCGTGGGTACTGCTGGGTGTCCTTTTCGGGTCGTATCGGCAATTCGCCGTGAATCTCTTCGTCGTAGGGTTCCAGCAGCCCGTCGGCCTGTTCGACCAGGCATGCCTCGGTCCCCTCGATGCCCAGGGGGTCGATGCGGGATTTCGCGCGCTTGAGCGGCAAAACGTCGGTGGCGGTGATCTCGCATGACAGGGCGGCGGGCAGTTTGAGCTGTTTGGCCGCATTGGTCGGTTGGCCCAGCTTGGTCGAATCCCATCCCCCGAAGAGCAGCACGCCGGGGTCGTGGCGCAGCAAGGCGTAGGCGTTGGCCGGTGTCGCCGCGCTCAGCGCCCGGGAGATCTCGGTTTCGGACCAAGGGATGCCGTTGTATCTGCTCTCGCGGAGGATGGCATCGAAGGCGCGATGCGGCATGTCGAGCGTGGAGAGGGTGCGCTGTCCGATCTCGACCCTCAGCGGGGCCAGATCTGGATATCCCTGGCGAATCGCGGCCTCGATGCGGTTCGCGACGGAGGCCGGACTGTCGAGGCTGCACCAGGCCGACGATCCATCCGTTCGCGCGGCGGTCATGTTGTGTTTGCCCCCGACATAGGTCGGTGGCAGAACCTTGGCATTTCCCGCCCCGGTTTCGAGGGTGGCATGGATGCGAATCACGGCATCGCCAGCGGTGATGCCGGAACGAAGGGTGTCGGCTAATTGAGTCATTTTCTAAAACATACAAAACAGAAAGTCTGTGAATGCAGACTATCGGCTCGATCAGCTGTTTTGTCAACGTAACGAGTTCGATGGTCGCCTTTCGGCTATCGATGGATAGCTGATTTCAGGTGTTGGATCTTGAGGCGTCCACAGAACCGCTTCCGGCTGCGAGTAAGCGTTCGAGTCGGGATAGATCGGTTCGTTCGTTGAGGTTGGCGAAGGCGTCGCTCTGGTCGCCGAAATCGGCGACGGCTGGACGATGGCGATGCTGCCAGATGGCCGCCTTGCGCTCACCTCGCGACAGGAAATCCTGGAGGTCGTCGGCGAGCGCGACCGAGATCAGCGCATGGAGCTGCTGGCGCCGTGTGCCGTCGCTGCAGATCGCGATCTGCGTCTGTTCGGCGGTACGAGTCTCGGCGAGTCGGGTGCGAAGGTCCCTGGGGGTGAGGGGCGCGTCGCAGGGCAGGGTGAGGATCCAAGGTGTGCGGGCGGCGCGCATGGCGGCGAGACATCCGGCCAGAGGTCCCTGGAATCCGCCGAGCGGGTCGCTGACGACCGGATGGCCATAGGAGGCATAGCGGTCGAGGTTGCGGTTGGCGCTGATGAGGATGGCGCCGACCTGAGGCTCCAGCGCCTCGATGGCCCATTCGATCAGCGGCCGGCCAGCGAGCCGGATCAGTCCCTTGTCCTGGCCGTCCATGCGGCGTGCCCGGCCGCCGGCGAGGATGACGCCGGTGGTCGAGGCACGGTCGGGGACAAGTGTCATGCCCCTCGGGATCGCGTCGAGCAAGCTGCCGATGGCGGGCCTACTTGAGGATCACCCGATGATTGGTCGCCTGGATCGGCCGGTTGTTGGGATGTCCCATGACGCTGGCGAACTTGTGGATCTGCTCGGCCGATGCCGTGACCGGCTCCTTCATCACCAGCCAGGCGACGCCCTCGGTGCAGGGCGGGGTGGTCAGGGAGCCGGTGAATCGATAGTAGTCGTGGCTCTTGGGCAGCAGGTCCTCGGCGGAGACCAGGGGGGCGAGGTGCACCATGGTTTCCGGCTGCTCGGGCATGACGGACCAGGCCTGGGTCAATGCGGCGTTTTCCGCGCCTTCCTCGATCATGACCGCGACGACGGCGATCCTGCCGCTCTCGTCGACATGGACCAGATGGGCCTCCATGGGGAATTCCTTGCCGCCGACATGGTTCTCGCTGGGGGCGTGGAAGTGATACTGCTTGAGCGCGTAGTCGTGACCGTTGAGCGTGATGGTGCTGCCCTCGGCGTAGTCGATCTGGATGCTGTGGCCGTTGTTCTCCTCCATCTCGCCGCCTGGGTGGTAATGGAAGCCGATCGGCGGAAGCCGAGCGTCGACGAATTCGGCCAGGTCCACCGGGGACTGGTTCCTGCCGTTGCGGCAGACGCTGAAGGATTGGTCTAGTTCGCCCCAATGCTCGGGACCTTCGGCGCCCGAATAGCCCCAGTGATGACCGTGGGCGGCGAATGCGCCGCTGCTGGCAGCCAGCATGGAGAAGAGTGCGAGTGTCGTGCCTTTCATGTGTCTATCTCCTCGTCGAGATGGGTAGCGGCTGCATGGCCGCCGCCCTTGTTTAAGATCGGCGCGATGGCCGGACGCATCTCTATCGTGACGGAATCGTTGCGTATGAAATGCGGGCGGCATGATAGCCCCTGCGAGGTCGACCGAGGAACCCTGAGGGGATGCCGGCCGGGGGCTCATGAGCCCGGCCGTCTCCGCCGCACCCCGCCGATCACCGCCTGGGCCTGGGTCGGGTCCTCCGGCCAATGGTGTTTGGGATAGCGCCCGCGCAGTTCCTTGCGCACCTCCCCATAGCCCCTGGCCCAGAAACCGGCCAGATCCTGGGTGACTTGAATGGGACGGCGCGCCGGCGAGAGCAGGTGCAGCAGGATGGGGATGCGGCCGTTGCAGAGTCGCGGGGTGTCCTGGAGGCCGAACATCTCCTGGAGCGGTACCGCGAGTACTGGCACCTCGCCGCCGGCATAGTCGAGCGGTCTCTGGTTTCCGGCCGGCGTGGTCAGTGTCTTGGGCGCCTCCCGGTCCAGACGTTGCCGCTGTTCCCAGCTGAGCTGGGAGAGCAGGATCTCGGCCAGGTCGAGGCGCTGGATCTCCTCCAATCTCGATTTGCCGGCAATCCAGGGGGCGAGCCAATCCTCCAGGCGTTCCTCGAGCCCTTCCATCGAGAGGTCGGGCCAGTCCCCGTGCGTGTCGGTCTTGCGCATGAGCGCGACCCGGGCCTGGATCTGGCTAGCCGCCGGGGTCCAGTCGAGGGCGCGTTCGAGTTGGCCGCGTAGATGCTCGATGAGCAGCCTGGCGACCTCCGCTTCGTCTTCGAGCGCGCGTGGCCGGGCGGTCAGGGCGATGGCGCCGAGGCGCTCGATCTCGCGCGAGACGACCGCCTCGCGATCCGCGTCCCAGGACACCTGGCGCAGGCGCTCGATGCGGTCCTCGAAGAGGCTGCGCAGATCGGATTCCTCGACTGGGAGCGCCAGCTGGATGCGTCCGTCGCGCCCGCGCGCGTCGAGTGCGGCCACCACCAGATAGGGGTGGACGGCGAGGGCGTCGTCTCGGGGTAGCACGGCGCCGGCGCCGGAGGCCAGCAGATAGCGATCGTCCGCCCCCTCTCGGCGTTGCGCGATGCGATCCGGATAGGCGAGTGCGAGCAGGGCGCCGGGAGACCGGATGCCATCCGCCGTGGGGCCACCTTCCCGGATCTTGTCCGTCATGCGCCGCAGTTGTTGCGAGACGCGCTCGATGGCGGCGAGTCGGTTGGGATCCATGTCGGACGCTCGGTTCCTCTCGCGCCGGTCCCCGAGCGCTTGAAGACGCAGGCCCAGATCGCTCGGGCGGCCCTGGCCCGGGGTGAAGCGCATGGGATCCCGTTCGCTCAGCAAGGCGCAGAGATCGGCCGCCGTTCGGCGCGACTCGGGCGGCGCGCGGAGCAGCATGGCGGCGAGTCTCGGATGCACCGGCAGCGGCGCCATGGCGCGCCCGAGCGGGGTCAGACCGTTGCGCGCGTCCAATGCGCCGAGCCTCTTCAGCAGCGAGACGGCCTGCTCCCAGGCAGGCGTGGGAGGCGGGTCGAGCCATTGCAGTTCGCTGGGGTCCCTGACGCCCCAGAGGGCCAGTTCGAGCACCAAGGGTGTGAGATCGGACTGCAGGATCTCCGGGGTGCGATGCGCGGCCCTGCCGTGTTCCTGAGCACGGGTCCAGAGCCGATAGCAGACGCCCGGACCGACGCGCCCGGCCCGTCCGGCGCGCTGATCGGCCGATGCGATGGGGACAGGCTCGGTAACGAGCCGTTCGAGCCCCGAGCCCGGATCGAAGCGCGGCTTGCGGGCGACGCCGCTGTCGATCACGACTCTGACTCCTTGGATCGTAACGCTGGTTTCGGCGATGTCCGTGGCGAGGATGATGCGGCGCCGGCCCGCCGTTCCCGGCCGCAGTGCCCGGTCCTGCACCTCCGTCGGCAGGCTCCCGTGTAGTGGCAGGGCCCCCGTCTCCGGGGG
>NZ_AONC01000061.1 GCF_000585215.1 Imhoffiella purpurea | reverse complement strand
AGTGTGGGGCCTCCCCATGCGAAAGTAGGTCACCGCCAGGGCTTTATCCCGAAACCCCTGACTCCCATAAGGAGCCAGGGGTTTCTTCTTTGTGCAAAGGAAAATGTTCACTACCTCTTGCGATGAATCCAACAAGAGCCGTTTGTTTTTGCCAACGGGAAGGATGGAATGGGTTTGGGATGAGCACACCTGACGGAGAGTTGCTCTCTCGTCAGGTGGCTTGTGGATAGTGGTGTAATTGATAAGGTTCGATGTACATCCTGACTAAACCTGTGTCAGGCGGCTTCCAACTGCAACCGAACCTTCTTCATCGCGTTTTTTTCGATCTGTCGGATTCTTTCGGCAGATACGCCAAATTGTTCTGCAAGCTCATGAAGGGTCTGTTTCTTCTCCGACAGCCAACGCTCATAGAGTATGGTCTTGCTGCGATCGTCTAGGCCAGCGAGTGCAGCATGCAGGCGTTCCTTTTGGTTTCGATCTGTGTCTTCGCGCTCCAGCAGTCGGGAGGGTTCCATCCGTACATCCGGGATGTACGTCGATGGGGCCGAGGGGGCATCGTCATCATCGTCTTCGAGACCATCGAACGACAGGTCCTGACTCGCCAGACGAGATTCCATCTGCATGACGATTTCGGGCTTCACCCCAAGGTCGGCAGCGACATCTTCGACCTCTTGCTTCGTGAACCAGCCAAGGCGTTTTTTCGAGCTTCTCAGGTTGAAGAAGAGCTTGCGCTGCGCCTTGGTCGTCGCCACTTTCACGATGCGCCAGTTGCGCAAAATGTACTCGTGAATTTCGGCGCGGATCCAGTGGACAGCAAACGAAACCAGCCTGACGCCCATGTCCGGCTCGAACCTGCGAACGGCCTTCATAAGTCCAACAGTGCCTTCCTGGATCAGATCGGGAAGAGGTAAGCCATACCCCATGTAGCCGCGGGCAATCCGGATGACGAATCTGAGATGCGACACCACCAGGCGTCTAGCTGCGGCCATGTCTCCATTGTCGCGGTGCAGGACGGCTAGGCTGTGTTCTTCCTCGGGGGTCAGGACAGGAATCTGGTAGGCGCTACTGATATAAGCTTCGATAGTGCCAGTTGGCATAATTGATAAGTCTTTGACCATGGGTTAATACCTGAGTGTTTGACTTGGAAAAAATCCTACCAACAAACTCGGCTATTTGCCAGCACTTTTGCAGTGGTTTTGGTGGCGAGTGATCGACGAATATGTACATTCGTTGAACTCTAGGTAATGAGCCGGATTTGTACAAGACGATCTAGGGGCAAATCGGAATCGTATGTTCCTATGGTTTCGATAGGTATGTCTGATCGATAAGATGTTTTTTTATATAGTATGCATGTAGATACCTATATCCATGCTATCCAGGGGTTGCCGCAAAATGTCGGTTTGATGAATTTCATAGGTTGCTCATAAATCTGTTCAATGCCGCGACGAGTCGGATCGTGAGAGGCGTCAAGAAAGCCCGTGTCGGTTCGATCAGGCCAGTTCAGTCCTGTGTCATGGACTGGGGCGAGGGTTCTTACTTGTAGTCGTTTTGGCCAGACCCCCTTAGGTTCTTGAGCAGCCGAATCAGCCCGAAATCCACGGCGCCGGTTGCGTCGACACCCTTGGCTCGTTGGTAGTCTCGGATCGCCGAGCGGGTGCGGGGGCCGATCAGACCGTCGATCGGGCCGGGGTCGAAGCCGAGCGCGTCCAGATGGACCTGGATCAGACGGACCAGCCGGTTGGTGAGCGGTGGGGCCTCGACCTCGGCGTATTCGCCGGACGGTTGCTCGACGCAGGGGCGCAGCCGGATTTGGTCGCTGGAATCGCGCGGACTGGTGAGGACGACGACCTGCTCGGGGTCGCATTCCTGAGATGTTGTCTGAGAATCTGGTTCCGGAGATTCGGTCCGCACAGCGGACCCTACAGCCAACGCTTCGGTAGGGTCCGCTGTGCGGACCGAATCGCTCGGGGGCTGCTTCTGCGGCTCGATGTCGGAATCTCCTTCTCCTTCGCGCGGTACGGCGGAACTCGGAATGGTCTCGGCGTCTCTCATGGGCTCGGTCGGAGCCGGCATCTGCGCGGGGTCATTCGGGACGACGGCTGATGGAGGCGAGACTTCGGCGATTTTCGGCGCCTCTCTGTTCAGACGGGGATCGCCGACGAGCAGTCCCATCAGCAGCAGTCCCGCGATTCCGAGCCAGAGCGATCCAGCGACCGGCCAGCGTCTCAGGCGACGCTCGGCGTTGGCGAGTGAATGGTTGGAGAGGGCCGCGAGCGTTTTCCGTCCCCCTAGCTCGATCCATGCTCGCGGACGCCGCCAGACATCCATGCCGGTCTGACCAAGCCGGCGCAGCCCGCCGATCGGCGCGGCGGCGAGCGCCAGCAGATCGCCGGGTGGGATGGTTCCGACCAGCCGTCCGAGCGAGCGTCGGACCACCTCCGGGCGCCAGCGTGCCGTGCCGGCGATCGCGGCGGCGATCGCGAGGCCCGTGCCGATCGTGGCGGCACCCGTCGTCCAGGCCGCCGGCTGACCCAGCACGAATGGGAAGGCGAGCAGCAGCAGGATCAGACCGCTCCAGCCCGCCAGCGGCCAGCCGTAGCCAGGCTCCGGGTGGCGTTCCATACGGGTGCTCGCCCAGACGAAGCGGGCCATCAGCAGGCTGGTCGCGACGGCCGAGACCGCGATGGCGCCCGCGATCCAGTGCCAGTCGGCCGTCGCGAGCAGCGGTTTGATGGCGTACTTGGCGGCCGCGCCGCTGGTGAAGGGAGCGCCGGCCAGTGCCAGGGCCAGAACGGCCAGTCCGCCGAGTACCAGCGGCTGGCCGATGGCGGACGCCTTGCGCAGCCCGACGCCGAGGAAGAGTCCGCCCTTCGCCAGGGCGTGCTGCGCGGCATAGAGGGTCAGCGCGGCGATGCCGAGCGAGGCCGTGTCGGGCGCGGCCAGGATGAGTCCGAGCAGCAGGATCATCAGGCCCATCTTGCTGATGCTGGAATAGGCCAGGATGACCTTGGGGTCGTGCTGCACCAGCCCGACCAGCAGTGACAGGGCGATGGTGACCAGGCCCGCGAGGGTCAGAACATCGCCCCAGAGCGGCAGCTCCGCCGCCCCGACCGGTAGGAACCTCAGCCATCCCAGCAGCGCGACCTTGATCATGGTCCCGCTCAGCACGGCGCTCGCCGCCGGCGGGGCGGCCGGATGGGCCAGCGGGAGCCAGACGTGCAGCGGGACCATCCCGGCCTTGACGCCCAGCCCCAGCAGGATCAGCGCGATGGCGGGATCGTCCAGCCCGGCGAGCTGCGCCCGGTTCGGCGTGAGCGTGCCGGACTGGACGGCGATCATGAGTAGCCCGGCGAGCAGGGTCACCTCGCCGGCGAGCGCCAGGATCAGATAGACGCGCCCGGCCCGCAGCGCCTTGGCGTCGCCCTCGTGGACGATGAGTCCGTAGGCCGCCAGCCCCATGAGGGCGAAACCGGCGTAGAAGCTGACCAGGTCCTGTCCGACGATCAGCCAGAGGTTTCCGGCCATCGCCAGCAGGAACATGAGGTTGAAACGCCCTGTGTCCGGCCTCCCGCGCAGACCGAAGGCGGCCTGGATGCCCGCCGCGAGCCAGACGATGGCGGTGAAGAGGAGGAATCCGCGCGCGAGCGCGTCCAGCCCCAGACTGGTCCCGAGCAGCAGCCAGGGCAGCTCCAGACGGCTGCCGAGCGGGAGCCAGAGGGCGGCGGCGAGGGCAGGCAGGGCGCCCACCGCGGGCAGCCACCAGAGCCGCCGCGCGCGCGCGCCGGCCGCGAGCAGGAGCGGCCAGACCCAGGCGCCGAGCAGCAGCCAGACGCTCATAGTCCGTACTCGCGGCGCGCGATCAGCTCGGTCCATTCGAGCGGGCTGAAGGGCGCCTCGGCCAGGAGACCGGCGATCAGACAGAGCCCCGCCGTGATGACCGGCGGCCACAGCAGGGTGCCCATGGTCTCCAGCCGGCCGGGCGGGATGTGCTCCTCCGGCCAGGCCTCGGGCGCCGGACGGAACCAGGCGCGATAGAGGATGGGCAGGAAATAGCCGGCGTTGAGCAGGGTGCTCAGACCCAGGACGACCAGGACCCACTCGGCCTCGGCCGTGACGGCGCCCAGGCCCAGATACCACTTGCTGACGAAGCCGGCGATGGGCGGCAGGCCGATCATGCCGAGCGCGCCGACGCTGAAGGCGAGCGTCGTCCAGGGCATGCGCCGGCCGACGCCGTCCATCTGGCTGACGCGATGGATGCCGAGGGTCTCGGCATAGTTGCCGGCGCAGAAGAAGAGCGTGATCTTCATGATGCCCTGGTGGACCAGGTGCACCACGCCGCCCACGGTCGCCACCGGTCCCAGGATGGAGGCGCCGAGGGCGATGTAGGAGACCTGGCTCACGGTGGAATAGGCCAACCGCTTCTTGAGCCCGTCCTGGGCCAGGGCCCGCAGCGATCCGTAGAGGATGGTGGCCGAGGCCAGTGCGCCGAGCAGCGTCAGCAGCCCCAGCGCGTCGGCGAGCTCGATCCCGTAGACGTCGTAGACCACCCGCAGGATCCCGAAGGCGCCGGCCTTCACCACCGCCACGGCGTGCAGCAGGGCGCTCACCGGGGCGGGCGCCACCATGGACTCCGGCAGCCAGCCGTGCAGCGGTACCAGCGCGGCCTTGACCCCGAGTCCGCCGAGCAGCAGCACGAAGATGGCGATCAGCGTTCCATGCTGCTCGGTCGGAACCGCCCCCAGCATGCCGCCCTGGGTGAAGGTGACCGGGCCGGCCAGCGCATGCAGCCAGACCGTTCCGGTCAGCAGCAGAACGCCCCCGCTCAGGGTGTAGATCAGATAGATCCGCGCCCCCCGGATGGATTCGGGCGTCCCGCGATGGGCCACCAGGGGGTAGGTCGTCAGGGTCAGGATCTCGTAGAAGACCAGGAAGGTGAAGAGATTGCCGGCCAGGGCGATGCCCACGGTCGAGGAGACGCAGAGGCTGAAGAAGCCGAAGAAACGGCTGCGGTTGGGCGTCTGCTCCAGATAGCCGATGGCATAGACGGTCGTGACCAGCCAGAGCAGGGTCGAGAGGGTGACGAAGAGCACCGAGAGTGCGTCCGCCTGCAGCACCAGGTCGAGCCCGGGGGCCAGGGTCAGCCGGCTCTCGTAGTTGTGGTCGTGATAGACGCCCCAGATCATGATGGCGACGAACAACAGCTTGACCAGGGCGCCGGAGAGGTTCAGCAGGATCCGCAGCCGGTGGCTTTCCTCCGCGACCAGAAAGATCAGGAGCCCGGGGACGAGCGAGCTGAAGACAATGGCGGCGGGCAGGAGGGTATCCAGGGTCATGTCCCGTCCTCGCCGCCGCCCAGCAGCGGCCAGAGCGGCGCCGCCGCCAGGCCCAGTCCGATCGCCGCGATCGCGGCCAGCAGGAGGGCGGGCAGCTCGGTGCGCGCGTCCGTGACGAACCCCGGCGGGGTCGGCTCCAGATTGAAGGCCCGGCTGAGTACGCGGAAGACGTAGGCCGCCGTCATCAGCGTGCCGGTCAGGATGACGAGTATCCAGCCCCATTGACCGCTGGCGAAGGCGCCGTTCAGGAGCAGCCACTTGCCGGTGAAGCTGCCGCTCGGGGGCAGTCCGATGAGGGCGATCCCGGCCAGTCCGAGGGTGAAGGTGGTGGCAGGAAGACGTTGGGCGGTGCCGCCCAGCTCGGCGATGCGATCGTGCCCTGAGCGCTTCTGGATCACGCCGACGGCGAGGAAGAGCGCCGATTTGGCGAAGCCGTGGGTCAGGATCATGAGCACCAGGGCGGCCAGCAGGTCGTCGCGCCCGGGACCCGGGGGCGTCGCCTGAAACAGGGGTGGAAAGAGGAAGAGATAGCCGATCTGGGCCACGGTCGAATAGGCCGCCAGCAGCTTCAGCCGCTCGGCGTGCAGCGCGCGCCAGGAGCCCCAGATCACGGCCGCCGCGCCGAGCCCGCCGAGCAGCATGGCCGCGCCCGTGGTGACCAGTGGGGCGAAGAGATCCAGCCAGAGCCGCAGGATCAGATAGACCGCGGCCTTGACCACCAGGGCCGAGAGCGCCGCGCTGACCGGGGCCGGGGCGCTCGCATGCGCCGGCGGCAGCCAGAAGTGCAGCGGGAACAGCGCCGCCTTCATCGTCAGGCCGCCGATCATGAGCGTCATGGCCGCGGCCGCCACCGGGCCGGGCTGCAGCGCCGCGGCGACCCGCGCCAGGTCCAGACTGCCGTGGGCGGTGTAGAGCAGCACGACGCCGAGCAGATAGCTGATCGACCCGAGCAGGCTGACCAGCAGATAGCGCAGACTGGCGGCGACGGCCGCCCGGTCTCCGCCCAGGGCGCCGAGCGCCACGGCCGAAAGGCCCAGCAGCTCGAGCGTGACATAGAGATTGAAGAGGTCGCCGGCCAGGAAGAGCCCGTTGAGCGCCGTCCAGAGCAGCAGCCAGAGCGGCCAGAAATGCATCGCCTGGCGTCCGTCGAAATAGGCGGCGGCATAGAGGCTGATCGCGAGCCCCACCAGCGCCGTCATGGCGAGCAGGGCGGCGGAGAGGCCGTCGGCCGCGAGCGCGATCCCCAGTGGGATGTCCCAGCCGCCCAGCGCGGTGCTCAGCTGCCCATGCTCCCAGACCTCCGTGATCACCATCAGTGCCGCCGCGGCGGTCGCGAGCGCGCCGAGCAGCCCGAGCAGGGTCGCCCGCGCCGGCCAGACCGTGGCCAGGAGCGCCGCGAGCAAGGGCAGGGCGACGGCGAGTGCGAGGCTATCCATCGGGATCCTCGTCGTCGAGCCGGCGGTCGAGCGCGAGCGCCAGCGCGGTGGCGCTCACGGCCACCACGATGCCGGTCAGGACCAGGGCGTGCGGCACGGGATCCGGCCGCAGCGCGCCGCGCTCGGAGATGGCGACCAGGATATGGAAGACACCGCTGCCCATGACGTTGAAGGCGATCAGCTTGCGCAGCAGCGGCTCATGAACCAGGAAGGACCAGAGACCCATCGCGAAGAGGAGGATGCCGGCCCCGCCGAAGAGGAGCTCGGTCATGGCGCGTCTCGCTCGTTGCCTGCCGGCCCGGGTGGTCCGCCGGGGTAGGCGGCGGCGAGGGTCATTCCGACCGCCAGTGTGGTCGCGGTCTCGATCAGCAGGATCAGCCACTTGGACCAGGACTCCGGGTAGGCAAGGAATCCCAGTCCGGCCGCCGCCGTCCCCAGACCGACCGCGAGGAAGGCGCCGATCCCGGCGATCGCGAGCCGGCGCTGCGCCCGCTCGGACGGCAGGCCGAGCCGTCGCTCGCCGGTCAGACGCAGGATCACGCCGGCCGCGCCGAGCAGGGCGCCGCCCTGGAAGGCCCCGCCGGGCCGCTCCGCGCCGGCCCAGAGCAGATAGCCGGCGGTCAGGATCAGCAGGGGGACCACCCATGCGACCATGGCGGTCAGGGCCAGCTCGGGCGGATGGAAGCCGGGCGAGACCCGGCCCAGGGACCAGATGCCGAGCAGCGCCGCGAGCAGGACGCCCAGCTCCAGCATGGTGTCGTAGCCGCGATAGCTCAGGAGTACGGCCGTCACCGGATTGCCGACCCCGGTGCGCGACAGCGACGTCTCGGCCAGATCGGCCAGACGCGCGCCGGACGGCTGGGTCAGTGCCTCGTGGAAGGCCCACAGTAGCACCAGCGCGAGCGGGGCGACCAGCAGGGCCACGACTAGACTCGGGGTTCGGTTCATGGCGGGTGCGCCTCGTCTGGCTCGGTCTCCTCGTCGCCTCGCCCCCGAGTCGCGCGATGGGCCGTCCGGCGTGCCGCCGCCAGCATGAGGGCGCCGCCGAAGCCGGCGCCGATCGCGGCCTCCGCCAGGGCGAGGTCCGGCGCCTGCAGCCGCGCCCAGACCAGGGACAGCCAGATGCCGAAGGCGATGAAGAGGGTCGCTGCGCGGCTCGGCTCCCGGCTGGTGAGCGCGGCCAGTGCCAGGCCCAAAAGGGTGGCCACCAGAATCAGATCGAACACCAGTATCAGGACCGCCATGGCCGCTAGAGCTCCTCGGCCTCGCCGAGCGCTGCGCGCTTGGCGATCAGATGGCTGGCCGTGGCGCTGGAGGCCAGTACCAGGACCCAGATCAGCAGCAGCTTCAATCCCTGAAAGACGTCCGACACCCAGGGCATCAGCCCCAGGATCACCAGGGCGAGCCCGAGGTTGTCGGCCTTGGTCAGGGCGTGCAGCCGGGTGAAGAGATCGGGCAGCCGCAACAGCCCCAGGGTGCCGACCAGGAAGAAGCCCGTGCCGAGCGCGACGAGCGTGCCCGAGAGGATCTGGATCGCGAGGCTCATTCGGGCGCGTCTCCATGGATCCGCCGTCGGGTGAAGGCGATGCCGGACACCGCGGCGAGCAGGGCGAAGATCAGGGCCACGTCCGTCAGCGCCGGCGCGGCCAGGACCTGGGCGAGCAGCAGCAGGATGGCGATGCCGGTGGTTCCGAGCAGCTGCACGCCCATCACCCGGTTGCCCGGCGTCGGTCCGAGGATGAGCCGCGCCAGGCCCGTGGCCATCGAGATCAGGAGCAGCAGGGCGGCCGCGAGAAGGAATTCAGCCATGAGTCGGATCCGGCAGGCGCTCGCCGAACAGCGCGGCGATCCGCCGCTCGAGCGCGGCCAGCTCGGGTGCCAGGCTGGAGTCGGCGTCGATGGCGTGGATGCGCAGCCGATCCCCGTCGAGATCGGCGCTCAGGGAGCCGGGCAGCAGGCTGATGCTGTCGAGAAAGAGCACCCGGGCGGCCGGTTTCGACAGCCGCGTCCGGTAGATCTGGAAGCCGGGCGCGATCGGCATCCTCGGGTGCAGGATGCGTCCGGCCACGTCGATACCGCCGCGGACCGATTGCCATAGAAAGTAGGGCAGAAAGGCCATCAGCCCCCGGGGACTCAGTCCACGCCGCCTCGGGGGAGCGAGCCGGAGGCTGGCCCAGGTCGCAAGCAGAACGCTCGGGATGCCCAGTATCCAGGATTCGGGGGCCGGTCCGGCGAGCAGGATCCAGCCCAGAGCGAGCAGCGTGGTTCTGCCTGCATAGTGGATCCATCGTTCAAGGGTGGGATTCGGTTCCATATCGGCCTTTGATGATCCCGCGTCTGTTCATGTTCATCTTGGTCGCGAGGCGATAGCGGAGTTCCGATCCGCATCGCCGATAGGCTAAAGCAAATTGTGCGCCAAAAGATGGAACTCATAGGGTTGCGGTGTCGATCGCGGGCCATGCCCTCTGGGTTTGGGCGAAATAGCCCGGCTCGCGGTTGAAAACAACCATTCCCGGCGGCTTGCTCGGCGTACCGGGTCGAGGGGGGCTGGAGGTGTACCCTCAGCATCGCTCTCAGCGTCGCGGAAGGGGGGGCGCTCGATGCCTTGCTCAATCAGGCCGACCGGATGCTCTATCGCGCCAAGGGCGAGGGCCGCAATCGTGCCGTTCTGCGCAGAGGAAACCTCGTCTGCCGGTCTCGTCGAGCCAATGGATGCGGCCGACCGGCGGAGCTGGCATTCCCGCGATCTGTGTTGCCGACGGTTTTCTGAGTAAAATACTGAGCATTCAGCGGCGGACCCGATCCGGTCGGTTCCGCCCATCGACGAGGCAGGAGGATTCAGTGGCAATTCGCATCAAGAGTCATTGGAAGGACGAGGCGCGCGATCGCTCGCTTCCCGAAGTCGCCAGTGCCTTGGCCTTCATCGCCTGGCGCGTTGCACTCGACAAGGCCATCAATCTGCATTGCGAGCGCTTCGTCTACCGCGACGACGCCCAGCGGCTCGGCGTCATTCAGGAATATCTGGCCTTTCTCATCCAGGTCGCGGACCGGCTCTCGCACGGGATGATCGACGACGATGAACGTCGAACCCTTGTCACCGAGTTCGCCAAGAAGGTCTTCGCCCACGTCCAGGACAACACCCAGGACCTGCTGGGGCCGGGCGACTACGGCTCGCCCTTCATCGCCCTGCTCAACGAGCGCTCGGGCGAGTATGCCGAGTACAGCTTCGCCGACGACGGCCCCAGCTACGCCATGCTGCGGCACCTGGGGTTCGAGATCCAGACGCTCATGGGCGGCGGGCAGGAGAACCGCTGGGTGATCGATCAGGTGATGGACAAGGACGGCTGGGATGCCTACAAATCCTTCGCCAAGGCCTTTCGCGATCTCTTCGAGTGAGGCCGCGTCAGGGCAGCCGGCAGGGGCCTGCGCCTCGTGTCGGGGCGAGCGATTCGGTCGGTCTATAGGGCGAAAACCCTCTCTCGGATCGCTTCCGAGGGCCGAGAATGCACCCAGATTTTGATCTGGAGGGGTGAAAGTGTGATGAATGTGCGTTAAATGACACTTGCGGTCTTGCTTTTCGGACGTTCGATCGCCATGATCTGCGCACCGTCGCGCGTCTCGTACCGCGTCCCCCCCCGCCCCAGAGATACCCCGAGCGACGGAATCACTCATAGAGGCCGTTGCCCTCTTATCAGTTCCACTCGGTATTCGGTATGCGTCACTGAAAGGCGTGAGAATTGGCCGAGTCTTTGGAGAAGGTCAAGTATGCCCATCAAGATAGGCGGCGATACGCTCGCGTTGGATGCAGATATTCGCCGGCAGATCGAGCTCGAGGTCAAGAAGCTCGCCGATCGCTTTCCAGACGAACAGCTCGACGCCCACGTCACGATTCAGGAAGAATTCGATCCGATGCACGGCCATCGCGTTCGCTGCGAATTGAGCGCAAGGCTCTGCTCCGGCCGCCAGGTGGTGGTCCGAGACGCCCGCAAGAAAGCCTCCGAGGCCATCCAGGAGGTTTTCACCGCCGCGCGCCGCAGCGTGCGCCGACTGCGTCGCCAAAACGTCGTCAACCTGGCCGCGACGCCCTCGAAGATGCCCCAGATGGCTCAGGTCGGCCGCTGACCGGCGATACAGGGGGATGTTCAGATTCTGTCTTGACTGAATCCGTTCGGCACCAATCTAGTGGTCCACCGGTATCATCGTCCATCGATTCATTCCAATCATCGATGAGGAGTGTTCCATGAAGGTTGCAGTCATCGGCGGTACAGGCTTCGTCGGTCTATACGTCACGCGCCAACTGCTCGCCGAGGGCCATATGCCCAGGCTGCTGGTGCGCCCCGGCAGCGAAACCAAGATCGAGAATCCCTCGGCCTGCGAGATCGTGCATGGCGAGGTCGGCGACAAGGTGGCGCTCGAGCAATGTCTGACCGGCGCCGATGCAGTCATCTATCTCATCGGCATTCTGCGCGAATTTCCCGCGCGCGGCATCACCTTCGAGGCGCTGCAGTACCAGGGCGTGGTGGATACCATCGCGGCTGCGAAGGCCACGGGCGTGAGCCGTTTCCTGCTCATGACGGCCAACGGGGTCCGGGCCGAGGGCACGCCCTATCAGCGCACCAAATACCAGGCCGAGATCGCCCTCAAGGGTTCGGGCCTGAACTGGACCATCTTCCGTCCCTCGGTGATCTTCGGCGATCCGCAGGGACGCATGGAGTTCTGCTCTCAGCTCAAGAAGGACATCATCGACAGCCCTCTGCCGGCACCGCTCTTCTACGCGGGCATGCTGCCGCTCAAGGCGGGCGAGTTCGAGCTGGCGCCCGTCTCGGTGACGGACGTCGCCAAGGCCTTCGTGCTGGCTCTGAGCGAGTCGCGCACCCAGTCTCAGACCTACGGTCTATGCGGCCCCCAGCGTCTGAGCTGGAAGGCCATCCTGGGCGTCATCGCCGCGGCCTCGGGCAAGACCAAGATGATGCTGCCGGCGCCGGCCACGGCGATCCAGGCCGCCGCCAGTCTGCTCGACCGCTACGCCTGGTTCCCCATCTCGCGCGATCAGCTGCAGATGCTGATGGAAGGCAATGTCTGCCCGGAGAACGACAGCTTCGCCCGGCTCGGCCTGACGCCGACCCATTTCGGGGTGGACCAGCTCGACTATCTCTGAGCGTCCGCACGCTCGGACGGCGAGCCGAGATCGCGAATAGACTCGCGCTCGGCCGCTCCGTCACAGCTTGAGCCCGAGGATCAGGTCCATCACGTTGGTCCCGGTCGGGCCGGTGCGGATCAGGTCTCCGCTGGCCTCCAGCAGCGATCCGGAATCCGCACCGGCGAGACAGGACTCGGGCTCGAATCCGGCGTCGGCGGCGCGCTCCAGGGTCCAGCCGTCGACCAGGGCGCCCGCGTCCTCGGTGGGGCCGTCGGTGCCGTCGGTTCCGGCGCCGAGCATCAGGGCGTCGGGATGTCCGGCGAGCTCGATCGCCGCCGCCAATGCCAGGTGCTGGTTGCGTCCTCCGCGCCCTGGCCGATGCGGAAGCTCGACGGTCGTCTCGCCACCCCAGATGTGCAGACCCGGTTCGGAATCGATGAGGGTGCGGGCCAGCTCGCGGCCTCGCGTTGCCGCCTGGCCCTGGATCGGTTCGGGATGGAGATGGACGCTCAGGCCGGACCGGCGCGCGTGCTCGGCGATCGCGTCTATGGCGGTCTCCAGGTCGGCGATCAGCTCGATCTCCGGTCCCCGGACGGACATCTCTCCGCGCTCGGCCAGTCCTTGCCGCACCCGCTCCAGCAGCCAGTCGGGCAGGGGCAGCTTCATGACCCGGACCGCCAGATCGGGTTCCGGGGTCAGCGGTCCGGAACCGATGACGCCCGCGACATTCCCCGGTACGTCCGAGATGGCGAGCGCGCGCAGCGACCGCTCGGGGATGACATCCAGGAGTCCGCCGCCCTTGATCCGGGAGATGGACTTGCGGACCAGATTGATCTGTTCGATCGCCAGCCCGCTCCCCAGCAGCCAGGCATTGATGCGGCGCAGCTCGGTCAGGTCGATTCCGCGGATCGGTGCCTCGATCAGGCTGGAGGCGCCGCCCGACAGGAGGACGATGACCGTCGCTCCGCTCGGGATGTCGCTCAGTGCGGCGATCAGCTGCTCGCCCGCTTCCAGGCTGCTCGCGTCCGGCAACGGATGAGCGCCGAAGAGACAGCGGATGCCCGCGGCCGCCAGCGCCTTTTCGTCGGCATGCCCGGGCTTGGTGACGACCAGACCTCCGAGACAGGATCCCGAGTGGGCCGCGGCAGCGCCGAGCGCCATGGCCGATGCCGCCTTGCCGATCGCGCAGATCCAGGTCGGACCCTCAATGGCTTGGTGGCGCGAGAGGGCGCGGCGAGTGTTCTCGCGCCCGTCGACCGCTGCGATTGCGGTGGCGTAGAGCGCGAGCAGTCCCCGGCGGGCGGCCGCTAGACTATCCGATGGGAATATTGCGCCTGGAGCAGCCGATAGGTCTTGAATGATATTGACCGATTTCAATGTCTTATTGACGCGTCTCGATCAGTATGAACGACCGCTGTGTGAATGGTTTCCTCACCTCGGCCTTATCGTCTTCCCAACCTTCGCCAAGGCGAATGGACAGCGCCAACGGGCGTTCTTCGGAATCCGAGAGCATCCATGCTGAACCTCTGCCCGAAATGCAACCACTCGCTCTGGCCCTTCGTCGTGATCTCGCTCATCACGATCCTCATCGGGTTCCTGACCTGGCTGATGCTGGGCCTGTCGCCCCTCGGGCCGCTGGCTCGGCTGGGAATCGCCTCGGCCATGTTCCTGGTGGTCGGGGGGACCCTGCTGCACTACGTCCTGAGCTGTCTGCGGCGGCACTGCCGTCATCAGCATGATGCCACAGCCAGGCGGCGCGAGGTATTGGGTTGAATGTCGAGCGCAGGCGGGCGAGCACGCGCACTCAGGCCGCGCGGGTGACCTTGTCCCTCAGGTAGACGGGCATGGCCCGATCGGCGGGGACATGGCGTCCCTCGGCATAATCGGCCGCGGCCAGGATGGCGATGTCCCGCGCCTCGCAGACGGCCTCCGGACTCATGCCCGAGAGCGCCTCGCCCAGACGTCCGGTCAGCAGGCTTCGATAGGCCGACCAGCCCGGCCCGACGCCATGCCAGCCGCAGCCCTGCGGACTCGAGACCGAGTCGGGCGGGCAGACGCGCTCTTCGCAGCAGTATGCGGCCAGATCCTGCCCGTCGATCTCGAAGCATCCCCAATAGACCTCCTCCATGCGTGCGTCTAGCGCCACGAGCAGGCGTCTGTCGCCCGTGCGTCTGAACTGACCCTGGGCCATGGCGGCGAGCGTCGAGACGGGAACCACGGGAATCTCGGCGCCGAAGGCGGCGCCCTGGATGACGGCGGTGGCGATGCGGACGCCGGTGAACGAGCCCGGACCGCATCCGAAGGCCATGGCGTCCAGGTCGGTGACGGCCAGCCCGGCCTCTGCGAGCAGATCCTGCATCATCGGCAGGATGAGCTCGCCGTGGCGGCGGGGGGCATGTTCGAGACGTTGTTCGAGACGCTCGTCGAGGAGCAGGGCGGCGGAACAGGTTTCGCTGGAGGTATCGATCGCGAGCAGCTTCATTGGGTTCTGGGTACTGGGTCAGACGGGTGTGAGGTCGAGCGGCTGGAAGCCGTAGGCCCCCATTCTATATCCGGCGTCCTCCAATTCGTGGATGAAGGGATAGGGGGGCTGCAGAACCCAGCCATGGAAGGTGGATTCCAGCGTTCCCTCGACCTGGCGTGGCGGTCTGTCCTCCGAGATCTCGACCAGGAAGAGACGGATGCGGCCGAGCATGCGGAACGGATCCTCCAGCTGGGTCTGCACCGCCCAGCCTTCCAGACCGTCGAGGAAATACTCGCTTCGGATCGTCGATTCCTTCATTTGGGCGGCCAGTCCGAACAGCAGCAGGCGTTTGTATTCCAGCTGGTGGTCGAAGCCATTCCCGATGGAGACCGAATCCTCGTCCGTCCAGACGCCATGGGTCCGTCGCGTGGAGAGGTAGTAATAGCTCTCGTGCAGATCGCGCCAGGTGCCTGATGGCGGCGGAACCTTCCATAGCGCGCTGTAGCGGATCTGGCGCGAGGCGAAGCGGAAGAGATTGCGCGCCATCCAGTCGCGCTTGCGCCGCTGCCGGGTGGTGAGCGTGCAGTGCTGTTGGTCCAGTTGCCGCAGCGCCAGGTCCAGATTCACGAACATGAGCCGGTAGAGACGCTGCTCCAGGGTGATGCCGTTCGCCGATTGGGTCGATTCGCCATCCTCGGCGTAGGGTTTGGGGAGTCCGGCACAGGTCTTGAGAACCGGGACCTTGAGCGCGGACAGCACCGAGATGCGCCGATTGGCGGTCAGGTCCGACTTGCGCAGATTTTCGAGCGCCATCATCAGCGCCGGCCCGGCCTGACGGACGCCGCCGTCGCGCAGGCCGGTCAGCCATTCGCTGAGTTTGTCCAGATTGCCCTCGAAGCGCGGCCGGGTGCATTCCCGCAGCGTCAGGGGCGACGGCAGTGATGGGGCATCGAAGCTCGTCATCGAGCGTCCTCCATTCGACGTTCACCGACGGACCGCCCCCTGCTCCAGGAGCCAGGAGGTCGATGTCCGTCGGCCGCTTGCGATCGGTCCAGAGTCTTTGGCTCGAATCCTAACACCCTGGGGTAGGCCCCAGGATGTCGAGTGGTTCGCAGTTTCGGGATCCGTCACGGGCCGATCGAATGCCTGGACAGCGTGCGATCGGCTTTCCGCCGATCGACGCGATTGGCCGATCAGCCGAAGGTTTCGAGGATCCTTCGGGTCTCGGCGGCCGAGATGCGCGGCCCGAGCGAGGTGACCAGCTTGGCCGAGGCGGCCGAGGCCAGATCCCCCGCGCGCCGATAGCTCCAGCCCTGGCTCAGTCCGTAGAGGAAGGCCCCGGAGAACATGTCGCCCGCGCCGAGCGTGTCGACTGCCTCGACCTTGATCGGATCGATCTCGATCAGTGCGCTGCCGTCCCAGACCAGGGCGCCCTGCGGCCCCCGGGTGATGGCGAAGGTCTTGGCGATGGTCTTGAGATAGTCCACCGCCTGATGCAGATCCTCCGAGCCGGCCATGCCCATGGCCTCGAACTCGTTGGCGAAGAGCAGGTCCACGCCCGAACCGATCATCTCCTGCAGCCCCGGCTTGAAGAACTTCACCATGTTCGGGTCGGAGAGCGAGATGGCGGTCTTGACGCCGGACGCGTCGGCGAGGCGCTTGGCCTCGATCGTGGCGTGACGCGCCGTGTCCGAGGTGACCAGATAGCCCTCGGTGTAGAACCAGTCCGAGTCGGTCAGTGCCTCCTCGACCAGTTCCTTGGTGGAGAGGTTGCCGCTGACCCCGAGGAAGGTGCACATGGTGCGGTCGCTGTCCGGGGTGACCAGCACCACGCAGCGCCCGGTGTCGCCCTGGACCTTCTCGGTGTGGTGGTTGGTGTCGACGCCGCCGTCGAGCAGATCCTTCATGTAGAAGTGGCCGAGCTCGTCGTCGGCGACCTTGCAGGAGTAGTAGCCTCTGCCGCCGAACTGGCTGAAGGCGATGATGGAGTTGGCCGCCGATCCGCCGGATCCGCGCTGATGATTCCGGTCCTTCAAGTGGGTCATGATACTGGTCTGCTGATGCTCGTCGACCAGTGTCATCACGCCCTTGTCGATGCCGAGGATGCCCAGGTCCTCATGCTCCACCTCGTATTCCATGTCGACCAGCGCGTTGCCGATCCCGTAGATCTGATATTTCGCCATGCGAGCTCCTGTCGTCCGTTCGTGAAAGCCGCCCATTGTACAGGTCCGAGCAGCGCAGATCCGGGACGTCTCCGGAATCGAGCGACCCAGCGGCTTGGGAACAGGCATGGAATATGAGAGTATGTAAGCATATTCAACGATATGCATCCGGGGCGGTGTCCCTCCGAATCCCGGGCGCATCCGGTACGCAGGCGATTGCGATTCCGTTCGCGTCGGCCATCAACCCGTTCCGCATCCAGTAGGATTCATGACCAGTCATTCGATCCAGCAGCCCCGGTTCCGGGTGCTGGGTGCCATCAGCTTTTCGCATCTGCTCAACGACACCATGCAGTCGCTGATGGTCGCCATCTATCCGCTCTTCAAGTCCGGGTTGCATCTGAGCTTCGCCCAGATCGGTCTCATCACCCTGGCCTTCCAGTTCACCTCCTCGCTGCTGCAGCCTCTGGTCGGGGCCTATACCGACCGGCGACCTCAGCCATTCTCGCTCGCCGCCGGCATGGGCTGCACGCTCGCCGGTCTGCTGGCGCTCTCCATCGCCGACAGCTTTCCCATGGTGCTGATGGCGGCCGCCATGGTCGGAACCGGATCGGCCGTCTTCCACCCCGAGGCGTCGCGGGTGGCCCGCATGGCCTCGGGCGGACGCTATGGGTTGGCCCAATCCATCTTTCAGGTCGGCGGCAACGCCGGCGCGGCGATCGGACCTTTGCTCGCGGCCTTGGTCGTCCTGCCGCACGGTCAAGGCAGCCTCGCCTTCATGTCACTGATCGCGCTGGTTGCCATGCTGGTGCTGATCGGCGTTGGGCTCTGGTATCGCCACCAGCAACGCCAGCCGCGACCGGTGTCTAAGTCGACCCATGACCCCCTACCCAAGGGCAAGGTACGGACCACGCTCGGGGTGCTGCTGGCGCTCATGTTCTCCAAGTTCTTCTACTCGGCCAGTCTGAGCAGCTTCCTCATCTTCTATTTGATGGAGCATTACGGTATCGGCGTGCGCGATGCCCAATTCCATCTCTTCCTCTATCTCTTCGCCATTGCTGCGGGAACCCTGTTGGGCGGACCCATCGGAGATCGCATTGGCCGACGACAGGTCATCTGGGCATCCATCCTCGGCGTTGCGCCCTTCACCCTGATGCTGCCCTATGTGGGACTGGGAACCTCGGCGGTCCTGGTGATGATCATCGGCTTCATGCTCGCCTCCGCCTTTCCGGCGATGGTGGTCTACGCGCAGGAACTCATTCCTGGCCGCGTCGGTGCCATCTCGGGGCTCTTCTTCGGGCTCGCCTTCGGCCTGGCCGGTGTTGGAGCCAGTGTCCTGGGCCTGGTCGCCGACCACTGGGGCATCGAGACCGTCTACCAGATCTGCGCCTTTTTGCCCTTGATCGGTCTGCTGGCGGTCTTCCTGCCGGATCTGCGCCTGAACCGAGAGCCGATGGTCATGCCCGAGCCGGCACGGGTCTGAGGGGCGGGAGACGGATTTCCTCTCCGTCGTTTCCAGAGGAGATCGTCCGTTCTCCTCGAACCCTCCTGCCAGCCGGAGTGGAAACCAGTTTTCGGATAAGTGGGCGCGCTGTTCTCGACGTGGCCGTTGAAGATGTCGATGATGAATTCGAGGTCGCTTGAAGGCAGAGGTGAAACGTTTACGGATGCTCCGATCCATCCCCTATAAGCTCATGATGAATCCTGGCGAAGGCGTTTGCCTTGGGGAGCGAACTCGGACGGCGAGGCTCTGCCGGTGATGCCAGGGACATCGAAGCCCGGATCCTCCGCCCGTCACGGGGAGTCGGCGTCGCTGCCGGTCGAGCGTCTCCGATCCAGACTGCTGGCCAAATACGGTGCCCGCATCACCGCAAGCCAGACCCAGCCGGCCATCGAGGCGAGCTGGAACGATCTGCCGCCGGATCTGGCGCCCGCCCTGGGCTCGGCGCTGCGCGCGCGCGGCCTGGAACGGCTCTACAGCCACCAGCGCGCGGCCTGGGATCTGGCCCGGTCGGGCCGACATCTGGTGGTGGCGACCCCGACCGCCTCGGGCAAGACGCTCTGCTACAATCTGCCGGTCTTGCAGTCGGTGCTGACCGAGGGACGGAAGGCGCTCTATATCTTCCCGACCAAGGCCCTGGCCCAGGATCAGGTGGCGGAGCTCATGGAACTCGGCCGGGCGCTGACCGAGGCGGGCGGGGAGGGCATCCGGGCCTTCACCTTCGACGGCGATACGCCGGGCGACGCGCGCAAGGCGGTGCGCACCCGGGGCGACATCGTGGTCAGCAATCCGGACATGCTGCACCAGGCGATCCTGCCGCATCACACCAAGTGGGCCCAGTTCTTCGAGGGGCTGGCCTACGTGGTGGTCGACGAACTGCACAGCTATCGCGGCGTCTTCGGCTCGCACGTGGCCAACGTCTTCCGGCGCCTGCGGCGTATCTGCCGCTTCTACGGGGTCGAGCCGACCTTCATCTTCGCCTCGGCGACCATCGCCAATCCGGCCGAGCTGGCCGGGCGTCTCTGCGGCGCGCCGGTCCAGGCGATCCTGGAGAGCGGCGCGCCCCAGGGCGAGCGGCATCTGCTGCTGTGGAATCCGCCGGTGATCAATCCCGACCTGGGCATCCGCGCCTCGGCGCGCTCCCAGTCGACCCGCATCGCCCGCATGGCGGCCAAGCTGGGGCTCAAGGCGATCGTCTTCGCCCGCTCGCGGCTCATGGTCGAGGTCGTCACCAAATATTTGAAGGACGTCTTCGACCGCGATCCGCGCAACCCGCCGCGCGTGCTGGCCTATCGCGGGGGCTATCTGCCGAGCGAGCGCCGGCGCGGCGAGCAGGCGATGCGCGCCGGCAAGGTGGATCTGGTGGTGGCAACCTCGGCCTTGGAGCTGGGTGTGGACATCGGCGCCCTGGACGTGGCCATCCTCAACGGCTATCCGGGCACGGTGGCTGCGACCTGGCAGCGGCTTGGGCGTGCCGGGCGGCGTCTGCGGCCCTCGCTCGGGGTGCTGGTCGCGAGCAGCGATCCGCTCGACCAGTATCTGGTCCGCCATCCCGAATTCCTCTTCGGCGCCTCGCCCGAGCAGGCCCGCATCCATCCGGATCAGCTGCTGATCCTGCTCGACCACGTGCGCTGCGCGGCCTTCGAGCTGCCCTTTCGCGACGGCGAGCGCTTCGGCGAGGAGGATCTGGGCGAGATGCTCGCCTATCTGCGCGACGAGGGTCTGGTCCAGCATCAGGGCGCGCGCTGGTACTGGGTGGCCGACAGCTATCCGGCCAACGCCGTCTCGCTGCGCTCGGTGGCCGAGGGCAATTTCCTCGTCATCGATACGACCGAAGGCGCCCAGACCATCATCGCCGAGGTCGACTACGGAAGCGCCCCGGGCACGCTCTACGAAGGGGCCATCTACATGGTCCAGTCCCAGCCCTATCAGGTGGAGCGGCTCGACTGGGTCGGGCGCAAGGCCTTCGTCACCCGCACCCGCGCCGACTATTACACCGACGCCATCGACTACACCCGGCTCAAGATCCTCGACCGCTTCGAGGGACGCGAGCAGGGCAGGGGCGCCGTGGCCAACGGCGAGGTGCATCTGGTGCGGCGCTATCCGGGCTACAAGAAGATTCGCTACTACAGCCACGACAACGTGGGTTATGGCAAGATCGCGCTCCCGGATCAGGAGATGCACACCACCTCGGTCTGGTGGCAGGCGGATCCCGCGGTGCTGGAGGCGGTCCTGCCCGACCGCCAGCGGGCCATTGAGGGCTTTCTCGGCGCGGCCTATGCGCTGCATCATGTCGCCGCCCTGCGGGTCATGGCCGAGCTGCGCGATCTGGGACGCGCGGTCGGCGATGCCCAGGGGACCTGGTTCGCGGTGGTCGGCGGGGACGGACGCGGCCAGATGCGGGGTCCGGACAACGAACCCCTGGAGGCCGAGGGCGCCGGTCGCTTCGAGCCCACCCTCTTTCTGTACGACAACTATCCGGGCGGCGTCGGGCTCTCCGCGCCGCTCTACGACGACGCCCGGCGGCTGCTGGGCGATGCCCGCGATCTGGTGGCGGGCTGTGCCTGTCAGGGCGGCTGTCCGGCCTGTGTCGGCCCCATCCTGGCGGGCGACGAACATCTTGCATCGACGCCGCGCCAGACGGCGCTGGCGGTTCTGGAGTTATTGACATGAAGCCATCCGTCATCGCCCTGCTGGCGATCGGTCTCGTCGGGTCCGGCGTCTCGGGGGGGCTGCTCGCCACCCAGTACCGACCCGTGCTGGAAGGGGACGCGGGGATCTGGTGGACGCCCGAGTCGAGCCCACTCACACTCGATCAGACCGCGGACGACTTCCGTCTCTACATCGACAAGGAGTCGCTGCAGGCGCATTTGGTGCGCGGCTCGCTGACCGGGCTGGGGCGCGAGGGTCTGGCCTTCAGTGTCGAGCCCAAGGATGTGGCGGTTCGGATCAACAACTGGAATTCGGTCAAGGCCGCCTTCCTGGAGGCATCGCTCTATCCGGCCTTCGGGCTCGGGGCCTCGCTGAGCTGTCTGCTGATCGGCATCGTCGCCGCCTTCCAGCGTCCGGCGCCGGTGTTGCAGGGACAGGCGAGCAGACGGCGCTGAGGCCGTCCATGGCCGACCGGTCGCTGAGTGGTCGTCTGGGGCGTCTGCGCGGACGGACTGGAGCCGCCGGGCCGAGTGCCGAGACAGGGGTGGCGGATTCCGACGCCAAGGTGAGGGCTGGCACCATGGTGAAGGCATCCTTCGCCGACCGGGTGCAGCGGCTGATGGGGGGACCGGCGGTTCGTCCGAGGCGCGAGCCGGACGAATCGGCGCTGTCCGAGGCGCTGGGTGCGGAGCGGATCGCCCCTGGTGTCCTGGTGCTCGACCGGACCCTGGACGCCCGGATCCGGCATGGCGCTCTGCCCCTGTCCCGTTTCGTCCCAGATGCCGATCCCGGTCCCCGCCAGCCGCTGGCCGAGATGAGCTTGCGCCCGGACGTCTCGGATGGCGAGGACCTGAGATCGCCTGCCGTCTTTCTCGATACCGAGACCAGCGGTCTCGCCGGCGGCACCGGCACCTGGGCCTTCCTGACCGGCGTGCTGCGGGTCGAGGGCGATGGCTGGAGGCTGAGCCAGTATCTGCTCGCCCGGCTCGACGCCGAGCCCGCCTATCTGGAGGCGGTCCGACAGGCGCTGGCCGGTGCCGGAACCCTGGTCACCTACAACGGCCGCGCCTTCGACGCGCCCCTGCTGAGCACCCGTTTCCGTCTGGCCGGTCTGTCGGATCCGCTGCGCGATCTGCACCATCTGGATCTTCTGGGGCCGGCGCGCCGGGCCTTCGGTCGGGTCTGGCCCGATTGCCGGCTGGCGACGGCCGAGTCGCGTCTGCTGCGATTCGTCCGCGAGGGCGACCTGCCGGGCTCCGAGGCGCCGGCGGCCTGGCTCGGCTGGCTGAGGAACGGCGATCCCGGTCCCTTGGGCGGGGTGCTGAGGCACAACCGCTGGGACCTGCTGTCCCTGGCCGGTCTGATGCCGGCCCTGGCCCGGAGCTTCGAGAACCCGGAATCCATGGGCGCCGATATCCATGCCGTCGCCTCCTTCCATCAGTCGCGGGGACGCGAGGACGTGGCCTGGCGTCTGCTCGAATCCGGCCGCGCCCGTCTCGGGGCTCAGGCCCTGCTGGATCTGGCGCGTCTCCATCGGCGCCGGGGCGGCTGGGCCTCGGCGCGCGCCATCTGGGAATCCCTCGTCCATGGGGGCGACGAACGGGCGCGGCTCGCGCTGGCCAAGTACCATGAGCACCGGACGCGGGATCTGACGCTGGCCCTGGAGCTGGCGCGCGGGCTTCCGTCGGGTCCGGATCGCGAGCGGCGCTGCGAGCGTCTGCGGGGCAAATTGGCTGGAGTGGGTGTGAATGCGGATGGAGACATCGAATTGGACGGGCGAATGGGGCTGGACTGAAGGGTCGGGTCCGACTCGCTGGGCGGCTTGGCGAATCGCGGCGCTGTCCGGCGTCCTGGCTGCGGTTTTGGCCGGATGCGGAGGATCTGGAGCGACGCGCTCTGAGGGGGCCGCGCCGGTCGTGCGTGGCCCATCAGTCGAATCCGAGCCGCCTGCCGCGCCCCGCCCGCAGGCACCGCCTCGAACGCCGGAGGAGCATCGTGCCCGTGTCCTCGAACTGGCCGAGCGTCTACTGCCGCCCGATCTGCGCGACCGTTCCGGCTGGGCGCGCGATATCGCGACCAGCATGACGGCGCTCTCCATCCCGGCCCTGCCGCGCAAGGTCTGCGCCGTCGCGGCCGTGATCGAGCAGGAATCGGGCTGGCGCGCCGATCCGGTGGTGCCGAATTTGGGCAAGATCGCACGCACCGAGATGGAGCGCAGGCTGGGCCAGTACATGATCCCGGGCGCCGTACTGGATCTCGCCCTGCGCAAGACCTCCTCCAACGGACAGACCTATGCCGAGCGGATCGCCGATCTGCGCACCGAGCGCGAGCTGTCCGAGCTCTTCGAGGAGATGATCGCCGAGGTGCCTCGGGGGCAGAGCCTGTTCGGCGACATGAATCCGGTGCGCACCGGCGGCCCCATGCAGGTCAGCATCGCCTTCGCCGAGCAGACGATGCGCGAGCGTCCCTATCCCTGGCGCAATCCCGGAAGCGCCCGCGAGGAGGTTTTCAGCCGGCGCGGCGGTGTCTATTTCGGTACCGCCATGCTGCTCGACTATCCGGTCAGCTACGACCGCATGCTCTATCGCTTCGCCGACTTCAACGCCGGGCGCTATGCCAGCCGCAATGCCGCCTTCCAGCGTTTGGTCGCCCGCCTGACTGGGATCGACCTGGCACCGGACGGCGACCTGCTGCGCTACGCGGATGGCAAGCCCGCTGGCACGAGCCAGACCGAGCGCGCAGTGCGGGCGATCGAGGACCTGGGCATGGACGAGGCGACGATCCGGCGCGACCTGCTGCAGGAGAAGTCCTTCGCCTTCGAGCGCACCAGGCTCTATCGGCGCGTGCGCGAGCTGGCCGAGCGACGCGGTCTGCCGACCCCGGCGGCCTCGGTCCCGGACATCGCGCTGGAGAGCCCCAAGATCACCCGCAAGCTCACCACCCGTTGGTTCGCCGAGCGGGTGGAGGGGCGCTATCGGCGGTGTTTGGCACGCAATCACGAAGGGTAGGGACGCGGGTCTGCGCAGACTGTAGGTTGGGCCGAGGTACGAGGCCCAACGCGACGCCGCATGTTGGGCCTCCTGACGTCGGCCCAACCTACTGCCTCGGTAGGGTCCGCTGTGCGGACCGAATCGCTCAGGAAGATGGGCCGGCAGCCGCCTCCGCCGCCGTGACCAGCAGTTCGGCGGCCATCGCCTTGGGCACGACCGAGACATCGCCGCGCGCCAGCTCGCGTCCCCGGTCGAGCACCAGGACCTGATCGACCCAGTCCAGCCCGGCCGGGCGGTGGGTGATGAGCAGCACGGTGCGGCCGGTCATGAGACGGTCGAGCGCGCGCATCAGGTCGCGCTCGGTCTCGGCGTCCAGTCCCTCGGTCGGCTCGTCGAGCAGCAGGATGGGGGCGTCCTTCAGCAGGGCGCGGGCGACGGCGATGCGTCGGCCCTGTCCGCCGGACAGTCGCACCCCGGTCTCGCCCACCCAGGTGTCGTAACCTTCGGGCAGATCGGCAATGAAGTCGTGGATCTGGGCGACGCGGCAGGCCTGTTCGATGGCGCCCTGCGATGCCTCGGGATTGGCGATCAGCAGGTTCTCGCGGATGGTCGAGTCGAACAGATAGGTGTGCTGGCTGACCACGGCGATATGACGGCGCAGATCGTCCCCGCCGAACTCGGAGATCTCGTGTCCGCCGATGCGGATGGAGCCGGTGTCGGGCGCCCAGAAACGCAGCAGCAGGTTGAAGAGGGTGCTCTTGCCCGAGCCGGTCGCCCCGACGATGGCGGCCCGGCTGCCCTGGGGGATCCGCAGCCGGATGTTCTCCACCGCCGGGCGTCCGGCGTCCGGATAGCTGAAGCCGACCCCCTCGAAATCGATGTCGAAGTGCGTGGGTTGGGGCGATGGACCCTCCGGGTCCTGGACCGCCGGCTGGGTGTCGACGATGCCGAACAGCCGTCTGGCGGCGGCGAGCGAGCGCCCGAGGAGCTGGAAGGCGTGGGGCAGGGGGGCGACGGCCTCGAAGCTGGCGAGGATGAAGAGCGCCAGCATGGCCAGCTCGGGGCTGCCGAGCGCGCCGGAGCGGACCATGGGGATGGCGAGCCAGAGCAGGACCCAGAGACTGAGGCTGGCGCAGACGCCGACCGCCGCCTGGGTCAGTCCGTTGTCGCTGGCGAGCCGGGCCTGGTCGGCGATCAGACGGCGGCTGAGGCCGTCGATCCGCGCGGCCTGACGCTCGGTCGCGCCGTAGACCGTGAGCTCGGCCATGCCCTGGACCCCGTCGATGACGGCGGTTCGGAGGCTGCTTTCGTCGTCGGCGATCCGCCGGCCCGGCGCCTCTCCGCGCGCCCGCGACCAGATGGGCAGCGCGATCCCGGAGAGCAGGTAGAAGACCAGTCCGGTCGCCGCCAGGATGGGGGCGTGCAGATAGAGGAAGATGGTGAAGAGTGTGATGCTGATGAAGGCGACGACGGCGGGAACCAGTACCCGGACGTAGAGGTTGTCGAGCGCGTCGATGTCGGAGCGGATGCGGCTGAGCAGGTCGCCGCTGTGATACTGCTGCAGGCGGGCCGGGGCCAAGGGCTCCAGGTGGCGGTAGAACCAGACGCGCAGGCTGGCGATGAGCCGGAAGGTGGCCTCGTGGTTGACGAGGCGCTCGCCGTAGCGTCCGGCGGTCCGGATCATGGCGCTGCCCCGGACGATGGCGGCCGGGGTGAAGTAGTTCATGGTGACCCCGGCGATGCCGGCGGCGGCCATGGCGGTGAGGAACCAGCCTGCGGCGGCCATGAGGGTGACGTTGGCGATCAGGGTCACCGTGGCGGCCAGGGTGCCGAGGATCATCCAGGTCCGATAGGGACGGAAGAGTCGCCAGAGACGCAGTAGCTCCTTCATGCCGGGTCGCCCTCCGGATCGATGGTGGCGCGATGCGCGCCCGAGTCGCCGTAGGCGGCGATCATGCGGGCATAGATGCCGCCGCTGGCGGCCAGCTCCTCGTGGGTTCCCTGCTCGGCGACCCGTCCCCGGTCGAGTACCAGGATGCGGTCGGCGCCGCGCACGGTCGCCAGCCGGTGGGCGACGACCAGGAGCGTGCGGCCCCGGGACAGCTCGTCGATGCCCTCCTGGACCAGCCGCTCGCTCTCGGGGTCGAGGTTGGCGGTCGCCTCGTCGAGGATGACGAGCGGGGCGTCGCGCAGGAAGGCCCGGGCCAGCGCGATACGCTGGATCTGTCCGCCCGAGAGTCCGGCGCCGCGCTCGCCGACCAGGCTCTCGTATCCGTCCGGCATGGCTTCGATGAAGTCCTGGGCGCGCGCCCGTCGTGCCGCCTCGCGGACCGAGGCGAGATCGGCGTTCGGGACGCCGAGCCGGATGTTGTCGGCGATGCTGCCCTGGAACAGACGCGGCTGCTGCGGGACCCAGGCCAGGTGACGGCGCCAGTCGTCCGGATCGATCCGCGACAGATCCTGGTCGCCGACCCGAATGCGCCCCCCGCCCGGGATGAGGAAGCCGAGCAGCAGGTTGATGACGGTCGTCTTGCCGGCCCCGCTGGTGCCGACCAGCGCGATCCGCTGGCCCGGCGGGATCTCGAAGCTCATGTCCTCGAGTGCGTCCCGGCCCTCCTCGTAGCTGAAGCGCACCGCCTCGAAGCGGACACCGAGCGGCCGCGCGGCGGCCAGCGGCTCGGTGCCGGGCGCGCGCTGGGCCGGCTGGGTGTCGAGCACCTCGATCAGCTGCTCGGCGGCGGCGGCCGCGGCCATGCGGGCATGGTACTGGGTGCCCAGGTTGCGCAGCGGGGCATAGAACTCGGGGGCCAGCATGAGCACGAAGAGCCCCTGCAGATAGCTGATATCCGGCACCTGGAGCCAGGGCGGGACCGGGAGCGCCATGTTGTAGAGCCGGAAACCGATGAAGACGGCGACGATGGCGATGCCGACGCTGGCGAAAAACTCCAGCACGGCCGAGGAGAGGAAGGCGACCCGCAGCACCTGCATGGTGCTGACGCGGTAGTCGTCGGAGACGCGGGCGACGATCTCGACCTCGCGCCGGCTGGCGCCGAACAGCTTGAGCGTGGTCAGCCCCTGGATGACGTCGAGGAAATGCGCGCTCATGCGCGCGAGCTGCTTCCATTGGCGCTGGTTGCGCGCCTCGGCGCCCGATCCGATCAGGATCATGAAGAGCGGGATCATGGGGGCCGTGACCAGCAGCACCAGGCTCGCCAGCCAGTCGACCGGGATCACCACCATGAGGATGGCGAGCGGCAGGATCATGGTCAGGGTCATGGCCGGCAGGAAGCGGGCGTAATAGCCCTCGAGGTCGTCGATGCCCTTGGTCAGGGTCTCGACCAGGGCGCCGCTGCGGTGCTCGGCGAGATAGCCGGGGCCCAGCCGCTGCAGATGGCGGTAGACCTGGTCGCGAAGTGTCGTTCGGACTCCGGCGGCGGCCTGGAAGGCCGAGCGCTCGGCGATCCAGAGGATGGAGGCGCGGATCGCGAAGAGGGCCAGCAGACCCCAGAGCCAGGGTGTGACGATCTCCAGTCCGGCGCCTTCGAAGATGACGTCGTCCAAGATGACCGCCAGGCACCAGGCCTGGACGATCGCGAGCAGTCCGTTCGTCGCGTTGAGCCCGATGGCCAGGCCGAGCGATCTGCCGGCCAGGGGGCGTTTGGATTTGAGCCAGGCGTTGACAGACATGTGACGTCGTTCCAGGAAGTGCGGCATCGATCTTGGAGCGACGAGGATACGGAACCAGGGTCCGTATCGGCAATGTGGATTATCTGTCCGGACGATCTCCGGACGAGTGTCAGGGGCTCGGCCCTGGCGCTCGGAGCGGTCGGCGACGCGACATCCTGTCGCGCTCGCCTGCGGTCTCTAGCGGTTCGCGGCGCTGCGGGCGACTCCATGCTTGGCCATGAGACGATAGAGCGTCATGCGCGAGACGCCCAGGTCCTGAGCGGTCCGGGTGATATTGCTGGCGTTGCGCTCCAGGGCGAACTCCAGATTGGTCTTCTCCGACTGCTCGCGTGCGCTCTTCAGGGTTCCCATCACGTAGGGGGGGGGGGCGGCTGGCGGATGCCTTTCCAGCGGTTCGTGATGCGTTGGCTCGGCGACCGGGATGGGGCCGGCGCTGATCTTCAGGTGTTCGGGCTGGATCAGGGTATCGTCGCAGCTCAATGCGGCCTGGAAGACCACACTGCGCAGTTCGCGCACGTTGCCGGGCCAGCGGTAGTGACGTAGGGCCGCCAATGCCTCGGGGCTGAACTTAAGGTTGCGCATGCCGGCCTCGGCGGCGACCTGCTCGAGGAAATGGTTGGCCAGTAGCTCGATGTCGCTATCGCGCCGATAGAGGCTCGGTGTCTGGATGGTCAGGAAGGCCAGCCGGTAATAGAGATCGGAACGAAAGTTCCGCTCTTGGATGGCCTGCTCCAGATCGACGTTGGTCGAGGCGATCACCCGGACGTCGACGTGCGTGCCCCGGGTCGAGCCGATCGGCGTGACGATCTTGTCCTCGAGGAACCGCAGCAGGGTCGCCTGAGACTCGAGCGGCATGTCGCCGATCTCGTCCAGGAAGAGGGTGCCGCCCGCTGCGCTCTGGATGTAGCCGGATTTGCGGTTGTTGGCGCTGGTGAAGGATCCCTTCTCGTGTCCGAAGAGCTCGGATTGCAGCAGCGAAGGCGGTATGGCCGCGCAGTTGATGGCGACATAGGGACCCTTGGAGCGGGACGAATGGTCGTGGATGGCGCGCGCGGCCAGTTCCTTACCGGTTCCGGTCGGGCCGCTGATGAGCACGGAGACGTCCGATTCGGCGGCCCGCTGCAGCATGCGGTAGAGGGCGAGCATGACGTCGCTATCGCCGATCAGGCCGAAGCGGTTCGGGGTCTTGGACTGTGGTTGTGGGCTCCGCTTGTTCAGGTCGCGCTCGATATTGGCCATCCCGAAGGCATGGCCCAGTACGGTCGCCATGCGTTCGGCCTCGAGTGGGAAGACATGGAAGTCGTAGAGCATCTCGGCGATGAAGCGTTTCACATCCTGGCGATTGATCTCTTCCTCGGCGAGTGCGGCGATCCATTTGATATCCGGAAAGGAGGAGACCAGCTTCCTGAGTTCGCTCTCTTCGCGCGGATCGGGCTTCTCCGAGAAAAGGGCCAAGCCGACCAGAAAGCGGTGCTGCTTGTCGGCGCTTTGCGCGTCTTCGAGATCGGCGGCATAGCTGATCGCCCAATGTCTGGCCTCCAGAGCCTCGACGACCTCGTCTGACAACCGATGCTGGGAAACAACTAGGAGCTTGCGCATGAGGATCTCTCTTTACGTGGCGCTGTCGGCGTTGGAGCGCGGTTCTGATGCCTATTCGCCTGGGGATCCTCCCTGTCGGAGCCGAGTATCCCGGGTGAGCGACCGCGTTCTGTCGTCATTCCTTGGGCACTAGCTTAACAACTCTGCGACATCCGGCGTCACTCATGCGTGACGTTTTTGGGGTCCATTGTTCGAATTTGTGATGACCCTAGCATAAAATCCCGTTTTTGTCGGGTAAAAGATACACTTTTTATTGATGTGGTATTTGTGCTGCCGATGCGCTGTTCCGCGAGAGATATCGCCGCAACCCGGACCCCTCGTGTCTGGCCGAGTGCAATCGAGGTGTCGGTGCCCCCCATTCCGATGCGACGGTGTAAATTGGTTCTTCCATTTTTCTCCGGATTCTGTATATTTGGCGGTTTACCTGCTGCGGGGCTGCCCGCCGCAACGCCCAATCAGTTCTGAGCCAGGACAGCACATGGTCACGATTCGCTTGTCTCGCGGTGGTTCCAAGAAGAACCCCTTCTACCAGATCGTCGTCGCGGACATCCGCTCCAAGCGGGACGGCCGCTATATCGAACGCCTCGGGTTCTACAACCCGACTGCCAAGGGCGGAGAGATTCCGCTGCGCATCGATCGCGAGCGCGCCGACTACTGGATCAGCCAGGGTGCCCAGCCGACCGATCGTGCCAAGCAGCTGTTGAAGCAGGCTGCCAGCGAGGCGGTCGCCGCCTGATTTCGCGCGCGGCCGGGGCAGCGGCGATGAAGTCGCGTGACGGTCACGCTCGGGTCGTTCTCGGCAGGGTTGCCGGTGTCTACGGCGTCAAGGGTTGGGTCAGGATCTTTTCCGAGACGGTTCCCCGCGAAGGCATACTGGGCTATTCGCCCTGGCTGCTCGGTGTCGAGACATCGAGCTTTCGAGTCGCCGAGGGCAAGCGTCACGGCAAGGGGATCATCGCGCGGCTGGAAGGCTGTGACGACCGCGACCGGGCCGCTCAGCTGGTCGGCCGGGAGATCTCGGTTCCGCGCGACCGTTTGCCGCCGCCGAGCCCCGACGAGTTCTACTGGATCGATCTCGAAGGTCTGAGCGTTGCGACCACGGCGGGCGTCGATCTGGGGCGCGTCGATCATCTCTTCTCGACGGGCGCGAACGATGTTTTGGTCGTCAAGGGCGATCGGGAGCGTCTACTGCCGTTCGTCTGGGGCGATGTCGTGAAGGACGTCGACTTCGACGCGGGCCGTATCGAGGTGGACTGGGATCCCGATTTCTAGGATCTCCCGGCGCTCGCTCCCGTCTGATCTCGGTCCGACCGTGTGTCTGGCCCTGGCGCGTCGGTGCTGGCCAAAGGGCTCGTAATCATGCGTTTCGATGTCATCACGCTGTTTCCGGAGCTGTTTCGGATCCTTTCGGATCAGGGCGTGACGGGACGTGCGCTGACGCGCGGTATCGCCGATCTGCATCTCTGGAATCCGCGGGATTTCACCCGGGATCCGCATCGGACGGTGGACGATCGCCCTTACGGTGGCGGTCCCGGTATGGTGATGAAGGTCGAGCCGCTGCGCGATGCGATCGCGGCCGCGCACGAGCAGGCACCCGGCAGCCGGGTCGCCTATCTTTCGCCTCAGGGGCGTCCTCTGGATCAGTCCGCGATGCTCGAGATCGCCGCGCGACCCGGCTGGATACTGCTCGCCGGGCGCTACGAGGGGGTCGACGAGCGCCTGATCGAGACCCACGTGGATGAGGAATGGTCGATCGGCGACTATGTCCTCAGCGGCGGAGAGCTGCCGGCGATGGTGGTCATGGATGCCGTCATCCGGCTGTTGCCCGGGGCGTTGGGACACGCCGATTCTGCGCGACAGGATTCGCACATGGACGGGCTGTTGGATTGCCCGCACTACACCCGCCCGGAACGGATCGAGGAAGGCTCGGTTCCACCGGTGCTGATCGGCGGCGACCATGCCGCGATCGAACGCTGGCGGCTGCGGCAGGCGCTTGGGCGAACCTGGTTGCGTCGCCCCGATCTGCTGGCGCGACGCGGTCTGAGCGCGGCCGAGCAGGCATTGTTAGATGAATTTGTCCTGGCCCATCGCGAAGGTGGCGCCGGTCGAGAACAGGAGCCAAGGAAATCATGAGCAATATCATTCAGCAGCTCGAGCAAGAGCAGATGACCCGCGAGGTCCCGGATTTCGCACCGGGCGACACCGTGGTCGTCCAGGTCAAGGTCACCGAGGGCAACCGCGAGCGCCTCCAGGCATTCGAGGGTGTCGTCATCGCCATCCGCAATCGCGGCCTCAACTCCGCCTTCACCGTGCGCAAGATCTCGCACGGCGAAGGCGTGGAGCGCGTCTTCCAGACCTACAGCCCGTCGGTCGCCTCGATCCAGGTCAAGCGCAAGGGCGACGTGCGTCGCGCCAAGCTCTACTATCTGCGCGGCCTGACCGGTAAGGCTGCCCGCATCAAGGAAAAGATCTGATTCCCTGGCGGTCGTCTCCAGTGGCGACCGTTCGGCCAGGAAGTCTTTTCCGACTTGGCTCAAAGCTTCTACTGGCACGATTACGAGACCTGGGGCTCCGATCCCCAGCGTGATCGTGCCTGTCAGTTCGCCGGTCTGCGCACCGATCTCGATCTGGTCGAGGTGGGTGCGCCGCTCGTTCTCTACGCGCGTCCTGCGACCGACATCCTGCCCCATCCGGACGCCTGTCTCATCACCGGGATCACGCCCCAGCACGCCGAGCGCGAGGGTGTGTGCGAGGCCGAATTCGCCGCCGCCATCCATGCCGTTCTCGGCGAGCCAGGTACCTGCGGGGTCGGCTACAACAGCATGCGGTTCGACGACGAGATCACGCGCAACCTCCTGTATCGCAACCTCTTCGACCCCTACGCCCGCGAGTGGCGGAACGGGAATTCACGCTGGGATCTGATCGATCTGCTGCGTCTCGCCCAGGCGCTGCGCCCGGACGGGATCCACTGGCCGCGTCACGACGATGGAACCCCTTCCTTCAAGCTGGAGCACCTGACCGGGGCGAACGCCATCCCCCACACAGGTGCCCACGATGCGCTGGCCGACGTTCGGGCGACCCTCGGCATGGCGCGTCTGCTGCGCCGGACCCAGCCCAAGCTGTTCGACTACGGGCTCACGCTGCGCGACAAGCGGCGGGTGCGCGAGATGCTGGATCGCCGTCAGCCGCTGATCCATGCCTCGGCGCGCTATCCGGCGGCCTTGGGCTGCATCGCTCCCGTGCTTGCGCTGGCGTCGCGTCCCGGGAATCCGAATGGCGTCATCGCCTTCGATCTGCGGGCTGATCCGCGCCAGCTCCTGGATCTCTCCGAGGACGAGATCCGCGGGCGTCTCTTCACGCCCGCCGCCGAGTTGCCGGAGGGCGTGGAGCGGGTTCCGCTGAAGACCATCCATGTGAATCGCGCCCCCGTCCTGGCGCCGATGAAGACGCTCGGTTCGGATGCGGCGGAGCGCTGGCGCATCGATCCGCATCTGGTCGTCGAGCGGGTCCGTTTTCTGGCCGGGTACGCGGACGAGATCCGCTCCAAGGTCGAGGCCGTGCATCGGCCGCCCGAGGATTCGGGGACGCGCGATCCGGACCTCATGATCTACTCGGGTGGCTTTTTCTCCGACCGGGATCGGCGAACCCTCGACTGGCTGCGATCGCTCGCGCCGGTCGAGTTGTCCGGGGAATCGCCAAGGTTCGAGGACGGCCGGCTGCGCGAGATGCTGTTCCGCTACCGTGCCCGCAACTGGCCCGAGACCCTGAGCCCGGAGGAGCGGGAGGACTGGGATGCCTACCGTTTCGAGCGCCTGACCGATCCGGACGGCGGCGGCAGCATCCAGGTCGACGGCTACCAGGCCCGTCTGGCCGAGCTCTGGGAGACGGTTGGAGAGGATCCGGCCAAGGCCCCCGTTCTGGAGGCCCTGTCGGACTGGGCCGAGCGCGTGCTGGACGCCGATCTCTGAGGCGTTCAGGGGCAGACGCGGGCCTCGCTGCCGATCTGGGCGAGCCATGCGCAAGCGTCTTCCCGGCCCGTGCCCATGAGCGTCAGCGCGAACTCCTCGCCTCCGTAGCGCGAGACGCGATCCCCTTGCTGACGCAGTCCCTCCTGCAGGGCGGAGGCGATCATGACCAGACATTCGTCGCCCTTCTGATGCCCGAAACGGTCGTTGAACGCCTTGAAGTCGTCGACATCGATCATGATCACCGCGATCGGGACCTGTTTCGACAGGGCCTCTCTGAAGTGTTCCGAGAGGTCGTGGTCGAATCTACGCAATCCTGTGTGGTCATGTCGTCGGGCGATCCAGTCGATCAGCACGCTTCGGCGCGATGATCCGGTATCCGGGTGCCATCTCCCGGTCTCATGGCTCCGGCGCGGGTCGTTCGATGGCGATCACGGTCGTCTCGCCGTCCTCGAGGCGCCAGCGGACGTTGAACTCATGGAGCCGGGTGCCGAAGTCGCGCCGTTCCGGATAGCGATCCATGTACCCCGGACGCGGGTCCTGAGCCAGGACCTGGGCGACGAGGTCGCGCAACTGTCGATCTCCCCCGGGGTCTGCGCGGGCGAGATCCTCCAGTGCCTGTTCGGAGAAATGCACGGTGAGCTGGCGATTGTGCGGCGCCACCGCGAAACCGCTCGACGCCCGAGGCAGCGCGTCGGCATAGGGGACATAGGGTTTGATGTCGATCACGGGCGTTCCGTCGAGCAGATCGATCCCGCGCAGGCGCAGAGCCAATCCTCGCTCGTCCTCGATCAATCCCAGGTGCTCCACCGCCGAGATCCCGATCGGATTGGGGCGATAGGGGGCGCGGCTGGCGAAGACGCCCACCGACGCGCGTCCGCCGAGACGCGGCGGGCGGACCGTGGGCCTCCAGCCGGCCTCGGGGCAGTCGGCATGGAAGACGAACAGGATCCAGACGTGAGAGAAGCCCTCGATCCCCTTGAATGCCTCCGGGCGCGCGAAGGGTGGCAGGAGCTCCAGACGGGCCTCGGCCGCGGTGACCAATCCGGGCTGGCGGGGGATGCCGAACTTGTCGGTATAGGGCGAGCGGACGATTCCGATCGGCTCGACGTTCATGGCGTTCGAGTCTCCGTCTCCGGGCCTCCGGTGCGCGCATGGGCCGCGAGGATGAGATCGACGCCGGATTCGACCCGCTGTCTCAGGATCTCGGGTGTCGGTTTGGGGCAGCCGTTGATCATGAGCCCGGTGGTCTGGAAGCCTTGCCACATCCCCAGCAGCTGTTCGGCGGCCCGGGGGCAGTCGTGAGGTTCGAGGTCCCCGCGCTCGACGGCCTTCTCCAGCAGGCCGGCGAGTCTGTCGCGGGTCGCCTCGGCGCCCTCCTGATAGAAGATGGGGCCGAGCCAGGGGTATTGGGTCGCCTGGCTGGCGAGCATGCGCTGGAGGATGAGGAATTCGTCGCTGGTCAGGTAGCGCATGAGACAGAGGCCGAACTCGACCAGGGCTATGCGCAATTGGCTTGGATCGGTGGACAGATCCTCGAGGAGGCCGGTCATGCGATTGCGCTGGGCCAGGATGACCGCGCGAATCAGCCCGGGGAGATCGCTGAAATGGGCATAGACCGTGACCTTGGAGACGCCCGCCGTGCGCGCCACGCCTTCCATGGTCAGGCCCTTGAGTCCGCCCGAATAGAAGAGCGACCGGGCCGCGTCGAGCATCGCCTCGTGCTTGGCGGCGTCCTGTGGACGCCCTCGGGCCGCTCGGGTGGGTTGGGCGTCGGTCTGGTCTGGATCTTTCTGCGGCATGTGGCGGGGCGACTGGTCGAGTGCTGTTCGATGCGATCGCCAAGGTTACCAGGACGCCGCGCCCTTCAGCAGGACGCCGAGCGGAGCGACGACCGTTCGTCGGGACGAATTGCCTCTTCCGGCGCGTTTGCGATTTGCGCTATTTACTAAACGGTACCGTACATTAATAATCTAGGTCCAATTCATTTTGGAGGATGCGTGCGTGCGGCGATCCGCGATATCCCTGGCTCTCCTGGCGAGCCTCCTGGTGCTGCTCCCCGCCTGCCGGCCCGGGGCGGAAAGCGATGCGCAGGTGCTTCCGCCCTGGGTGCTGACGGCCGAGGTCCGGGCGTCGGGCGCCGCGTCATGGTCGCTCACCGGAACCTGGCAGGCGCGGCACGAGATTCCGGTGTCGTTCCGGATCGGCGGCCGGATCGATGCGCGTCTGGTCGACGCGGGGGCGGGGGTCGGGGCCGGGCAGGTTCTGTTTCGGCTCGATCCGCGCGACGTGGTCCAGCAGCGGGTCGCCGCCGAGGCCCAGGTGGCCAGCGCGCGCGCCGAGACCGACAACGCCCAGCGCGAGCGCGATCGTCTCGCCGACATGCTGAAGCGCAAGCTGGCCAGCCAGCAGGATTACGATCGGGCGGCGACCGCGGCCCGCGCGGCGCGCGAGCGTCTGGTGGCGGCCGAGGCGGAGCTGGCGCAGGCGGTCAATGCCACCCGATACGCCGTCCTCGAGGCCCCGGCCGCGGGGATCCTGCTCGACGTGACCGGACAGCGGGGCCAGGTGGTGACCGCGGGCCAGCCGCTGGGAACGCTGGCCGAGGACGGCCCGCTGGAGGCCGAGGTCTATGTCCCCGAGGATCGGCGCGCCGATCTGCCCGAACGTGCCCTGGCCCATCCGCTCGGCGACGGACCGCCGATCCCGGTCTCGCTGCGCGAGATCGCCGGTGCCGTGGATCCGGCGACCCGGACCTGGCGTGCCCGTTTCAGGCTCGACGCCCCCGACGCGGTCGAGTCCCGGGACCTCGCCCTCGGGACCACCCTGACCCTGAGGTTCGAGGCCGCTGGGGAGGCTCGGGGCGAGCGGCGGGTGCCGCTCGGGGCCGTTCTGGAGCGCGGCGACGGGCCGCTCGTCTGGCGTCTGGTCGATGATCGGGTCGAGCCCGAGGCCGTCACCCTGCTCGGGATCGATGGCGAGTACGCCCGCATCCGAACCCGGCTCCCGGTGGGGACCCGGGTGGTCGCGCTGGGGGTGAACCGGCTCCATTCCGGACAGATGGTCAGGGTCCGGCCATGAGTGCCGTCGGCGATGACCGCGCTCCCGGGGTGGGGGGATTCAATCTGTCCGCGCTCGCCGTGCGCGAGCGCTCGATCACCCTCTTTCTGATTCTGGTGACGGCCGCCGCCGGTCTCCTCTCCTTCCTCGAACTCGGCCGGGCCGAGGATCCGGCCTATACCGTGAAGGTCCTGGTGGTCTCGGCGGTCTGGCCCGGGGCGAGCGCCCAACAGATGCAGGATCTGGTCGCCGAGCCGCTCGAGAAGCGCATCTCGGAGGTCGATTTCTTCGACAAGGTCGAGACGACGGCCCGTCCCGGTCGGGTCGATCTGCTCGTCGACTTCCGTGACGACACGCCGCCGTCCGCGGTCCCCGAGCTCTTCTATCAGGTGCGCAAGCGCATGCAGGACGAGGCCTCCCATCTGCCGGCCGGCGTGCAGGGGCCCTTCGTCAACGACGAGTTCTCGGACGTCTATTTCGCCCTCTATGCGCTGTCCGCGCCGGATCTGCCGCCACGCCATCTGGTGCGCGAGGGCGAGCGCATCCGCGACCGGCTGGCCCGCATCCAGGGCGTGCAGAAGGTACGTATCCTGGGCGAGCGGCCGCAGCGGTTCTTCGTCGAGTTCGATCAGGCGCGACTGGCCACCCTGGGGCTGACGCCCGAGGCCGTGGCCGACGCGCTCGACGCCCAGAACCGGCTGCTGCCCACCGGTCTGATCGAGACCTCGGGACCCAGGCTCCATCTGCGTCTGGATCAGGGGCTGGACTCTCCGGAGAGCATCGCGGCGGTCCCATTGCGGGTCGGAGACCGATTGGTCCGTCTGGGCGAGGTCGCCCGGATCGAGCGCGGTTACGAGGATCCGCCGGGCTATCTGATCCGCGCCGGCGGCGAGGACGCCGTCCTGCTCGGCGTGGTCATGGAGCGGGGCGAGAACGGTCTGGATCTGGGTGAGCGTCTGGCCGATTTCCAGACGCGCCTGAGATCCGAGCTGCCGCTGGGCATCCGGTTCGCGCAATTGACCGACCAGTCGGATGCCATCTCGCATGCCGTGGAGCTGTTCCAGATCAAGTTCCTGGTGGCCGTCGCGGTGGTGATGCTGGTGAGCTTCGTCGCGCTCGGCTGGCGCGCCGGAGTCGTTGTCGGGATCGCCATTCCGTTGACCCTGGGACTCACCTTTTTGCTGATGCTGATGCGCGGGGTCGATCTCGACCGCGTCTCGCTGGGCGCGCTCATCATCGCCCTGGGGCTCCTGGTGGACGACGCCATCATCTCGATCGAGATGATCCTGGTGAAGATGGAGGAGGGCTGGGAGCGTCTCCGAGCGGCGGCCCATGCCTGGACGGTCACGGCCGCCCCCATGCTGAGCGGGACCCTGGTGACGGCCATCGGCTTCGTGCCCATCGGTTTCGCCCAGTCGAGCGTCGGCGAGTATGCGGGCAACATCTTCTGGGTCCTGGCCTTCGCCCTGATGGTGTCCTGGCTGGTGGCCGTGACCTTCACACCCTATCTGGGAACGCTGCTGCTGAAGCCGCCGGGGCCGAAAGGCGAGGGGCGGGCGGATACCCTCTACGACTCGCCGCTCTATCGCCGGCTGCGTTCGGTCATCCGCTGGTGCGTGGGCCACAAGCGTCTGGTGGTCGCGTTCACCTTCGGTACCCTGGTGCTGGCGATCCTCGGACTCGCGGGTCCGGTGGAGAAACAGTTCTTTCCGACCTCGGACCGGCCCGAGGTGCTGGTGGACGTCTATCTGCCCGAGGGCAGCAGTATCCGGGCGACTCAGGAGGTCGCCGAGCGGGTCGAGCGTCTGGTCGAGTCCGCGCCCGGTCTGCGCTCCATCTCGACCTATATCGGTGCCGGGGCGCCCCGCTTCTTCCTGGCACTTAACCCGGAGCTGACCGATCCGGCCTTCGCCAAGCTGATCCTGGTCGCCGAGGGACCGGTGGAGCGCGACGCCATCATCGAGTCCCTCGAGGGCCATGTCGAGAAGGGCGCGTTCCCCGAGGCCCGGGTTCGGGTCCACAAGCTGCTCTACGGTCCGCCGGTGATCTGGCCGGTGAGCTTCCGGGTGGTGGGGCCGGATCCGCTGGTGCTGCGCGGAATCGCCGAGCGGGTGCGCGAGGAGGTCGCGCGCCACCCCAATACCCGCGACGCGCATCTCGAATGGGGCGAGCGGGTGCCCGTTCTCCGCCTCGAACTCGATCCCGACCGGCTGCGTCTCATCGGTCTCACCCCGCGCGAGATCGCCGGCCAGCTTCAGTACGAGCTGTCGGGCCTCGCGGCGACCGAGCTCCGCGAGGATATCCGTCACCTCGATCTGGTCGTGCGCGGTCTGCCCCAGTGGATCGGGCATGCCGGGCGTCTGGAGGATCTGAGCATCAAGACGCTCGACGGGCGCCGCATCCCTCTGTCGCAGGCCGGAACCCTGCGGGTCGACTTCGAGGATCCGGTGCTCAAACGCTACAACCGGGAACCCTTCATCGCGGTCAACGCCGAGGTGGTCGGGGCCCAGCCGCCGGACGTGACCGAGGCGATCCTGCCCCGGCTCGAACCCATCCGCGAGGGCCTAGGGCTCGATTACCGGATCGACCTGAGCGGTTCGGTCGAGGAATCCGCCAAGGCGGATGCCTCCATCCAGCGGGTCCAGCCCATCATGCTGGTGCTGATGCTCACGGTCATCATGTTCCAGATGCGCAGCTTCTCCGGGACCTTCATGGTGGTGGCCACGGCGCCGCTCGGCATCATCGGCGCGACCCTGGCCCTGCTGGCCGGCGGTCAGCAGTTCGGCTTCGTCGCCTTGCTGGGTCTGATCGGGCTGGCCGGTATCCTGATGCGCAACACCCTCATCCTGGCCAAGCAGATCGAGGACAACCTGGGGCAGGGCATGGAGGCCGCGACCGCGGTGATCGAGGCCACCGTGCGGCGGGCGCGGCCCGTGGTGCTGACCGCGTCCGCCGCCGTCTTCGCCTTCATGCCACTGACCACGGATACCTTCTGGGGGCCGCTCGCCTATGTGCTGATCGGCGGCGTCATCGTCGGGACCGGGATCACGCTCCTGTTCCTGCCGGCTCTCTATGCCCTTTGGTTCCGGGTGCGTCTGTGCCCGAGCGCGTGAGCGCGTGCCGCGAGTCTGCGGGACCGGGCCGCGTCCGGTGTGCTCCGCGTCTCGGGTGCCAGTGGAGCAGTCCCATGGCGGCGACCACCAGGGCGAAGCCGAGCGCCTGAATGGGCGCGATCTCCTCGCCCAGGATCCACCAGGCCGCGAGCAGGGTCACCGCCGGGCCGCTCAGGGCGATGAGGCTGGCGCGTCCGGCCCCGGTGTGGCGGATGCCCTCGAACAGCAGCAGGAAGGGCACCACCGTGGCCACCACCACCATGATGGCGATCCAGCCGACGCCCTCGACCGGCAGATTCCAGTCCTCCGAGTCCGCCCAGAAGAGCCCGTAGAGGACGAATACCAGAAAGGTGGTGGTATTCATCATGGCGGTGAGACGGGCTCCGCCCACCCGCTTGGACAGATCCTGTCCCAGGACCAGGAAGAGGGCGTAGCTGCCGGCGGCGGTCGCGCCGCAGGCGATGCCGATCCACTCGCTCCGGCCCAGATGGCCGCCGAACCCCTTGGGCGCGAACAGCATTATCAGGCCCAGATAGGCGAGCGCGAAGACCAGGAGTTCGCGTCGGGTCGGGGCGCGCCGCTCGCGCATGGCGGTGAGCGCCTGGACCAGCAGCGGGTAGGTGAAGAGCAGCATGCGCGAGAGACCGGCGCCCAGATGGTCGATGGCCATGAAATCGGCGATGGTGGCGACCGTGAAGAGGGTACCGATGAGCAGCGTGTCGCGCCAATCACGCCAGCCCGTCCGCTGTCCGTCCGGAAGCAGACGCACGACCAGCCAGTAGAGCGGCATCGCCAGCAGGATGCGCAGCATCAGGACCCCGCCGACCGTCATTCCGGTCGCGAGCGCCAGCTTGGCGAAGACGCCCTTGAAGGCGAATCCGACGTTGGCCAGAAAGACCATGAGCGCGGGTGTCTGGAATGCGGTCCTGTGTCGCGGGTCGTCGTGCATGCGAGGGTCCTGGGAGGATTGCGGGGCCTCCTTTGTGCAACGGATTCCGCTATGATTCAATCGTAAAGATTTGATGTCAGATATGAATTTTCTGCATATCCACTCTGGTCTCCGATGGACAGCAAGCTCCTCAAGTGTTTCCTGCACGTCCTGGACGCGGGCGGTCTCACCCCGGCTTCGGAACGGCTGCATCTCACCCAGTCCGCGCTGAGCCGCCAGCTCAAGCAGCTCGAATCCGGTCTTGGCGCCGAGCTCTTCCAGCGCACCGGCCGCGGCCTGGTTCCGACCGAGGCCGGGCGCCAGCTGGAGCGTCGGGCGCGTCCGCTGATGGCCGAACTCGAGCGGCTTGCCTCGGACATCGCCTCCGCGGGCCAGGAGGTTGCCGGTTCCCTGGCCATCGCGGTTCCGCCGAGCGTCGGTTCCGCCCTGCCGGCCAATCTGGTTCACCGCTATCGGGCGCTCTATCCGCAGGTGCGCCTGCGGATCGCCTCGGCGCTCAGCGGGGCCATCCAGGATGGACTGCTGCAGGGGCGGCTCGATCTGGGGCTCGTGCATCACCCCTTGACCAGTGCCGGACTCCAGCACGAGACGCTGTGGCGCGAGCGGCTCTGGCTGGTGGCGGACTCAGCGGCCGGATTGGATCCCGGGATTCCGGTGCCGCTCGGCGAGGCCTTGACCGGCCCCATGGTGCTGACCGGTTCGCGACACGGTCTGCGGGTGCTGGTCGAGGGCCAGGCGGCCGGTCTGGGTCTGGCGCTGGACGTGGCGATCGAGGTCGACAGTCTGCGCATCATGCTGGAATTGGTCGCGCTCGGCTTAGGCCGGACGCTGCTGCCGTATCGGGCGATCGAACCCGAGCTGGGCGCCGGCAGGATTGGCGCGGCGCCCGTCGTCTCGCCGGAAATGGAGCGGGTGACGGTCCTCGCCTGGCCCTCGGGTCGGCCGCTCTCGCGCGCCGCGGAGGCCATGGCCGATCTCATCCGATCCGATCCGGGGGCTTTGCGAGCCCCCTTTTCTGGCGGGCTCGGCCTGACCGACTAAGACCAGCTGTCGGTCCTCCCGGGAGAGGTGATGGCTCTGCTCGCCGGGGCTGTCCGTCACCGCGGTCTCGCCTGTGCGAGCTCGATCGACCCGGAACCCACTTGAGAAATGGTCTGTCGCTACGAGGTATGGAAAAGAAGATCATTATTCGTTCGAATCGATGATGCCCCGTCTCCCCAGGGAAACGCCGATAAACACAATGCGTCGATCAGGCATTGGCAAAATCAGCGGCTTAGGTTTCCCCGTGACTGATACATCGGCATCTCCTCAGGTGACTGCAATGCGACTCTTTCGGGCTGTGGCGCCTCCCGTTGGGGCTTGGATGCAACACGTCGGGTGCAGAGCAACACTTTTAGGATACGCCAAGGCGCTGTTAGACTGGACCGCAACACTGTTGGCTGAGATCGACGATGGCCTGCGTCTCCAATCTCGGCGTTTCGTTGTTCGTTGCGATCGCCCCTCGAAAGGCTGTGGGTATCTGATTGGCTGAAGCCATCGGTTGACGAAATCCATGCAGATTGCCGGTTCCTACACGACCTTCCACCCGGTTCAGCCCGAGCCTTCGCGGGATCGGTCCGCACCAGGAAGGACGGATGGCGGGACGCGGGTCGAAGAGTCGTTCGCGGTCGAACCGGCAGCTGTCGTCGAGACCTTTCAGCGCGTCGAGGAGAGCGCCGAGATCCAGGCCCCGCGTCCCTATCCGCTGCCGGTCCGGCGTTTGGTGAACGAGGGCTATGCCCGGCAGGCGGTGGCGGCCTATGAGTCGGTTCTGCAGTTGCAGCGTCGCGACGGTCTGCACACGATCGAGGGCGTGGATCTCTACGCCTGACTTCCCCTCTTGACACTCGAAATTTCTCGTGATCGGGCGATTCGTGTCCGGACGGGATGGCTCAATAGCGCATGCGCAGGATGCGCAGATCGGAGCCTTTGGGCTCGAGCAGGACCTCGATGACCCCGTCGCGCTGGGCCAGTTTGGAGTCCAGGTCCAGATAGACGACCTTGAAGATGGCGATGGCGGCGCAGCGCCCGCCGTTGGCGGTGGGCTTGACCTGGAGCTGTTCGAAGTCGATGCGCCGGGCGCGCGTGCTGGCGAACCAGTGCCGGTAGGTCTGGCGGATCGCGAACCAGGTTCCGAGATCGTTCTCCTTGGCCAATGGGCTGTAGAGTGCCATGAGTCCGTCGAGCGAACCGGACTGGTAGGCCTGTTGGAATCGCTGCATCAGTGCCGTGGCCTGACGGCAGACGGTGGCGTCCGGGTCCGAGCCCGGGACGGATCCGATGGTCGCGGGTGCCACGCCGAGCTGCAGTGGCTGGCGCGGAGATGTTGGCTGGGCCGGAGGTTTCGGGGCCTGGATCGCGGGGATCTGGAGTTCCGGCTGGAGCCTCTGCGGTATCCGAGGCCGACTGTCGGACTCGGAACGAGGCGGCGGTTGGCGCTCGGGCAACGGTTCGGGAGCGGGCGTCCGGTCGTCCGGTTCCGGTGGCATTCGCGGCGCCGAGGATTCGGCGGCTGGGCTGGCGGTCTGAGGCGCCGGAATCGGAGAGGGTTCGGGTTCCGGCGGTTCGATCGGTGCTGATGGCTCCGGAGGCTCGATCTCCGGCGTGGGCGCCTCGTGCGTCTGGATGGGATCGGATGGCTCGGGAAACCGCGTGCTCGCGGCAGTGTCCTCCGCCCCCTGGGATGTGGTCGAGCTGGTGGATTCGATCGCCGCATCCGGTTCGCGTGCCGGATCGGCGGCGGCCATGTCCTGCTGTGGCTCGATTTCTTCTTCCGGTGCCGGTTCCCGAGCGTCGGTGCTTGGCTCGTTCCTGCGCGAGAGGGTGATCGGCGTGCCGGGTTCGTCGGCCGCCGTCGCGGCTGCGGCGGTCGGTCTGGATCCCGTCGGCTCGGGTGTGCTGTCGATCGCGTTCGAGGCCACGACCGGCTGGGTGGGCTGGGGCGGGTCGTTGGGCGCCGTTTCCTCGCGCGAGCCGGTTGCCGTCGTTGGGGGCTTCCGCTCCGTCTGTCCGAGTGGATGATGGATGATCCTGGGTCTTGGCTTGGGCTCCTCGTGCAGGAGGGATGAGCCGATCGCGGCGAGTAGCGCCAGGGCGAGGGCGCCTCCGGCCCAGTACATCATCCTGGGCTGACCGAGCAGCCTGTTCCAGGCGTTTCCGGGGATTCGAGACAGGATCCATGTGATATCGCGTCCGAATCGGCGCTGTGGTGAGTGCGCCTGCGTTTCGGGACGACTCCCCTCTGTTCCTGTGGCGGATGCCGACGGTCGGCGACCCTGGGTCCGGGGGCGTCGGAAGCTGTCGTAGGCCCGGTTGATCTGTTCGGTGTGCTGGGTGGCCCAGACCGTTCGGTTCGGATGGCGATCGGGATGGTAGACCTGGATCAGGCGCCTGTAGCGTTGTTTCGCCAGTGCCGGGTCGGCATCCGGTCCCAATCCCAGGGTCTGCGCCGAAGGGCCTTGGTCGGCAGGGAAGAGTCGGCGGTCGAGCAGTCGATAGGCCCGGGTCGTCGCCCGTCCGCGATCGAGCCGGTTGCGCGCGAGCGCCGCGTCGAGCGCGGCGGCGCCTGGGTTGTCCGGGTTGCCGAGCCAGAGCAGGAGCGCGTCCAGGTGCTGCTCCAGCGCGTTCGAAGGCCGTCCGCTCGCGAGCGAATCGGCGATCTCTTGCGTCCAGTGAGCGCTCATGATCGGCGCTGGATCCCTCCGGTCGGATGAGAGTCGGGGCGATGTCTCTGACGCCTCGCTCGGGCCGATTCCGGTCGTATCCCGGCTCGTCGCTCGGGGCCGCGGGACGAGGCGCATGTCTGAGCTATCCTATCGTTCAGTGTCATTTGTGTCGCCGCTGGCCTATGTCTCCGATCGAACGCCAATTTCTTCGTCATCCGTCGGACATGCCCATCAGTTATTCGCTGCGCGAGGTGGTGGCCGACCATAGCGACTATCTTCGCAATATCGGCGAGGGTGGACTTTGCTTCAGATCGCGTATCGCGATCATGCCCGGTACTGGGATCCATATCGAGATCCCGATCGCCGAGCCCGTCTTCGAGGCCGAGGGCATCGTGGTCTGGTGTCGTGAGGGAGGAGACTCTTACGAGGTGGGCGTGCGCTTCGAGGGCATCGATGTCGAATACGGGCTCCGCATGGTCGAGCAGGTCTGCCATATCGAGCACTACCGTCGCGAGATGTTGGAGCGCGAGGGCCGGGCCCTCTCGGGCGAGGAGGCCGCGATGGAGTGGATCCAGAAATACGCCGAGCGATTTCCTCACTGACTCCATCGGGAGCGGCCAGCCAACAGCGCCACGCTGGGGTGCGTTCCTCGCCAAAGATCGGCGGGGCGGCGGCCGGAGGCCGGCGGCTCCTCTCTCGATCAGGTGATGACGTCCGGTTCCTTGCGTCCGGTGCGCTCCTCGATCTGGGCGAGTTCGCGCGCGATCAGGATCAGGGACCGCATCGCCTCCTGGGTGTCCTGGTCGTGGCGGGTCGGATCGGCCTCGAAGCATTCGAGGTAGACGCGAAGCGTGGCTCCGGCGGTTCCGGTTCCGGAGAGTCGAAAGACGATGCGGGCTCCACCCTCGAAGCCGATACGGACGCCCTGATGCTCCGAGATGCTGCCGTCGATGGGGTCGGTGTAGGCGAAGTCGTCGGCATAGCCGACCGTCATGCCGCCCAGTTGCTTGCCGGGAAGACCCGACAGCAGCAGCCGCAGATGGTCCATGAGCCCCTCGGCCGCAGCCAGGTCCACCGCCTCGTAGTCGTGACGGGTGTAGAAATTGCGTCCGAAGCGGCGCCAGTGGTCGTGGACGATGTCGGCGACCGACTGCTGGCGGACCGCCAGCAGGTTGAGCCAGAAGAGTACCGCCCAGAGCCCGTCCTTCTCGCGAACGTGATCCGATCCGGTGCCGAAGCTCTCCTCGCCGCAGAGGGTGATGCGGCCGGCGTCCAGCAGGTTGCCGAAGAACTTCCAGCCGGTCGGCGTCTCGAAGCATTCGATGCCCATGAGGTCGGCGACCCGGTTCGCGGCCTGGCTGGTGGGCATGGAGCGGGCGATGCCGCGGATCCCGCTGCGATAGCCCGGGGTCAGATGGGCGTTCGCGGCGAGGATGGCGAGGCTGTCGCTCGGGGTGACGAAGATCCCCTTGCCGAGGATCATGTTGCGGTCGCCGTCGCCGTCCGAGGCGGCGCCGAAATCCAGTCCCTCCGGGCCGCTGGTCAGCTCGACCAGCTCCTCGGCATGCACCAGGTTCGGGTCCGGGTGCCCGCCGCCGAAGTCTTCCTTGGGAATGCCGTTCATCACGGTGCCGGGCGCGGCGCCGAGACGGTTCTCCAGGATCTCGGTCGCGTAGGGACCGGTCACGGCGTGCATGGCGTCGAAGCGCATGCGGAAGAGCCCCGAGTTGAAGAGCTGGTGGATGGCGTTGAAATCGAACAGGGACTCCATCAGCTCGGCGTAGTCCGCGACCGGGTCCAAGACCTCGATCTGGGTCCCGTCCAGCTCCAGGCTGCCGAGCGTGTCGAGGTCGACGGCCGGTGCGTCAAGGGTCAGATAGCGGTCGATGGTGCGGGTGCGCTCGTAGATGGCGTTGGTCACCGACTCGGAGGCCGGGCCGCCGTTGGCGGCGTTGAACTTGATGCCGAAGTCCTCGTCCGGTCCGCCCGGGTTGTGACTGGCCGAGAGCACGATGCCGCCCTGGGTCTTGTATTTGCGGATCACGCAGGAGACCGCGGGCGTCGAGAAGATGCCGCCGCGTCCGACCAGGATCCGGCTGACGCCGTTGGCAGAGGCCATGCGCAGGATGGTCTGGATGGCCTCGCGGTTGAAGTAGCGGCCATCGCCGCCGACGACCAGGGTGCCGCCCTTGAGTTCGGTCTGGGTGTCGAAGATCGCCTGGACGAAGTTTTCGAGATAGCCGGGTTGCTGGAAGACCTTCACCTTCTTGCGCAGGCCCGAGGTGCCGGGGCGTTGCCCGTCGAACGGCGTCGTGGCGATAATTTGGGGTTCCATCTTCAAGCCCTTGATTTTTGTCTGGTAGCCTTCAGTGAGCGGCCGAGTGCCGACGGCCGGAAAACGGCGCGGACCGGGGTGGTGCGGTGTCGGAATAGCCGTGCGATCGATCCGGCTCGACCCGGGCGCATGCCTCGGGGTTTTCGGATCGCGATCAGGCATTGTATCCCCACGTGCCCATGCGACAATACCGGATTGCCTTCCGGCCATGTCCGGGCATGCTTCGACGATTCGCGTCGATTCATTCAACCAAGAACCCAATCATCCAAGGTAACGACACAAGATGACAGTAGAAGCGCATAAGGAAACGTTGGAATTCAAGGCCGAAGTCAGTCAGGTGCTGGATCTGGTGATCCGGTCGCTCTATTCGAACAAGGAAATCTTTCTGCGCGAGCTGGTCTCGAACTCCTCGGACGCGGCCGAAAAGCTGCGTTTCGAGGCATTGAGCGACGACGGGCTCTACGAGGGCGACAGCGAGCTGCGGATCCGCGTCACGGTCGACCGCGACGCCGGGACCCTGACGGTCTCCGACAACGGCATCGGTCTCAGCCGCCAGGAGGTCATGGACACCATCGGCAGCATCGCCAGCTCGGGAACCCGTCGCTTCCTCGAGAACCTCTCCGGGGATCAGGCCAAGGACAGCAAGCTGATCGGCCAGTTCGGCGTCGGTTTCTATTCCGTCTTCATCGTCGCCGACAAGGTGACCCTGACCTCGCGCCGCGCCGGGCTCGGTGCCGATCACGGCGTGCGCTGGGAGTCCGACGGGCGCGGCAGCTACTCGCTGGAGACGCTCGAGAAGGCCGATCGCGGCACCTCGGTGACCCTGCACCTGAAGGAGGAGGAGAAGGAGTTCCTCGACAGCTGGCGTCTGCGTTCCATCATCGGCAAGTTCTCCGATCACGTCGCCATCCCGGTCGAGATGGTCAAGGAGCTCTACGGCGAGGAGGCCGAGGAGAAGAAGGACGCGCCCCCGGAATACGAGCAGGTCAACCGTGGTACGGCGCTCTGGATGCGCAACAAGTCCGAGATCAGCGAGGAGGAGTATCACGACTTCTACAAGCACGTCTCGCACGACTTCGAGCCGCCGCTGGCCTATGCCCACAATCGGGTCGAGGGTACCAACGAGTACAGCACGCTGCTCTACGTGCCCAAGAAGGCGCCCTGGGATCTCTGGGACCGCGACCAGAAGCACGGCGTCAAGCTCTACGTGCGCCGCGTCTTCATCATGGACGAGGCCGACAAGCTGATGCCGCACTATCTGCGCTTCGTCAAGGGCATCGTCGACTCGGACGATCTGCCCCTGAACGTCTCGCGCGAGATCCTGCAGCACAACCGCAAGATCGACACCATCCGTCAGGCCAACACCAAGCGCATCCTGGGCCTGCTCGAGACCATGGCCAAGGACGAGCCCGAGAAGTACGGCGAGTTCTGGGACGAGTTCGGCAAGGTGCTCAAGGAAGGTCCGGCCGAGGACTTCGGCAACAAGGAACGCATCGCCGGTCTGCTGCGTTTCTCCACCAGCAACGGCGAGGGCACGGCCCAGCGCGAATCGCTCGACGCCTACATCGAGCGGATGAAGGAAGGTCAGGACAAGATCTACTACATCACCGCCGACAGTCCGGCCGCGGCGCGTCACAGCCCGCATCTTGAGGTCTTCCGCAAGAAAGGCGTCGAGGTGCTGCTGCTGTCCGATCGCGTCGACGAGTGGCTGGTCAGCCACCTGACGGAGTACAAGGGCAAGACGCTGCAGTCGGTCGCCAAGGGCGATCTGGATCTCGGCGACCTGGCCGACCAGGAGGAGAAGGAGGCCAAGGAGAAGGCGGCGGCCGAGCACGGCTCGCTGATCGAGCACCTCAAGAAGTCGCTTGGCGAGCGGGTCGAGGAGGTGCGTCCCAGTACCCGTCTGGTCGACTCCCCCGCCTGCCTGGTGGTCGGCGAGGCCGATATGAGCGCCAATCTGGCGCGTGTGCTCAAGGCGGTCGGTCAGGACGCCCCCGAGACCAAGCCGACCCTCGAGATCAATCTCGATCACCCGCTGGTGAAGCGGCTCGAGGCCGAGACCGACGACGCGCGCTTCGAGGATCTGTCCATGATCCTCTTCGATCAGGCCCAGCTCGCCGAGGGCGGCCAGCTCGACGATCCGGCGGCCTTCGTCGGTCGTCTGAACAAGCTGATGCTCAACATGATGGTGGCGGGCGGCTGACGCCGTTCGCACGAGGGCGGTCCGGGGAAGGCCGTCCTCGCTCGGGCGTTCCGGGCGATGCGGCCGCGCCGCCGCGTCCGGGCGTGCTTCGTGTCCCGTCGGTGGTTCTCGGCAAGGCTGCTGTGGCACACTGACCCGTCAACGATATAAAACAACGAGGAACAAGACACCATGCGCATCATCCTGTTAGGGGGGCCGGGCGCCGGAAAGGGTACCCAAGCCGGCTTCATCAAGGCGCACTTCGACATTCCGCAGATCTCGACCGGCGATATGCTGCGCGCGCACGTGAAGCAGGGCACCGAACTCGGCAAGGCCGCGAAGAAGATCATGGACGAGGGCGGCCTGGTCTCCGATGACATCATCATCGGGATGGTCAAGGCGCGCATCGCCGAAGACGATTGCCGCAAGGGCTTCCTGTTCGACGGCTTCCCGCGCACCCTGGCGCAGGCGGACGCCATGAAGGAATCCGGCGTCTTCGTCGATGCGGTGGTCGAGATCGACGTGCCCGACGAGGAGATCATCAAGCGCATGTCCGGCCGGCGCGTGCACCTCGCCTCGGGGCGGACCTATCATGTGATCTTCAATCCGCCCAAGGTCGAGGGCATGGACGACGAGACCGGCGAACCGCTGATCCAGCGCGAAGACGATCGCGAAGAAACGGTCAAGGCACGCCTGAAGGTCTATCACGATCAGACCGCGCCACTGATCGGCTACTACTCCAAGTGGGCCGAGCAGGGTGGCGAGGGCGCTCCGCGCTACATCCATGTCCACGGTATCGGGAGCGTGGAAGAAATTCGCGCGCAGATCATCGGTGAGCTGGACGCGCTCTGATCCCTGATCGACAGGCCTGTTCTCGGGCTTCGGCCCGGGCCGGCCCTGGATAACGCCGCGGGGAGTAGCCATATCTGTTACCATCCCCGCAATTTCAGCTACAGGAATAGAGCATGGCAGTCGTAGAGCTCGATACCAGCAATTTCGAACAAACCATCCAGGACAACGACTTCGTCATGGTGGACTATTGGGCGCCCTGGTGTGGTCCATGCCGATCCTTCGCCCCGGTTTACGAAAAGGTCTCCGAGGATTTCGATGACATCGTGTTCGCCAAGGTGAATACGGAGGAACATCAGGATATCGCGGCCCATTTCCAGATCCGATCCATTCCGACCCTGATGATCTTTCGCGAGCAGATCATCATCTTCTCCCAGGCGGGGGCGTTGCCCGAGGGCGCTCTGCGCGACCTGATCGGCAAGGCCAAGGAACTGGACATGGAGGATGTGAAGCGTCAGATCGCCGAGCAGGCATCCTCGGGCGACGCCTAGGACGTCTTCAGGATCGAGGAAGCGCGTTCAGTCTCTGGATGAAGCGCGAGAATTCTGTGATGCAGGGACGCGTCATGCCTTGAGCCAAGACCCATTCGGTCTGTTCGTGTCGGCCGGCGGGGCTCGCAACGAACCACGGCATGCGGCGCTTCCTTGCGCGTCATGCCGGCTCACTTTCCCCCATTGCGGCAATTCAGCTAGTCCTCATGCAGCCTTTCAATCCCTCCTGGTCGGTCGCCAAGCTCTGCTCGGCTCGACCCACTGTTGGCGCTCTGATGGTTCTGTGCGAGGAGAATTACCGCTTGCTGTCGCGGCTGGCGCCGAATCTGTGCCGGGAGAGCGGGGTTCTGGTCTCGCGTCAGTCCGGAACCATGGATCTCCATCTGCATATACTGGAGCAGTCGCCCTATACCACCGAGATCCGTCTTACCTATCTTTTCGACGCACAGGCGTCCTCGACTGGCGCTGCGGATCCGGACGCGCATCTGCGCGTCTATCACGATGCTCGCCAGGTCGAGCTGCTGGATCTCCAGCAGGCCGTTCTGCCATTGCGGGTCCGCTACGCCCCCCCGGCGTTGGCCGACAAATGGCAGGCCAATCTCTTTTTGTCGAAGTGGCTGGATTTCTGTCTCAAGGCCGGACATGGATTCGGACGGATACATGGCTTCGCCTCCGCATCCGGCGAGGATCTCTGCGGCGAGATCTGTCTGGCCCGTTCCTGATCGCCGTTCGATCGAGGCGATTCCTTCCCGAGCGATTTCCATCCCGTACCCGTCCGGCCTGCCCGGGACGGCTGGCGGCTTGCCGTCCGACAGTTCGCCGCGATTCGGGCTGCGGTACGAGATTCCTAATTGCCTGCCATTGAAATGGGACGATTGTTGACTAATTAAGCCTAAAGGGCATCAGGCAACGCGACCTGCCGATTCGCCCGTCTCCCGTCAAATCGGCCAAAGGCACCCGAACTATGAGATTATCGACCAAAGGCAGATATGCCGTGACAGCCATGCTCGACCTCGCGCTGCATGCCGGCAAGGGTCCCGTGACCCTGGCGGATATCTCTGTGAGCCAGGGAATTTCACTGTCCTACCTGGAGCAGCTGTTCGCCGCGCTCCGGGCGAAGAAGCTGGTGCGCGGCGTCAGGGGCCCCGGAGGGGGCTATTATCTGGGCAAGCCCGCGGAGGAGATCTCGATCGCGAACATCATCTGCGCCGTGGACGAATGGGTCGAGTTCACCCGTTGCGGGGGGCGCGAGAACTGTCGCGACGGCAAGCGCTGTCTGACGCATCATCTCTGGGATCAGCTCAGCGACCAGATCTTCAGCTTCCTGAGCGACATCTCGCTCCAGGATCTGGTCGATCGCGGTCGTGTCGAGGTGGCGATCCCCGACCTCGGGCATGAGGCGGATCAGGTCTCGAAACGCAGGGCGGCGTGAGCCCGCTTCTCCGAATGTGGATCGGGGCCTGACCGATCTCGCAGGCACCATCCCCGTCCGGAGCGGTTTTCTCCCGGTGCCGCGTATTGGTGGCCGGTCGTCCGACTCGAAGCTCGGGCTGAAACGCCGTCGATGCGGTGTTATGCTTAGGTGCTTCATTTCGGGCGGCAGATCGTGCCGATTACCCCGGACTCCCTGGGTACCACCAACGAATAGGCGCTATGGCAGAACAGCCAGACGGTTTGATTACGATCCAGGATTTCGTGCGCTGGGGCGCCAGCCGCTTCAATGCGGCCCAGCTCTTCTTCGGTCACGGAACCGATAACGCCATCGACGAGGCCGCGCATCTGGTTCTCAGCGGGCTGTATCTCGATCCCGGTCTGCCCGCGGGATTTCGTGACTGCCGGCTCACCCCGGCGGAGCGCGTGCGCGTGTCCGAGCTGATCGAGCGCCGCGTGGCCGAACGGGTGCCTGCCGCCTATCTGACCGGCCGCGCCTGGTTCGCGGGCATGGAGTTCGCGGTCGATCGACACGTCCTGGTGCCACGCTCGCCCATTGCCGAGCTGGTCGAGGCCGGATTCGATCCCTGGCACGATGCCGAGCGCATCGGCCGGGTCCTGGATCTCTGTACCGGCAGCGGCTGCATCGGCATCGCCGCGGCCGCCTATCTGCCCGACGCCGATGTGGATCTGGTGGACATCTCTCCCGCCGCCCTGGAGATGGCTCGCCGCAACGTCGAGCGTCACGGTCTCGAGGATCGCGTCCGGGTATTGGAGTCCGATCTCTTCGAGGCGCTGATGGGCAATCGGTACGACGTCATCGTGTCGAATCCGCCCTATGTCTCACGGGCCGAATTCGATGCCCTTCCGGCCGAGTATCACAACGAGCCCGAGCTCGCCCTTCTGGGCGGAGAGGACGGTCTCGATCTCGTCATCCGCATTCTGAAGGATTCGGCCCGCTTCCTGACGGACGAGGGCATCCTGATCGTCGAGGTCGGGAGTTCGGCCCCGTATCTCGATAGCCGCCTCCCCGAGGTTCCCTTCACCTGGCTCGAGTTCGAGCGCGGTGGCGAGGGGGTCTTCCTGCTGACCCGCGAGCAGCTCGTCGAGCACCAGGAGCGGTTCGAGGAGGCGCTCGCGCAATGACGCCGGGGCGTTCGCGCGGTACTCGACGCATCTGCGTTCGAGAGGATCTGCCGTTCATGGACCTGGCCGGCAAGTATGCGGAAGAGATTCCATTCCATTCCCCGCTCGAACCGATCGACGAGACCCATCGCCGTGGGATCGGTGTCGGCGGGGATGATGCCTGAACAGGCTTTTCGTAAGGTGCCGAACGGGGCTGGACGCACGCCCCGCGGCTGGAGGATTGAACGGTGGAGCAAGGCGTTTCCTTTGATCTTGACCTGATTCGTCGCTACGACCAGAGCGGTCCGCGCTATACCTCGTACCCGACCGCGGTGGAGTTCGACGAGTCATTCGACGAGGCGGCCTACAAGGCGGCCTGTGCACGTAGCAACGAGAGCGGTCGTCCGCTGTCGCTCTATTTCCATATCCCTTTCTGCGACACGGTCTGCTTCTACTGCGCCTGCAACAAGATCGCGACCAAGGATCGCTCGCTCGTTCCGCCCTATCTGGAGCGCGTCTACAAGGAGCTGGAGATGCAGGCCGCGTTGTTCGACAGCTCGCGCCAGGTCGAGCAGCTGCACTGGGGCGGCGGTACCCCGACCTTCCTCAGCAACGCGCAGATGACCGAGCTGATGGAGATGACGCGCCGTCACTTCAAGCTGGCCGGGGACGACGTCGGTGAATACTCGATCGAGATCGATCCGCGCGAGGCCGATGCCGAGACGATCAAGGTCCTGCGCCAGATCGGCTTCAACCGCATGAGTCTGGGCGTTCAGGACTTCGATCGCCGGGTGCAGGAGGCGGTCAACCGCGTCCAGACCGAGGAACAGACCATGACGGTGCTGAACGCGGCGCTCGACGAGGGTTTCCGCTCGGTCAGTATCGACCTCATCTACGGTCTGCCTTTCCAGTCGGTCGACAGCTTCCTCAAGACCCTCGACCGGGTGATCGAGGTCAACCCGCAGCGGATGTCGATCTTCAACTACGCGCATCTGCCCGAGCGCTTCAAGCCGCAGCGCCGCATCAACGAGGCGGATCTGCCCGCGCCCCAGGTCAAGCTCGACATCCTGCAGGCGACCATCCAGCGTCTCACCGACGCCGGCTACGTCTATATCGGCATGGACCACTTCGCCCGTCCCGACGACGAGCTGACCCTGGCTCAGCAGGCCGGTACCCTGTACCGCAACTTCCAGGGCTATTCCACCCATGCCGACTGCGACCTCATCGGTATCGGCGTGACCTCGATCGGCATGGTCGACAACACCTATGCCCAGAGCCGGCGCGAGCTGGCGGAGTACGACGCCGACATCGACGCGGGCCGTCTGCCGATCTTCCGCGGCATCGAGCTCAATCGCGACGATCTCATCCGGCGCGACGTCATCACCCGTCTCATCTGCCACTTCCAGCTCGACAAGGCATCGGTGGCGTCCAAGTGGGGCATCGACTTCGATGTCTATTTCGCCGACAGCCTCGAGAAGCTCAAGGGCATGGAGGAGGACGGTCTGGTCGCGCTCGAGCCGGGTATGATCCGCATCCTGTCGCGCGGCCGTCTGCTGGTGCGCAACATCTGCATGACCTTCGACGCCTATCTGGCCCAGAAGACCGGGCCGATCGGCTTCTCCAAGGTCATCTGATCCCTCCCCGGTGGCGGCTCCGGTCGATTCCACCCACATCCCCGCGCGGTTCCGCCAGACGGCGGAGCGGCGCGGGGATGCCATCTGCATCTTCGCCGACGAGCGGTCCTGGTCCTTCTCCGAGCTGGACCGTGCCACCGATGCCGTTGCGGCCGCTTTGGCCGATTCGGGCATATCGCTCGGCGATCGGGTCGCGCTGCTCTGCGCCAACGGCCCCGAGTTCGTGATCGCCTATCTGGGCATCCTCAAGTCGGGCGCCACGCTGGTGCCGATCAACACCCTGCTCAACTATCGCGAGGTGGCCTTCATCCTCGCCGACAGTGGGGCGCGCGGCCTCTTCTATCAGGGCGGGTTCGAGACGGCCGCCGAGTCCGCGCTGCTGGAGTCGCCCGAGGTCGCGTTGCGGGTGCGCATCGGCGACGGGACCGCTCGGGGCGTGCCCGTTCTGGCCGACCTGATCGAGCATCCAGGTCCGGCTCCAGCGATCGAACCGGATCCGTCCGACGCGGTCGCTGTGATTCTCTATACCTCCGGGACGACCGGTCGCCCCAAGGGCGCCATGCTGACCCATGCCAATCTGCTCGCCAATGCGCGGGGCGTGAGCCGGGCGCTGGATTTCGGCGACCGGGATCGGGTGCTGGTGGTGCTGCCCATGTTCCATGCCTTTGCGGCGACGGTCGGGATTCTGACCTCGCTGCTGGAGGGCTGCGGCATGATCCCCGTGGCGCGTTTCGATCCCCGGCTCGTCTCCCAGGCGATCGCCAGGCATGGTGCGACCATTTTCCTCGGCGTCCCCAGCATGTACGGCGTTCTGCTGAGGCTCGACGATGCGTGGGTCGGGCGCTGGTCCGGGATTCGGCTGTGCGTGAGCGGCGGGGCCTCCATGCCGGTGGCCGTCATGTCCGCCTTCGAGCGGCGTTTCGGGGTTCCGGTGCACGAGGGCGACGGTCCGACCGAATGCGGTCCGGTCACCAGCGTCAATCCGCTCGAGGGCGCGCGTCGGCCCGGATCGATCGGCGTACCCATCCCGTCCGTCGAGATGTGCATCCTGGATGCGGCCGGGCGAACCGTGCCGGACGGCGAGACGGGCGAGGTCTGCGTGCGCGGGCCGAGCCTCATGAAGGGCTATTTCAATCAGCCCGAGGCGACCCGCGAGAGCTATTTCGGCGACTGGTTCCGCACCGGCGATCTCGGCTACCGGGACGCGGACGGCTATTTCTATCTCGTCGACCGGCTCAAGGATCTGATCATCACCAACGGCATGAACGTCTATCCGCGCGTCGTCGAGGAGGCGCTCTATCGGCATCCGGACGTGGCGGAGGCGGCGGTCGTGGGGGATCCGGACGCGCGGCACGGCGAGGTGCCGGTCGCCCATGTGGCGCTGCGTCCAGGCGCCCGGTGCGAGGCGGCGGACCTGCGGGCCTGGTGCCGGCAGCATCTGGGTCAGCACGAGATACCGCGTCGCATCCGCATCCATGAGACCCTGCCGAAGAATGCGGCCGGCAAGATCCTCAAGCGCGAGCTGCGGGTGACCGGAGAACATGAGCGCGGGGTGGTTCCCGAAGGGGCTCGAGAGGGCGATCGGGCATCTGACTGATGGTGCTTGGAGACTCGCCTTGCGCCAAGCTATACTGCCCGGCTTTTGAGGATGCGGGCGGCACGTTCGCGTCAGGATTCACCTAACGGGCGGTCCGTACCAAGCAGACGGTACCGACGGGAGATAGTCAATGCAAGTTTCGGTGGAAGCGGGCGAGGGGCTCGAGCGACGCATGAAGATCGATCTGCCTTTCGAGCAGATCCAGACCGAGGTCGAAAAGCGTTTGCAGCAGCTTGCGCGTACCGCCAGGCTACCCGGTTTCCGTCCGGGCAAGGTGCCGATGAAGGTGCTGCGCAAGCGCTACTCCGACCATGTTCAGCAGGAGGTCTTCAGCGAGCTGGTGCAGTCCAGTTTCATGGAGGCATTGTCCGAGCAGGACTTCCGTCCGGTCGGCGCGCCGACCATCGATCCGGAGATCGACGTCGAGGGCGAGAAGTTCGGCTTCACCGCCACCTTCGAGGTGATGCCCGAGGTCGAGCTGGCCTCGCTGGACGGCAAGGTGGTCAAGAAGCCGGTGAGCGAGGTCACGGACGCGGATCTGGAGGCCATGATCGAGCGCCTGCGCGATCAGCGCAAGACCTGGGAGGCGGCCGAGCGCCCCTGTCAGACGGGCGACAAGCTGACCATCTCCTTCACCGGAACCCTCGATGGCGAGGCGTTCGAGGGCGGCTCCAGCGAGGGTTTCGAGATCGAGCTGGGCACCAGCCGCATGATCCCGGGTTTCGAGGACGGCCTCATCGGCGCCTCGGCCGGCGAGCAGCGCACCCTCGATCTCAGCTTCCCCGAGTCCTACCAGGCGGAGCATCTGGCCGGCAAGCCCGTGCGTTTCGAGGTGACGGTCGATGCGGTGGAGGAACCCAAGCTGCCCGAGATCGACGCCGATTTCGTCAAGGGCTTCGGGGTCGAGGACGGCGACATCGAGCGTTTCCGCTCGGACGTGCGCGGCAACATGGAGCGTGAATTGAAACAGCGCCTGACCGCCCGCACTAAAGAATCCGTAATGGATCTGCTGGTCGAGTCGAACGCCATCGATCTGCCGAAGGCGCTTCTCGAATCCGAGATGAAGTCCATGGCCGAGCAGATGCGCAACGCCCTGGGTGGCGGCAAGATGGAGCTTCCGCATCATCTGTTCGAGAGCGGTGCCCGGCGTCGCGTGGCGTTGGGGCTGATTCTCGGCCAGATCGTCAAGGATCGCGGTCTGACCGCGGATCCGGATCGGGTTCGCCAGGCGATCGAGCAGATGGCCGCGTCCTACGAGGATCCGCAGGCCGTGGTGAATTACTACTACGGCAATAAGGAGATGCTGAGCTCCTTCGAGAGCCTGGCTCTCGAGGAACAGGTGGTGGAGCTGATCCTCGAAGAGGTGGCCGTCGAGGAAGAGAACTTGACGTTCGAAGAGTTGACCAATCCGCCGGCCCCTTCGTCCGAGGCAGCATAGGTCTCGGTTCGGGCCATGGATCCGCCCGGAGACCCTGTCTCCGGGCCCGAAGCAACCAGACAGCAAGGTGAAATCCGACCCATGAGCAACCTCCATCCCATGAGCAATCCGACGAGCAGTAGCGACTGGCAGCCGCAAGGATTGGGTCTGGTTCCCATCGTCGTCGAGCAGACCGCGCGCGGCGAGCGCTCCTTCGACATCTATTCGCGGCTGCTCAAGGAACGCGTCATCTTTCTCGTCGGTCAGGTCGAGGATCACATGGCGAACCTGGTGGTCGCCCAATTGCTGTTCCTCGAGTCCGAGAATCCCGACAAGGACATCCATCTCTATATCAATTCGCCTGGCGGTTCGGTGACCGCGGGGCTCGCCATCTACGACACCATGCGCTTCATCCGTCCCGACGTCAGCACCATGTGCATCGGTCAGGCCGCGAGCATGGGTGCCTTGCTGCTGGCGGGTGGGGCGGCCGGCAAGCGTTTCTGTCTGCCGCATTCGCGGATGATGATCCACCAGCCCCTGGGCGGCTTCCAGGGGCAGGCGACGGATATCGACATCCATGCGCGCGAGATCCTCTATATCCGCGAGCGTCTCAACCGCATCCTGGCGGAGCACACGGGTCAGCCGATCGAGAAGATCGCCGAGGACACCGAGCGCGATCGTTTCATGGGTGGCGAGGCGGCTCAGGAATACGGGCTCATCGACAAGGTCATCGCCGAGCGAGGCCCCGCCGCGAAGACCTGACGATTCTGGACCTCGCCGCCGGGCCGCCCCCGGCGGCGCACGCTTCTGGCAATAGCGCGCCCGGATTTGTGACGCCAGGCAAACCCTGTGCTTAACCGTCTTGCCATATATGCCCAAACGGTTATGATTGAATTTGCCTCAATCGGGACAGCTGGACCTGCGTCCCTCATAGACCCCCGGAGACCTAACCCCGATGAGCGGAAACAACCACGGCAAGAGCGACGAAGGTAAACTGCTCTACTGTTCCTTCTGTGGTAAGAGTCAGCACGAAGTCCGCAAACTCATCGCCGGTCCTTCCGTGTTCATCTGTGACGAATGCGTCGAACTCTGCAACGATATCATTCGCGAGGAGATGCAGGAGAGCGTCGGCGAGACGACCAATCACCTGCCCAAGCCGCGCGAGATCAATGCGCGTCTGGACGAGTTCGTCATCGGCCAGGAGAAGGCCAAGAAGGTCCTGTCCGTCGCCGTCTACAACCATTACAAGCGTCTCGAGGTGGCCGAGGCCAAGGAAGACATCGAGATCGCCAAGAGCAACATCCTGCTGATCGGCCCCACCGGGTCGGGCAAGACCCTGCTCGCCGAGACGCTGGCGCGACTGCTCAACGTCCCCTTCACGATCGCCGATGCCACCACCCTCACCGAGGCCGGCTATGTCGGCGAGGACGTGGAGAATATCATCCAGAAGCTGCTGCAGAAGTGCGACTACGACGTCGAGAAGGCGCAGACCGGCATCGTCTACATCGACGAGATCGACAAGATCTCGCGCAAGTCGGACAACCCTTCGATCACCCGCGACGTGTCCGGTGAGGGGGTCCAGCAGGCGCTGCTGAAGCTGATCGAGGGCACCATCGCCTCGGTTCCGCCGCAGGGTGGCCGCAAGCACCCGCAGCAGGAGTTCCTGCAGGTCGACACCTCCAACATCCTCTTCATCGTCGGCGGCGCCTTCGCCGGACTGGACAAGGTGATCCAGAACCGTTCGCGCAAGACGGGGATCGGCTTCTCCGCCGAGGTCCACAGCGTCAGCGACGGCCGCCAGATCAGCGAACTCCTGAGTTCGGTCGAGCCCGAGGACCTCATCCGCTATGGCCTGATCCCCGAGTTCGTCGGTCGGCTGCCGGTCATGGCGACCCTGGAGGAGCTCGACGAGGCGGCGCTCATGCGCATCCTGACCGAGCCGAAGCATGCCATGGTCAAGCAGTACGCGCGTTTGTTCGAGATGGAGGGCGTGAACCTCGAGATCCGCGAGGACGCGCTGCGCGAGATCGCGCGCAAGGCGATGGAGCGCAAGACCGGTGCCCGCGGTCTGCGGACCATCATGGAGCAGGTCCTGCTCGATACCATGTACGATCTGCCGTCGATGGATCATGTGAGCAAGGTGGTGATCGATGCCTCCGTCATCGCCGGTGAGAACAAGCCCTTCCTCATCTACGACGGTGTCGAGAAGCAGGCCGCCGTCGCCGATTGAGCGGGGCGCGCGCAAGATCGAGCCTAGGCATGCAGTCCTGGTGAGGTCGTCAGGATAGATCCAGGTCGGGCGATGCAGGGCGTCGTTGAACTCGACGCCACTTGCCCCGACCCTGTCATTATTCCCACCACACCGACATCTACGGTGGCGATTCGGCGAGCAGACTCTCGAATGCTCCCATCGCCAGTGCGTGGACTGTTGCTTTGACGAGAATGAGTTTTCATGGCGCAACACGATACCGCTTCCGCGACCGACTTCCCCTCCAGCCAGGAAGTGCCCGTGCTTCCGCTGCGGGATGTCGTCGTCTACCCACACATGGTGATCCCGCTCTTCGTCGGGCGCGACAAATCCATCCGCGCCCTCGACGGGGCCATGGCGAGCGACAAACAGATCCTGCTCATCGCCCAGAAGAGTGCCGACGTCGACGATCCGGCCGTCAAGGATCTCCATGAAATCGGCACCCTGGCGAATATCCTGCAGCTGCTGAAGCTGCCCGACGGGACGGTGAAGGTCCTGGTCGAGGGCAATCAGCGGGCCCATATCGAGCGCTTCCTCACGACCGAGGAGGCATTTTCGGCGGTCATCCAGCCGCTCGAGGAGACCCTGGAGGTCGACGAGCGCGAGCAGGAGGTGCTGATGCGCTCGGCGATGAGCCTCTTCGATCAGTACGTCAAGCTGAACAAGAAGGTCCCGCCCGAGGTGCTCTCCTCGCTGGCCAGCATCGACGATGCCGGCCGTCTCGCCGATACCATGGCCGCGCATATGTCGCTGAAGCTCGACGAGAAGCAGCACGTGCTCGAAATGGTGGATGTTCAGGCCCGGCTCGAGCATCTCATGGGTCTGATGGAGTCCGAGAACGACATCCTGCAGATGGAGAAGCGCATCCGCGGGCGCGTCAAGCGCCAGATGGAGAAGAATCAGCGCGAGTACTATCTGAACGAGCAGATGAAGGCGATCCAGAAGGAGCTGGGCGAGCTCGAGGATGCGCCGAACGAGATCGAGGACCTGGCCAACCGCATCGAGGCGGCCGGCATGCCCCGCGAGGCCAAGAACAAGGCCCAGGGCGAGCTGAACAAGCTCAAGCTGATGTCGCCCATGTCGGCCGAGGCCACGGTGGTGCGCAACTATATCGACACCCTGGTCAACGTGCCCTGGAAGAAGCGCACCCGGATCCGCAACGACATCAAGGTTGCCGAAGGGGTGCTGGACAAGGATCACTACGGCCTGGAGCGGGTGAAGGAGCGCATCCTCGAATATCTCGCCGTGCAGCAGCGGGTGCGCAAGCTCAAGGGTCCCATCCTCTGTCTGGTCGGTCCGCCCGGCGTGGGCAAGACCTCGCTCGGTCAGTCGATCGCGCGCGCCACCAACCGCAAGTTCGTGCGTATGTCGCTCGGCGGCGTGCGCGACGAGGCCGAGATCCGCGGTCATCGCCGCACCTATATCGGCGCGCTCCCGGGCAAGATCATCCAGAATCTGTCCAAGGCCGGCTCGCGCAACGCCTTCTTCCTGCTCGACGAGATCGACAAGATGGCGATGGACTTCCGCGGCGATCCGGCGTCCGCGCTCCTGGAGGTGCTGGATCCCGAGCAGAACCACACCTTTGCGGATCACTATCTGGAGGTCGACTTCGACCTGTCCGAGGTGATGTTCGTCGGTACCGCCAACACGCTCAACATCCCGCCCCCGCTGCTGGATCGGATGGAGGTGATCCGTCTCTCCGGGTATACCGAGGACGAGAAGGTCGCCATCGCCGAGCGCTATCTGGTGCCCAAGCAGGTCAAGAACAACGGCCTCAAGTCGGGCGAGCTGGTGATCCGCGAGGCGGCGCTGCGCGACATCATCCGCCATTACACCCGCGAGGCGGGCGTGCGCAACCTGGAGCGCGAGATCTCCAAGATCTGCCGCAAGGTGGTCAAGGAGGTCCTGCTCAAGAAGCGTGACGCCCCCACCGTGGTGACCTCGAAGGCGCTCGAGAAATATCTGGGTGTCCAGCGCTATCGTTACGGTCGTGCCGATGAGCATGACCAGATCGGGCAGGTGACGGGTCTGGCCTGGACCGAGGTCGGCGGCGAGTTGCTGCGGATCGAGTCGGCCCTGGTTCCGGGCAAGGGCAAGTTCACCTATACGGGGCAGCTCGGCGACGTCATGCAGGAATCCATTCAGGCGGCCATGACCGTGGTGCGCGCGCGCGCCGATGCCCTGGGCGTTCCCGAGGACTTCCACAACAAGTTCGACGCCCATATCCACGTGCCCGAGGGCGCGACCCCCAAGGACGGTCCGAGTGCCGGTGTCGCCATGTGCACCGCGCTGGTGTCCGCCTTGACCCGGATTCCGGTTCGGGCCACGGTCGCCATGACGGGAGAGATCACCCTGAGAGGCGAGGTGCTGCCGATCGGGGGCTTGAAGGAGAAGCTGCTGGCGGCGCATCGGGGCGGCATCGAGACGGTCATCATCCCGCTCGAGAACGAGCGCGATCTGACCGAGATCCCGAAGAACATCAAGCAGCATCTCAAGATTCATCCGGTCCGCTGGATCGATGAGGTACTGGAGCTCGCGCTCGTCGAGCGCCCAGAGCCCAAGGCGGCCAATATCGACGGTGGCGAGTCGATGGCGGAGGAAGAGGAGGCTCGGGACGCCGGTGTGGACGCCTCGCGTGACCAGAATGCACGTCTGCATCACTGAATGATCGCGGCTGGCCCGGTCGGATCCGCTGAACTCGATCCGACCGGCTCGCGGCGTCCCTGAAGAGGCGCCGCATCCATATCTCGCTCGAAACCGTCTCGGGCGCTGGTCGAGTGCCCGGACCGAGTCGCTCCGATCGTCGGAGGCTCGAAACAGGGCCCTGTCGGTCGTTTCCATACGCGGTACTCTCAAATGTGGGTTGCCCTCGGGGTGTCTCCGTCTTAGGATTCAGCCTCTATTGCAATGGCATCGTTGCAGGGCTGGGCTGTCGTGGCTCGAGGTTGCGGGTCGGCGGTCCAGCTTGGAGTGGTACCGCGGTTCGTTTGGCGAATAACTAAAGCAGTCAATAGGGGAAATAAATGAATAAATCGGAACTCATCGAAAAAATGGCTGATGCCGCAGATATCTCCAAGTCGGCTGCGGCTCGCGCGCTGGATGCCTTTACAGATGAGGTTGCAATTGCTCTGAAAAACGGCGATACTGTTTCGCTCATCGGGTTTGGCACCTTCGCCGTTAAGGAGCGCGCCGCCCGGACTGGCCGCAACCCGCAGACGGGTGCGACCATCGAGATCAAAGCCTCGAAAAATCCTTCATTCAAGGCTGGCAAAGCGCTGAAGGATGCAGTACAATAGCTGCTCGTCTCAAGGGTGCTTAGCTCAGTTGGGAGAGCATCGCCCTTACAAGGCGAGGGTCGCAGGTTCAAGCCCTGCAGCACCCACCAAAATTTGGAGCGGTAGTTCAGATGGTTAGAATACCGGCCTGTCACGCCGGGGGTCGCGGGTTCGAGCCCCGTCCGCTCCGCCATCTCGTATAGAATCGGGGCATCCAGTGGATGCCCCTTTCTTTTATCCGAAATCCCAATCTCAGCTCTCTATTCGCCATGCTTCAGACTATCCGTGACCGTGCTCAAGGGTGGATCGCTTGGGCGATCGTCATTCTGATCAGTATTCCATTCGCCTTGTGGGGTATTCAGTCCTATCTCGGGGTCGGTGGCGAGCCGATCGCCGCCACGGTGAACGGGGCGGAGATCACGGCGCGGGATCTCGACAGGCGGGGGCAGCAGACCCGATTCGAGCTTCGCCAGCGTCTCCG
>NZ_AONC01000060.1 GCF_000585215.1 Imhoffiella purpurea | reverse complement strand
CTTCTTGAGAAACGTCGAAAGACCCCGCGAACCTGAGGGGATCGATCAGAGAAGTCGCTCATGATCACGATCTGTGACCTTCAAAGCCCTGGACCCGGTGACCAACTGGAAACAGCCGGCTCGTAGGTTGGGCCGAGGTTACGAGGCCCAACGGGACACCGCATGTTGGGCCTCCTCACGTCGGCCCAACCTACCGCCTGTTTCATGTTTCGGGGTGGCCGCCCGCCATGTGCGTTAGCCGGCTGGCATGAATCCGAAAAATCGAACTAAGCTGAAGTCACCTCAAGGCTTGGTCGAGGGATCCTCTGGGTGATCATTCGGCGCACACAGAACGCTGGTATGGAATAGGCGTCATCATGTTCGGCTTCGCCCGTGTTTCGACCATTGCGATTCTGCTGATCTGCTGGATGTCGCTTTCCGGGTTCACGAGCGCTCTGGGCTCGGAGGCTGTGTCGGACGCCAACCGCCCGAATTCCGCTCGGCTCCTCGACGAGCAGGACAGGCCCACGCGGCACGTATTGCTCCTCCTCTCCTACGATCCGACCTTCCCGACCTCGGACAAGATCGTCCGTGCCGTGCGCGAAGCATTGGGCGCGGCCGGTATTCGCGTGAAGGTCGAGTATCTCGACAGCAAGGTTCGCTGGGAACCCGACATCCAGGCGCGCTATTCCGAACTCTTGTCCCTGAAGCTGAGCCGAGAGACCTACGATCTGGTGATCACGGCCGACGACAACGCCCTGCAGCTGATGCTGGATCGGCGCGTTCGGGGGCTGGAGCAGGTTCCGGTGGTCTTCCTGGGGGTCAACGATCGGGCCCGGGCGCGGCAGGCACAGTTGGATGGGCGGATGACCGGGATCTACGAATCGCCCTCGTTCGCGGACACCCTGGCATTGATCCCTCGACTCTTTCCCTCGACGCGCGATCTCGTGGTGATCGTCGACGCCACGTCGAGCGGGCAGGGCGATCTTGCGGCGCTCCAAGATCTGATCGGCGGGATGCCGAAACGCATGAGGCTACGAACTCTGTCGCTGGAGGATCTCACCTGGGAGCAATTGGGCAGGCGTCTGGAGACGCTCGAGGATACGTCCGTGGTCTTGCTGCTGTCGGCCTACAAGGACATCGAGGGGCGGGGCAAGACCTTCGAGGAGTCACTGAGACTGATCCGCTCGCACTCGCCACGGCCGATCTTCCATCTCTGGGAGCACGGCCTCGGGCAGGGCATCCTGGGCGGTATCTGCGTCAGTCATTCGCATCAGGCGAGTCAGGCCGCCACCCTGGCCGTCGAGATCCTCGCCGGCGCGGCTCCGAGCGCGCTGCCGGTGATCTGGGAAGGCAGCAACCTGGCGATCTTCGATGTGCGCGAACTCCAGCGGTTCGGGATCCCCGAGGGCGTCCTGCCCAAGGGCTCGCACGTGCTCTATCGGCCGGATACCCTGATGTCGCGCTACGGCAATCTGTTGATCGGTGCCGGTCTCACCTTTTTGTTCTTGGTCGCTGTGATCCTGGCCCTGCTGTCACTGAACCATTCGCGCAAGCGAGCCCTGGAGTCTCTCGCCGAGAATCAGCGGCGTTTCGCGCAGGCCAGCCGGTTCGCGCGTTTTGCCGTGTGGGAGATCGATGCCAACAGCCAAGGGATGATCGCCGATGCCTCGCTACATGAACTTCTCGGGTATGACCAGGATGATGGGATTGGAGAGCTGGATGACTGTCTCCGGCGCGTTCCGGAGGCTCACCAGGCAAGGATGCGGGCAGTCTTCGACGACCTCCTCTCAGGAGAGACCACCGCAGCGCGGTTCCTGGTGCCGATCCGGATCGCAGGCGGCGACGAAAGACTCTTGGAGACCCAGGTGGTCGTGCACGACAGGCCCGATGACGGCCGGCGCTGTCTGACCGGAATCAGCCGCGACGTGACGGAGCACGAGAAGATGCAGGCCGCGCTGCGCGACAGCGAAAAGCGCCTCCGGGCCTTGATGACGGCCAGTTCGGACCTGCTCTACCGCATGAGTCCCGATTGGGGCGAGATCCATCAGATCCAGACTCGGGCGCCCATGTCCGACACGGATGCCGGCCGTACTTGGCTCGATACCTATGTTCATCCGGATGACCAGGAGTTCGTGCTCGGGTCCATTCATCTCGCCATCCGCGACAAGTGTCTTTTCGATCTGGAGCATCGGTTTCTGAGCTCGGACGGTTCCCTGGGCTGGGTCTGGTCGCGGGCCGTGCCGGTACTCGATGAAGGCGGTGAAATCCTCGAATGGTTCGGCGCGGCGAAGAACATCACCGAACGCAAGCGGCTGGAAGCCGAGCTGCTGGAGCACAAAGAGAATCTGGAACGGCTCGTCGACGAACGCACGCGCGAACTGAGCCGGGCGAAGGAGGCGGCGGAGGTGGCCAACATTGCCAAGAGCGCCTTCATCGGCAACATGTCCCACGAGATCCGAACCCCGATGAACGCCATCCTCGGGTTCAGCTATCTGCTCAGCCGCGAGGGCGTGACGGACATGCAAAGACAGTGGCTCGACAAGATGGACGCGGCCGCCCGCCACCTGCTCGGGCTCCTCAACGACATCCTGGACCTCTCGAAGATCGAGGCCGGCAAGTTTCAGTTGACCCTCGGCGACTTCTCCCCGAGCGCGCTGCTCGATGAGGTCCGCTCGCTGGTTCTCCCGGCGGCGGAAGCCAAGGGGCTCGGCGTCGCCCTGGAGATCGAGGCGAGCGCGCCCTGGCTGCGCGGGGACGTATCTCGGCTGCGTCAGGCCCTGCTCAATTTCGCCGGCAATGCCGTCAAATTCACCGACCACGGCGGGGTCATTCTGAGAGCCCGTATCCTCGAAGAGACCGATCGGGATTGCATGATCCGCTTCGAGGTCCAGGACACGGGTATGGGGATCGATGCCGAGGTCTTGCCGAGACTGTTCGATGCCTTCGAGCAGGCGGATGCCTCGACCAGTCGCATGCACGGCGGCACGGGGCTGGGATTGGCGATCAGTCAGCGGCTGGCACGCTTGATGGGCGGCGAGGTGGGAGGCGAATCGGCTCCGGGGGAAGGCAGTCTCTTCTGGCTTCAGGTGCGGCTCGCCCATGGCCGGGAGGCAGCTCCACCCGCCGA
>NZ_AONC01000059.1 GCF_000585215.1 Imhoffiella purpurea | reverse complement strand
TGCAACGGAAACTCCGACGACGAATCCAGTCTTGTGTCGCAATCAAACAAGGAATGTGTGCGAAACTGGTCTGAGATATGGGTAAAGGGATGCCTCGAGGTGTATATGAGACCCGTATTCAAATTCATGGCGGTCTATTTGCTCGCAGGCATCGCCATGTTCGCGTCTCCCGCCTTCGCGTATAGCCTGGGGGTGGCTGGAGATTACAACGCCTTTGTTTTTGGCAGTTTCAACGCCGAGAATTCGGATGTCGAGGGGCGATTGGCGGCTGGAGGAAGCGTCTCCCTGACCAGTTATTCAGTCGGCACCAACCTGTCAGCTGGCTCGTCGATACCCAGTCTGGTTGTTGGAGGATCTCTCACTTATACCAACGGTCAAGTGAACAATGGTGATGTCGTTGTTGGTGGGGTAGCCTATACTCCAGGCCTCGGTTTGAATGGTAATACATTGACGCAATATGCGTCAGGTTCTCTTCCGGTCGATTTCAATGCCGCTCGGAGCTATCTGACAGGTCTCTCCGGATCTCTGGGTTCCATGACGGCAAACGGAACCGCTATTTCTCAATATGGAACTATCTCCCTTACTGGCGATGGGGGGAGTCAGCTGCAGATTTTTAATATCACGGCTGCGGACCTATATTCGGCGAGTAGTCTGAACATTGATGCGAGCAGTATTTTTTCGGACGCTACAGTCGTGATCAATGTCTCTGGCGACCCGTATGTTTCGAGCGACCCGAATGTCTTTGGCAACCCGAAGGACGTGTTTGGTAATATGGGCATTGACATTTCAACATTGGATCCTGGAAAGATTCTTTTCAATTTCACTGATGAAAAAAATCTCAATATATCGGGTGTTGGCGTCATGGGAAGCATACTGGCGCCCTATGCCGATATCAATGCCGAAAGAGGTCAGATAAACGGGACGGTTGTCGCGAATTCATGGACTGGTGGTATGGAGCTGCACAACGTTCCTTTCACTGGTATTGTTCCGATACCCGGCGCGGCGCTGCTCTTCGGGTCGGGTCTATTCGGGATCCTGGCGATCGTGAAATTGAGGCGGTCCTGACATGGTGCCGTGCGCACCCAGATGGTGCCGGGCGGAAGCGCTCCCAAACCTGGTTGTGTCGATGCCAGGGCGATCCCTGGCTGGATTGAGACGCTGGGGTAAGCCTGGAGCATGAGGTCATCGGTCAGCCCCGCGCCGGCGTCGGCCGGCTCGGGCTATCGGGGCAGGTGGGACGAAAGGGCTGTTGAAAGCTACGAACGCGCTGAGAGACGCCTGGCCTGCAGCATCTCCTCGATCAGCTCTCCCGGTGCCAGCACGGTAAGCGAGGCATCGGTGAAGTCGGTCGGGTTCAGGGTGACCAGACGGTCCAGGCCGTTCACGCGCGCGCATTCGTGGGTGAGCGCGTCGTCGAGATAGTTCCATCCCAGCGCCATGGCGGCATCGACCACGGTGGCGTCGACCGGTGCGATGTCCAGCATGGCGCGCAATTCCAGAATCATGGATCGGGCGCTCGGCGTCCCGTGCGAGCGGGTCAGGATATCGTTGAGCTCATCGACCGAAGCGGCGGACAGGTAACCCGCGATTTGGCCGCTGGCGACGAGCTGCAGCGCGGCGATCGAATCGGGGCCCTCCTCGCCTCCGCCATTGAGCGCCTCGACCAGCACGCTGAGGTCGAAAAGGGCCTTGGTTGGTGTGTTCATCATGGACGTTGCTCCTTCATGTGCGTTCTTGGTCCGTTGATCCGCTTGGGATCTCGCAACATGTTTTATTGTTTGGCGAGGTCGTACAGATAGAGCAAGATGCGCGATGAAGGCGCCGCACTGGGGCGGGCGGAAAGAGGTCTTGCTCGGTCGCTCTCATCATCGAGGACTGGAGGCGAACGGGGAACGGCGGGGGGGTTT
>NZ_AONC01000058.1 GCF_000585215.1 Imhoffiella purpurea | reverse complement strand
GTGATCGCCGCCGTCAGCGTGGTCTTGCCATGGTCGACGTGGCCAATGGTGCCAACGTTGACGTGTGGCTTGCTGCGTTCGAATTTAGCTTTGGACATCCCGCTCTACCCTTACTCTTTACTGTTTCTTGGAGACCGCTTCGGCAATGCTGGCGGGCACCTCGTTGTACTTGCTGAATTCCATGCTGTAGGTCGCACGGCCCTGAGTCGCCGACCGGAGGTCGGTGGCGTATCCGAACATCTCGGACAAGGGAACCTCGGCACGGATGATCTTCCCGGAGGGCGCGTCGTCCATGCCCTGAATCATGCCGCGACGGCTGTTGAGGTCGCCCATGACGTCGCCCATGTTCTCCTCGGGGGTCACGACCTCGACCTTCATGATGGGCTCGAGCAGCACGGGCTTGGCCTTGGCCGCGGCCTCCTTGATCGCCATAGAACCAGCGATCTTGAACGCCATTTCGCTCGAGTCGACCTCGTGGTAGGAGCCGTCGAAGAGGGTGACCTTGACATCAACCATGGGGAAGCCGGCGATGACGCCGTTCTTCATGGCCTCCTGGATACCCTTGTCGACCGAGGGGATGTATTCCTTCGGGACCGAACCACCCACGATGGAGTTGACGAACTCGTACCCATCGCCCGCCTGCTGCGGCTCGACGCGAATGACGACGTGACCGTACTGACCGCGACCACCGGACTGGCGGGCGAACTTGGTGTTCTGCTCGACGGTGGCGCGAATGGTCTCGCGATAGCTGACCTGGGGCGCGCCCACATTGGCCTCGACCTTGAATTCGCGACGCATGCGGTCGACGAGGATCTCCAGATGCAGCTCGCCCATGCCGGAGATGATGGTCTGACCGGATTCCTCGTCGGTATAGACGCGGAAGGAGGGGTCTTCCTGGGCCAGCTTCTGCAGGGCGATGCCCATCTTCTCCTGGTCGCCCTTGGTCTTGGGCTCCACCGCGACCGAGATGACCGGCTCGGGGAACTCCATGCGCTCCAGGGTAATGATATTGTCGAGATCGCACAGGGTGTCACCCGTGGTGACGTCCTTCAGACCCACGGCCGCGGCGATATCGCCCGCGCGGACCTCCTTGAGCTCCTGACGATCGTTGGCGTGCATCTGCAGGATACGGCCGATGCGCTCCTTCTTGCCCTTGACCGGGTTGTAGACCGTATCGCCGGACTTGATGACACCGGAATAGACACGGAAGAAGGTCAGGGTACCGACGAAGGGGTCGGTCGCGATCTTGAACGCCAGGGAGGAGAAGGGCTCCTCGTCGGAGGAGTGACGCTCGCCCTCGGACTCGTCCTTGTCGTCCAGGACGCCCTTGATGGCGGGCACATCGACCGGAGACGGCATGTAGTCGATCACGGCGTCCAGCATGGCCTGAACACCCTTGTTCTTGAAGGCCGAGCCGCACATCATGGGGACGATTTCGCTGTTGAGGGTGCGCGCGCGCAGGCCGCCCTTGATCTCGTCCTCGGACAGCTCGACGCCCTCGAGGTACTTCTCCATCAGCTCTTCGCTGGCCTCGGCGGCAGCCTCGACCATCTTCTCGCGCCACTCTTCGCAGGTCGCAACCAGATCTTCCGGAATGTCGCGCAGTTCGTATTCCATGCCGCGCGAGGCATCGTCCCAGAAGACGGCCTTCATCTGCAGCAGGTCGACGACGCCCTTGAAGTCTTCCTCGGCGCCGATCGGAACCTGGATCGGAATCGGATTGCCGCCCAACCGATCCTTCACCTGACCGACGACACGGAAGAAGTTGGCGCCCATGCGGTCCATTTTGTTGACGAACGCGAGACGCGGGACACCGTATTTGTCGGCCTGACGCCAGACGGTCTCCGACTGGGGCTCGACACCACCGACCGCGCAGAAGACGGCGCAGGCGCCGTCCAAAACACGCAGCGAACGCTCCACCTCGATGGTGAAGTCGACGTGTCCGGGGGTATCGATGATGTTGATGCGATGTTCAGGGCGTTCCCGACTCATGCCTTTCCAGAAGCAGGTCGTCGCAGCGGACGTGATGGTGATACCACGCTCCTGCTCCTGCTCCATCCAGTCCATGGTGGCCGCACCGTCGTGCACTTCACCGATCTTGTGCGAGACGCCCGTATAGAAAAGGATGCGCTCTGTAGTGGTGGTCTTCCCGGCATCGATATGCGCCATGATACCGAGATTGCGATACCGCTCGATGGGTGTGCTACGTGCCACGACTGAATCCGCCCTGAAATCTTAAAGATCGCTAAAACAAACGCTACCGGCTTCGGCTCGGCGCTACCAGCGGTAGTGCGAGAATGCCTTGTTGGCCTCCGCCATGCGGTGCGTATCCTCCTTCTTCTTGACCGCCGATCCGCGAGAATCGGCCGCGTCCATCAGCTCGCCGGCGAGACGCTGGGCCATGGACTTCTCGGATCGCTTGCGGGCCGCGTCGATCAACCAGCGCATCGCCAAGGAATTGCGACGCGTCGGACGCACCTCGACCGGGACCTGATAGGTGGCGCCACCGACACGACGGGACTTGACCTCGACCACCGGGCGGACGTTCTCCATCGCCAGCTCGAGCAGCTCGACGGGCTGACCGCCCTTCTTCTCGGCCACCTGATCCAGGGCCTTGTAGATGATCCGCTCGGCCACGGACTTCTTACCATCTTCCATCATCATATTGATGAACTTGGTCAACAATTCGCTTCCGTGCTTCGGATCCGGGAGGATCTGGCGACGGGCGGCAACACGTCTTCTCGGCATGATCTTTAAGACTCCGACCTGGGTCGTTGAAGGGGTTCGCTGTGGGAGATCGCTTCAGCGGACATCATTTCTTCGGACGCTTGGCACCATACTTGGAACGCCCTTGACGCCGCTTCTCGACACCCGAGGTGTCCAGCGTGCCGCGCACGGTGTGATAGCGCACGCCAGGCAAGTCCTTGACGCGGCCGCCACGAATCAGGACCACCGAGTGCTCCTGCAGGTTGTGCCCTTCACCACCGATATAGGAGGCGACCTCGAAGCCGTTGGTCAGACGCACGCGGGCGACCTTGCGCAGAGCCGAGTTCGGCTTCTTCGGGGTCGTGGTATAGACGCGCGTGCAGACGCCGCGGCGCTGCGGGCATGCCTCCAACGCGGGCACGTTGGACTTGGCCACGTTGCGTTGGCGGGGCTTCCGAACGAGTTGGTTGATCGTTGCCATGTGCAATCAGTCTCCAGCGGCGCCCTCGCGCCATAATCACGAGAGCCGTACGACAGCTGCGCGAAACCCAGCCAGCGCAAAACCACCAGCTGTGACGCACGAATGCGATCGATCGACTCGGGGACCGGGCGGGTGTGCCCAGACCAAGAAACCGGACTTAGAAAATGAGACTAGCCGGCAGATCGCCGGCTAGCTGAGACAGAGCAGTATAGGGAGCTACCCTAGGCATGTCAACATCCTATCGAGGATGAAGTCAAACCCAGGGGGGCTCTCCGCCCTACTCCGCTTCCGAGGTATTGAGGGCCTTCTTGAGCGCCTCCTCGAGTTCCTCGGTCGCCATCTCGACCTTGGAGCCGCCCTGACCATCCAGGATCCGCTGACGGCGGCGATCCTGATGATACGCCAGCCCCGTGCCGGCCGGAATCAGACGCCCGACGATGACGTTCTCCTTCAGACCCAGCAGACGATCGGTCGAGCCTCGGACCGCGGCCTCGGTCAGAACGCGCGTGGTCTCCTGGAAGGAGGCCGCCGAGATGAAGGACTCGGTCGCCAGCGAGGCCTTGGTGATACCCAGCAGCAGCGGCTCGAACAGCGCGGGCTGCTTGCCCTCGGCCATGGCGCGCTTGTTCTCGTCCAGGAGCTGGATGTACTCGACCTGCTCGCCGCGCAGCAGTCTGGTGTCCCCAGGCGCCGTGATCTCGACCTTGCGCAGCATCTGACGCACGATGACCTCGATGTGCTTGTCGTTGATCTTCACGCCCTGCAGACGATAGACGTCCTGGATCTCCTTGACCAGATACTCGGCCAGGGCGGTGACGCCCTTGAGACGCAGGATGTCGTGCGAGGACAGCTCGCCGTCCGCGATCACCTCGCCGCGCTCCACGCGCTCGCCCTCGAAGACGTTGACGTGACGCCACTTGGGGATCAGCTCCTCGACCGTCTCGCCGTCGTCCTGGGTGATGACGAGACGCTGCTTGCCCTTGGTGTCCTTGCCGAAGCTGATGGTACCGCTCGCCTCGGCGAGCAGCGCCGGCTCCTTGGGCTTGCGCGCCTCGAAGAGGTCGGCGACGCGCGGCAGACCGCCCGTGATGTCGCGGGTCTTGGAAGACTCCTGCGGGATACGCGCCAGGATGTCGCCGACACCGACCTGGGCCCCGTTGGTGACGCTGACGATAGCGCCGGAGGACAAGGCATAGCGGGCCGGCAGATCGGTACCCGCGATATTGAGCTCGTTGCCGTCGTCGTCGAGCAGCTTCACCATCGGACGCAGGTCCTTGCCGGCGGCCGGACGCTGCTTGGGATCGATGACCACGAGCGAGCTGAGTCCGGTGACGTCGTCGGTCTGCGCCTGAACGGTCACGCCCTCGATGAAGTCCTCGAACTCCAGGGTACCCGCCACCTCGGTGACCACCGGATGGGTGTGGGGGTCCCAGCTGGCCACCACGTCGCCCGGCTTGACCGCGTCGCCGTCGGAGACGCGCAGGGTGGCGCCGTAGGGCACCTTGTAGCGCTCCTTCTCCATGTTGCGGTCGTCGACGACCGTGAGCTCGCCGGAGCGCGAGACGGCCACCAGATTGCCGGAGTGGTGCCGGACCGTCTTGATGTTATGCAGACGGGCCGAACCGCTGTTCTTGATGTCGATACTGTTGACCGCCGCCGCCCTGGATGCCGCGCCACCGATGTGGAAGGTCCGCATGGTGAGCTGGGTACCCGGCTCGCCGATCGACTGGGCCGCGATGACGCCCACCGCCTCGCCCATGTTGACGCGATGACCGCGCGCCAGGTCGCGGCCATAGCACTGAGCGCAAACGCCGAGGCGCGATTCGCAGGTGATGGGCGAGCGCACGCGCACCTGGTCGATACCCACCTCTTCGAAACGCTGGACCCAGCCCTCGTCGAGCAGGGTTCCGGCCTCGCAGACCAGTTCGTCCGTGCCGGGGCGATAGACGTCGATGGCACAAACGCGACCGAGGATCCGCTCGCGCAACGGCTCGACGACGTCGCCGCCCTCGATGATGGGCGCCATGAGCAGACCCTGCTCGGTGCCGCAGTCCTCTTCGAGGACTACCATGTCCTGGGCCACGTCGACCAGTCGCCGGGTCAGGTAACCCGAGTTGGCGGTCTTGAGCGCCGTATCGGCCAGACCCTTACGAGCGCCGTGGGTCGAGATGAAGTACTGGATGACGTTCAGACCCTCGCGGAAGTTCGCGGTGATCGGCGTCTCGATGATGGAGCCGTCCGGCTTGGCCATGAGACCGCGCATACCGGCGAGCTGACGGATCTGCTGGGCGGAACCACGAGCACCCGAGTTGGCCATCATGTAGATGGAGTTGAACGAGTCCTGGTTGCGCTCGACCGCCAGACGTTTGGGCGCGTCCTTGAGACCACCGAGGATGCGGTCGCGCCGATCCTGCCCCTTGACCTTCTCGAGATCGACGCGATCCAGCACGGACGGGCGGTATTCGTCGGACAGCGCACCGAAGGCCTCGATGAAGACGGCCAGATCGATCTCCTCGCGCGCCAGACGCCCACAGGCATCGACCAGCTTGCCCTGCCACTCGTTGAAGAGACGCTTGACGGCGTCGAGCGCCTCGCCTTCCAGAACGCCGAGCACCAGCTGACGGTACTCGGACAGCATACGCTCGGCCTCGAAGGCGGGATCCCCCGTGGTCTCCTCGGTACCCAGCTTGCTCATCATGGCCTTGGCGACCTGGTCGTTGGTGCGCGACCAGATGTCCACGACCTTGTTGTAGCGCTCGCCGTTGGTGACAAGACCCGAGGCGTACTGCTGCTGGATCTCCTGGACCTCGGCCTCGGCCGCGGCCAGCAGCGAGCCCTTGTCCATCTTGGCGTCCACCGCGTCGCTCGGCACCTCCATGTCGTCGAGACCGATGGAGACGCCGGCGCGGGTCGCCATGCGGAAGCCCAGATACATGATCTGGTCGGCAAAGACGACCGTGTCCTTGAGACCCAGACGGCGATAGCAGGTGTTGATCAGAAGCGAGATCTGCTTCTTGCCCATCGGCCGATCGACCAGCTCGAACGGCAGACCCCAGGGCACGATGGCGAATACCAGGGCACGACCGAGCGTCGTGGTCTTGATGCTGGTCACATCGCGCAGGGTGCCGTCCTTCTCCTTGATGCCCTCGCGGATGCGCACCCGGCAGCGGGCGTGCAGATCGGCCATGCCGGTCTCGTAGGCGCGGCGGGCCTCGTCGATGTTGGAGAAGGCGCTGCCCTCGCCCTTGGCGCCGACGCGCTCGCGCGTCATGTAGTAGAGCCCGAGCACCACGTCCTGAGAGGGCACGATGATGGGTTCGCCGTTGGCGGGCGAGAGGATGTTGTTCGAGGCCATCATGAGGGCGCGCGCCTCGAGCTGGGCCTCCAGCGAGAGCGGCACGTGCACGGCCATCTGGTCGCCGTCGAAGTCGGCGTTGAAGGCGGTGCAGACCAGCGGGTGGAGCTGGATGGCCTTGCCCTCGATCAGCACCGGCTCGAAGGCTTGGATACCCAGGCGGTGCAGGGTCGGCGCGCGGTTGAGCATGACCGGATGCTCGCGGATGACCTCCTCGAGGATATCCCAGACCTCGGCCGTGCCGCGCTCGACCATCTTCTTGGCCGCCTTGATGGTGGCCGCCTGGCCGCGCAGCTGCAGCTTGCTGAAGATGAAGGGCTTGAACAGCTCGAGCGCCATGCGCTTGGGCAGACCGCATTGGTGCAGCTTGAGGGTCGGACCCACCACGATGACCGAGCGGCCGGAATAGTCGACGCGCTTGCCCAGCAGGTTCTGACGGAAACGCCCCTGCTTGCCCTTGATCATGTCGGCGAGCGACTTGAGCGGACGCTTGTTGGTGCCGGTGATGGCACGGCCGCGACGGCCGTTGTCGAGCAGGGCGTCGACCGACTCCTGGAGCATGCGCTTCTCGTTGCGCACGATGATGTCGGGCGCGATCAGGTCGAGCAGGCGCTTGAGACGGTTGTTGCGGTTGATGACGCGGCGATAGAGATCGTTCAGATCCGAGGTCGCGAAGCGGCCGCCGTCCAGCGGCACCAGCGGACGCAGCTCGGGCGGCAGCACCGGCAGCACGGTCAGGATCATCCACTCTGGGCGGTTGCCCGAGGCGAGCAGCGATTCCATCAGCTTGAGCCGCTTGGAGAGCTTCTTGATCTTGGTCTCGGAGTTGGTGCCCTCGATCTCCTCGCGCATGCGCCGGATCTCGGCGGCCATGTCGATGGTGCGCAGCAGCTCGAAGACGGCCTCGGCGCCCATGCGGGCGTCGAACTCGTCGCCGTTGGCCTCCAGGGCATCCAGATACTGCTCGTCGTTGAGCAGCTGGCCGCGCTCGAGTTCCTGTACCAGGCCCGGGTCGATGACGACGAAGGACTCGAAATAGAGGATGCGCTCGATATCGCGCAGGGTCATGTCGAGCAGCAGACCGATGCGCGACGGCAGCGACTTGAGGAACCAGATGTGGGCGACCGGGCTGGCGAGATCGATGTGGCCCATGCGCTCGCGGCGAACCTTGGCCAGCGTCACCTCGACGCCGCACTTCTCGCAGACGACGCCGCGGTGCTTGAGACGCTTGTACTTGCCGCAGATGCACTCGTAGTCGGTGATGGGGCCGAAGATCTTGGCGCAGAAGAGACCGTCACGCTCCGGCTTGAAGGTGCGGTAGTTGATGGTCTCCGGCTTCTTGACCTCGCCATAGGACCAGGAACGGATCATCTCGGGAGAGGCGAGCCCGATCTTGATGGCGTCGAATTCCAGCGCCTGGCCTTGCTGCTTGATGATTTTGAGTAGATCTTTCAAGACCTTTGTCTCCTGCCTGGGATAACCGGCGTAGGATGGGTAGAGCGGTGGCGAAACCCATCGCAACAACGTGCGAACTCGAATGCCCAGGGTGCGGCGGCGAGCGCCGCCGCACCCCGGAAGTCATCAATCCTGCTGCAGCTCGACGTTGATCGCGAGCGAGCGGATCTCCTTGACCAGCACGTTGAAGGACTCGGGCATGCCCGCCTCCATCCGATGGTCTCCATCGACGATGTTCTTGTACATCTTGGTCCGGCCGTTGACGTCGTCCGACTTGACCGTGAGCATCTCCTGGAGCGTGTAGGAGGCGCCGTAGGCCTCGAGCGCCCAGACCTCCATCTCGCCGAAGCGCTGTCCGCCGAACTGCGCCTTGCCGCCGAGCGGCTGTTGCGTGACCAGGCTGTAGGGACCGGTCGAGCGGGCGTGCATCTTGTCGTCGACCAGATGGTTCAGCTTGATCATGTACATGTAGCCGACCGTCACCGGACGCTCGAACTGATCGCCCGAGCGGCCGTCGAAGAGGACCGTCTGGCCGTTCGGAACGCCCTGGGCCGTGTTGTCGCGCTCCGCGAGCGCCAGCATGGAGATGATCTCCTCCTCGGTCGCACCGTCGAAGACCGGGGTGGCCAGAGGCACACCCTTGGTCAGGTTGCGCGCCAGCTCGATCACCTCGTCGTCCGAGAATGAATCGAGATCCTCCTTCTTGCCGCTGGTGTTGTAGACCTGATCCAGGAAGCCGCGCAGCTCGGCGACCGCGACCTGCTGCTTGAGCATGCGATCGATGCGGTCGCCCAGACCGTTCGCCGCCCACCCCAGATGGGTCTCCAGCACCTGTCCGACGTTCATGCGCGAGGGTACGCCCAGCGGATTCAGCACGATGTCGACCGGAACGCCGTCCGCCGAGAAGGGCATGTCCTCGACCGGAACCACCTTCGAGATGACGCCCTTGTTGCCGTGACGGCCCGCCATCTTGTCGCCCGGCTGGATGCGGCGCTTCACGGCCACGTAGACCTTGACCATCTTGAGCACGCCGGGCGCGAGATCGTCGCCGCTGGCGATCTTGCGCTTCTTGATCTCGTAGCGCTCGCGGAACTCCTCGCGCTGCTGCTTGACCTGGGCCGCGACCGCCTCGAGCTGGGTCGCGATCTCCTCGTCCTGCATGCGGATCTCGAACCACTGATCGCGCGAGCCCTTCTCCAGCAAACCCTGCAGATAGGCCTTGGTGATCTTGGAGCCGGGCTTGAGACCGCTGGGCCCACCGTCGGCCACCTTGCCGGTCAGCATCTTCTCGACGCGGTAGAAGGTGTCGTTCTCCATGATGCGCTGCTGATCGGCGAAGTCCTTGCGCACCCGCTCGAGTTCCATCTCCTCGATCTGCAGCGCGCGCTTGTCCTTCTCGACACCGTCGCGGGTGAAGACCTGGACGTCGACCACGGTGCCGTTCATGCCGGAGGGCAGACGCAGCGAGGTATCCTTCACGTCCGAGGCCTTCTCGCCGAAGATGGCGCGCAGCAGCTTCTCCTCGGGGGTCAGCTGGGTCTCGCCCTTGGGCGTGACCTTGCCGACCAGGATGTCGCCGTCGCGCACCTCGGCACCGACATAGACGATGCCGGAATCGTCGAGCTTGGACAACGCCGACTCGCCGACGTTCGGGATGTCGCCGGTGATCTCCTCGGGCCCCAGCTTGGTGTCGCGGGCCAGACAGGACAGCTCCTCGATATGGATGCTGGTGAAGCGATCCTCCTGCACCACGCGCTCGGAGATGAGGATGGAATCCTCGAAGTTGTAGCCGTTCCAGGGCATGAAGGCGACGCGCAGATTCTGACCCAGGGCCAGCTCGCCCATGTCGGTCGAGGGACCGTCGGCCAGCACGTCGCCGCGCGCGACGGCGTTGCCCGGCTTGACCAGGGGACGCTGATTGATACAGGTGTTCTGGTTCGAGCGGGTGTACTTGGTCAGATTGTAGATGTCGACGCCGGGCACGCCGGGCACCGCCTCGTCGTCGTTGACCCGAACCACGATACGGGCCGCGTCGACCGACTCGATGAGCCCGCCGCGACGCGCGACCACGCAGACGCCCGAGTCCTTGGCGACCACGCGCTCCATGCCGGTGCCGACCAGCGGCTTCTCGGCGCGCAGGGTAGGCACGGCCTGACGCTGCATGTTCGATCCCATGAGGGCGCGGTTGGCGTCGTCGTGCTCGAGGAAGGGAATCAGCGAGGCCGCCACCGAGACGATCTGACGCGGCGAGACGTCCATGTACTGGACGTCCTCCGGGGGACGCATGGTGAACTCGTTGGCGTGCCGGCAGGAGACCAGGGGATCGATCAGCTCGCCCGCGTCGCCCAGGGTCGCGTTGGCCTGGGCGATGACGTAGTTGCCTTCCTCGATCGCCGAGAGATAGTCGATCCGATCGGTGACGCGCCCGTTCTCGATGCGGATGTAGGGCGTCTCGAGGAAACCGTACGAATTGGTCCGGGCATAGACGGCCAGCGAGTTGATCAGACCGATGTTCGGGCCTTCAGGGGTCTCGATCGGACAGACGCGGCCATAGTGGGTCGGATGCACGTCGCGCACCTCGAAGCCCGCGCGCTCGCGCGCCAGACCGCCGGGACCGAGCGCCGAGACGCGACGCTTGTGGGTGACCTCGGAGAGCGGGTTGTTCTGGTCCATGAACTGCGACAGCTGACTGGAGCCGAAGAACTCCTTGATCGCCGCCGAGACCGGCTTGGCGTTGATCAGCTCCTGCGGCATCAGGCCCTCGGACTCGGCCAGGGACAGACGCTCCTTGACGGCGCGCTCGACGCGCACCAGGCCGACGCGGAACTGATTCTCGGCCATCTCGCCGACGCAGCGGATGCGGCGGTTGCCCAGATGGTCGATGTCGTCGACCGTACCGCGGCCGTTGCGCAGCTCGACCAGCACCTTGAGCGCGTCGATGATGTCCGAGACGTCGTCGCCGAGCTCCTCGTGGAGCTTCTTGGAAAAATCGTCGGTCCGGCTGGCGAAATAGCGCCCGTCGTAGATGACGCCGGGCCCCTCCTCCGAGGGACGGCCGAGGCGGCGATTGAACTTCATGCGGCCGACGGCCGAGAGGTCGTAGCGATCCGAGGTGAAGAAGAGATTGTTGAACAGATTCTGGGCGGCCTCCTTGGTCGGCGGCTCGCCCGGACGCATCATGCGGTAGATCTCGACCTGCGCCTCCAGATCCGAGGTGGTCGGGTCGATGCGCAGGGTCTCGGAGATATAGGGCCCCTGATCGAGATCGTTGACGAACAGGGTCTCGAGCGTCTCGATTCCCTTCTGGAGCAGGGACTCCAGCATCTCCGCGGTGATGGGCTCGTTGGCCTCGGCGAGCACCTCGCCGGTATCCGTATCGATCTGGGAATGCGCCAGGATACGGCCGATCAGGAACTCGGCGGGTACCTCGAGACGCTCGACGCCGGCCTTCTGCAGCTCGCGGATGTGACGCGCGGTCACGCGACGGCCGGACTCCACCAGCACCTCGTCGCCGATCTTGACGTCGAAGCCGACGGTCTCGCCGCGCAGACGTTCGGGCACCAGGTCCAGAGTCACGGTCTTGCCCTGGATGCGGAAGGTATCGGTCTCGAAGAAGCGCCCGAGGATCTCCTCGACGCTGTAGCCGAGCGCGCGCAGCAGCACGGTCGCCGGCAGCTTGCGGCGACGGTCGATACGCACGAAGACGTTGTCCTTGGGATCGAACTCGAAATCGAGCCAGGACCCGCGGTAGGGGATGACGCGCGCCGAGAAGAGCAGCTTGCCCGACGAATGGGTCTTGCCCTTGTCGTGGTCGAAGAAGACGCCCGGGGAACGGTGCAGCTGCGAGACGATGACGCGCTCGGTACCGTTGATGATGAAGGTACCGGTCTCGGTCATGAGCGGCAGTTCGCCCATGTAGACCTCTTGCTCGCGGATGTCCTTGACGACCTTGGAGCCGGCCGGGGCGTCCTTGTCGTAGATCACCAGACGGAGCAGCACGCGCAGCGGAGCGGCGAAGGTGGCACCGCGCAGGTGACACTCGCGCTCGTCGAAGACCGGCTCGCCGAGCCGATACTTCACATATTCGAGGACGGCGTTGCCGGAATAGCTCTCGATCGGGAAGACCGACTTGAACGCCGCATGGAGCCCCACCTCGCGGCGATCCTTGACCGCACGGTCGGCTTGCAGGAACTCGTGGTAGGAGTCGATCTGCGTCGCCAGAAGGAACGGCACGTCCAGAATGCTCGGACGCTTGCCGAAGTCTTTGCGGATACGCTTCTTTTCGGTGAACGAATAGGCCATTATGCCTTCCCTCGAGGTGCTTGCTTGAGTCCCTGACGGGGCGTGAACTCTGGTGCGGGTTGCAGACGGCAAGGTACGATCATCGAACCGACAGCCCAGAGAGCACCGCGCATGGCGCCGACACCGGGACAGGGTACGCCGTCGGCCTGTCTAGACCCAACGGGAAAAGGCCGGCGGCTCGTCGCCGCCAGCCCGGACGCTTCGCTGAGGTAGCGACGCAATGCGCCGTTACTTGATTTCGACGGACGCGCCAGCCTCTTCGAGCTCCTTCTTGGCCGCTTCGGCCTCGGCCTTGGAGATACCTTCCTTCAGGGTGGTCGGAGCGCCTTCGACGGCGTCCTTCGCTTCCTTCAGGCCAAGACCGGTGAGACCGCGGACGGCCTTGATGACGCCGACCTTGTTGGCGCCGAACGAGGTCAGGACCACGTCGAACTCGGTCTGCTCCTCGGCCGGAGCGGCATCGCCACCACCCGCGCCAGGCGCGGCGACGGCGACGGCGGCAGCGGCGGTCACGCCGAACTTCTCTTCCATCGCGCTGATGAGGTCGACGACCTCGAGCACGGTCATGTTGCCAATCGCTTCGAGAATCTCGTCTTTCGAAACGGCCATGGGTTTCTCCTAGAGTCTAAAACGGGTAAATCGGATTGCTGATGGATCGAGGACGCCGATCAGGCGGCCTCTTTGGCATCGCGAACCGCGGCAATGGTGCGGACCAGCTTGCCCGGCACCTCGTTGATGGTCGCTGCGAGCTTCTGCACCGGAGCCTTCATGACCGACATCAGCATGCTGACCGCCTGATCGTAGGTCGGCATCTTGGCGAGTGCGCCAATATCCGACGGATCGAGCAGCTTGCCGCCCAGGGCGATCAGACGCACCTGGAATTTGTCGTGCTCCTTCGCAAACGCCTCGACGACACGCGCTGCGGCACCCGGATCTTCCTGCGAGAATGCGAGAATCATGGGCCCGGTCAGGCCATCCCGCATGCAGGCGAAATCTGTGTCTTCCAGCGCACGCCGAGCCAGGGTATTCTTGACCACGCGAACATAGACACCGGACTTGCGCGCTTCCACGCGAAGCTTGGTGATCTGCTCGACGGTCAAGCCCCGATATTCGGCACCGATGGCCGAATAGGCGCTCTTGGCGACTTCCGCGACTTCGGCGACGATTGCTTCTTTTTGCGCAAAATTCAGCGCCACTGTCGTCACCTCCAAGCTAGATAACCCGACCGAAGCCGGGCGGCGTCCCAGCGAACCGCCTCCCGCGGTCTCTGATACGCCAGTACGTGCGCCTTCATCAGCAATACAACCTGACTCGGGAGCACCGTCTGCGCAGGCGTCGGATGCCATTAAGCCGCATCGATTCCAGTCCCTCCGATCGACGCGGCACCTGCGGTCTTTGACGGCCTCCGGCGGTTGCCGAGACCTCAAAGAAACCTCGAACGCCCCGGCGCGACGAGCACCGGGGCATCGAACTTACATGCTCAAGCCGGAATGATCGACCGCCAGGCCAGGACCCATGGTGCTGGAGACGGTGACCTTCTTCATGTAGACGCCCTTGGCGGCACTGGGCTTCGCCTTCATGAGGCTGGCCAGCAGGGCTTCCAGGTTCTCGCGGAGCTTCACCGGATCGAAATCGACCTTGCCGAGCGGGCAATGGATGATGCCGGCCTTGTCGGTGCGGTAGCGAACCTGACCGGCCTTGGCATTGCGCACGGCCTCGGCGACGTCCGGGGACACGGTGCCCACCTTGGGGTTCGGCATGAGACCGCGGGGACCCAGCACCTTGCCGAGCTGACCGACGATCCGCATGGCATCCGGCGAGGCGATGACCACGTCGTAGTCGATCTGGCCGGCCTTCATCTCTTCGGCGAGGTCCTCGAAGCCGACGCGATCCGCACCGGCCTCAGTCGCCGCATCGGCATTGGCACCCTGGGTGAAGACGGCGACCCGAACGGTCTTGCCGATGCCATGGGGCAGCACGGTGGAACCTCGCACGACCTGATCGGACTTGCGCGGATCGACGCCGAGATTGACGGAAACATCGACGCTCTCGGCGAACTTGACCTGGGACAGCTCCTTCAGGAGGGCGAATGCCTCTTCAGCGGGATAGGCCTTGCCCGGCTCGACCCGCTCGCGGATCGCCTGAATACGCTTGGATACACGTGCCATCAGTTCACCCCCTCGACGTCGAGACCCATGGCGCGCGCGCTACCGGCGATGGTGCGAACGGCGGCATCCATATCGGCTGCGGTCAGGTCGGGCATCTTGGTGGTCGCGATCTGCTCGAGCTGCTCGCGCGTCACGGTTCCGACCTTGTTGGTGTTCGGATTCGAGCTGCCCTTCGGAAGCCCCATGACCTTCTTCAGCAGCACGGACGCTGGAGGCGTCTTGGTGATGAAGGTGAAGCTGCGGTCGGAGTAGACGGTGATGACGACCGGCGTCGGCAGCCCTTTCTCCATCTCCTGCGTCCGGGCGTTGAACGCCTTGCAGAACTCCATGATGTTCACGCCATGCTGACCAAGCGCTGGGCCGACGGGAGGGCTGGGATTGGCCTCGCCCGCCTTGACCTGCAGCTTGATGTAGGCATTGATCTTCTTTGCCACGATAAGCCTCCAAATGGGTACAATCGCCAGAGATGGATACCCTGGCTCCCCGGAATGTCCCTAGCGAGGGGACAGGACATGAAGACCGAGCCGGAAGACCGGGCTCAGCCATGCTTCGAATTCATAATCTCTTATGAACGGGAGCCACCTGAACGGTCGCCCCCTGTCCGATCAGCCTTTCTCGACCTGGGAGAACTCGAGATCGACCGGCGTCGAGCGGCCGAAGATAAGCACGGACACCTTGACGCGGCTCTTGTCGTAATCGACATCCTCGACGACACCATTGAAATCGGTGAAGGGACCGTCGATCACGCGCACCACCTCGCCAGGCTCGTAAAGCACCTTGGGGCGCGGCTTTTCGCCACCTTCCTGAAGTCGCTGAAGAATGACCTGAGCCTGGGAATCGGGCACCGGGGCCGGGCGATCGCCCGTTCCACCGATGAAGCCCATGACCTTGGGGACGCTCTTGACGAGATGCCAGGTCTCGTCGGTCATCTCCATGTTGACGAGGACATAACCCGGAAAGAATTTGCGCTCACTCTTGCGCTGCTGACCGCCGCGCATTTCAACGACCTCTTCGGTCGGAACCAGGATCATCCCGAACTGGTCCTCGAGACCGGCACGCTTGACGCGATCCTCGAGCGAACGCTTCACCTGCCCCTCGAAGCCCGAGTAGGCATGGATGACGTACCAACGCATTGACATCCTCAGCCCCCCTGACCGGTCAGGAATCGCAAGATCGCCATCAGGACCATGTCGAACAACCAGAGCAGGATGCCTAGAATCAGCACCATGACGACAACGACGAGCGTCGTCTGCAGCGTTTCCTGACGCGTCGGCCAAACGACCTTGCGGACTTCCATCCGCGCATCGGAAACGAACTGCCACAGAAGGCGTCCACGCTCGGTCTGGAAGGCGACCGCAACCGCCGCGCCACTGATCACCAGAAGACCGATGACGCGCAGAAGGGTCGAGATACCCGAGAAGTAATAGAAGGCAAAGATGCCGATTACCAACAGGAAAGCGGCGACGGCCAGCTTGATCGAATCCAAGCTGGCGCCACGGGCTTCTGCACGTGAATTCATGGAATCGCCTGTCGCCTAAGCGATGGGTTAAATGGCAGGCCAGGAGGGACTCGAACCCCCAACCTGCGGTTTTGGAGACCGCTGCTCTGCCAATTGAGCTACTGGCCTAAAATCGATAGTCAATCGCGGCGCGCCCCCGATTATGGGGTCACGCACCGGTAAAACACAAGATCACTCGATAATCTTGGCAACGACGCCGGCACCGACGGTACGGCCGCCCTCGCGCACCGCGAAGCGCAGACCCTCTTCCATCGCGATCGGCGCG
>NZ_AONC01000057.1 GCF_000585215.1 Imhoffiella purpurea | reverse complement strand
TCGTCTAGCCCCGCCGAAGCCGAGCCTGTCGCGACAAGCTCGGCTTCGGCGTCGAATCCGCGCTGCGGCATCATTCGTCCCATCGGCGCTCGATCTCGCTGGCCGGCATCGGCCTGGCGAAGCAATAGCCCTGCAGTATCCCACAGCCGATTCCAGCCAGCATCTCGGCCTGCTCGAAGGTTTCGACACCCTCGGCCACCACCCCCATGTCGAGCGTTCGGCTCAGATCGACGATGGTCTTGACGATGGCCTCGGCGCTCGCGTCCTCGCCCGCCTCGCGGATGAAGGAGCGGTCGATCTTGATGACGTCCACCGGCAACCGCCTCAGATAGGCCAGGCTCGAATGCCCGGTGCCGAAGTCGTCGATGGCCACGCTAACGCCCATGTCCCGCAGCCCCTTCAGGATCGGTCCGGTCTGCTCGGGATTCGCCATGACACAGCTCTCGGTGACCTCGACCTCCAGCAGGCGCGGCGAGATCTCCTGCCGCCCGCACTCCTCGCGGATCATGCCGACCAGGTCGTCGTGCGCCAGCTGGCGGGCCGAGACATTGATGGCCACCCTCTGCCAGCCATGGCCCTCCCGATGCCAGCGCGCGACCTGACCGCAGGCCTCGGCCAGGACCCAGGCGCCGATCTGGCCGATGAGCCCGCAGTCCTCGGCGACCGGGATGAAGCGATCCGGCGGAACGAATCCCTCCTCGCCACGGTTCCAACGCAGCAGCGCCTCGAACCCGACCACCGAATGGTCCGAGGCGGCGACCTTGGGCTGATAATGCAGCGACAGTTCGCGACGATCCACCGCCTCGCGCAGCGCCAGTTCCAGCTCCAGCCTCCGCCTGGCCTGCTCGGCGAAGACCGGACGAAAGAAATGAAAGGCGTTGCGTCCGGCGGACTTGGCCGCATAGAGCGCCATGTCGGCATTCTTCATGAGGACATCCGGATTCGTCCCGTCGTCCGGATAGATGGCGATCCCCAGCGAGGTACGCATGTGGATGCGGTGACTCGGAAGCTCGAATGGCTGGGCGAACGAATCGAGCAGTTCATGCGCCAGCACCGCGGCATCGCCCGGCCGATCGAGACCGGCCATGAGGATCACGAACTCGTCGCCGCCGAGCCGCACCAGTGTGTCGCTGGCGCGCAGCCGGCCCTCGAGCCGCGCGGCGACCTCGCACAAGAGCTGATCTCCGACATGATGACCGAGGCTGTCGTTGACGGCCTTGAACTGATCCAGGTCGAGGATGAGCACGCCGAATTTCCGAAACAGACGCCGCGCTTGCGCGATGCCGTGCTCCAGCCGCTCCAGCAACAGTTTGCGGTTGCCCAGGCCGGTCAGCGGATCGTGCAATGCCTGATGCAGCAGTTTCTGATCCTTGTGGTAATCCTCGGTGACATCGTTGAAGACGGAGACGTAATGGGTGGGGATTCCCTCGGCGTCGCGGACCACATCGATGGTTCGGCGCTCGAGGAACGCCTCGCCGTTGCTGCGGCGGCTCCACATCTCGCCATCCCAGCGTCCCGTCGAGCGCAACCGGCTCCACAGAAGATCGAAGAAGTCGTCGTCGTGCCTGTCCGAGCGCAGCAGGCTGGCCGAGCGCCCGATGATGTCCTCGGATGCATAGCCCGTGATCCGCGTGAAGGCCGGATTGACCTCGAGCACGATCCCGTTGGGCGCCATCACCATGACGCCCTCGGCGGTATTCTCGATCACCGAAATGGCGAGCCGCATGCGCGCGGACCGCTCCTCGGCCTCGGTCTCCAGTTTCAGGCTGTGCTTCAGCAGACGCTCCTGGGCGGAGAGGAGCTCCTGATTGAGCCGCTCGACCAGCACCCTCTGCTCGTCCATCTCGCCGAGCAGCGACTGATTCTCGATCAGACGCTGCTGGGAGATCACCAGGGCATTGCGCGCCTGCGAGTGGCTGAACAAGGCCGCCAGGGCGAAACAGAGCCCGAGGATGAAGACCACGGGCCCCGAGCCCGGCGTATCCAGTATCATGATGGACGCCGGAATCATGAGACTGAGGATGTAGATGCGCGACGGCCACAGAACTGGAGCCAGGAGGGCCGCGCCTCCGCCGGCCAGGCCCGCGATGATCGTGATCAGCGCGAGCCGCTCGGTCGGCTCGGCGGCGGGAAAGACCAAAACCGGGAGCAGGGCCCAGACCAGGGAATTGAGCATGAGCGGCCACTCGAACATCCGGGCGCGGACCCTGATGCTCAGCCGTTCCCGCCGGAGCGCATGCAGGACGACCATCGCCATGCGCAGCGAGACGACGGACAATCCGGCCAGCAGCCAGAGCGGTTCGATCAAAGTGTCCGTCATGAGCCAGTGGATGCCCGCCATCCCGAGCATGGCGATCGCCATCATGGGGATACCGGCCCGGCCTTGCCGGAACGCCTCCTCGATCAGGGCGGAGCGGAGTGGATCGTTCGCGTCCGGGCGGGCGTCGACACGACTGGACATCACCGAATCGAGACCACCCCGAGCCGCGCTCGCCGACGCATCGGCATCGGCCGTGCCCCTGATAGGAGGGGACTCATCCATCCGTCGTCACATCCTGCGCCAGCACCTCTGCCTCCCTCGATGGCCGGTGGAAAGGACAGCCCGATTGCCTAGAGACCGAAACAGACTGCCAGCCACATTTTGCAACCGCTTTCAGAGTCACCGCAATACGCAGGGCGGAGGATCGCACCATCGCGCGGACCCTGTCATATCCGCCCGAGGAACACCGGATTCACAGCGTTGTCTTCTGATGGGCCGCAACCGATCCCAAGAGGGAGATCCAGGGCACCTGGACGGCGTTGAACCCCGCCAGGACTGGGCACGCTGTACCCTGCGAGCCGTGACTCGACTAAACTAAGCGGATTCCGCGCCTGGATCAGGAAACCGACGGCGCGATACCGGACAGGCCATCGCACCGGGCTTCGGCCGGTGTCCGCAATCGCGACCAGGCATCCTACCCCGCGAACCCCATCAGGTACGACGGGCGGGCAACAAGCCGATTTTCAGCCATCGAAGGCTCGATCGAATCATTAGTCTCAATCACCCGATTCACCACCCATCCCCCATTGAACTGAGGAGAAGCACATGGCCATCAGCCTGCAAAAAGGCGGCAACGTCAGCCTGACCAAGACCGACCCCGGTTTGACCAACGTCCTCGTCGGGCTCGGCTGGGACGCACGCTCCACCGACGGCGCCGCCTTCGACCTGGATGCGAGCGTCTTTCTGGTCGGGGAGGACGGCAAGGTCCTTTCGGACGCCCACTTCGTCTTCTACAACCAGAAGACCTCGCCCGACGGCGCCGTGGTCCATGCCGGCGACAACACCACCGGCGAGGGCGAAGGCGACGACGAGACCGTGACCATCAACCTGCCCGGCGTCGAGGCCGGCGTGCAGCGCGTCGTCTTCGCCGTCACCATCCACGAGGCCGAGACCCGCAAACAGAACTTCGGCATGGTCCGCAACGCCTTCATGCGCGTCCTCAACAAGGACTCCAACACCGAGCTGGCCCGCTTCGATCTCTCCGAGGACTACTCCACCGAGACCGCCATGGTCTTCGGCGAGATCTACCGTCACGGCGACGAGTGGAAGTTCAAGGCCGTCGGCCAGGGCTTCGCCGGCGGTCTGGCCGCGCTGGCCAAGGACCACGGCGTCAACATCGGCTGATCTTCAGCGGTCAGCTTCCAGCCGCCAGCCGCCGGCCGAACGCTGGCGGAGGCGGCGGCTTCCATGTAGCCAGAGAGGAATGCCATGCCGAATTTCACGGTCACCGGGGAGATCGATCCCTTCCTGCACGTGAGCATGCAGAAGGGCGAGAAGATCTATTGCGAATCCGGCGCCATGGTCATGATGGAGGAGGCGCTGCAGGTCAAGGGTCAGATGCGGGGCGGCCTGGGACGCGCCCTGATGCGCCGGCTCGCCACCGACGAATCCCTGTTCCAGCAGGAAATCGAGGCGGTCGGCGGCGGCGGCGACTGTCTGCTCTCGCCCGCCCTGCCGGGCGGCATCGAACTGCTCCAGGTCACCCCGGGCTCGCCCTTCACCCTGTCCGACGGCAGCTTTCTCGCCGCCGACAACGGCGTCGAGGTGCGCTCGCGGATGAATAGCCTCGGCGGAGGTCTGTTCGGCGGCACCGGCGGTTTCGTCATCATGGAGGCGGTCGGACAGGGAACGCTGGCGATCTCGGGATTCGGTGCGCTCTTCACCCTGGACATCTCGCCGGATCGCGACACCGTCATCGACAACAGTCACGCGGTCGCCTGGTCGTCCAACCTCCAGTTCGAGGTCGGCATGCCCCGCACCGGAGGCGGCTTCTTCGGCAACGTGGTCAATTCGGTGACCTCGGGCGAGGGTCTGGTGATCCGCTTCCGCGGCCAGGGCAAGGTCGTGGTCTGCTCGCGCAACCGTTCCATCTTCAATCCGCAGACGCACTGAGCGCGCTCCCCGGGGCCAAAGCGCCCGATACAGACACGACAACGATTCCACCACACGAGGTATCAGAGATGGGCATCAGTCTTCAGAAGGGTCAAAAGATCTCGCTCGACAAAGAGGCCGGCGGCGGCCTGACCCGCATCGTCATGGGTCTCGGCTGGGATGCCGCCCAGACCAAGAAATCGGGCTTCCTCGGCGGCATGTTCGGCGGCGGCGGCGACGACAGCATCGACCTCGACGCCTCCTGCCTCATGTTCGACGAGCAGGGCAACCTCCTCGACGCCGTCTGGTTCCGCCAGCTGCACAGCAAGGACGGCAGCATCATGCATACGGGCGACAACCGCACCGGCGAGGGCGAGGGCGACGACGAGCAGATCATCGTCGACCTGTCCAAGGTCCCGGCCGGGGTCAAGAGCCTCGTCTTCACCGTCAACAACTACACCGGACAGGACTTCTCGCAGGTCGCCAACGCCTTCTGCCGCATCGTCAACGCCGCCGACAAGGCCGAGATCGCCCGCTACGACCTCAGCTGCCAGGGCACCCACAACGCCATGATCATGGCCAAGGTCTATCGCCACAACGGCGAGTGGAAGATGCACGCCATCGGCGAGGTCGGCCAGGGCCGCACCTTCGAGCAGCTGCTGCCGCAGATCCAGCCGCACATCTGAGCGCCGCCCGTCCGAGTGACGGCGGCACGTCCGGCCCGATCCGAGTCCGGCTCGACCGGACCGGCCGCCCTCCCGGTATCCCGAAGGTATCCCGCCGGCATCGGCGACGGAGACGTCGCCGACTCGAACCGACCATACACCAGCATTCGAGGGCTCGTTCCGCGCATTCCTTTCGAGCGGAAGGCCCATAGCCGCGATCGAGGGGACACCCCTGCATCGCCGCGTCGAGGATCATTCGTGACGACACGCCATGTTCGACTGGACACGGGACGGCTCGCCGTCCGGGTCCATGAATCCGCCTTCGTGCTCGACGAGCTGTGCGGATTCGCCGCACGCAACAACCGCAACCGCGGATTTCTCTTTCTGAGCAAGGTGCTCGGCAAGCATTGGCCCGCCCGCCCGAGCCAGATGCGCCGCATCCATCGCCATCTGGCCGCCCAGCTGGCGCCGGCCGAAGGTCCCAGGGTCTTCATCGCCATGGCGGAAACCGCCACCGGGCTCGGACAGGGCGTCTTCGAGGCCGCACTGGAGCTCGAGCCGCACACCCCTGGACTCTTCGTCCATTCGACACGCTACCGGGTCGAGGAGCGGCGCTTCCTGGAGTTCCTGGAGCCGCACTGCCATGCCCCCGACCAGTATCTCTATCTTCCGCTGCGCCCGGACCATCTGGAGACCTTCGGCCAGGCCCGCGAGCTGGTCCTGATCGACGACGAGATCAGCACCGGCACCACACTGTGCAACCTGGTCGAGGCCTATCGCGCCTTCAATCCGGCGATCGAGCGGGTCCAGTTCGTCTGCATCACAGACTTCAGCGGAGCGGACAGCGCCGCACGCTTCAGCGACCGGCTCGGACTGCCGGTCTCCTGTCTGGCCGCGCTGCATGCCGACTTCGATTTCGAGCCCTGCCCGCCCCCGTCCGCGGAGCCGCCGCCGGCGGCGGTCGGCGACAATCGGCGCGAGCCCGGACAGATCGCCGACGGACTGGGACGCTTCGGTATCGATCGGCCGCTCGCGGTCCCGACCGAGGCGCTGTTCCATGCGACCCGGGACCTGGCCCCCGGGGCGCCGATCCTCATCCTCGGGACCGGAGAGTTCATGCACGCGGCCTTTCGCGTCGGTCTGGAGCTGGAGGAATGCGGATTCGCCGTCTCGATCCAGTCGACCACACGCTCCCCGATCCTGGTCGGGGCCGACGTGCAACGACGCCTGATCTTCGGCGACAATTACGGCGAAGGGATCGCCAACTATCTCTACAACGTCGATCCGGCCGACTACGCGCGGATCCTCGTCTGTCACGAGACGCCGCGCTCGGGACTCGAAGATCTGATCGATGCACTGAATCCGAATGGAATATCAGGGTCGAACTGCACGACCTACCATTATCCGGATGCCCCCGGCTGACGCCGGGCCCGCGACAGGGTCGCCCTCCCGCCGCCGTCGGACGCGATGCGATTCACCCGGCGGTCACGGCATCGGGGCAGAATAGACAGCAATTCATCTCTCGACAGCGAACGGAGACTCTCATGGCCATCAGCTTGAACAAAGGCGGAAACGTCAACCTGAGCAAGGAGGCGCCCAACCTGGTGAATGCCCTGGTGGGCCTGGGCTGGGACGCGCGCGCGACCGACGGACAGCCGTTCGACCTGGACGCCAGCCTCTTCATGGTGAAGGAGGACGGCAAGGTCCCGAGCGACGCGCACTTCATCTTCTACAACCAGAAGACCTCGCCGGACGGATCGATCAACCATACGGGCGACAACCTAACAGGTGCCGGCGAGGGCGACGACGAATCCATCGAGGTCGCCCTGCCCAAGGTCCCGCCCGAGATCCAGCGACTGGTGATCGTGGTCACCATCCACGATGCCGAGGCCCGTCATCAGAACTTCGGACAGGTCAGCAACGCCTTCGTGCGAGTCGTCAACAAGGACACCAACCAGGAGGTGGTCCGCTTCGACCTCTCCGAGGACTATTCGACCGAGACCGCCATGATCTTCGGCGAGCTCTATCGCCACAGCGGCGACTGGAAGTTCCGCGCCGTCGGCCAGGGCTACGCCGGCGGACTGCGCGCCCTGGCGCTGCAGCACGGCGTCAACGTCGGCTGACCCCGGAACCAATGAAAATCTGAACCGCAAAGGCGCGAGGAACGCAAAGACCTCGATTCCCGGGTAGGGCGCAATAGCGATAGCGTATTGCGCCGCAAGGAAGTCGGCACGGCGCCCGTTCGGTGCAATACGCTTCGCTATTGCACCCTACAGGATTCAGCCTTTGCGCCCTTTGCAATCTTTGCGGTTCGACTCTCATCCACAGAGGTAACGAGCGGATGAATTTGACACGCGGACAACGGGCGAAGATCGCCGACCTGGTACCGAACGGCCAGCGCTTCACGCTCGGGGTCACGGTGAGCGCGCCGGGCATGATCGTCGACATCGCCTGCTTCGGACTGGACGCCGACGCCAAGCTCTCGGACGAGCGCTACATGACCTTCTTCAACCAGCCGAGCACGCCCTGCGGCGGCGTCGCGCTCGCCACGCCGCCGGGCGACACCGCCGGCTTCGCGATCGACCTCTCCCGACTGCCGGCGAGCATCGCCCGCCTGACCATCACCGCGGCCATCGAGGGCGCGGGCACCATGTCGCAGATCGCCAGCGGACAGGTGCGCTTCATGGACGGCGGCTCCGAGGTCGGACGCTTCGCCTTCAGCGGCGGCGACTTCGCCCAGGAGCGCGCACTCATGCTGCTGGAGATCTATCGCAAGGACGGCGTCTGGCGCACCTGCGCGCTCGGTCAGGGCTTCAACGGTGGCCTCGATGCACTGGTCACCCATTTCGGCGGCACCGTCGCCGAGACCCCGCCAGCGCCTCCGCCCGAACCGCCCAAGCCCCAGGCTCCTCCGGTGGATTTGAGCAAGATCACACTCGAGAAGCGAGGCAACTCGGTGGCCCTGGAGAAGGCGGCCAACGGAAACCACGGCGAGATCCTCATCAATCTCAAATGGCGCAGCCTGCCCCAGCCGCAGAAGAAGGGACTGTTCGGCGGATTCGGTCCCAAGCGGACCGATCTGGACATCGGCTGTCTCTACGAGCTGATCGACGGCGACAAGAGCGCCGTCCAGGCACTTGGAAACACCTTCGGCAGCTACAACACCCCGCCCTATATCGCGCTCGACGCGGACGACCGCACCGGCACCAGCTCGGAGGGCGAGAACCTGCGTATCAACGGTCGGCATTGGGACCGCATTCGCCGGGTGCTGGTCTATGCCTTCATCTACGAGGGCGCTCCCAACTGGGCCGAGGCGAACGCGCTCATCACGCTCAAGACGCCGGGACAACCGGAGATCGAGGTCCGACTCGACTCGCACCGCAACGACCGGCCCATGTGCGCCATCGCCCTGCTGGAGAATCAGGGCGGCGCGGTCAAGGTCACCAAGCTGGTGGACTATTATCGAGGCCATGTCGACATGGATCTGGCCCACCGCTGGGACCTCGAATGGGCGCGCGGGCGCAAGGACTGAGCGGCTGAAGGATCCGATCTGCGTCCGCGCCGGGAGGACTCTGCTAAAATCCGGCCGCCGAGCGACCAGCGATCATTCCGGGTCTCTTGCCCCTTCGGAACAGGGACTCGGACCGAAAGGTGCCGAAGAGGGCACGCGAACAGGCGGGAGTGAACGAATTCGATCCCGGCCGGACCAAATTGGACGCGGACCGGCCGAAGCGCCACCCACATTCCACCGACAATAATCCCAAAGGTAACACCATGGCCTTCCAAGATTTCCTCAACAACCTCAAACAGAAAGCGGGCGACCTCAAGAACGAGGCGATGAAGTTCAAGAACAAGGACTTCCTCAACGCCGCCGTGAGCGGATCCGTGCTCATCTCCATGGCCGACGGCAACATCTCCTCCGAGGAGAAGCAGAAGATGATGCGCTTCATCGAGAACTACGAGCCGCTTTCGGTCTTCTCGAGCAAGGAGCTGATCGAGTCCTTCCAGAACGCGGTCACCCAGATCGAATTCGACAAGGATCTGGGCGAGGCCAAGGCCTACGACGCCATCCGCAAGATGAAGAACAACGACTCCGCCTCGCGTCTCATCCTGCGCCTCATCATTTCGATCGCCGGCGCCGACGGCAACTTCGACGACGACGAGAAGCGCGTCGCCCGCAAGATCGCCATGGAGCTGGGTCTCGACCCGGCCGAGTTTGAACTGGCCTGAGCGTGCGGACGCTGGTCTTCCTCGATCTGGACGACACACTGTTCCAGACCCGCCGCAAATGCCCGCCCGAGGCCGATCTGCACCCGGTCGCCTATCTGGAGGATGGCTCGGCCAATTCCTTCATGACCGAGGGGCAGAAGGCCTTGTGGCGGCTTCTGGACGACAACGCCACCCTGATCCCGACCACGGCCCGCAACCTGGGTGCGCTGCGCCGGGTGGATCTGCCGTTCCGGAGCTGGAGCATCCTCGACTATGGCGGGGTCATCCTGGATCCGCGGGGGGAGCCGGATGCGGGCTGGATGGAGCGGATGCGCGCGGCCTCGGGGGAGACCCTCGAAGAACTGGAGGCTCTGCTCGAGGAGGCGGAGTCCTTCGTCGCCCGCTCGGCGCTCTCGGTTCGGATCCGCATCATCGAGGATTTCGGTCTCCCCTTCTATCTGGTCGCCAAATACCGTTCCGGTCGTGCCGAAGATCTGGAGCGTCTTCACCGCGATCTGGTCCTGCCCTGGCTGAGCCTGCGCCAGGACCGCTTTCGTCTGCATCGCAACGACAACAACCTGGCCGTGCTGCCCGCCACGCTCGGCAAGGAGTACGCGGTGCGCTACCTGACCGAGCGTCTGAGCGATGCGGGAGAGACCCTCATGACCATCGGTGTCGGCGACAGCCTGATCGACGGGGCCTTCATGGCCGCCTGCGATTTCGCCATCACACCCCGCAACTCGCAGTTGTTCGGCGCGACGCTCGGGCGATTCGCCCGCTGAACAGGAGGTCTATCACATGCTCGAGGCATACCGTCTGCGCGGATCGCTCTACGTCCCGGTCACCCACAAGGACCTGCTGAACATCGCGAACGGGGCACGCTGGCCCGAGCTGCCCTCGGTCATCTTCTGCACCGAGGATGCCGTGGCCGACGAGGAGCTGGAATTCGGCCTGGACAGACTGCGCGACTGTCTGGCCCACATGAATCCGCGCTCGAAGACCATGCGCTTCGTGCGTGCCCGCAATCCGGACATCCTCGCCAGGCTGCTGGCGCTCCCCGGAGTGGACAAGCTGGACGGATTCGTCCTGCCCAAGACCGATCTGAGCAACATCGACGACTACATGGGGCTGCTCGCCGACTCGCCGCATCTCTGCATGCCGACCCTGGAGACGCGCGACGTCTTCGATGCCGGACGCATGACCGCGCTGCGCGATCAGATGCTGGAGCGCGGCTACCGAAACCGCATCCTGGCGCTGCGCATCGGCGGCAACGACCTGCTCTCCATTCTCGGCATCCGCCGCCCGCGCGACCGCACCCTCTACCGCACCCCGCTCGGCCACACCATCGCCCAGCTGGTGACCATCTTCAAGCCCTACGGATTCCAGCTCACCGCGCCCGTCTTCGAGCATATCGACCGCCCGGAGATCCTGAGCGAGGAACTGAGCGAAGACATCGCCCACGGTCTCTGCGGCAAGACGGCCATCCATCCGGTCCAGATCCCGGTGATCGAATCGGCCTTCGACATCTCGCCCAACGACCTGGAGGCCGCCCACCGCATCCTCCTGGGCGACCGCGCCGTCTTCAAGTTCGACGGCTCCATGTGCGAGGTAGCGACCCACAGCTCCTGGGCCCAGCACATCGTGGCACGTACCGCAGCCGATTCCTGAGCGGCCGGAAATCCCGAAGGTTGACGCTGCCATCGGCGCCCACATAGAGTGAGGCTGCGGACGGCGCCCCGAGGCGGCCGCGATCGGCGGCCTCTCCGGGGCTACCCCGGGGGAGATCCCCAACCAGGCATTCCGACGCACGTGCGTCCCTGCGCTCCGCGCAGGGCTGCACGCGCCTCCACGAGACGGGTCGGGGCGCCGCTCCGCCTCTCCCGCGCCAATCCGTCGGCACCGGCCCCGAATCGGACGGAGGTGATGCGGCTTGAACACCCTGAGACGCGACATCCAGACACTCGCCGCATCGCTGCTGGCGGGGCGATGGGCGCTTCCCGATCTGACCGATCGCCTCCAGCGGGCGCTGCACTGGCCGCATCCGCCAGCCAGCCTGCTCGCGGCGAGGCTGCTCCGCGATCTCGGCGAGCACCATGCGCCGGAGGCACGAACGCTCGCGTCCTGGCTGCTCCAGGACGCCCTTCTGCTCGCCCATCTGGAGCGCGGCTCGGACGCCCGCCCCCACATCGAATGGCTCCTGGATGCGCACGTCATGGAGGCCCAGCCGCCAGCCATGGCGGCAGACGTCCCTCAGCTCCCGACCACCGGCGACCTGGCGGACTGGCTGCGCATCTCCCCCGGCGAGCTCGGCTGGTTCAGCGACCTCTGGTGCAGTCAGGCCCGAGCGTCCCGCGAGCCGCTGCGTCACTACCGCTACCAGTGGCGCCACCGCGAGGATCGGCCACGTCTGATCGAGATCCCCAAGCCCCGGCTCAAGCGCCTTCAGCGCCGCGTCCTCCACGAGATCCTGGATCCGCCGCAGCCGCATCCCGCCGCACACGGATTCCGCGCCGGCCGTTCCTGTCTGACCTATGCACGGCCACACACCGGTCAGCCGGTCGTCGCGCGCATGGATCTGCGTGACTTCTTCCAGAGCGTCCCGATCCGGCGGGTCACCGCATTCTTCCGCTGTCTCGGCTATCCGGCACCGGTCGCGCGCGTCCTGCGCGGACTCTGCACCCACGGCGTCTCGCGTGACGTCCTGACCCGGGCCGGCCTCGATCTGCCCTGGGAGCGACGCCAGCGGCTCGCCTCTCCGCACCTTCCGCAGGGAGCGCCCACCTCGCCCGCGCTGGCCAACCTCTGCTGCTACCGGCTGGACTGCAGACTGACCGGACTCGCCGACAAGCTCGGCCTCCGCTACACCCGATACGCCGACGACCTGGCCTTCTCCGGAGCGGAGAGCCTGCGACACGGATTCGAGCGCTTTCACATTCTGGTCGCCCGCATCGCCTTGGAGGAGGGCTTCGAGCTCAACACCCGCAAGACCCGGCTTATGACCGCCGCCCAGCGCCAGTCCCTGACCGGAATCCTGGTCAACGCACACCCGAATCTCCCCCGCCGGGAGTACGACAGCCTCAAGGCCATCCTGCACAACTGCATCCGCACCGGACCCGCCGCCCAGAACCGCGCGGGGCTGCCGGACTTTCGCGGCCACCTGCGCGGCCGGATCGCCTATCTCGCTCAGATCAACCCGGATCGAGGTGCGCGCCTGCTGCGTCTCTGGGAGGCGATCGAGTGGCCGGACCGGCGAGCGACGGACTCGGCTGACGCAGAGACAGCCGGCCGGCGAGCGCGTTGAAGATCGGTCGATTCATCCCTCGCGCTCCTCAGGCAGAGTCGCGGCAAAGATCGTCAGACAGAGTTCGAGATCGCCGATCGTCTCGTAGAGAGGAGGCCGGCCCGACAGCCGCTCGCCCTCGCGCAGGATCAGCTCGACACCGAAGCCCCGCCGATCCATGAGATAGCTCCGGCCAAGCTCTGGATCCTCGATCGGGTAGTAGCGGGCGAAGAGGCTGGCAATGACCTCGTTGCGTGGAACGGACAACCGGGCCATGGATTCCAGCGACAGCGTGTTCGGCAGCGTGCCCGGCGAGTGGATCTCCAGACGGTCGCGGAACATGAAGAGACGGATCCGCTGACTGTGCAGCGAATAGTCGCGGTGCGCGACGGCGTTGACGATGGCCTCGAAGACGGCATCGAGCGGATACTGGGGATAGTCGATCCGGCCGAGCGGCTTGCGGGCCGAGGTGCGCATATTGCGCTGGACGAAGTGGAAGGCGTCCATGATCTGGCGGTCCAACGGCCCCCGGATCTCGCGCGCGTCGATCTGATCGTTCGGATCGTTCTCCAGCCCGCTATGGGCCACGGCGATGATCTCGGCGTTTCGCAGCCAGCGGCTCGGGTCCAGGGTACAGAGCAATACCCCCGCGACGCTCGGGACCCTTTGCCCGTCGACATCCCGCAGCAGATGCAATCGCGTCAGCTGATCGGCGGGATCGCCCTGCTCGGGCTTGAGAAAACGACGGAGCAAGAGGGCGTCCAGATCGTCGAAACCGCATCCCGGGACCTCCTGCTCCTCGAACCGGATCAGCCGAGCCTGGCTGCGCTGCTGAAAGAGCCGCGCCAAGGCATCTGGAGTCAGCTTGCGCTTGGCGTGCCCGACGCGGCGAAAATAGCCGTTGGCACTTTCGTGGACCCAGAGGCTTTTCGGGACCTCGGCCAGGATCACCGGCCGCGGCGCCCCATCCGGACCGGGCAACTCGAGATGACGCGTGACCAGGTCCAGAGGCGGCCTGATCCGATCCGTGCAGATCGCGGTGAGCCAGGTCTCGACGGCATCCAGATCCTCGAGCGGAATCCCTGGAATCTCCTTCGTCTTGTCGTCGACCCCGAGAACGAGCAGACCGCCGCTGGCATTGCCCATCGCCGCCAGCTCGTCCGACAGCCCGTCGGCATGCGGCTCGACGACCTTGCCGGCGCCACGCACCCTGACTTGCTTCATCTCCAGCGTCGAATCCTCACCGAGTCGGATACGGCGCATCAGTTCGTCAGCACGCATGCCTATGCCTCAAAGACGAAGAAGGATATTCGAGAAGTACGGTTTCCGTACCTCCAGTGTATCCGGCAACGCTTGGTGCCAGTGTCCGCGCAGGATAACCGGCACCATTTCTGGCATGCACTCCTTCCTCATCAGCCCGACTCGAACGGCCGATAGTGAGGATGATCGGCCGCGGCCAGCATCTCGCGGTCGCCGGCCGAATCGCCGTAGGCATGGAGCTCGACGGCCGAGAGATCGCCGAGCAGCGTCTCGAGACGGCGCACCTTTTCCGGACCGCGGCAGTTGAGCCCTTCCAGGCCACCGTCGAAGGCCGACTGGGTGCGCGAGGGCGCGGTGCAGAGCAGATCCTGGAAGCCCAGATGCTCGGCGATATCCTCCAGATAGAGGTCGAGCGAGGCGCTGACCATCACCAGACGATGCCCCTGGTCGCGATGCCAGCGAATGCGCTCCAGCGCCTGCGGACGCACCAGCGAAACGATACGCTTGGCGTGCTCGCGTCCGGCTGCGCTCAACCGCGGCACCGATTGGTCGCGGAAGAGTCTGGCCACGATTTTCTCCTTGAAGCGGTCGCGATTCGAGAGCCGCAGACCCACCTTGAGCCCCTCGAACGCGAGGCTGGCGAAGGCCAGACCGACGGTGAACCGGCCGAAGGCCAGGTTGAGAAAGGGGACGAAGGTGTCCCTGGTGGTGATGGTGCCGTCGAAGTCGAATGCGGCGACCACGGGCTTGGCTGTATCGGCCATGATGTAAATTCGGGTCTCTTCGGATTTGGCCGTCAGCCTCCAGCGGCCAGCCGCCAGCTGAAGCGCTGCGAGCTAGCCGCTGGAGACTGACGGCTCCAATAGCGGTCTACGCCGGCTCTTTCTTCTCCGGAAAGAGGAAGGAGGCGATCACGCCGATGGCGAGCGTCCCCAGCACGATCAGGAGACTGGCGGAGGGGCTGATATGGATCCCGGTATCCCCGATCGCGTGATTCCAGGACTGGACGACCATCTTGGCGGCGATGAAGAAGAGCAGCGCGATGACCGCCTTCTCCAGATGGACTAGATAGCGCGTCAGGGCCGCCAGCACGAAATAGAGACTGCGCAGACCCAGGATGGCGAAGATCATGGCCGCATAGACCAGCAGCGGCTCCTGGGTCACGGCGATGACGGCGGGAACCGAATCGAAGGAGAAGGCCAGGTCGGACGTCTCGATGGCGGCCAGACAGAGGAAGGCCGGGGTCGCGTAGACCAGACCCTTGCGGGTGACCGAATCCTTGACGTCGTCGCCGTCGCCGTTGACCAGAAGCTCGCGGTGCTTGACGAAGAATCGGTCGAAATGGAGCCTGGTGTAGATGGGCATGAGCCTGCCGGTCAGCCGCACGCTCCAGTGGTCCGAATAGTCCTCGATCTCCTCCTCGCCGCCACCGGCCTTGAGCATCTGCACGGCGCTCCAGGCGACCAGGGCGGCGAAGGCGAAGCCGACCCAGGGACTGGCCATGAAGAGGCTGGTGCCAACCAGGACGAAGATGGCGCGGAAGACGAGGGCGCCGATGATGCCCCAGTAGAGGATGCGGTGCTGCAGACCCGAGCGGATGCCGAAGGAGGCGAAGATGGCCATGAAGACCATCAGGTTGTCCACCGAGAGACTCTTCTCGAGCGCGTAACCGGCGAGATAGAGGTCGGCCCATTCCTTGCTGAAGCGCAGCCACAGATAACCGTAGAAGCTCAGGGCGAGCGCCACCCAGAAGATCGACCACTTGGCGGCGTCGGCGACGCTGATCTCCTTGACGTTCTTGTGGGCGAATAGGTCGAGATAGATGGATAGCCCGATGGCTGTCAGGAAGATCAGAATGGCTTCCGTGGGAAACCCGAAATGCTCCATAAATGGCTCCTGAGTGAGCTGGATGACTCAAGTGTGATGGAATGAACGAAGTGGGCTGGAACGACCGAGAAAGCCGCCCCCGGATGCCGGGCAGACGACTTTCGGCGAATCGGCGCTAAAAGACAAGACCGCGGCGCGCTAGGTTCCCTCAAGGCTTGGCCGCATAGGCCGCATCGAAGATGGCCTCCAGACCGGCGTGGGTGCCGCGCAATCGATCCACCACGTCGCGCGCCCAGTCGAAATAGGCGCGCCGACGCTCCAGATCCCAGGTGCTGGGCGGACTATTGACCATGTCCCAGAGGTTGCAGGTCTTGTCGGCCAGCTTGACCAGCCGCGCCGCTTCGCTCAAATCCGCGGCATGCTCGATCTGCAACCGCTTGCGCTCGGCCCTGGGCAGCGACTTGTCGTCGGTGACCTCCATCACGATCGCAGAGATCTCGCGGCCGAAATGTTCGGTCAACTCCTCGGGCATCGTCTCCGTATCCTCGACCGTGTCGTGCAGGAGCGCCGCGCAGAGCACGACCGGATCCGCGACCCGCGCCTCCGTCGACAGCAGACGCATGAGCGCAATGGGATGGTTGATGTAGGGCGAGGCATCCTGGTCCTTGCGCCGCTGATCCCGATGCTTGTGCGCGGCGAAGCTGAGCGCCTCGACCACGCGGTTGAAGTCGATCGTCTCCATGAAGTCTCCCGGGTCGTACATCGTTGGAACCGGTCCGCCGTTCAGCGTCCGGTGGCGAACAGCGCGCGGAAGAACGCCTGGTGGTCCTCTTCCAGATAGAACTCCAAGGCCGATTCGCAAGACTCGCGGGTCTCCTGCTGGCGCGAGAGCAGGTGGCCGATCAGGGCGCCCATGGCCAGCAGCGTCTCGGTCGAGGCCCAGCCCGCGTCGCGCATCCGCCGGGCCGTGTCGGTCAGGAAATGCACCTGAACCGAAAGATCCTGATAGGCGCCCAGATGATCGAGCAGGCGCTTGAGCGACTTGATCAGCCGGCGCGCATCGGCCTGGGGATAGAGCGGGGTGAAGAATTCGATCAGATAACGCAGCTTCTTGCAGCTCTTGCGCAGTTCGTGGAGCTGCTCGGGCGGCGAGGAGGCGCGGATTCCACGTGCCTCGCGCCGTACCCGCTTGGTCAGACGCCAGAGACGCTCGTCGGCCACCGCCCCGATCTCGCGCCCGGCGTTGGGTTCGTCGGGGTCGTCCGGGACCGGTTCGGCGAGAAAGGTGCTCCAGTCCTCGACCAGACCGCGAAATCCGTCGGACGCCAAGGCGGCGACCAGAGCGGCGCGCTCGCTGTCGTAGCGGCTGGCGAGATAGCGGCGCAGCGGCTCGAGGTGCGGACGCAGGGCTGGCGGCAGGCTCGCCGCGTAATCGTCGAAGGCATGCAGATAGACGTCGAGATCGCGGGTCGGGCCCGTCACCTGCTGCAGCCAGGCGAACCGGTACTTGAAATCCGCGGCGATCTCCTCCGAGAATACCCCTTTGATCTGACCCAGCGCCGAGCGGGTGCGGCGCGTCGCCACCCTCAGGTCGTGGAGACACTCCGGATCCCGATTGTCTCGCGCCCCGTCGACATTGGCGATCAGGGTATCGAACAGGTCTCCGAGAATGCGCTTGGCGGCGGCGGCGGCGCGCTCGTCCCGCTCGCGTCCCGGCTGAACGCCATTGGAATCATTCATCTACTGTCCCCTTTATCACGCGGCGAACGACGGCGCATGAGCGCGAAACCGGATCGCGAGCCGCGGGCATCGCACTTCGGTCCGTCGTAACCGTCATACAGATAGGCTATGTTCGGAGTCTGATGCTCGAGCACAGCGGATCCCCCCCATCCCTTCCAACGCGAGGTGCAGACCCATGAGCCGACTGGCGCAACTCAAGAGCATGACCACCGTGGTCGCCGACACCGGCGATTTCGAGGCGATCGCCGACTATCAGCCGCAGGATGCGACCACCAACCCGTCCCTGCTCTACAAAGCCGCCCAGATGCCGCAGTACCGCGAGCTGGTCGAGGATGCCGCACTCTTCGGCCGGGAGCGAGGAGGCGAGAACCGCATCGCCCAGGCACGCTGGACCATGGACAAGCTGGCGGTCAATTTCGGCACCGAGATCCTCAAGATCGTCCCGGGACGGGTCTCGACCGAGATCGACGCCCGTCTCTCCTTCGACACCGAGGCCACGGTGCGCCGCGCCGAGGGACTGGCCGAGCTCTACCAGCAGATCGGCGTCGATCCGAGCGAACGGGTCCTGTTCAAGATCGCCTCGACCTGGGAGGGCATCCGGGCGGCGGCCAGGCTCGAGCGTCAGGGCATCCACTGCAATCTGACCCTCCTGTTCAGCTTCGCCCAGGCGGTGGCCTGTGCCGATGCCGGGGTGACGCTCATCTCGCCCTTCGTGGGACGTATCCTCGACTGGTACAAGCATGCCGAAAACGTCGCCGGCTATCCGGCCGACGAGGATCCGGGCGTCCAGTCCGTGACCCGCATCTTCAACTACTACAAGCGTCATGGCTATGGGACCGTGGTCATGGGCGCCAGCTTCCGCAATCTCGACGAGATCCTCGAGCTCGCCGGCTGCGATTATCTCACCATCGCCCCCGCACTGCTGGGCGAGCTCGCCTCGACCGATGGAGAGGTACCGCGCAAGCTGGATCCGGAGAAGGCGATGACCATGGACATCGCCAAGGTCGATTACGACGAGCCCAGCTTCCGCTGGGAGCTCAACGAGGAGGCCATGGCGACCGAGAAGCTCGCCGAGGGCATCCGGCTGTTCGCGGCCGACACCCGCAAACTGGAGCAATTCACCCACGAGGTCTGCCAGACCTGCTGAGCCAGTCCAGGTACAGGGCCGAGGATGCCGCCTGGGTGGAATTGACCTCGCCCAGGCACTCCCTCCAGACCTGACCCGACACGGCAGGTCACCGCAAGAGCAGGCTGGTCAGCCGGGACGAAGGCTGACATCATCCCCTCCGAATCGCCGGCAAGCTGGACTGGCGCGAGACCGTCCCACATATTCCAGACTCGTGACTCACTCGAGGAGGCATCCGATGAAGCGCTCCATCCGTCTCGTGCTGGCCGCCATCCTGTGTGCGACAGCCGGTCTCGGGGTATCCGCCGAGCCGCTGACCTTCGGCATCGTCCCGCAGCAGTCGGCCAAGACGCTGGCTCAGCGCTGGACACCCATCACCACCTATCTCAGCAAGAAGACCGGGGAACGGATCCGGTTCGCAACCGCGCCAGACATCCCGACCTTCGAGCAACGGGTCCTGGCGGGCGAGTACGACATCGCCTACATGAACCCCTACCACTACACCGTCTTCCATCGGAGGCCCGGTTATGAGGCGATCGCCAAGGAGGCGGACAAGAAGATCAGGGGCATCCTGGTCGTCCGCGAGGATTCCGACCTCGAGACCCTCGCCGACCTCGCCGGACTGAAACTGGCCTTCCCCTCGCCCGCCGCCTTCGCCGCGAGCGTCCTGCCGATGGCCGAGATCAAGCAGCGCGGGATCTCCTTCGAGCCCAGCTACGTCTCCTCGCACGATTCGGTCTACATGGGCGTCGCGCGGGGCTTCTTCGCCGCCGGAGGCGGCATCATGCGCACCTTCGACAATACCGACCCGAGCGTCAGGTCGCAGCTGCGGATCCTCTGGACCACGCGCGGCTATACGCCCCACGCCATCGCAACCCACCCCAGGGTCGGCCCCACCGTCGCGAAGGCGTTGCAGCGGGGGCTCCTGGAGATGAACCGAGATCCGCGCGGACGTGCATTGCTCGAAGGCATCAGCTTCAAGGGCATCGAGGCCGCGCAAGACAGCGACTGGGACGATGTCAGGGCGCTGGACATCGATCTGCTCGACGCGCTGCTCGAACGGCACTAGCCGCACCGCGCTCGGCCGCACATGTCGATTCAGCTCAAGACCATCCTGGGGATCGCCCTGATCGAGGGTGTGCTGCTCATCGTCATCATCCTCACGATGATGGGCTTCATCCGCGAGTCGAACTACGAGGGTCTGCTGAAACGGGCCTCGACCACCGCGACCCTGTTCGCCGCGACGACCAAGGATGCGGTGCTCTCCTACGATTTCGCCTCGCTGGAGTCCTTCGTCGACGAGGTCCTGCACAATCCGGATCTGGTCTATGCCCGCGTGGTCGCGCCCGACGGACAGCCGTTCGCCGAGGCCGGCGACCTGTCCAATCTCGAAGACGGCCGCTTCGTCGCGGACCGTGGCATCGAGCATGTCGACGACGACGTCTTCGATACATCGGCCGACATCGCCGAGGGCGGCGTCATCTTCGGCCGCGTCGAGATCGGTCTGCACATCGGCGGCGTGACCAAGGCCATCCAGGCGGTCACCCGATGGAGCGCCGCGCTGGCCACGATCGAGATGGCGCTGGTGGCGCTCTTCTCCTTGATCCTCGGCAGCTATCTGACCGGCCAGCTCAAGAATTTGCGCGCCGCCGCGCGCAGCGTGGCCGAGGGCGATTTCGACATCGCCATCCCGGTGAAGGGCCGTGACGAGATCGCCGAGGTATCAAGCGCATTCAACCGCATGGCCGCGAACCTCAAGCACACCAACGAGGAGCGGAGCAGATACGAAAGACAGCTCAAGGAGCTGAACCAAACCCTGGAGCAACGGGTCCGCAAGCGGACCGAGGAGCTTCAGTTCAAGAACGACGAGCTCCAGACCGCCTACGAATCATTGAAGGATACCCAGGCCAAGCTGCTGCAGTCCGAGAAGATGGCCACGGTCGGCGTGCTCGCGGCCGGGGTCGCCCACGAGATCAACAACCCCATCGGTTTCATCATGGGCAATCTGGCAACGCTGCGCGAATACGTCGAGATCTACCACAGGATCATCGACGACTACGATGCCTGCTGCCGGGCCGACTCCGAGTCCGAGCGCCTGAGCCGATTGGACGCGCTGCGCCGATGGATGGAAGCCCAAGGCTACGACTTCATTCGCGACGACGTCCCGGGGCTGCTCGAAGACTGCGCGGAAGGCACCGAGCGCGTGCGTGACATCGTGCTGAATCTGAGAGAGTTCTCGCACCCGGCCCAGGCCGAGCTATCCGGACCGATCGACCCCAATCAGTGCGTCGTCTCGACACTCAAGATGCTCAACAACGAGCTCAAGTACAAATGCCGGATCAATACCGATCTCGGGGAACTCCCCGCGATCCAGGCATCGCCCGGACAGCTCAATCAGGTCCTGCTCAACATGCTGGTCAACGCCGGGCACGCCATCGAGGACCAAGGCGAGATCCGGGTGACCACCCGCCGCGAGGGCGACTCGATCCATATCATCATCGAGGACGACGGCAAGGGCATCGCCCCCCAGGCCCTGCCCCGGCTCTTCGATCCCTTCTACACCACCAAGCCGGTCGGCCAGGGAACCGGTCTCGGGCTCGCGATCTCCTATGGCATCATCAAGGATCATGGAGGCGAGATCGCTGTCGACAGCGAACCGGGCAAGGGCACGCGCTTCACGATCCGTCTTCCGATCGGCGCATCCGATCCAGCCGAGTCCTGAGCGGGCCGGGGCAGAGGACGAGAGACACCGCGCGGCCGGCTCACCCCTCGCCGATGAAGACGATGGCGGGGTCTACGCCGACAGGGGCCTTTCGGGTACCCTAGCCCGATGGAACACCAACCCCGCAAGCGCTTCGGCCAGAACTTCCTTCACGACCCCACGGTCATCCAGCGCATCCATGCCGCGATCGGCGCCAGACCCGGCGATCGGCTGGTCGAGATCGGCCCCGGACAGGGCGCCATCACCCAGGGACTCCTGAGCGCGGCCGGCACGCTCGACGTGGTCGAGCTGGACCGCGATCTCATCGAGCCGCTGCGCGCGCGGCTCGGCCCGCTGGGCGATCTGCGCATCCACAACGTCGACGCGCTCAGATTCGCGCTCTGCGATCTGGTCGGAGCGGAAGGCGGACTCAGGGTCGTCGGCAACCTGCCCTACAACATCTCGACACCGCTGCTGTTTCACTTCCTCGATCAGGCGGATTGCATCCGGGATCTCCACCTGATGCTCCAGAAGGAGGTGGTGGACCGCATCGTGGCGGATCCCGGCGACAAGATCTACGGCCGACTCTCGGTGATGGTGCAGAGCGTCTGCAGCGCCAGCAGCCTGTTCCGCATCGGCCCCGGGGCCTTCAATCCAGCCCCCAAGGTCGACTCGGCCTTCCTGCGTCTGCGCCCGCTGAATCCGCGCCCCCATCCGATCGAGGATGCGGCGCTGCACGCCCGCATCGTCGCCGCCGCCTTCGGCCAGCGGCGCAAGACGCTGCGCAACAGTCTATCCAAACTGATCGAACCCGCCACCTTCGCGGCCGCCGACATCGATCCGGGGCTGAGGGCCGAGAACCTCGACGTGGCGAGCTACGCAAGACTGGCGAACGCCGCTTGCAATTCCATGTCGAAGCCGTGAGATTCATGGACCAATAGTCAGATATTTTCCGAGAGAGGCATTGCTGTAATGGTGGAAGAGGAACGGACGGACGAGACCCAGGCAAGCGAAGACCAGGAGCACGAGCAGGAAACGGTGGCGGAGACGACGGTCCAGCTCGCCCGCGCCAACGACGTGCTGCCGACCGAGATCCACCTGCTGCCGGTCGCCGCGCGTCCCTTCTTCCCCGGCCAGGCCGTGCCGCTGATGATGAGCGCCGAGCACTGGGCACCGACCATGAAGGCGGTCGCCGATACCGAACATAAGATCCTCGGGGTGGTGCTGGTCGACAGCGAGACCTCCGAGGAGGCCGACAGTCACAACTTCCGCGGCATCGGCACCGCCTGCCGGGTCCATCGGATCCATCAGCAGGACGGCCATCTGCAGGTTCTGGTCGAATGTCTGCAGCGCTTCCGGCTCACCGGCTGGGTCAACCGCGCCGCCCCCTTCCTCGCACGGGTCGCCTATCTGCCCGAGCCCGAGGGCCCGCCGAGCAGCGAGATCAAGGCCTACGCCGTGGCGGTCATCAACACCATCAAGGAGCTGCTGCCGCTCAACCCCCTCTATGTCGAGGAGCTGCGCATGTTCCTCGACCGCTTCGGCCCGGACGACCCCTCGCACCTGGCCGATTTCGCCGCCAGCCTGACCACCTCCTCCAAGGATCAGCTCCAGGAGGTGCTGGAGATCGTGCCGCTGCTCCAGCGCATGGAGAAGGTGCTGGTGCTGCTCAACAACGAGCTCGAACTCGCCCGCGCCCAGCAGAAGATCCGGCGCACGGTCGAGGAGAAGATGCACAAGCAGCAGCGCGAGTTCTTCCTGCGCGAGCAGCTCAAGGCGATCCAGAAGGAGCTGGGTATCGCCAAGGACGACCGCACCGCCGAGATCGACACCTTCAAGGAACGACTCGAGGGGCTGACCCTGACCGAGCAGGCGCAGAAGCGGGTCGACGAGGAACTGAACAAGATGGGCATGCTGGAGACCGGCTCGCCCGAATACGCGGTCACCCGCAACTATCTGGACTGGATCACGCTGCTGCCCTGGGGCAAGCATTCCAAGGACAAGCTCGACCTCAAGCGCGCGCGCCGCGTGCTCGACCGCGACCATTACGGCCTGGAGGACGTCAAGGCGCGCATCCTGGAGTTCCTCGCGGTCGGCATCCACAAGGGCGAGATCGCCGGATCCATCATCCTGCTGGTCGGCCCGCCCGGCGTCGGCAAGACCTCGATCGGCCGCTCGATCGCCGATACGCTGGGACGGCGCTTCTATCGCTTCTCGGTCGGCGGCATCCGCGACGAGGCCGAGATCAAGGGCCACCGGCGCACCTATATCGGCGCCATGCCGGGCAAGTTCCTCCAGGCCATGCGCGACGCCGGCACCTCGAACCCGGTCATCCTGCTCGACGAGATCGACAAGATCGGCGCCTCCTACCACGGCGACCCGGCCTCCGCACTCCTGGAGGTGCTGGACCCCGAGCAGAACAGCGACTTCCTCGATCATTATCTCGACCTGCGGTTCGATCTCTCGAAGGTCCTCTTCGTCTGCACCGCCAACCAGCTCGACACCATTCCGGGACCGCTTCTGGACCGCATGGAGGTCATCAAGCTCTCCGGTTACATCGCCGAGGAGAAGCTCGAGATCGCCAAGAAGTACCTGCTGCCGCGCCAGATCGAGCGTGCCGGACTGGACAAGAAATCGGTCAAGCTGGACGTCAAGACGCTGCGCGCCCTGATCGAGGGCTATGCGCGCGACGCTGGGGTGCGCCGCCTGGAGAAGCAGCTCGGCAAGATCGTGCGCAAGGTCGCCGTGCGTCTGCTGGAGGACGAGGAGACGCCGATCCGGGTCGAGCGCGACGCCCTCAAGGACTATCTCGGCAGCCCGGTCTTCCGCGACGAGCGCAAGCTCTCGGGACCGGGCGTGGTCACCGGCCTGGCCTGGACCGCCATGGGTGGCGCGACCCTCTCGATCGAGGCGGCCCGCACACACACCTTCAATCGCGGATTCAAGCTGACCGGCAAGCTCGGCGACGTCATGAAGGAATCCGCCGAGATCGCCTACGGCTATCTGGTCAGTCACGCGGAAGCCTTCGATGCCGATCCGGCCTTCTTCGAGAAGTCCTTCATCCATCTGCACGTGCCGGCGGGGGCGACGCCCAAGGACGGACCCTCGGCGGGCATCACCATGGCATCCGCCCTGCTCTCGCTCGCCCGCGACGAACCGGTGCGCCGCATCGCCATGACCGGCGAGATCACCCTCACCGGCGAGGTCTTCCCGGTCGGCGGCATCCGCGAGAAGCTGATCGCCGCACGTCGAGCCGGCATCAAGGAGATCATCCTGCCGGCCGACAACGAGGGCGATTTCGAGGAGGTCCCCGAACACGTCGGCAAGGGATTCGAGGTCCACTTCGCCTCGCGCTTCGAGGACGTGGTGCCGCTGCTGTTCAAGGGCTGAGCGCGAACGCCCGGCCTTCTTCGTCGTCCAATAGGGCTCCTGATGTCGGGAAGGGGTTGTACACTCTCGACATCGGAGAGCATGCCTGGGAGATGGCGACGACGATGACAGACCCGACGGATCCGCGACCGATCCTGGTCCCGGTCGATTTCTCGACCCATTCCGAGGCGGCGCTCCTGTGCGCGGTCGAGCTCTCCAGGTGTTATCGAAGGCCGCTGCTCATCCTGCATGTGGTCCACGACCCGGCCACCATGCCCGGATACTACAGCCGGGCGCTCAAGAAGAAGCAGCTGCACCGCATCGAGGACGGCGCGACCGACATGCTGACCGAGTTCCTGCGCACCCTCGGCAGACACCACCCAGAGCTGAAAGAGCTGAGCGATGCCGAATCGCTGCTGGTCAAGGGGCTGCCCAGCACGCGCATCCTGGAGATCGCCGCCCAGCGATCGGTCGGCATGATCGTCATGGGCAGCAAGGGCCTCACCGGGCTCAAGCATCTCTTCCTCGGCTCGGTGGCCGAGCGCGTGGTGCACCGGGCGCGGATCCCGGTCACCATCGTCAAGTCGCCGCACGCACCCACGGCGGCCTCCCCCAAATGAGATGGAGGACGAGGCCCCCGAACCGCGCCGACCGGTGGAGACCGGCGCTCGGCGCCCTGCTGCTGGGTCTGACGGCAATCGCCGGCGCCGCCGAGGGGCTCTCGGGAACCGACAGCATCGACTGGACCGTCATGGGCATGGGGCTGTTCGGCGGTCTGGCGCTCTTCCTGTCCGGCATGGACCAGATGGCGGCAGCACTCACCGCCGTGGCCGGCGAGCGGATGAAGGACATCCTCGCCAAACTGACCACCAACCGCTTCATGGGGGCCCTGACCGGCGCCTTCGTCACCGCCGTCATCAACTCATCCTCGGTCACCACCGTCCTGGTCGTCGGCTTCATCAGCGCCGGGCTCATGTCGCTCGCCCAGTCGGTCGGGGTCATCATGGGGGCCAACATCGGCTCCACCGTCACGGCCCAGCTCATCGCCTTCCGCATCGACCACGCGGCGTTGCTGATGATCGGCATCGGCTTCGCCCTGCCCTTCGCAACCAGGCGCGAATCCGTCCGCCACTACGGCAACATGCTGATGGGTCTGGGGCTCGTCTTCTTCGGCATGACGGTCATGAGCGACGCCATGGCGCCGCTGCGGACCTATCAGCCCTTCCTCGACTTCATGACGACCCTTGAACAGCCGGCGGTCGGCGTCCTGGTCGCCGCCGTCTTCACCGCGCTCATCCAATCCTCGGCCGCCACCACGGGCATCGCCATCGTCATGGCCAGCCAGGGCTTCGTCACCCTGCCAGCCGGTATCGCCCTCGCCTTCGGGGCCAACATCGGCACCTGCGCCACCGCCATGCTGGCCTCCATCGGCAAGCCGCGCGAGGCGGTGCGGGCCGCGCTGGTGCACGTCTTCTTCAATGTCGCCGGGGTGCTCCTCTGGTTCGGGCTCATCGACCAGCTGGCACACTTCGTCCAGTGGATCTCGCCGTCACGGCCCGAATTGACGGGAACCGCCCGTCTGGCGGCGGAGGTCCCGCGCCAGATCGCCAACGCCCACACCCTGTTCAATCTGGCCAACACGCTCATCTTCATCGGCCTGGCCGGACAGTTCGCACGACTGGCCGAATGGCTGATCCCGGACAAGCCGCTCGGCGAGCAGTCCTTCATCGTCCAGGCAAAATATCTCGACGAGGAACTGCTCACCACCCCGTCGCTCGCCCTCGACCGGGTGCGGCTGGAGATCCTGCACATGGGCGAGAGCGTGCAGACCATGATGACGCGCATCATGCCCGCCATCCTGAACGGCAACCGCCAGACCCTGCGCGAGATCGAGCTGATGGACAACGACGTGGACACGCTGCACGAGCAGATCATCCTCTATCTGGGCAAGATCAGCCGCACCACACTCACGGAACACCAGACGCACGAACTGCTGCGTCTGCTCGACGCGGTCAACGACCTGGAGAACATCGGAGATCTGATCGAGACCGATCTGGTGGAGCGCGGCCGAGCGCGGATCGATGCCGGCGTCTCCATCAGCCCGCCCACCCGCGAGGTCCTGCTCGGACTGCATCGCGCGGTCGGCCGATCGCTCGCGTCCGCCCTGCAGGCGGTCGCCCAGAACAACGAGATCGCGGCCCGAGCCGTCACCTCCATGAAGCAGGAGATCGCCCGGATCGCCGAGTCGGCGGCCGCCCACGAGGCACGCCGACTGGTCGCGGAGGAGCCCAACCGCATCCCCGCCTATACGCTCGAGATCGACATCATCGAGAAGCTCAAGCGCATCTTCTATTTCGCCAAGCGCATGGCCAAGACGGTCGACGAGGAGATGGCCGGCGAGGCGGCTTGAGTCCAACCGCCAGCCGATCGACTCATTGCTCATGCCGCGCGATCCCTGCGTCTTGGCGGCTCACATCATCGAGCGTCCTGGAACTGCAGCGCCGCCAGCCGGGCATAGAGCCCGCCCTGGGACATGAGCTCCTCGTGCCGGCCGGAGGCGAGGATGCGGCCCTGATCCAGGACCAGGATACGGTCGGCGTTGCGCACCGTGGCCAATCGATGGGCGATCACGATGCTGGTGCGTCCGTGCATGAGCCGCTCCAGGGCGTCCTGGACCAGACGCTCGCTCTCGGCGTCGAGCGCGCTGGTCGCCTCGTCGAGCAGCAGCAGCGCGGGATCGCGCAGAATGGTGCGGGCGATGGCGATGCGCTGACGCTCGCCGCCGGACAGCCGCACGCCGCGCTCGCCGAGATAGGTGTCGAAACCCTGAGGCAAACGCTCGATGAAATCGAGCGCGTGGGCCGCCTCGGCGGCACACCGCACCTCGGCGTCGCTCGCCTCCAGGCCGTAGCGGATATTGTCCCAGGCATCGGCGCCGAAGATGACCGGATCCTGGGGGACCAGGGAGATGCGCCGGCGCAGATCGCCTGGGGTCAGCTGGCGGATATCCACCCCGTCGAAGCGGATCGTTCCCAGGGCCGGATCGTAAAAGCGCAGCAGGAGCTGGATGAGCGTGCTCTTACCGGCACCCGATGGCCCGACCAGGGCGACCCGCTCTCCCTGGGCGATGGTCAGAGAGAGATCGTCCAGGGCCGGGATCTCCGGACGCGCCGGATAGACGAAGCGCACCGACTCGAAGACGATCTCGCCGCGCGCCGGTGTCGGCAGGGACAGCGGCTCGGCGGGCGACTCGATCGCCGACCGGACTGCGAGCAGCTCCATCAGACGTTCGCTGGCACCGGCGCCGCGCAGCAGCTGCCCGACCAGATCGCTGAGCGACCCGACCGCACCGGCCACCACGATGGCATAGAAGAGAAAGGCCGAGAGCTCGCCGCCGCTCAAGGTACCGTCCAGCACCCGATGCCCGCCGACCCAGAGCACCAGGCCGATCGCACCGAAGGTGAGCAGGGTCGCGGTGCCGGAGAGGATGGCGCTGTTGGCCGAGCGCTCCATGGCGACGTCGAAGGCCGCCTCCACCTGCCCGGCATAGTGGCGGCGGTCGACCGGCTCGTGACAGCAGGCCTGCACCGTGCGGATGCCGTGGATGACCTCGTCGACATAGGCCCCCACATCCGCGATCCGGTCCTGACTGCTCCGCGACAGCCGGCGCACCCGCCGGCCCAGGATCCAGGCCGGACCGATCACCAATGGCAGCCCCAGGAGCACCAGACCGGTCAGGGCCGGACTGGTCACGGCCAGCATGATGATGCCTCCCAGGATCAGCAGCGAGGTGCGCAGCGCCATGGCCAGCGTCGAGCCCACGACCACCTGCAGCAGGGCCGTGTCGCTGGTCAGACGCGAGATGACCTCGCCAGCCCTGGTGGCCTCGAAGAAGCCGACGTCGAGCACCAGCACCCGCTCGAAAACGGCCTTGCGGATATCGGCGACCACGCGCTCGCCGATCCAGTTGAGCAGATAGCTGCGCGCCATCATGGCGCCGGCGGTGAGCACCACGACGCCGAGGAAGAGGATCAGCGACCGGTTCAATGCCTCGGCCGATCCCGTCCCCAGCCCCGAATCCACGACCACCCGAATCACCTGACCGAATGCCAGCACCGAGCCGGCGGCGATGACGAGCGCGACCAGCGCCAGCAGCATTCGCCTGGCATAGGGACGGGTGAAACGGATCAGATGTCTCAGCGCGCCCAGATTGCGGGTACCTGGGCGGTTGAGATCGGCGGTCGATGATTGGCGCATGACTTCTCTCTGACGAATGCTGAAGGTGGCCCTCGCCGGCGGCGAGGCTGGTTGCCAGACCCCATAGATGCGGCGAGCGCGCGCGAAATGCCAGCCAGAAACGTCCCGAGCCCCGGCGATTGCGGCGCGATGACCGCCAAAGGCCGCGAGGACTATTGAACTGACATCATTCGGAATTATATTGAATGATTGGCCACCGCCTCGTCTCAGCGCCCGACACCGCCGACCCGTGACCACTGGATGGCACCCTGAGGCACGACCTGGACCCGAAGCACCGCGCCCGAGGCCCCGACCGTCCGGAGGAACCATGAAGACAGCCCTGGAACTGCTCGACGAAAAAGGCAGCCGCGTCTGGTCGATCGGCCCGGACGCCAGCGTTCACGAGGCGCTCGGGCTCATGGCCGAACATCATATCGGCGCCCTTCTGGTCATCGACGACACGGGTCCGGTCGGACTGGTTTCCGAGCGCGACCATGCCCGGGACGCGGCGCGCAACGCGCGCTCGCCCCTGGAAACGCAGGTGCGCGACATCATGACCCGGCACCTCATCTGCGTCTCGCCCGACCTCGAACTCGATCAGGCCATGGCCGTCATGACCGAGCGGCGGGTCCGCCATCTGCCGGTCCTCGACGACGGGGTGATCCTGGGCATCATCTCCATCGGCGACATCGTCAAATCCATCAACGCCGGCAAGCATTTCGCCGTCGAGCATCTGGAGCGGGTCCTGGAATCCTGACGGCCCACGAAAGGACCGGATAGATTCCGGCCGAGGATGCGTCTCATCCGAGCACGGCGGCCAGATCCAGGATGGCATCGCGATTGGTCCAGGATCCGGTGAGCTCCGCCGCCTCGCGGGCCGGAAGCCAGAGATATTCCTGATGCTCGCGCGGATTGAGGCGGACGAAGCGCTGCGAATCCAGGACCAGCGCGAAGCGATACTCGCGGTTGAAGCAGATGTTGGGGCCATAGCGCCTGCGCCAGGCCGGGATGATGGGAAAGAGCGTCGAACGGCGCATGTCCACCAGCCCGCCACCGGCCAGGATCCCCGTCTCCTCGCGCACCTCGCGCGCGGCGGCGCTTCTGGGCGTCTCGCCCGGCGACAGGCTGCCGGTCACCGACTGCCAGAACCCCGCCGGACGCGTCCGCCGCAGCAGCAGAAAATCGCCTCGACGGGTGCAGATGACGACCAAGACGGACTGCGGCCGCTTGCGTTCCTCATGGGACTTGGCGCTCGCATCCTCGCCCTGACCGAGGGTCTCGGGGTCGGATCCCGCGACGAGATCCGACATCCTGCCGAACTCGAAGCGCCGCATCCCGGTCCTCAAGCCTTGGCTCTGAGACGCAGGGCCAGTTCCTTGAGCTGGGCCTCGTCCACCGCGGACGGCGCATCGGTCAGCAGACAGGCCGCGGTCTGGGTCTTGGGGAAGGCCATGACGTCGCGGATCGAGTGCGCGCCCGTCATCAGCATCACCAGACGGTCCAGACCGAAAGCGATGCCGCCGTGGGGCGGACAGCCGAACTTGAGCGCCTTGAGCAGGAAGCCGAAGCGGTCCTCGGCCTGCTCGTCGCTGATGTTGAGCAGCTTGAAGACACGGCGCTGGACGGCGTCGCGATGGATACGGATGGAGCCGCCGCCGATTTCGGTGCCGTTCAACACCATGTCGTAGGCGCGCGAGAGACAGGCGCCCGGATCCTGCTCCAGGGTGTCGAGCTGCTCCTCCTTGGGCGCGGTGAAGGGATGGTGCAGCGCGACCCAGCGGTTGCTGTTGGGATCGTGCTCGAACATGGGGAAGTCGACCACCCACAGCGGACGCCACTCGCCCTCCATCAGACCGCGATCCTGGCCGAGCTTGACGCGCAGCGCGCCGATCGACTCGTTGACCACCTTGGCCTTGTCGGCGCCGAAGAAGACCAGATCGCCGTCCTCGGCCCCGGTGCGCTCCATGATGCCCTGGACCGCGTCGTCGGGGAGGAACTTGAGGATGGGCGACTGCAGACCCTCGCGGCCCTTGGCGGCCCAGTCGTTGACCTTGATGTAGGCCAGACCCTTGGCGCCGTAGATGCCGACGAAATTGGTGTAGCCGTCGATCTCCTTGCGGCTCAGCTCGCCGCCCTTGGGCAGACGCAGGGCGACCACGCGGCCCTCTGGATCCTTGGCCGGACCGGAGAAGACCTTGAAGTCGACACCGCCCATGAGGTCGGCGACGTCGATCAGCTCCAGGGGCACGCGCAGATCGGGGCGGTCGGAGCCGAAGCGGCGCATCGACTCGGCATAGGTCAGACGCGGGAAGGGATCGGGCAGCTCGATCCCGTTCACCTCGCGGAAGAGGGTGCGGATCATCTCCTCCATCATCTCCATCAGCGCGTCCTCGCTCATGAAGGACATCTCGATGTCGAGCTGGGTGAACTCGGGCTGACGGTCGGCGCGCAGGTCCTCGTCGCGGAAGCAGCGGGCGACCTGGTAGTAGCGGTCCATGCCCGACATCATCAGCAGCTGCTTGAAGAGCTGGGGCGACTGGGGCAGCGCGAAGAACTCGCCGGGATGGGTGCGGCTGGGCACCAGATAGTCGCGCGCACCCTCGGGGGTGGACTTGGTGAGGATGGGCGTCTCGATGTCGAGGAAGCCCTGGGCGTCGAGGAAATTGCGCAGGACCTGGGTCACGCGGCTACGGGTACGCAGACGCGCCTGCATCTCGGGACGGCGCAGATCGACGTAGCGATAGCGCAGACGGATCTCCTCCGAGGCGTCGGCCGAGTGGGTGTCGAGCTGGATCGGCGGGGTATCGGAGGCGTTCAGGATCTCCAGACCCAGACCCAGGACCTCGACCTCGCCGGTCGGCAGATCCGGATTCACGGTGCCCTCGGGACGCGGACGCACCCGGCCCTTGATCTCGAGCACGTACTCGCTGCGCACCTGCTCCGCGAGCGCGAAGATCTCGGCGCGGTCCGGATCGAAGACCACCTGGACCAGACCGTCGCGGTCACGCAGATCGATGAAGATGACGCCCCCATGGTCGCGCCGCCGTTGAACCCAGCCGCACAGCACCACCTCCTGGCCATCATGACTGCTGTTCAACTCTCCACAATAATGCGTGCGCATCGGTCTATCGCCCCATCTGTTTTAGCGGTGGACGATCCGGCATGGAAATGGGCCGGGATCGTCATGAAAAAGCAGGGAAGGTTACTGTTAGCACTTGGTTGGCGCAAGTACGAAGCGACGCTAGGGCGCCTGTTGCGAGCCGGCCGAGACGAGGATGTCGAGCCCATACGGAGATCTCGGGCACGAGGGAAAAACCGGCCGGGCGCCAGCCATCGCTGGTACCCGACCGAACGATCAGGCGGCGCTCTTCTGGGCGGGCTTGGAGGCGGAGGAGCCGTCGCTCTTGCCGGTGCCGGCACTTGCGGACTTGGCGGTATCCTTCTTCTCGCCCGAATCGTGCAGGTTCTTCTTGGAGCCGCCCTTCTTGAAGTCGGTCTCGTACCAGCCGCCGCCCTTGAGGCGGAATCCGGCGGCCGAGATGAGCTTTTTCAGCGCCGGCTGGCCGCAGGCGGGACAGTCGGTCAGCGGCGGATCGCTGATCTTCTGCATCGCCTCCAATTCATGATCGCAGTTCTCGCAACGATACTCGTAGAATGGCATCGGTCGTTCCTCAATCAAACATCAGGTGGACAAAGACGCGAAGCCCATCGGGCTTCGAGCGTCGAAAACCAAAACCGCCCGCCGACTGGATCCATATCGAATCGGCTTGCAGCCGACGGCGAGATTCGCGTTAATGGGGCATCCTCAATCTGACGCCATCGATCATCCCGGGCACTCATGCACCAAGCCGAAGCACCCACCCTGCTCATCACCGGCTGTTCCAGCGGGATCGGTCACCACTGCGCCAAGGGCATGGCCGCGCGCGGCTGGACGGTGATCGCATCGGCGCGCCGTCAGGAAGACGTCGCCCGACTCGCCGACGAGGGATTGACCGCGGTTCGACTGGACCTGGACGACCCGGACAGCATCCGCCGCGGTCTCGAGGAGACCCTGGCGCTCACTGGCGGCCGCCTGGACGCACTCTTCAACAACGGCGCCTACGGACAGCCCGGCGCGGTCGAGGATCTGAGCCGCGACACCTTGCGCGCGCAACTCGAAACCAATCTGCTCGGCTGGCACGATCTGACCTCCCGGGTCATCCCCATCATGCGTCGCCAGGGACGGGGGCGGATCGTGCACAACAGCTCGGTCCTGGGGCTGGTCGCCCTGCCCTTTCGCGGCGCCTACGTGGCCAGCAAGTTCGCCCTGGAGGGTCTGACCGACACCCTGAGGCTCGAGCTGCGCGGGACCGGCATCGGCGTCTCGCTGATCGAGCCCGGCCCCATCCTCAGCCGCTTCCGCGACAATGCGTACCGTGCCTTCAGGGAGCGAATCGACGTCGAGAGCAGCCCTCACCGCGAGGCCTACCTGCAGGCCGAGGCGCGCCTGACCAAGGAGGGCGCGGCCCAGCCCTTCACACTGCCGCCGGAAGCGGTGCTGAAGAAGCTCGTCCACGCGCTGGAGAATCCTAGGCCCAAGGCGCGATATTATGTCACCTTTCCGACCCACCTGCTCGGTGTGCTCAGACGTCTGCTCCCGACCGCAGGGCTGGACTGGCTCCTCGCTCGCGTGTCGCGCGGCGGACGGGGCTGAACGGATTCCGGGAACCATGGTATCGATCAGGGATCGAGCGCAGGGAACGCACACTGCCGAGATGGCCGGAACGATGCCCAACTCCGAGTCCAGCGGTCCGGAGACCATGACTCGGGACGTCGCCCGGGCGATCTCGGCTCTTCACATGTCCTAAGGCGGTGCCCTCATGACACGCAAGACACAGGATAAGCCAAGGCTCTCACCGGAAATCATCGCCATCTTCGGCCAGCGCGAAGGCGTCGGCGCCACCACGACGGCGATCAACCTGTCGCTGGGCCTGGCGGCGGCCGGACGCTCGGTGCTCCTGATCGATCTGGATCCCAAGCGCAGCGCCAGCCAGGCCATCGGATACGAAGGCAAGGATCGCGGCGGCAGCGAGAGCGCCATCACCGAGGGCAAGCTGACCCGCGACATGATCGGGTCGACCAAGATCACAGAGATCTACCTGGCCCCGGCCAACGAGGGGCTGGGCGCGCTCGAGAACGCGCTCGCCAGGATGGAGGACGGCCACACCCGGCTCTATCAGGCGCTCGCCACCCTGTCCGCCCTCTCGATCGAATTCGATCATGTGGTGCTCGACTGCCCGCCCTCTTTCAACCCATTCACCCGCAACGCACTGATCGCGGCCCACCGGGTGCTGATGCCGCTGGCCTGCGAGCGCAAGCTGCTGGACAACCTGCCGAATCTGCTCAAGACCGTCACCCAGCTGCGCGCCGGTCTCCCGCAGCCGCTCTACGGGCTCTATCTGCTGATCAGGGCTCAGACCGAAACCGATGGCGAGAACAAGCTGCTCGCCCACCTGCGCCAGGAATACGGGCGCATGTCACTCATGACCGAGATTCCCTTCGACCCCGGACTGGCCGGAGACGCTCCGCCTGGCCAGCCCTTCCTGATGCAGAGCACCACGACCCCGATCAGCCAGGCCTATCTGTCGCTGGCGACCGAGTGGCTGACCCTGGGAGAGCTCGGCGATCAGCCCGACGGCACCTGGCGCATGCGCACGCGCCAGGAGCGGATGAAGCATTACCGGGAAAGGATGCTCAAGGGCATCGAGGGATGGCGGATCGATCCCCTGTCGCGCCTCTACGACCACCAGAAGGCGATGCGACACCAGGACGCCGAGGCGCTCGAGACCCTGTTCGCGGCGATACAGCGGCCCAATCTTCTCGCTCGGCTGACGAACCCCTGGGTCCTGGCGACCGTGGCGCTGATCGCGGTCGCCGTGTCCGCGGCCATACTGCTGGCGCCTCGACTCACGGATCCGCAGCACCGCATCGAGCTGGGCGCGCGCCTGATCGGACCCGAGCATTACTGGCAGGCCGGGAGCCTGCTCCTGTCCCGCGCCGACGAAACCGCCTATCGCGAGCTCCTGCTGGGGGCGAAACTGATCGCGAGGAACCGTGAACAGCTGACGCTCTGCGGCGAGCAGGCCCGCACCGACGGCGACACCAGCTGCACCATCGACCTGCCGCCCCGGGAGGCGCGATGAAGAAGCCCATTCGACCGCGGAGCCCGGCGACGGGACGCATCGGCCTCCGGGCGCTCGCCCTGCTGCTCCCCATGGCGGTCGCCCTGGCCGAACCGGTCCAGTCACTTCCACGCGCGGCGCCCGACTCGCCCCCGGATCCCCGGTGGCTGGAACAGCTGCCCCCCCTGTCGCTGCCGCTGCCGAGACCCAGCGACATCGTCTCCGGCCCGAGACCGGAGGTGGCGCGGACGCCCGCCCGGCCGCCGAGCCATGCCTCGCCTTCCGTGGAGCCCGAAACGAAGCCGAGGCCGGAGAGGACGACAGCCCACGACATGACCACGGCGCAGCCGACGAAGGAGACGCCGACCGCATCCCAGCCGGAACCTGCCGCGCAACGACCGCCCATCACCATGGCGGATACCGAACCGCTGGAGACGACACCGACCGGGCCGGAGCCAGTCCATCCGGAACCGCCCGCCGGGATCGGCGAGTCGAGCCTCGAGACCGCTCGAATGGAAGGAACCGAGCCCCAGCCGCCGTCTCCCGCGCCCATCGTCGCCGAACCCGCGCAGCCCGACACACCCCTGGAAGCGCAGACGCCTTCCGCCGCGCCCGCGCGGACCTCGAACCGCTACCTCTGGCACGTACAATTGCTCGCCGGACGCTCGCTCGAGAAGGTCGAGACCGACCGCGAAATCTTCGTGCAGCGATACCAGAACATGCTCGGGGGATTGGAACTGACGATCAGCCGTTCGAATTACGGCGATGCCCGCGACGAATTCTACCGTCTACGCGCCCTGGAATGGACGAACGAGGCGGAGGCGAGAGACTGGTGCGCCCGGCTGCGCGAGGCAGGACATCAGTGTCTGGTCACCCGTGTGAGCGGGAACGGCGAATGACCGAGAGGAACGCCCGAATGACAGAGCGCAAGACGATTCCGAGACCCAAGACGATTCCGAGATAGCGACCCAATCCATGCGTACCCTTTGCGTCACTTCAGGAAAAGGCGGGGTCGGCAAAACCACCCTATCCATCAATCTGGGTATCGCCATCGCCCGCACCGGCCGCCGAGTGCTCATGCTCGATGGCGATCTGGGACTGGCGAACCTCAACGTGATGCTGGGCATCATCCCCAAGCTCACGATCCACGATGTGGTTCGCGGACACAAGACACTGTCCGAGATCGTCATGCCGACGGACTACGGGATCGATCTCATCGCCGGGGCGAGCGGCATCGCCGAGCTCGCCGATCTCGGCGAGAGCGAGCGACAGAACGTGATGCGCGACCTGGAGGGACTGAGCGGCTACGATTTCCTCATCATCGACACCGGGGCCGGGATCGGCAGCAACGTCGTCCGCTTCGTGCTGGCGGCCGACGACGCGCTCATCGTCACCACGCCCCATCCGACCTCGCTGACCGACGCCTACGGCATCATCAAGACGGTGCTGGCCGAGGAATCGAAACCGCTCAAGCTGCTCGTCAACTGCGCCACCTCGGCCTCGGACGCGCAGCGGATCGCATCCCGCCTGAAGGGCGTGACCGACAAGTTCATGCACGGCACGCTCGAATGCATCGGCCATGTCCCGGACGACCCCTTGATCGAGAAGAGCATCCTGGCGCAGAAGCCGCACCTGCTCCTCAATCCCAGATCGGCCAGCGCGCAGCGCATCAACGAGGCCGCCATGCGGCTGCTCAAGGGAAGCGACGGCGACCTGAAGAGCAGCCTCGGACGGTTCCTGCGGAAGCTGCTCGGCCGTTAGGTGGAGCGCCGACCGAATGCCGGAAAGGCATCGAGTCGGCATCCGTTCAGATGTAGAGCACCTCGAGGATCTCGAACTCCCGGATACCGCCGGGGGCGTCGAGCGAGGCGATATCGCCCTCGGACTTGCCGATCAGGCAACGGGCGATGGGCGAGCTGACGGAAATCATGCCCTGCTTGAGGTCGGCCTCGTCGTCGCCGACGATCTGGTAGGAGAGCTCCTCGTCCTTGTCGAGCTCCAGCACCTTGACGGTCGTGCCGAAAACCACCTTGCCGTTCGCCGCCAACGTCGTGACGTCGATGATCTGGGCGTTCGACAGCTTGCCCTCGATGTCCTTGATCCGGCCCTCGACGAAGCCCTGCTGCTCGCGCGCGGCATGATACTCGGCATTCTCCTTGAGATCGCCATGGGCGCGCGCCTCGGCGATCGCCTCGATGATGCGGGGGCGCTCGACCCGCTTCAGATGCTCCAACTCTTCGCGCAATTTCTCAGCGCCCCTGGCGGTCAGAGGTACCTTGGTCATGGTGCTTACCTCGTATGGATGCGTCGCGGCGCACGCAGGCGCAACGCGAGACAGGCCCCTTGCGGACCATATACAAAAGACGGCGGGCGCTCGTGGGCGCCCGCTATTTTTCGAATCAGTTCAGATCTTGTAACCGATTGACGCTGACGATGTCCAGCTGTTTCAGCGCCAGACAGGTCGCCTCGGCACCCGAGATGGTGGTCGTGTAGGTGACCTTGTGCTGCAGCGCCGCGCGCCGGATGGCGGCCGAATCGGCGATCGCCTTGGACCCCTCGGTGGTGTTGACGACGAAGCCGATCTCGTTGTTCTTGATCATGTCGACGATGTGCGGCCGGCCCTCGGCGACCTTGTTGACGCCGATGCAGTCGAGACCGGCCGCGCGCACCGCGGCGGCCGTTCCATGGGTGCCGTAGAGGGTGAAGCCGAATTCGAGCAGATCGCGCGCCACGTGGATCAGGCGTGTCTTGTCGGCCTCGCGCACGCTGAGCAGGGCCTTGCCGCCCTTGCGCGGCAGCAGGCTGCCCGATCCCTCCTGCGCCTTGGCATAGGCCTCGCCGAAGGTCTCGCCCACGCCCATGACCTCGCCGGTGGACTTCATCTCAGGTCCCAGGACCGAGTCCACGCCCGGGAACTTGACGAAGGGGAAGACCGCCTCCTTGACGAAATAGTGCTTGGGCCGAACCTCGCGCGTCAGCCCTTGCTCGGCCAGGGTCTTGCCCGCCATGCAGCGCGCCGCCACCTTGGCCAGCGGGATGCCGATGGCCTTGGAGACGAAGGGCACGGTCCGCGAGGCCCGCGGATTCACCTCGAGGATGAAGATGTCGTCGCCCTTGATCGCGAACTGGGCGTTCATCAGCCCCACCACGTTCAGCGCTCGGGCCAGCTTGACCATCTGGTCGCGCATGCGATCCTGAGTCAGCGGCGACAGGGTGTAGGGCGGCAGCGAACAGGCCGAATCGCCCGAATGGACGCCCGCCTGCTCGATGTGCTCCATGATGCCGCCGATCAGCACGTCGCTGCCGTCGCTGATGGCATCCACGTCGATCTCGATGGCGTCGTCGAGGAAGCGGTCGAGCAGTACCGGCGACTCGTTCGAGACCCGCACCGCCTCGCGCATGTAACGGTTGAGCTCGGCCTCCTCGTAGACGATCTCCATCGCCCGCCCGCCCAGCACATAGGAGGGCCGCACCACCAGCGGATAGCCGATCTGCGCGGCGCGCTCGATCGCCTCGGCCTCGCTGCGCGCGGTGGCGTTGGGCGGCTGACGCAGACCCAGCTCCTGGATCAGCCGCTGGAAGCGCTCGCGGTCCTCGGCCAGGTCGATGCTGTCCGGGGTGGTGCCGATGATGGGCACGCCGGCCGCCTCCAGCGCACGCGCCAGCTTCAACGGGGTCTGACCGCCGTACTGGACGATGACGCCGAACGGCTTCTCCCTGGCGACGATCTCGAGCACGTCCTCCAGGGTCAGGGGCTCGAAATAGAGCCGATCGGAGGTGTCGTAGTCGGTCGAAACCGTCTCCGGGTTGCAGTTGACCATGATGGTCTCGAAGCCGTCGTCGCGCATGGCGAAGGCGGCATGGACGCAGCAGTAGTCGAACTCGATGCCCTGACCGATGCGGTTGGGACCGCCGCCCAGGACCATGATCTTCTGCCGATCGGAGGGCTCGGACTCGCACTCCTCCTCGTAGGTGGAGTACATGTAGGCGGTGCTGGAGGCGAACTCGGCCGCGCAGGTATCGACCCGCTTGTAGACCGGATGCAGGTCCAGGGCGTGGCGCAGCTCGCGGATCTCCGTTTCCTTGGCGCCGACCAGACCGGCGATACGCCGGTCCGAGAAGCCCTTGCGCTTGAGCATGCGCAGGACCTCGAGGGTCAGACCCTCACGACCGAGCGCGCGGACCTCGCCCTCGGTCGCGACCAGATCCTGGATCTGGGCCAGGAACCAGGGATCGATGCGGCTGAGGGCGTGGATCTCCTCCAGGCTCATGCCGGCGCGGAAGGCGTCGGCGACGTAGAAGATGCGCTCGGCGCCGGTCTGGCGCACCTCGAGGCGAATCGTCTCCACCGCCTCGGGATCGGCGAGATCGACGATCTCGTCCAGCCCGTAGCGGTCGGTCTCCAGACCGCGCAGCGCCTTCTGCAGCGACTCCTGAAGGGTACGGCCGATGGCCATGACCTCGCCCACCGACTTCATCTGGGTGGTGAGACGGGCGTCGGCCAGGGGGAACTTCTCGAAGGCGAAACGCGGGATCTTGGTGACCACGTAGTCGATGGTCGGCTCGAAGGAGGCCGGGGTGGCGCCGCCGGTGATGTCGTTGCGCAGCTCGTCGAGGGTATAGCCGACGGCCAGCTTGGCCGCGACCTTGGCGATGGGGAAGCCGGTCGCCTTGGAGGCCAGGGCCGAGGAGCGCGAGACGCGCGGATTCATCTCGATGATGATCATGCGCCCGGTATCCGGATCGATGGCGAACTGGACGTTCGATCCGCCGGTATCGACGCCGATCTCGCGCAGCACCGCGAGCGCGGCGTTGCGCATGATCTGATATTCCTTGTCGGTCAGGGTCTGGGCCGGGGCGACCGTGATGGAGTCGCCCGTGTGCACGCCCATGGGGTCGAAGTTCTCGATCGAGCAGATGATGATGCAGTTGTCCGCGCGGTCGCGGACCACCTCCATCTCGTATTCCTTCCAGCCGAGCACCGACTCCTCGATCAGCAGCTCGCGGGTCGGCGAGAGATCCAGACCGCGCCGGCAGATCTCCTCGAACTCCTCCTGATTGTAGGCGATGCCGCCGCCGCTACCGCCCATGGTAAAGGAGGGACGGATGATGGACGGAAAGCCGATCGATGCCTGGACCTGATTGGCCTCCTCCAGGCTGTGGGCGATGGCCGAGCGCGGCATGTCGAGCCCGATCTTGCGCATCGCCTGACGGAAGAGGTCGCGGTCCTCGGCCTTGTCGATCGCCTCGCGCGAGGCGCCGATCAGCTCGACCCCGTACTCCTGGAGCACGCCCTCGCGCACCAGATCGAGCGCGCAGTTGAGCGCCGTCTGGCCGCCCATGGTCGGCAGCAGCGCATCCGGGCGCTCCTTCTCGATGATGGCGGCCAGGGCACGCCAGGTGACCGGCTCGATGTAGGTGGCGTCGGCCATCTCGGGGTCGGTCATGATGGTGGCCGGATTCGAGTTGACCAGGATGACCCGGAACCCCTCTTCCCGCAGCGCCTTGCAGGCCTGTGCCCCGGAATAATCGAACTCGCACGCCTGGCCGATGACGATGGGGCCGGAGCCGATGATGAGAATGCTATGGATGTCGGTACGCTTGGGCATTTGGTGTCACGCGGTAATCGATGAAGGGAAACGCAGGATCAGGCGGCGTCGGCCTTGCGCTCCCGCATCAGATCGATGAAATGGTCGAAGACGGGTGCCACATCATGGGGGCCAGGGCTGGCCTCCGGATGCCCCTGGAAGCTGAAGGCCGGACGCTCGCGGTGATGGATGCCCTGAAGCGATCCGTCGAACAGCGAGCGGTGCGTCGCCTCCACCGTGGACGGCAGGCTCTCCTCGTCCACCGCGAAGCCGTGGTTCTGGCTGCTGATCATGACGACGCCGGTCGCGAGATCCTGCACCGGGTGATTGGCGCCATGATGGCCGAACTTCATCTTGAGCGTGCGCGCGCCGCAGGCGAGGCCCAGCAGCTGGTGCCCGAGACAGATGCCGAACATGGGGATACCGGACTCCAGCAGGTCGCGGATGGCGGCGATGGCGTAGTCGCAGGGCTCGGGATCGCCGGGGCCGTTCGAGAGGAAGACGCCGTCCGGCTCCAGGGCCAGAACGGTCGCCGCCGGCATATGGGCCGGGACCACGGTGACGTGGCAGCCGCGCGCGACCAGCATGCGCAGGATGTTGCGCTTGATGCCGTAGTCGTAGGCGACCACGTGGTAGGGCAGCTGCTCGGCGACCGGCTTCACCGGCTCGGGCAGCCCGGCCGGGAGCGTCCACACGCCCTGGGTCCAGGAATAGGCCTCCTGGGTCGAGGCGTGCTGCGCCAGATCCATCCCCTTGAGCCCGGGGAAGGCACGCGCCTCGGCGAGCGCCGTGTCGACGTCCACTCCGTCGCCCGCCTGGATGCAGCCGTTCTGCGCGCCCTTTTCGCGCAGGATGCGGGTCAGACGACGGGTGTCGATATCGGCGATCCCGACGACCTTCTGCCGTTTCAGATAGGCGTCCAGCGTCTCCTGCATGCGAAAATTGCTCGGCAGGATGGGCAGGTCGCGGATGATGAGGCCGGCCGCCTGAACCGCTTCGGACTCTTCGTCCTCCGGGTTGACGCCGACGTTGCCGATGTGCGGATAGGTGAGCGTGACGAGCTGTCTCAGATACGAGGGATCCGTGAGGATCTCCTGATAGCCGGACATCGCGGTGTTGAATACGACTTCACCGACGCTGATCCCATCGGCGCCAATCGACGTTCCGTGGAAGACCGAGCCGTCTTCCAGAACCAGAACTGCGGGTTTTCTCAAGGGTATCTCCGAATCCGGGCGAGGACGCGCGACGGCCGCGGCGGGAAGCACGAGCGGCGACATCAGCACGTATTAGGGTTGGGCCACTGGCTGCGCACTGACCCGGGTGAATTCTAATTAAGCGGCGCCATGCTGTCCATGAGGCTCGCCGTCCGAAACGCTCGGCCCGACACCCCGACCCCATGGCACCGACACTTGCATCCATCTCTCGGCATCTCTATTTTCGGCCGCTATCTCTCGTTTCCAAGCCAGTACGATATCTACCATGACCGATTCCCCGAATGTTGTGATCGCTACCGCTGAAAGTTTTCAATCCCTCGTCCTCGACGCGTCCTTCGATCGTCCGGTACTGGTCGACTTCTGGGCGGACTGGTGCGCACCCTGCCGCATGCTGATGCCGCTGCTCGCCAAGTTGGCGGACGAATATCGCGGCCGCTTCCTCCTCGCCAAGGTCAACACCGAGGAGGAGCAGGCACTGGCGGCCCAATTCGGTATCCGCAGCCTGCCGACGGTCCAGCTCTTCAAGTCGGGACGCGCGGTGGACCAGTTCATGGGCGCCCTCCCCGAGTCTCAGATCCGCGAGTTCATCGACCGCCATATCCCGCGCGCCACCGACGGGCTTCTGACCCAGGCCCAGCACCTGATCGCCGCCGGCAGCCTCGAGGAAGCGCGCGGACTGCTCGAAAGGGTCAAAGCCGAAGATCCAGACAACGCCCGACTGCGGCTGGCCGAGGTCCAGATGACGGCCGCCGAGGGCGACGTCGCCACCGCCCTCGACGAGATCGACAGGCTGCCGCTCGAGCTCGTCAACGACCCAGAGGTCGCCACCCTGCGTGGCCAGCTGCGCTTCTCCAGCGCCCTGTCCGACGCCCCGCCAGAGGCCGAGCTGAAGGCGCGTCTCCAACAGGACGACAAGGACAGCGAGGCCCGTTATCTGCTCGCGGCCCATCATGTGCTGCGCGCCGACTATGCCGGGGCGCTCGATCTGCTGCTGGACCTGATGAAGCGCGATCGCGCCTATGGCGACGATGCCGGGCGCAAGGGCATGCTAGCCGTGTTCGACCTGCTGGGCGGAGGCGGCGACCTGGTGGCCGGCTACCGCGCCAAGATGATGAACGCGCTCTATTGATCGGACGACCGCGCGGATAGGTAGGGAGCAATAGGCCGCCCAGAGGGGCGGCCGTATTGCGCCGTATGGATAGCGACCGGGGCCGAGACGACGGCACCGCAAACCATGCGGCGCAATACGCTGTCGCTATTGCGCCCTACGAGGAATCGCGGCCGGGTTGCGGCAGCCACGCCTCCCAGGGGTGGCCGGTCCATCGAATCTCGGCGCCGGCGGAGGCGCCTTCGTCTGGCGCGCAGGCGCAAACTCCGGCGATCGCGATCAGGGTCTCGCCCTCGAAGACCAGGGGGACATAGGCGCGCAGCCAGCCGGGGATGCCGGCGTCCTGGAACAGCTTCTTCAATGCCCGGCTCGGACGACCGGCCGACGAGCGGCAGGTCAGGGTGGACCGACCGAAACCGACCCGGAGACGTCGCCCCCCCGACCCCGCAGCCTCTGGGCGCCATTCGAGCCTCCCCAAGGGCTCAGGCAGCTGCAGCGAATGCGTCCCCTGCCCGATCGACCATGGAAGCGCCGAATCCGGCGCTGGAGCGCGCGGCAGCGGCTGCAGGACGAAGAGGTCGTCGCGGTAGCGCCGAACCTCGCACCCCGACCAGAGGACCTGCGGATTCGCGTCAGCGCGCGCCACCAGCATCTCGTCGAGGATACGCGCGAGGTGCCGGCTGTCGGGCGGACGAAATCCACCCAGCTTCAGCCAGCGCCGCACCACGCCCGCACGCAAGGGGCGCCCCAGATCCAGCAAGGCACGAATGGACAGGGTACCGGGGCGCCCGCCGGGGATATCCGCGAGCACGCGGTCGGCCAGCTCGTCCACCAGATCGGCGGCCTCGGCGCAGTGTCCGGCGCTGCGGGACAGGGTCGCGGCGCAGGATGGCCAGCGTGCCCGCAACAGGGGCATCACCCGATGACGCAGATAGTTGCGGTCGAAGGACAGGTGGTCGTTGCTCGGATCCTGGATCCAGTCGAGCCCGCGCGCATCGGCGAAGTCCATCAGCGCGGCGCGCGGCAGCCCGAGCAGCGGCCTCACCAGCCGCCCGGCCCCGAGCGGCAGGATGCGCGGCATGGATGCCAGGCCCTGGACGCCGCCGCCGCGCAACAGGGCCAGCAGCAGGGTCTCGGCCTGATCGTCCTGATGATGGGCGGTAAGCAGCAGATCGTCCGGATCGAGCAGATCCACGAAGGCGTCATACCGCGCCTCGCGTGCCAGCGCCTCCAGACTCTCGCCGGGAATCGGCCGCAGACCGAGCGGCCTGACCTCGCAGGTCAGCCCCAGAACCTCGCATCGCGTCCGGCAGCGCGAGGCCCAGACGGCGGATCGGGGATGCAGTCCGTGATCGACGTGAACGGCCGCAAGCTCGCCCGGAAGCCGCTCCCGCACCTCGCTCAGGGCGGTCAGCAAAACCTCGGAATCCAGCCCGCCGCTATAGGCGACCCAGCACCGGCGGACCGAATCCAGCTCGGAGAGCGCGTCGGCGAGACGGGCCGGATCGAGCTTGGGCATGGGCACGGCTTAGGACGAGAGCAAGCCGATCCGGAAGCCGGGAAGGTCCCGGCATCACTCCTTGAAGCGGCCGCAGGCCATCAAACGTTTGTAGCGGTCGGCGATCAGGGCGTCCAGCGGAAGGGCCTCGAGGGACTCCAACCGGGCGAGCAGCGCCTCCTTCAGATATTTGGCGGCCAGATCCGGGTTGCGGTGTGCCCCGCCCGGCGGCTCCTTGACCACCTGATCGACGAGCCCCTGCTCGAGCAGCTTGTCGGAGGTGATGGCCATGGCCTCGGCCGCCAGCTGGGCCTTGTCCGCGCTCTTCCAGAGGATGGAGGCGCAGCCCTCGGGCGAGATGACCGAATAGGTACTGAACTGCAGCATGCCGACCCAGTCGCCGACCCCGATCGCCAGCGCGCCGCCCGAGCCGCCCTCGCCCACCACGGTGCAGAGGATGGGCGTGCGCAAGGTGGACATCTCGCGCAGATTGCGGGCGATGGCCTCGCTCTGCCCGCGCTCCTCGGCACCGACGCCCGGATAGGCGCCGGGGGTGTCGATGAAGGTCAGAATGGGCATGCCGAAGCGCTCGGCCATCTGCATCAGACGCAGCGCCTTGCGATAGCCCTCGGGGCGCGGCATGCCGAAATTGCGCAGGATCTTCTCCTTGGTGTCGCGACCCTTCTGATGGCCGATCACCATGACCGGCCGCCCCTCGATGCGGGCCAGGCCACCGACGATGGCGCGATCGTCGGCGAAGGCGCGATCGCCGTGGAGCTCGTGGAATTCGTCGAAGATGCGGCGGACGTAGTCGAGCAGATAGGGCCGCTGCGGATGGCGCGACAACTGCGAGATCTGCCAGGGCGTGAGCGAGGAGAAGATGGATTCGGTCATCGCCACGCACTTCGACTGCAGACGCTCGATCTCCTCCTGGATGTTGAGCTCGTTATCGTGGCCGACCAGGCGCAGCTCTTCGATCTTCGCCTCGAGCTCCGCGATAGGTTGTTCGAAATCGAGAAAATTAAGGTCCATAGCCCCAGTATATTTATCGTTGTCTTACGCCAACGCGCCAATCTAGCGCAGCCCAACCCGCGAGTACAGCCTGTGCAGCCCTCAGCCGAGCGGCAGCATCCGCTGCAGCCGCGACCACCAGTCGCCGACCAGGGCCCGCGCGGAAGACACCTGATCCCAGAAGAGATCGGCCAGCCGGTTGGGATCCAGGGTCCCCAGGTCCATCCGCTCGACCCAGCCCCGGGCGTCGGGCGCCACCCAGGCCAGCGCGAGGACAACGGCGAGCATGGAGAGACTGCTCCAGCGGTCGTCCAGACTGAAGGGCTTGAGCGCCGTGCCGAAGGAGCGCTTCAAGCGGCTGTTGAAGAGATCCACGCTGTAGACCTCGTCTAGGAAGAGATGGGTGAAATAGCCGATGCCGACCATGAGACCGGCGGTCCAGGCCGACTCGGGCGGCTGCTCCCAGATCCAATAGGCGATATCGACCGTCGCCAGGGACGCGGCGGCGATGCCGAGCCAGGAATGCCAGATCCCGCGATGCACGGTGAAGCGGGTGAAGATCTCGAAGAAGCCGTAGCGCACGCAGAGAAAGACGCCGACCCAGATCAGGGTCAATTCGAGCGGCTGAAAGCAGTCCATCAGCGGCAGCGTCATGGCGAACGCCAGACCGGCGCCGAGCACGCTGAAGAGCGCGTTGACCGGCTTGGAGGTATCCGAGTCGATGTCCGGCAGCAGACTGCCGATCACGCCCAGGGCGAACAGGGGCAGGGTCTGACCGCCCTGCACCATGCCGCCCATGTGCAGACCCAGGGTCGCCGCCGCGCTGGCGAGGATGCCCCCATTGAGATGCGTCTGAAAGTTGGCCATCGATCCCCAATGTAATAGGTCGGCGTGCCCGGCAGACAGGCCGATCGCGTTCGGATGCATCCGACACTCGAATCGAGAAGGTAACATAGGATAATGGTCGCTCGACCGTCACCCCGAGGTTCCGCATGCCTGGCTCATCTTTGACACTCGCGCTCGTTCAGCAATCGGATCAGGGAAGCCCCGGCGCCAATCTGGACGATTGCGAGGCGGCGATCCGCGCGGCCTCCATCCGCGGCGCCAACCTGGTTCTGCTGCAGGAGCTGCACAACGGGCCCTATTTCTGCCAGATCGAGGATCCCGACCACTTCGACATGGCCGAACCCATCCCCGGCCCCACCACCGAGCGGCTCAGCGCACTGGCGCGCGAGCTGGAGCTGGTGATCGTCGGCTCGCTCTTCGAGCGCCGCGCCGCCGGCCTCTACCACAACACGGCGGTGATCGTCGACGCCGACGGGTCCCTGGCGGGCATCTACCGCAAGATGCATGTCCCGGACAACCCGGGATATTGCGAGAAATACTATTTCACCCCGGGCGATCTCGACTTCAATCCGGTCGACACCAGCGCCGGGCGGCTCGGCGTGCTGGTGTGCTGGGACCAGTGGTTTCCGGAGGCCGCGCGCTCCATGGCGCTCGCCGGGGCCCAGATCCTGCTCTATCCGACCGCGATCGGCTGGAGCCCGAGCGACTCGCCCGAGGAGCAGGAGCGCCAGCTCGACGCCTGGATGACCATCCAGCGCGGACACGCCATCGCCAACGGGCTCGCGCTCGCCGCCTGCAACCGCGTCGGCGTCGAGCAGGATCCGAGCGGAAACACCGCCGGCCTGCGCTTCTGGGGCAACTCATTCGTCTGCGGTCCGCAGGGCGAGATCCTCGCCCAGGCCGACGACCAGTCGCCCAAGCTGCTGGTGACCGAGATCGACCTGGAGCGGACCGAGCGGGTACGGCGCGTCTGGCCCTTCCTGCGCGACCGCCGCATCGACGCCTACGACGACCTGAATCTACGCTATCGCGATTGACCATCAGGGCACGCGACACAGGCCGGAATCGCTGCAGACCCTTCCGGCCCCGATCACAAACACACTCCAGAATCCGGAGGACAGACGATGAGCAGCACCCCGACCGCGTCGGACGACGCCAAACTGCAGATGCGTTCCATCATCCAGCGCATCGCCACCGGACCCGAGCTCTCCAAGGACATCTCGGCCGCCGATGCCTGCGCCGGCATGCGCGCCATCCTCGACAACAAGGTGGATCCGGTCCAGGCCGGCATCTTCTTCATCGCCCTGCGGATGAAGCGCGAGACCGACGAGGAGTTCAAGGGCATCCTGGATGCCATCCGCGAGGCGACCGGCCATGTGGTCGCGGACGTCGACGACGTGGTCGACATCGCCGACCCCTACGACGGCTACAACCGCTGTCTCCCGGCATCCCCATTTCTGATGCCCCTGCTGGCCGAATGCGGGGTGCCAGCCATCAGTCACGGCGCCCACGCGGTCGGCCCCAAGTTCGGTGTCACCCACCGCCACATACTGGATGCCGCCGGGGTGCCGGTCGACCTGAGCCCGGTCGAGGCCGCCGACCGGCTGAAGGACCCCGGCTGCGGCTGGAGCTATGTCGACCAGCGTTCCTTCTGCGCCCCGCTGCACAATCTGGTCGACCTGCGCGCCGCCATGGTCAAGCGCCAGGCCGTGACCACGGTCGAGGTGATGGCACGCCCCATCCACGGACGCAAACGCACCCATCTGGTGACCGGCTACGTCCACAAGCCCTATCCGCGCATCTACGCCATGCTCGCCCGTCATACCGGGTTCGACTCGGCCCTGCTGATCCGCGGTAGCGAGGGCGGGGTCATCCCCTCGCTGCGTCAGAAGGGAACCTGCGTCAATTACCAGAACCACGGCGAGGAACAGGCGTTCGAGATCGACCCTCAGGAACTGGGCATCGAGCAGCCGGTGAAGGCCGTGCCGCTGCCCGAGGACCTGCCCCAGACCACGCGTCCGGGCGACGAGATCGCCGTCGCGGTCGACATCCAGGCGACCGCCATCGCCGCGGCCAAGGCCGGCCTCGCCGCACTGGAGGGGAACAAGGGCCCCACCTACGACAGTCTGGTCTTCACCGGCGCCATCATCCTCTGGCACCTGGGACGCGCGTCATCCCTCGCCGCGGCGGCGGACCGCATCCGTTCCGCGCTGGATTCCGGCAAGGCCGCGCAAAGGCTGGGTTGAGCATGGACAGCCCCTACATCGCCGTCGCCCGGGCGGACGAGATCCAGCCCGGCAAGTTCGTCAAGGTCGTGATCGAGGGACGGCCCTATGTCGTCGCCAACGCCGACGGGCGCTATTACGCGGTCGAGGACAACTGCAGCCACGAGGACTACCCGCTCTCCTTCGGCTGTCTCGACGGCGACCGCATCAAGTGCTCGCTGCACGGCAGCCGCTTCAGCCTGGCCACGGGCGAACCGCAGGACGAACCGGCCGACGCGCCCATCCGTACCTACCGACTCGCGGTCGAGGATGGCCGAATCTGGATCGACCCCGGCAGCCCGGCCAATTGAGATGCCCCGGAACCGCCGAGTTGCACTCGGCGATTCCGCGGGAGATTCGAAGGAGGTTTCTGCAAATCGCCTTGGCTGAAACCCTCGCCTCGGCTCAGAGCCGCGATCTGCGCAGCGGACGGGCCTCGTCCAGGTCCGCGTCGATCCGGAACTCGGGTCCCTCCTCCACGTCCGCGGTACCGATGATGAGCGGATCCCTGCGCCTGGAACCGCCCACCTTTGGATCCTTGCGCCGAGGCGCCGCGCCTCCGGCTACCCGCGACGGACGTGCCGCCCCGGGCTGGGCCCGAGTGCGAGACCCCGAATCCAGCTCGCGCTCCTGGATCGCCGCGGAGAGCCCCTGCAGCATCTCCTCGGCCTCGTCCTGGGGCAGCGCCTCGTCGCGCTCCCGCTTGCGATGCGCATGGATGGCCCCGGACACGATCGAGGCGACCTGATCGGCCGAATAGGCATCGCTTTCGCGAACGCGCACGAACGGCAGTCCGGCCGCGGCGCAGATACGGTCCAGGACGTCCTTCCTGGGAGACGCCTTGCCGAAACGCGAGCGCGGGGCGAGGTTCAGGGCGCAGACGATCGCCGAGGTCTCGGCGCTGCAGACGAGGAAGTCGAATCCGCGCTCGCCGAGCCGGATGTAGGCACGCTCCTGATCGGCGCGCGACAAACGGCCGCGCAGACCGATCACATCGGCCGCGCGCACCTTGCCATAGACCCGATACCCGTTGCCGAGCGCGCGCTCGAGCACCGCCTTGAAGGCGAGTTGCCCCGGCGCAAACAGGGCCGGATCCACCTTGTAGGGCAACGAGAGACGGCGCCTCATCAGCCTCCAGAGACTCAGCAGCATCGCGATGAGCAGGATGAACCAGAGCCCGAGCAGAACGTAGAAATGCCCCATCGTCAGCCACCCGTATTGGGGATCGCCCCCAGACGAACCCCGTGCTTGTGATACCAGGCCCGATCGAGCGACCAGACCACCGAATCCACATCCGGCTGGGCGAGCAGCACCGCGATCGCCCGCAACTCGCTCTCGCGGAACGCGCGCTCGGCAGCGACCACCTCGGCATCGTCGGCCGGCCTCTCGGCCAGGGCCGGATCGGCCGCCTTCACGTAGGTTTCGAGCGGAACCAGGTCGGCATGCGGACTGCTCAGCGTGGCGATGCCGTTGAGGAAGACGAGAACCCGGAACCGATAAGGCGCTTGAGACAAGACCGGATCCGCCTCCAAAACATCATTGAGCTGCCAGACGCGCGGGGTCATCCCGAAGCGCTGCCAGGCGAGGGTGACGATGAGAAACACGAGGAGGAACGCGGAGATGATGATGGAATTGCGCGTCAGGCGATCCATGAGTCGAAAACCTCGAATGCTGTACACGATGTCCGTCGGACGGACGGCGGATGTCAGCCGCGCATCATGCTCGGACAGGTGGACCTGACGCAAGCCTGAGCGGATGCCCGGATCGCCGCAAGCGAATAGAATGGCACGCAGCCTAGCCGTCTTCCTCCATGGGCATCAGGATGGACACCAACTCCCACGAGACACGCCGTATCAGGATCCCGCTGACGGCCTATCTGCGTCTGCGCCCCTACGGCGATCATCTGCTGACCCCGGCCGTCGCGGTCTGGCTCGGCTTCGCCTGGGCCCTCATCCTGCTGATGGCGAGCCTCGAGGGCACCGTCTGGGGGCTGATCGGGGCGTCGATCGTGCCGCAGGAGAGCCCCTGGCTGAAGACGCCGGCCGGACTCTTCATGTTCGCGCTCATGTTCTCGGTCATCTGGATCGTGGACGCCTCGCTCATCATGTCCGAGCGCCCCATGATCCGCTCCAGACGCTGGAACCCCAATGCCCCGCGCGGGCTCGGCGCGCTGCTGCGCTGGTGGCTCGGCATCCTGACGCGACTGGCCATCGTCGGCGTCTCGCTCTATGTCACCGCACCCTTCCTCGGCAAGCTCATCCGTGCCGACGACATCGCCAGCTACCACCAGGCCCAGGTGGAGAGCTACCACGCGGAACGCGAGTCGCGGCTGCAGTCCGAGATCGCCGAAGAGACGCGCCGAACCGAGACGCTCTATGCCGAGCGCTCAGCCCCACTGGAGGCCGAGATCGAGCGCCTGAACCGATCGCTCGCCGCCGAGCGCGAACGGCGCATCCGGATCGAGGCCGAGCTGGCCCCCGTCATGGAGATCCTGCGCCGGGATCTGGCGGGCGCGCAGCAGCGGGTGGGCGACGAGATCCTGGGACGCGACGGCCGACCGGCGGGCCACGGACCCGAGGCGCGCAAATGGGAGGCCAACGCCGAGCGGCTCGCCGGGCAGCTGGAGGCCAAGCAGAAGGAACTCTCCCAGCGGACCGCACCCATCTCGGAGCGCATCGAACAGCTGAACCAGGCGCTGCGCAACCGTTCGGACGAGCTCGAACGGCTGCGCCAGGAGCAGCAGCAGCGGCTCGACGCCATCGCCGCCGAGGTCGCCGGCCGCCAGTCGGAGGCCATGCCGCCGCCCCTGAGCTTCGCCGCCCGCTCGCTCGCCCTGCAGGCGCTGCGCGACCGGCCCGAGGAACACGGCGTCCCCCATTTCGAGACGGTCGAGGGATTCGCCCAGGCCGCGCTCGGGGTGCTCTTCTTCTCGCTGATCGCCATCAAGCTGTTCGAGCCACCGGCCGTTCGCGCCTATTTCAGCGAAACCATCCAGATGCAGTACCGCAAGTATCTCGAGGGCGGACTCGCCGAGACCCCCGGCTTCGAGCTGCCCCAGGATCCGCGCCAGCGTCTCAATTCGGCCGAGTTCGTCCGGCTCTGGCTCGCCTTCGAGCGCGATCCGGCATCCTTCTACGGCGAGCGCCGGTCGCTGGTCGAGGCCCGCGCGCCGCTGCGGCGCTACCTCACCGAGCAGGCCATCGAGCAGGAGACCCTGGTCCAGCGGATGGAGCACCTGCGCGAGGAGCGCACCCATCTACAGAAACGCCGCGAGATCGAGCTGGCCGCGCTCGACCGGGAACTCGAGATCCGCACCTCGCAGCTCCAGGCCCAGCTCGCCGACGAGACCGAGGCGCTGCACAACCACCGCCGGATCGAGCTGGCCTCCGAGCTGCAGCAGGCCCGCGAGGACTGGCACCGCAGCCGCTCCCAGCAGGAGGCCGAGCTGCGCCAGCGCCAGGAGGAGATGGAGCACGAGCAGGAGATCGCCCGCGAGGAGCTGCGTCTGCGCGAGCGCGAGCTCGCCGACCAGCTCGCCCGCAGCGAGGCCGAGACACGCCAGTCCGAGCTCGCCAAACAGCTGGCGCACGCCGAGAAGATCGCCGAGCTCGACCTCAGACGCGAGCGCGAGCGACATCAGACCCGACTCAAGACCCTTCGCGAAGAATTGAGCCGACTGCGCGGAGTGGAGACCAAGCAGCTCGCCGAGCGCCAATCGCTGCGGGAGAGCGGACGCAAGCTGGACGACCAGATCGCCGCCGCAGAGCAGGGCATGGAGACATTGGCCGAGGAGCTCGCGGCGGAACGCGAGCGGATCGCCAGCCTGGCCCGGCAGGCCGACCAGGAGTCGCAGACGCCACCGCGCCGCTTCGGTTTCTGGGCGCGCGGCGAGAGCGAATCTGCGCGCGACGCCAGACGCGACCTCAAGTCGCTCGAAAAGGCCGAGCGCACCGACAAGGAGCGGCTCGCCAAGCTCACGGAGGAGCGACGCGTCCTCGACAGCCGCCGCCAGACCAACGCGACCGAACTGAACGAGATCGAGACCCGGCTCGCCGCCACCCAGACACGCATCGACTTCTACGAGGACAGCCTGGGCGAGCTCATGGGCACCGGAGAGACGGGAAACGCAGCCGGCCCGGAGCAAACGAGACTATAGGGATCGCGCATCCCGTACCCTCACATATCCCTCAGCAGGGCCGAGCAGGCCGCCGGCGGTGTCGGTTCGACGCGCCGCCCGCCCTTCTTGCTCGGCTTGCGCGCCTCTGGGCTGAACCACCAGGCCAGCTCCTTGCCGCAGCCCTCGCCGACGGGCACCGGGCTCTGGCTCGCGCACTGTCCGCTGCCGGGAGGGCAGGAGAGACGCACGTGGATATGGGCGTCGTGCCCCCACCAGGGCCGCACCTTGCGCAGCCAGGAACGGTCGCCGCGCGCGCTCCGGCACAGGGCCTGCTTGATCGCCGGGTTGGCGAAGATGCGATCGACCGAGGGATGACGCGCGGCGGTCTCGATCAGAAACCGCTGGTCCTCGCCCCAATAGCGGCTGATATCGTCGCCACCGGGGGCCACCATGCTGTCGGGATCCGAGCGGTCGTCCATCAGACGCCTGGCCATGGCCGGAGAGTCGGCCAGTGTGAGCCAGATGTCGACGTCCAGTCCGTTCTGATGGCTGCGATGCGAGGAGGACATGAGCCCTCCGCGCGGCTGGCTCAGGTCGCCGATCATCATGAGCCGATCGCCGTGGCGCTTCTGGGCGAGCCCCATGTCGGCGATGAATCGCAGCAGCTTGGGATGACCGTAATAGCGGTTGCGATAGCGGCGAATGCTGACATAACCGGGCCCGCTTTCGGGAAGCGCCAGGGCACCGGCGATACAACCGTTGGAGACCCCGCCGATGACGCGCGGCGGCCCGGAGCTGGGACGCTTCACCTCGCCCCAGGGCGAGGCCGAGGCCATCCCCGCCGAGAACAGCAATACCAGCATTCCCGATATAAGGAGAAAAGCGCGCCGCCGAAGAAGAAGGTAGATGTGCATCGATTGCGCCCCGTGATGGCCAAAGGTGGGTATGGAGCAGATGTGGGTCCGAAAGGGATCGATCGTCAAGCGGCCAGCCACCACCAAACGCTGGAGACCGGCCGCTGGAAGCTGGAAGCTCCACTCACATGGGGAATCCGCCGCCGGGAGGCATGCCGCCCGGAGGAAACCCGCCGCCCCCCATGAAGCCGGGCGGCAGGCGGCCCTGCATGGAGCGCATCATCTTGGCCATGCCCCCGCCCTTCATCTTCTTGAGCATCTTCTGCATCTGGGTGAACTGCTTGAGCAGCTTGTTCACGTCCTGGACCTGGGTGCCGGAGCCGGCCGCGATGCGGCGCTTCCGCGATCCCTTGATGATGGCCGGGAACTGGCGCTCCTGCTGGGTCATGGAGTTGATGATGGCGACCAGTTTGCCCATCTCCTTGTCGCTCGCCTTGTCCTTGACGTGGTCCGGGATCTGATTCATGCCGGGCAGCTTCTCCATCAGGCTCATCATGCCGCCCATCTTGTTCATCTGCTCCAGCTGATCCTTGAAATCGCTCAGATCGAAGTCCTTGCCCTTCTTGAGCTTCTTGACCAACTTCTCGGCCTGGTCCTTGTCGACCTTGGACTGGACCTCCTCGACCAGAGAGACCACGTCGCCCATGCCGAGGATGCGCGAGGCCACCCGATCGGGATGGAAGGGTTCGAGCGCCGTGGTGCGCTCGCCGGTGCCGAGGAACTTGATCGGCTTGCCGGTGATCTGGCGGATCGAGAGTGCCGCGCCGCCGCGCGCGTCGCCGTCCGTCTTGGTCAAGATGACGCCGGTCAGCGGCAGCGCCTCGTCGAATGCCTTGGCCGTGTTGGCCGCGTCCTGACCCGTCATGGAATCGACCACGAAGAGGGTCTCGACCGGGTTCAGGGTCGCATGGATGGTCTTGATCTCGTCCATCATCTCGGTGTCGACGTGCAGCCGGCCCGCCGTGTCGACGATGAGGACGTCCTTGAAATGACGGCGCGCGCTGTCGAGCGCGCGCTTGGCGATCTCGACCGGGTCCTCGTCGCCCCGGCTGGGACAGAACTCGGCCCCGACCTCGCCCGCGACCGTCTTCAACTGCTCGATGGCCGCAGGACGATAGACGTCGCAGCTCACCACCATGACGGACTTCTTCTGCTTCTCCTGCAGCCAGCGGGCGAGCTTGGCGACGCTGGTCGTCTTGCCCGAGCCCTGCAGACCGGCCATGAGGATGACCGCGGGCGGCTGGGCGATCAGGTCGAGCTGCTCGTTGGCCTGGCCCATCAGCTCGACCAGCTCGTCGTTGACGATCTTGATCAGCACCTGGCCCGGGGTCAGACTCTTGGTCACCGCCTCACCGAGCGCCTTCTCGCGAACGTCCTCGACGAACCGACGCACCACCGGCAGGGCGACGTCCGCCTCGAGCAGCGCCATGCGGACCTCGCGCAGGGTCTCCCTGATGTTATCTTCGCTCAGTCGACCCTGACCCCGCAGATTGGTCAGTACGCCCTCGAAGCGGTCCTGGAGATTCTGAAACATGCTACGACCTCGAATCGGCGCCTGGGATCGGCGCTATCTCAAGAAAAAACCATTGCCATCGGCTTACGGCATGACTTGTGAGTATAATGCAGGGTCAATGTCGGACGATATGATCACCCAACATTTCCGTGCCACCGTTCTAGCAAGATGAAGTCACGCATATGACTCATACCCTCCTCGCCTACATCGCCACCGCCAGCTATATGGCCGCCGCCGTCCTCATCGGCATGCGCCTGTTCCGCAAGGAGGGCTGGATTCCCGACCGCGCGCTTGCGATCTCGGTCGCCTTCGTCGGCCTGGCCATCCACAGCTGGGTCCTCTGGGACAGCATCTTCAGCAGCGCCGGAATCAACCTCGGCTTCTACCACGCCCTGGCACTCACCTCCTGGACCATCATCGCGCTGCTGCTGGTCTCGAGCCTGAACAAGCCGGTCGACAACCTGGGACTGATCCTGCTGCCGGCCGCCGCGCTGAGTCTCATACTCGAAACCCATTTCGCCGAGGTCGGATTCATGCGCGCCTCGGCCTCGTGGCCGCTCAAGATCCACGTGCTCCTGTCGATGCTGGCCTACAGCCTGCTGACCCTGGCCGCGGTCCAGGCGATTCTGCTCTCCGTGCAGGACCATCATCTGCGCCATCGCCAACCGGGCGGATTCGTGCGCACCCTGCCCCCACTGCAGACGATGGAAAGTCTGCTGTTCGAGATGATCAGCGCCGGCTTCGTCCTGCTGACCCTGGCGCTGCTCAGCGGTCTCGCCTTCCTGGAGAACATGTTCGCCCAGCATCTGGTGCACAAGACGGTGCTCTCCGTCCTCGCCTGGCTGGTCTTCGGCGGACTCCTGATCGGACGCTTCCGCAAGGGCTGGCGCGGACGCACCGCCATTACCTGGACCCTCGGCGGATTCGTGATCCTCATCCTCGCCTACTTCGGGAGCAAGGCCGTCCTGCAGTTCGTTCTGCACCGCTAGAGGATCCGCCGGTCCGTGCCCCGAAGCGGGCATGGACATCAGGCCAGCGAAATCGGGCACCCGGGGGCATGCGCCTCTTGTCTCGAAAGCCCTTCTGGGTGCAGAATCAAACCGTCGCCCGCCCGACCTGGAGACATCATCCATCTCAGGCGGTTCGACCCTCTCGATTCGGGGCCGTAGCTCAGCTGGGAGAGCGTCGCGTTCGCAATGCGAAGGTCAGGGGTTCGATCCCCCTCGGCTCCACCATTATTTCTATTTTTTAACTTATATTTCAATAAGTTAAAAACAAAGCAACAACCCATGAAGCAACTGGTGTAATACAATGGTGTGTTACATCTGTGGCTTCATCCCCCTCCTATCTCTACCGTAACCATTGTGGTGTGTTCTGTTTCCAAAAACGGGTACCAGAGCACCTACGTAGGTTATCCTCATCACTGCCCAAGTATTTTAGAATTTCCTTATATACTAAAGAACGTAGACTAGCACTCTCAAAAGCACGAAGACTCGTATTGATGTTTGATGACATTGCTCGAAAATATTTTTCAGATCCAGATTTATTTGCATCTGCAATGAAGTTGTTACGTCAACACATTGACGCTAGAGAACATTCCCAGTCATTCGCAGAGTACGAGGAACAGTTCCTGTCAAAGCTCGATTCAACTGAAAACGAGACAGCACTACTTGAGCAAGCCATTAGATTTCAACGCGAAATTAATGAATCAAGCAGCGCTACTGATCCAGACAAACAACCAAGGCTTGAATCAAATCATCTTAAGGAGATATTGTCAGCAATCAATAACCATCACCGTGCGCACGTTAACTCGATCCCTCTAAAAGAGGCTTTCGACAAATTTCTAGTCGAGAATCAGACAAGCTGGAGCAATATAACAACCGGACAAAATTATAGAAACGAAATATTCAACCTTTTCTATCAATTAACAGGTGATATATCAACTGGAGACGTAACAAAAGAACATGTTCAAGAATTCAAGGAACTAATATTAAAGCTCCCTTCGAACAGAAGTAAAAAGACACAATACAAAGACAAAACAGCTCGCGCCCTGTTGAAATCTGTTATTCCCGAAAATGATCAAATTAGCGCCACAACCAAGAAGAAATATCTCAACCGACTGTCAAGTTTCATTTCCTGGTTATATAAAAACAATTATTGCATCGCAGGCTTAACAAATTCTTTGTCGAACGTCATCAGAAGTGAGTCGATCACTCACGAAGAGCGCAAAGCATATACCTGTGATGATTTACGAAAGCTGTTCAACAGCAGACACTACACAACTGGGCTACACAAAGAACCTTATAGATTTTGGGTACCTCTAATTGGTCTCTTTACGGGCGCAAGACTCAATGAAATATGCCAACTATATGTTTCAGACATATACCAGCACGAGGACTCTAAAATATGGGTTATTGACATCAATGATAATGAAAAGGAAATAACAAAAAAGTCAGTCAAACGGCCAGACCATAGACGACTCATCCCCATTCACCGAAAACTAATACATCTTGGACTGATTGAATTTGCACAATCTACTAAGACAGAGCGCCTATTCCCAGAACTAACATACAATGAAAGAAACAAATACGGCTATAAGGCTCAAAAATGGTTTAACACAACATATACAAATCAAGCAAACTGCAACATCCAAACACCGAACACAGCATTTCATTCTTTGCGACACAACCTTGAAACATATCTCGCCAATAAACTTGAGATGCCTATTCACAAAATTGAAACGATGATGGGCCAAAAGCCATCCGGGGGAGTATCGACAGGACGATATATCAAGCCTATTGAATTACAAGAGCGCTCTGACTATATAAACAAAGTCAACTGGGATCACTGCATCGATTTTAAAGCCATAAGACCATGGAAACAGCAAGCGTTTGCCAGAAATATGATCAACGCAAAATAGATTATAAATTTGCTTCCACACGCCTCCTTATCTCTAACATCGGCATATATGGAATAATTCATAATTTTGCTGAATCAGATACATTTACCGCATCACCCTAAACATGATGTTATAAAAACGAATATTGATGTGCTTTGTATGTCTTGCACATTAATCATCCCTGCATAAACTCAGAGTCGCTGTATGCCATTCTAAGGGGTTTCCGCGTTACCGCCTTACCTTACCCATCAGAACGCTCAAAAAGCCTTCAGAAGAAGGCTAGAAACAATGAGAGCACCATGAAAGAAAAGGATGAAATCTTTCTAAGAATGCTTCGACGGCGGTGATCATAACTCCGGTCCACACTCATGCCGCCAGCGGTGTCAAATAGGGTTGTCGAGCGGGTGGCGGTCGTTGTCGTCGTGGCCGT
>NZ_AONC01000056.1 GCF_000585215.1 Imhoffiella purpurea | reverse complement strand
CTCGCCGGGCCGTCCTTGGTCCGGACGGTAAACGCAATACATCGGCGTTTCCCCAATCTGACACAGGTCGATCAAGGACATGAAACTCCCGGTTCAATCACAGCAAAACGCGTCTGTCTATTTCCTGGGCATCGATCCTCGGTTGGTGAAGGACCTGACGCCATTGCTGGAGCCGAAAGGATTGGTCTTGAGGGTCTTGGAGGATCTGGACCATGTGACGGCACTCGGCAGGACTCGCCCCTCGGTTCTGGTGCTCGATCTGGCGGCCGTCGGCGGCCTCGACTCGCTTGCCGAACTGGTGGCGCGTCTGAGCCCGGATGCCGACGTCCCTGCGGCCGTTCTCTGTCTGGCCAGTCGCGAACGGGGGGAGGGGACCCTGGCGTGGCGATTGGCGGCCCTTCGCGCGGGCGTCGACAGCTATCAGGTGATGCCGGTCACGCAGCGCCGCCTGGCCGAGCGCATCCTGCGCCTGAGCGGCCATCTCGAAAGTCGCCGCTACCGCGTTCTGGTCGTCGAGCCGCAGCCGGATCAGTCGAAGAAGATCGCCATAACCATCGCCAGCGCCGGGATGGAGGTGCTGGTGGTCGAGGACCCCATGAAGCTCCTTGATCGGCTGCAGGCGTTTCGCCCCAATCTGGTGCTTATCAGTCAGGATATCCCTCGGGTCGGGGCCAGCGAGCTGGCCGCCGTCATTCGCGACCATGACGACTTCTTCGGCCTGCCCATCCTCTTCCTGTCCTCGGATCCGGATCCGGTCGGCCAACTGGAGGCGCTGAAGGCGGGCGGCGACGGCTTCGTCCTCAAGCCCGTGCAGCGTCATCAGCTGATCGCCGCCATCGAGCAGCGCGTTCGCGAGTCGCGCTGGTTCAGGAACCGACGCACCCTGGAGAATCGGCGCGAAAGTGCGCGCGGCTTCCTGCCGCGCGCGGTTTTCATGGCCTATCTGGACCGGTTTCTGGATGCTCGGGAGCTGGGGCGAGATGGACTGGGTCTCCTCGTCCTGGAGCTGGATCAGCATGCGCGAGCCTTGGAGCGGTTGGGTATCGGGGGATATGAGCGACTGCTGGGTTTGATGGAGGCCCAGATCTCGGGTCTGATGAGCCCGGAGGAGGCCGCCACCCGCTTGGACGAATGCCGCTATGCCCTGCTCGCCTCACGTGAGCGGGTCTCCGGGCTCCAGTCATTGGCCGCTGGACTCTGTGCGCGACTGTCCGAGGGGCTGGGGACCCCAGATGGAAGCAAGCAGATCGGGTTGACCGTCAGTATCGGTATCGGGGTGCCGACACCGCCGCTCGAGGACGCCTCGACACTGCTGTCCCGCGCCAATCAGGCATTGACCTGGGCCAGGGAGGCCGGAGGCAATCAGGCGCGTCTATGGACCCAGTCGGTGGTGGAGCGGGCAGAGGTCGCCATCGGTCATGGTATGATCCGGCGTCTGGTCAATGCTGCTCTCAACCACGACGGTCTGGTGCTGCTGTTCCAGCCTGTGGCCCCTGTCGCCAGGCAGGGTGAGGAGCTCTACGAGGCTCTGCTGCGTCTGAACACGCTGGACGGCGAACAGATCTCGCCGACGGATTTTCTCGCCTCCGCGGAGCGGGGCGGACTGATGGTCAGGATCGATCGCTGGGTCCTGGGTCATGCCCTGGAGGTGATGGACCGGCACCGCACGAGCCATCCGCATATGCGCTTCCTGGTCCATCAGACGGTCGGTACCCTGGCGGCTCCCGAGTGGTTTCCCTGGTTTCGCGAGCAGATCGTGCAGCGTAATCTGATCCGTCTGTATCCGGTGCTTCAGTTCCAGCTTGCCGATGTCCGTCAGAACCGGCTGGAGGCGAAGCCGCTCATGGACCGTCTGAAGACCTACGGGATCCAGTGCTGCGTCGCCAATGTCGTGGGCTCGCGCGACGACCTGACGCTGCTGTCCAAGCTCGGTGTCAGATATGTCAAGCTGTCGATGCAGATCTTGACCCAGGTCGAGCAGGTCGAGTTGATGGGAATCGTCCAGGGACTGCAGGAGCGTGGAATCGCCGTGATCGCGACCGGAATCGATGACAAGGAGAGGCTCGCGCAGGTCTGGAGCTGTCGTCCGGATTTCATCCAAGGCGACTATATCGAGCCTCCGGGCGAGCAGCTGAGTTTCGACTTCAAACGCACGGCCGGCGGATCCTGACGGCCGAAGGGGTGTTTCGATTCCATGGACATGGCCATGCATTTCGACAGACCGGACGTCGTTTCATCCAGCCATACCGGGCGTCTGATTCTCACGGCCTCGGATCCGCACGTCAGTCCGCACGTGCCTCTGCTGATCGAGGCGCTCGCCGAGGTCGGCTTCATCGGCGAGCGGCTGAGCGACGCGGGTGGCGACGCCTTTCGCACCGGGCCCATGTTCCTGAGTCTGGTGGCCTTCACCGGTTGCGCCGTGCAGATCCGCAGCAATCCGGACGGCCGGGGCGCCTTCTGTCACGTGCGTGTCTCTTCGTCCTTCCGCCATCCCCATCTGCTTCACGGCCGCAATACCCGCGCGCCTCGCTGCCGGGAGTGTCGCCATCGGCTGGTGGATTGGCGCGAACGGCTGGGGCACTGGGCGACGCATCCGCATGCGGGCGTGACCTGCCCCAACTGTCGCGAGACGCGACCTCCGTGGCTGTGGGACTGGAAGCAGCAGGGTGGGTTCGGGCGGTTCTTCGTCCAGGTCGAGGAGATCTTCCCCGGAGAGGCGACGCCGACGCATACGCTGATCGACGTCCTGACCCGCGCCAGCGGGACGGGATGGCGTCATTTCTACGTGCAGGAGTAGGGCGCAATAGGCCGCATCTCATTGGCGGCTGCAAATCTTTGCCCCCGCAAGAGCCTTGCATGAACCGGCGTCGAACGATTTTTGGGGCGGCCGTATTGCGCCGTATGTGATTCGGCTGCGGTCGATGACTGACCGTTGCCGGCCATACGGCGCAATACGCTAGCGCTATTGCGCCCTACGCTGGGTTAGATCAACCCCGTTCGTTCAGCCACTTGCCGATGGCCGGGGTGACCTCCTTCTGGGCCTTGCCGCTGACGTAGATGCCGATGTGTCCGCCGGGGAAGGCGAGTTCGGTGTAGTCCTCGCTGCCGACCAGATACTTGAGCGGCTTGGAGGCGTCCGGCGGAACCAGGTGGTCCTGGAGGGCGTAGATGTTGAGCACCGGGCAGCTGACGTTCTTGAGGCTGATCTCCTGGTCGCCCAGCACGACGCCGCCCTCGATGAAGCCGTTGTTCTGGTAGAAGTCCTTGATGAACTGGCGGAAGGTCTCGCCGGCCTGGTCCGGGCTGTCGAAGATCCATTTTTCCATGCGCAGGAAGTTCTTGACCTTGTCCGGGTCGTCCAGCAGATCGACCATGTTGACGTATTTCTGGCCGGTCAGGCTGAAGGGCTTGAGCGACAGGAAGGTCCAGTTCAGCAGCTCGCCCGGGACGTTGCCCATGGTGTCGACGGCCAGGTCGACGTCGATGTTCTGCACCCAGGCGGACAGCAGGTTGTCCGGGGTCTTGAAGTCGACAGGGGTGACCATGGTCACCAGGTTCTGCACCTTGTCCGGATGCATGGAGGTATACATGAGGCTGAAGGCGCCGCCCTGGCAGATGCCGAGGATGTTGATCTTGTCGACATCGTGCGTCTCGCGGAGATGGTCGACGCAGCGGTCGATATAGCCGTTGATGTAGTCGTCCAGGGTCAGCGAGCGGTCGGCCTGGTCGGGATAGCCCCAGTCGATCAGATAGACGTCCTGACCGGTGGCGAGCAGACCCTTGATGGTCGAGCGGTTCTCCTGGATGTCGGTCATGTAGGGCCGGTTCACCAGGGCGTAGACGATCAGCAGCGGGATCTTCTGGGTCTCGACGCCCTCGGGTCTGTCATAGCGGTAGAGGACCAGCTTGTCCTCGCTGTAGACCGCCTGCTTGGGGCTGACGCCGGTGTCGATCTCGTCGGCGTTGAGCAGGTTCTCCATGCCCTGCCCGAGCTTGCGGTTGTAGTCGAACATCTCCTGAGCGAGCTTGTCCGGTCGGATATCGATTGGAAACATGGTCTAGGGTCCTCTCAGTGTGCGGCGCTGTGGCGGTGCCCGGATATCGTCGGACGGCTCATTCGCTCGGGGTCGGCTTGGCCGCCGGCTTGGCGGTCGTCTTGCGGCGCGTGGTCGTCTTGGCCGCGGGGGCCGAGGACTTGAGCGCGGTCGCCGGCTTGGCCGGCGTCTTGCCGCCGAGCGCCTCGACCTGCTTCTCCAGCGCGCGCAAGCTCTGGAGCATCCGCTTGTTCTCGCGGCGCGTTTCCTGGAGACGGTTTTCCAGGGTGCGCACCTCGGTGCGGGTGGGCATGTTCATGGCGCCCAGGTTCTCGTCGACGATGACCGAGAGGCGCTTCTTGAGGGCCATCTGGGCGTTGACCAGGCGGCCGTGGATCTTGGCGTATTCGGGGGTCGCGACCTGATCGGCATAGACGGCCTCGCAGCAGCTTACCCAGTTGTCGTAGAGCGCGCGGGCCGAGTCGATCGTCTTGCCGCTGTCGATGACGCCCTGGATGTAGCTGCCCATGCGCTCGACCGACTTCATGCCGAGCTTGGAGTAGAAGCCGGTGTATTCCTGCAATGCGGATTGGTACTCCATGGAGCTGCGCATCAGCTCCTGGTACTGGCTCTGTTCCTCGCGTGAGTAGCCGAGTCCGGGCGCGGAGAGCGCGCGGTCGAGATTGCCCTTGAAGTGCTCGTGCGGCATGTTGCGCAGGAAGTCGCCGGGCATCGGCGAGAGCGAGGACATCATGCGCTGCCAGTTGTCGAGCGGCATCTCCCAGAAGGACATCATGCGCTGCATGGCGCTGCCGCCGTCGTCCAGGTTGCCCGAGAAACGCTTCTGCATGTCCTCGAGCGCCTTGGTCCAGTAGCTCAGGCCGTCGGTCGCGGATCCGTCGTCCGAGCGGTTGGCGAAGGTCTCGGCCATGCGGAAGAAGGACTTGCCCTGGTCCATCATCTTCTCCATGAAGGCCTTCGAGAGGTCTGGGGCGGCCGGCGAGAAGGCCTTCCACCAATGATCGAGCGCGCCCTCCCAGGGGGCGGTCATCTTGGTCTCGCCCTCGAGCCCCATCGCCTTGCGGCTCATGTCGGCCCAGTTGTCCCAGTACTTGCGCTGGAGCTCCAGCCAGTCGTCGTTGAAAAAGCTGTCGTTGCTCATGCGGTTGCCCTCCTCGGGTTGCTATTGGGCGAAAGTTAGCATGTGGATTTGTGCACTGCAACAAAGGTGCGTAGAATCCGGCGCCGAGAGTCACTGACCTATAATCGACCATTTCACCCTGAATGCTTTAGAGGACATGCTTGATATGAGCGAGAACATCGTCATCGTCGATGCTGGACGTACCGCGATCGGGACCTTCGGCGGCGGCCTGTCGTCCCTGCCCGCGACCGAGCTGGGCACCGCCGTGCTGAAGGCCCTGCTGGAGCGTACCGGGATCGCGGGCGACCAGGTCGACGAGGTCATCCTGGGTCAGGTGCTGGCCGCGGGCGTCGGTCAGAATCCCGCCCGTCAGACCACCCTCAAGGCGGGCCTGCCGCATTCGGTTCCGGCCATGACCATCAACAAGGTCTGCGGCAGCGGTCTCAAGGCCGTGCACCTGGCCATGCAGGCGGTCGCCTGCGGGGACGCCGACATCGTGATCGCCGGCGGCCAGGAGAGCATGAGCCAGTCGAGCCACGTCCTGCCCCGCTCGCGCGACGGTCAGCGCATGGGCGACTGGAAGATGGTCGACACCATGATCGTCGACGGTCTCTGGGACGCCTTCAATCAATACCACATGGGCGTGACCGCCGAGAACATCGCCAAGCAGTTCTGCTTCACCCGCGAGCAGCAGGACGCCTTCGCCGCCGAGTCGCAGCAGAAGGCCGAGGCGGCGATCAAGGCCGGCCGCTTCAAGGACGAGATCGTTCCGGTCAGCATCCCGCAGCGCAAGGGCGATCCGCTGGTGTTCGACACCGACGAGTTCCCGCGCGCGGGGACCACGGCGGAGAAGCTCGGCAAGCTGCGTCCCGCCTTCGACAAGGAAGGGACCGTCACCGCGGGCAACGCCTCCGGCATCAACGACGGTGCGGCCATGGTCATGGTCATGAAGGAGTCCAAGGCCAAGGAACTGGGCCTCAAGCCGATGGCGCGTCTGGTCGCCTTCTCCAGTGCAGGCGTGGATCCGGCCATCATGGGCACCGGCCCTATCCCGGCCTCCACCCAGTGTCTGGAAAAGGCGGGCTGGACCCCGGCCGATCTGGACCTGATCGAGGCCAACGAGGCCTTCGCCGCCCAGGCCATGTCGGTGAACAAGGAGATGGGCTGGGATCTCAGCAAGGTCAACGTCAACGGTGGTGCCATCTCGCTCGGTCATCCGATCGGCGCCTCGGGCGCCCGCGTGCTGGTCACCCTGCTCTACGAGATGCAGCGTCGCGATGCCAAGAAGGGCCTCGCCACGCTTTGCATCGGTGGTGGTCAGGGCGTCGCGCTCGCCGTCGAGCGCATCTAGAGGTCAGCGGTCGACCGAATGCCTATCGGGCGTTCGGTCGGCTCTCGACTCTAGGTCGCGGTTTCCCGCTCGCTCCATTCTCTATCCGTATTCGAATCGTGCCTCGTCGGTGCCCGCCGGCGAGGCGTGGTCGCGACTGGGGTACACTTGCGGAAATTCATGCCCATGCAGCCCAGGTGCCTATGAACAGCGAGCGCATCATCAAGAAGTACCCGAACCGCCGCCTCTACGACACCGAGGTCAGTCGTTACATCACCCTCTCCGATGTCCGCGCGCTCGTGATGGGCGGCGTCAGTTTCAAGGTCGTCGACACCGCCAACGACACCGACATCACCCGCTCGATTCTGCTGCAGATCATGCTGGAGGAGGAATCCGGCGGCGAGCCGCTGTTCAGCGCCCCCATGCTGGCGCAGATCATCCGCTTCTACGGCGGCACATTGCAGGGACTCTTCACGCGCTATCTGGAAACGGCCCTCAATCTGTTCGCCAAGCAGCAGCAGGAGGTCAAGGGGGCCTGGGGCGACAATCCCTTCGATGCCATGACCCGCCTGACGCAGAAGAATGTCGAGCTCTGGACCGAACTCCAGGACGATCTGATGCGTGCCGCCGGATTCTCGCTTCCGGGCGACCGCAAGAAGAAGGACGAGGATCCTTCCTGATCCCGGTCCTCCAGGCCCCCGCCGCTCGATCGATCGCATTTCGGTAGCCGGGGCGATGCGCCCGGCCTTTCTTCATCGAGCGGGCCCGTCCTCCATCATCTCGGCGAGCTGGTTGATCTCCTGAATCGAGAGAACGCGCGCTTGGTCGAGCACGATCACGAAGCGGTCCTGAGACTTCCACATGCCCTGGATGAAATCGACCCGGATCTTGGCTCCGAACCTCGGTGGGGGTTCTATTTCGCTCGCCGGGATGTCGCTGACGGCGTTGACCCCATCGACCACGATGCCCATGTCGTTGATCCCGGCTTCATCCTGCAGTTCGACGATGACCACGCAGGTTCGTTCGCCGACGGTCGTCGGCGGCTCGCCGAAGCGCGCGGCCAGATCGATGACCGGTACCACGCGTCCACGCAGGTTGATCACCCCACGGATGAAGACTGGCATGTTCGGGATGTGGGTGACGCTACCGTATTCGATGATCTCCTTGACCCCAAGGAGGGGTATGGCGAACGGTTCTCCGCGAAGATTGAAGATCAGGTACTGGGCCTTTTCCTGCCCGCTCTCGAGTGTGGTATCGCGTGTCATGAACACCTCTCTCAGAAGGGGATGAATTGATCCTTGCCCGGCCCGTGCTTTTCCGCTCCGACGATGCGTGGCTGGGGGGCGGGCGAGGACAAGATTTTCCCCGCGACCGGATGCTCTGCCATCGCGCCTGCGCCTGCGACCCGGAAGAAGGCCATCAGCTCCTGCAATTGCTGGGCTTGGCTGGTCATCTCTTCGGCCGTGGCGGCCAGTTCCTCGCTCCCGGAGGCCGTGCCCTGGGTCGCCTGATTGACCTGATTCACCGCGCTGTTGATTTGGGTTACTCCAGTCGTCTGTTCGCTGCTGGCCGCCGCGATTTCCTGCACCAGGTCGGCGGTCTTGACGATCGAGGGGACCATTTCCTCCAAGAGCTTCCCGGCCCGCTCGGCGCGGTCAACGCTGCTGCCGGCCAGATCCCCGATCTCCTGGGCGGCGCTTTGGGAGCGTTCGGCCAGGTTGCGCACCTCCGCCGCGACCACGGCGAATCCCTTGCCGTGTTCGCCCGCGCGGGCCGCCTCGATGGCCGCGTTGAAGGCCAGCAGGTTGGTCTTGTAGGCGATGTCGTCGATGATCTTGATCTTGATCGCGATCTCGCGCATCGCCTGTACGGTTTCGCGCACCGCCGTGCCGCCTTCCTCCGCCTCCCGCGCGGCTTGGGTCGCGATCCCGTTGGTGATCTGGGCGTTCTCGGTGTTCTGTGCGATCGAGGCCGACATCTGTTCGATCGATGACGAGGTCTCTTCCATGCTGGCGGCCTGTTCCGCCGCTCCCTGAGAGAGGGTCTGCGAGGTTGCGGATACCTGCTCTGCGGCGCTGTTGAGGGCGTCGGCCGAGGATCGCACCTGACCGATGGTCTCGCCCAGCTTGTCCACGGTGGTGTTGAGGGCGATTTTCAGCTGCTCGAAGTCGCCTTGATAGCTCGCTCGGATGGTTTGGCTCAGATCGCCTTCCGCCATCGCGCCCAGCACGCGCTGGATCTCCGTGATCGGAACCACGAAGGACTCCATGGTGTCGTTGATGCCCTGAACCATGGCGCGGAAGTCGCCCTGATGCACCTCGGCGTCCGCGCGTGCTCTCAACCGTCCCTCGGCCACGGCCCGGGTCAGATGTCCGGCATCGGCGATCATGGCGCGCAGACTGCCCTGTACGGTCTTGAGCGCTGCCAGCAGGCTGGAGGCGTCATCGTCCCGCGTCTTCAGTTCCTCCGACAGGTCGCCTGCCGCGAAGCGCTGGGCGACTGCCGCGGCCTCCGACGGATCGGCCCCGAGCTGCCGCATCAGGCTGCGCACGATGACCACGCCGATGATGCCGCCGAGCAGGGCCGCGATCAGGACGGCCCCCAGGATCCAGCCCGTCGCCCGGGCATACATGACATCGCCGTTCTCGCTGGCGGCCTTGCCTCCGGCGATGTTCAGGTCCACCAGCTTTTCCAGGGTGGCCGAATAGCTGTCGAACAGGGATTGCGACTCGCCGTTCATGATGGCCATCGCCTCGCCGGTCCGCATGGCGCGCGACAGGGGGATCATGCGCGCGTTGGCCTCCATGTAGGCGTCGAATTGATTCGCGAACGCCTCGTAGAGGGCCCGTTCCTCTTCGGACGAAATGAGCTTGGCATAGGCGTCGCGATCCTCGAGCAGCGCCGCCTTGATGCTGTCCATCTTCTTCTCGAGGCCTGCGATCTGGGCTGGATCCTCGGAGATCACGTGCATCAGTTCGGCGATGCGGAAGTCCGAGGTCTTGGTGTTCATCGACTGGATATGGCGGATGCTGGGCATCCAGTTGACGGTGATCTCGGTGGAGGCATCGTTGACCTTGCCCATCTGGAAGATGGCGAATCCCCCGATGGCCGTGGTCAGCAGAACGAGCAGGCTGAAGCCGATCGCGAGCTTGGTGCGCAGTGTCATGTTCTTGAACATGGGTCTTTCCATTCCTCTGAAGACATTGAATCGAATCGTTCTTGGGCGTCGAGCCGTGACTTCGCTCCGCTCTCGCTGCGGGCGAGGCCAGGCGTTCGCTGTCGGCCTGTTCGCGCGCCGACGCGCGTCATCCCGGGCCGGTCATTTCAAGGCGGCCGCGTGATGGCCGCTCGTCACCTCCCTGCGTTCCGCCTGGGCGACCAGGACGGGGACGTCCAGAATCAATCCGACCTGTCCGACATCCAGGACGGTGCAGCCGCTGATCCATTTGAGCGCGGAGAACACCTCTCCCAACGGCTTGATCACGGTCTGCAGCTCGCCCAGGAGTCTGTCGACCACCAGACCGGCCTTCTTGCCCGCGTAGCTCACCACCACCACGCTCTGGCGCGCGGGCGCCTCCGTGGTGTCGTGCAGCAGGTCCCGCAGCCTGAGGAACGGCAGCACCTCGCCCCGCAGATCCAGATAGTCCCGCCGACCCACCGTGCCGAGCTCCATGCACTCCTCCACCGTGTCCAGAGGCACCACGTAGCGCGCATCGCCCACCGACACCAGGAAGCCGTCGATGATGGCCAGGGTTAGCGGCATGCGCAGACGCACCGTCGCGCCCTGCCCGGGCCGGTTCTCGAGTTCGACCGTTCCGCGCAGGTCCTCGATGGTGCGCTTGACCACGTCCATGCCCACACCGCGTCCTGAGAGGTTGGAAACCTGCTCGGCGGTCGAGAATCCGGGCGCGAAGATCAACTGGAAGACGTCCTGGTCCGGGATGCCCTCGGTGCTGTCGATGAGTCCGCGCTCGATCGCCTTGCTCGCGATCCGCTCCCTGTCGAATCCGCGCCCGTCGTCCGAAAGTTCGATGAGGATGCTGCCGTTCTCGTGATGGGCGTTGAGCTGCAGTCGCCCTCGGGGATCCTTCCCCGCCGCCAGGCGTTCCTCCGGCGACTCGATAGCGTGATCGATGGCGTTGCGCACCAGGTGGGTGAGGGGATCGCCGATACGGTCCACCACGGTTTTGTCGAGCTCCGTCTCGCCGCCGCTGATCACCAGATCGATTTGCTTGCCCAGTTCCTGCGACAGGTCGTGAACCACCCGTTGAAAGCGGTTGAAGGTGCCGCCGATCGGTACCATGCGCAGGCCCAGGGCGGCGTCTCGCACCTCCTCGATGAAGCGGGCGCTGGTGGCCACCGCCTCCTGCAGGGCGCGGTCGTCGGAGTGGCTGCTCCTGAGCGTGGTCACTGTGCTCGATATCACCAGCTCGCCCACCAGGTCGACCAGTCGGTCCAGCTTGTCGGCCTCCACCCGCACGTAGCGTTCACCGCCGGTGCGGCGGGCCTGAGCCTGCCGGCCCAGTGCCGCCTTCACCGCTTCGGGCGGAGCGAGACCCTGTTCGACCAGGATCTCGCCGAGCTGCTTGTCCGGTGAATCGATCACCTGGATCCCCATGGCGGCGGCCAGTTCCTGGCGGGTCAGTACCCCGGTGCGCACCAGGATCTCTCCGAGTTTGTCGTCTCCCTCGGGCAGCGCCTGGATCAGCTCGGCCCATAGCGCTGTCTTGCTGCCTGGGGGGATCAAATGGACCTGGCTGCTTTCGCGCACGAAGTCGAAAGCGGCCTCGAGCGTCTGCTTGTCCGTTTCGGTCCTGAGGTCGATCTCGAACCCCAGGTAACAGGCCGTGGGGTCCATCCGCTCGATCGGCGGCAGGGCGTCGTCGAGCGTGGTGACGTTGATCAGCTCGCCGAGCGTGCCGAGGTAGCGCAGGATGGAGAGCGGATCCATCCCGTCGCGGAAGAGCTCCCGGCCGCAGCGTAACGAGATGTGCCAGACGTTCTCGCTGGTTCGGTCGTCGTCGGAGGCGTCCCCGAGCCAGGCCTGCAGCTCGGTTTTCAGGGCGTCGCCCTGGACCAGTAGATCGGCTTGGGGATCCTCGCCCGGGGGGCTGTTCACCAGGGCGGCGATATGATCGTGGCAGCGGAGCAGCAAGCTCACGAGCGGGGTGTCGATCGTCCGTTGACCCGAGCGCACCAATTCGAGCAGGGTCTCCACCTCATGGGCGAAGGCGACCACCGCGTCCAGACCGAACATGCCGCTCGACCCCTTGATGGTATGGGCGCTGCGAAAGATCGCGTCGATCAGATCGGGGTCCTGCCTTCCCGCCTCGAGCGCCAGCAGGGCGCGTTCCATCTCCTCCAGGAGCTCTTGGCTCTCGGCGGCGTAGGTTTGCATTGCCGCGGTCAGGTCCAGCGTCATGGCTGCTTCTCGATCAGGTGGGACAGTCCGCAAAGACGCAAGGCTTCGGCAACCGTTTCGCTCGCGGCGGTCAGGCGGGAGCCGGCATCGCGATGGATGAGCATCAGAAGTTGTATGCCGGATCCATCGCATTCCGTGACACCCGAGAGGTCGAGCGTGGCCCCGTGTCGGGCCAGCAGGCGTTCCTTCATCTCGCCCGCCTCGTAGATGGTCAGTGGGCCGCTCAGGCATAGCGGATGCGCTGTGCACTCCTCTTGGGTGCTCATGGTTTATCCTCGTCTGGGCTTTTTTCTCGGGTCCGGTGGACGGTCTTGGGAGCCGGTTACGATGGCTGGGTTGAGGGCTCTAGGATCGTTGCTTGGCCGGCGCTGTCGTTTCGGCGTGAGTCTATGTCTTGCGATCGATAAATCTGTTAACCCATTCATGATTCGCGGATCCCCGTTGGGGGGGGGGCGAGCGTGCGGATTAATCGAGAAGAGGGTCTCATTTTGTGCCGGCGTCTTGGGGCCGGCGGCAGGGCGACCGGGATGTCCGGCGAGGGCTGTTGCGACGCCTCATGGTGAGGCTGGTCGCGTGGGCTCATAATCGCCTGGCGAAACCGATCCGTTCGATCTGGGGGGGGAGGGGGTGTGGATGCTGTTGCCGTCATCGATTTCGAGACCACAGGACTGTCGCCGTTGCGGGGCGATCGACCCACCGAGATTGCTGCGGTTCTGGTGGCGGACGGGCGGATCGTCGACCGCTATCAAAGTCTCATGAACGCGGGACTTCCGGTGCCACCCTTCATCGAGCGTCTAACCGGTATCTCGACCGCCATGCTGCGCCATGCACCACCGGTCGAGCATGTGATGGCCGAGGTGGCCGATTTCGTCGGTACGGTTCCGCTTGTCGCGCACAATGCGGTATTCGACAGCCGATTCTGGGATGCCGAGCTGAGTCGGCTCGGCCGCCAGCGCGGCCAGTCGTTCGTCTGTACCATGCTGGTGGCTCGGCGGGTCTTGCCCCGGGCGCCGAGTTACAAGCTCGGCGCGCTCGTCGCCTCTTTGGGCTTGCCTGCCGCTGAGCCGGCTCACCGGGCACTGGCCGATGCGGAAATGGCCTCGCGTCTGATGCTCCGCCTGGAACGGGAGCTGATGGAGCGGTTTCAGTGCGTCTCGGTGACGCACGCCTTGCTGGCGCGTATCCAGCGGATGCCGAAGAGTCAGCTGCATGCCCATTTGGTGGGACAGGGGCCGGAGGTCTCTGGTTTGCGTGGGTCTTCATAGGTTCGACAGCGATGTCTCATGACCGATGCGATGATGCCCATGCCAGCGCCAAATCAATGGAGAGAATTGCAAAAACGCTGTTGACGTGGCTTGTCGAGAAGAATATTGTGCAACGCAACATTGCTGCACTGCACAAACTTAGGAGATCACGATGAGCACGACCGACGCTGTGAAGACCGTGAACGAGATGACCAACAAGAGCTTCGAGCGCATGACCAGCTTGGGTGAGCTGAACATGCGCATCTTCGAGAAGATGGCTGCCCGTCAGATGGACGCCATGGGTCTGTACATGGATCACGCCATGCAGGTCATGAAGCTGGCTACCGAGTCGAAGGGCTACAACGACTTCTTCAAGGGCCAGGTCGAGGCCACCAAGGAACTGAGCGAGCGCGTCATGGCCGAAGGCAAGACCAGCATGCAGCTGGCCAACGAGGCGCGCGACGATTATCGGGCCTGGTTCGAGAAGAACATGTCCGAGATCAGTTCCGACCTCAAGAGCGCGACCACGAACGCCTGATTCGGGCTTCGGCGGACACCGCAGTCCAGGGACGGACTGCCATTCGCCATGATTCCGGATTGATGGGGATCATGGCAAATGGATGAGGTGCTTCACCTCCCTGCCGGGGTGGTAGTAATGTACGGACCTCGTCGTCGTTCCAATCGATTACGGTAATCTCTCGGAGGAATTGCATGGCTCGCATCGCTCTCGTCACTGGTGGAATCGGCGGTATCGGTACCGCGATCTGCACGCGTCTCGCAAAGGATGGCTGCACCGTCGTGGCGAATCATCATCCCTCGGAGGCCGAGGCCGCCGAAGCCTGGAAGAAGGAGCGTGCGGCAGAGGGTTTCTCCATCGCGACCATCGCGGCCGACGTGTCCTCCTACGACGACAGCGTGCGCATGGTGCAGGAGATCGCCGAGCAGCACGGCCCGATCGACATCCTGGTGAACTGCGCAGGCATCACGCGCGACAAGACCTTCAAGAAGATGGAGGCGGCGCAGTGGCAGGCCGTGATCAACGTCAACCTCAATAGTGTGTTCAACGTCACACGCCCGGTCTGGGAGGGGATGCTAGAGCGCGGATTTGGGCGTATCATCAACATCTCTTCGGTGAATGGTCAGCGCGGTCAGTTCGGCCAGGCCAACTACTCCGCGGCCAAGGCCGGCATGCACGGCTTCACCATGGCGTTGGCCCAGGAAGGCGCGTCCAAGGGCGTCACCGTCAACACCATCTCGCCCGGTTATGTCGAGACGGCCATGACCCTGGCGATGGACGACGGCGTGCGCAACAGCATCATCGGCGGTATCCCGATGCGCCGGATGGCCCAGCCGGGTGAGATCGCGGCGGCGATCGCGTTCCTGGCCAGCGATGAAAGCAGCTACATGACGGGGGCCAACCTGCCCGTCAACGGCGGCCTCTTCATGCACTGATGTATTTCGGCCGGTTGGTGGGACGCGTCCTTCCAGCCGCCAAGACAGGTTTTTTCGAGTCCTCCTCGTCTCTCTCATCATGAGACGTTTCCAGCCCGGCTCCCCGCCGGGCTTTTTTTTGTCTTCGATTCGCCCGAGGTGCCGACGATGATCGAGTCTCGCGACCTGGTCGCCTATTGCGATCAACTTCTGGATGCCGGCCGCTTTTCCGATTATGCCCCCAACGGATTGCAGGTCGAGGGGAGTCGTCCGGTGGAGCGTCTGGTGACCGGGGTGACGGCGAGTGCCGCGCTCATCGAGGCGGCGATCGAGGCGCGGGCCGATGCCATCCTCGTACACCATGGGTGGTTTTGGAAGAACGAGAATCCCTGTCTGGTCGGACCCAAGGGGCGCCGGGCGCGGAGGATCCTGGAGGCTGGAATCAGTCTGCTCGCCTATCATCTGCCGCTGGATGCCCATCCAGAACTCGGCAACAATGCTAGGCTTGCCGACGAGTTGGATGTGCGGGATGCGGAACCAACCCAGGTCGCCAAGGGTCTAGTGTGGGTCGGTCGACTCTCCGCCCCGATGGAGCCGGAATCGCTCGCGCGTCATGTGGCGCGGCGGCTCGGGCGCGAGCCCATGATGGTCGGTCGGCGCTCGGGACCGCTCGAGCGTATCGCATGGTGTACGGGTGGGGGGCAGGGCTATCTGGAGCAGGCCGCCGAGCTGGGTATCGACGTCTTCCTGAGCGGCGAGCTCTCGGAACAGACCACCCACCAGGCGCGCGAATCGGAAATCTGCTACCTCGGTGCCGGTCATCATGCGACGGAGCGCTACGGTGTTCAGGCGCTCGGTACACATTTGGCCGAGCATTTCGGCCTGCAACATCTGTATGTCGAGATCGACAATCCAGCCTGATTCGTCTTGTCCGCGCACCTAAAGACCTAATGTCTTTCGGGTTTCGCCTTGACCTATCCTGCTGGAATCGAAGAGAATGCGCGGTCGATTTTGTAGTCAATCGTCATATTCTTAAATTTTTCCACCTGAACGTTTCATCCAAGCTGCGTGGGTGCTCGCCTGGGATGCCTTGGGCGGTGCTTGCATCAGCCGGGGGATATTGGCCTATGAGCGCGCAAGGCGTGAATACAGATAGGCGACGAGTGCTCGTCGCCGCGACCAGCGTGGCCGGTGCCGTGGGTGCCGGTTTCGCTCTCGTCCCGTTCGTCGCATCCATGAATCCGAGTGCCCGTGCTCGGGCTGCCGGTGCGCCGGTCGAGGCGGACATCAGCAAGTTGGAGCCGGGCGCCCTTCTGCGCGTCAAATGGCGCGGCAAGCCTGTCTGGGTGGTGCGACGCACGCCACAGATGCTCGAGGCTCTGTCGAGCAACGATCCCAAGCTGGTCGATCCGACTTCGGAAGTCGAGCATCAGCCCTCCTACTGCAAGAATCCCACGCGCTCGATCAAGCCGGAATACCTGGTGGCCATCGGCATCTGCACCCATCTGGGCTGCTCGCCGACCTATCGGCCCGAGTTCGCGCCTGAGGATCTGGGTCCCGACTGGAAGGGCGGTTTCCACTGCCCCTGTCACGGCTCGCGCTTCGATCTGGCGGCCCGCGTGTTCAAGAACGTGCCGGCGCCGACCAATCTCTGGATCCCGAAGCACGTCTATCTCAACGACACCACCATCCTGATTGGTGAAGATCGAGGAACGGCCTGATGAGTGCTGAAAAGACCGAAAACCTCAGTTGGATCGACAAGCGATTCCCTCTGACGGAGACCTGGCGAGCCCACCTCTCCGAATACTTCGCCCCGAAGAACCTCAACTTCTGGTCCTTCTTCGGTTCGCTGGCCATCCTGACCCTGGTCATCCAGATCGTCACCGGTATCTGGCTGGCGATGAACTACAAGCCGGATGCGACCCTCGCCTTCGGATCCGTCGAATACATCATGCGTGATGTCGACTGGGGCTGGCTGATCCGCTACATGCACTCCACGGGTGCATCGGCCTTCTTCATCGTCATCTATCTGCATATGTTCCGTGCCTTGCTGTGGGGCTCCTACCGCAAGCCGCGCGAGCTGCTGTGGATGATCGGCGTGGTCATCTACCTGGCGATGATGGCGACCGCCTTCTTCGGCTATCTGCTGCCCTGGGGACAGATGTCCTATTGGGGCGCGCAGGTCATCGTCAACCTCTTCGCCGCGGTTCCCGTGGTGGGCGACGACCTGTCCGTCTGGGTGCGTGGCGACTACGTCATCTCCGATGCGACCCTGAATCGCTTCTTCGCCTTCCACTTCCTGCTGCCCTTCGTACTGGTCGGCCTGGTGTTCCTGCATATCGTGGCGCTGCATCACGTCGGCTCCAACAACCCCGATGGCATCGAGATCAAGGAAGGCCCCAAGGGCAACCGCTGGAGCGACAAGGCTCCCGCCGACGGCATCCCCTTCCATCCCTACTACACCGTCAAGGATCTGATGGGCGTCGTGGTCTTCCTGGCGCTGTTCGCCCTGGTGCTGTTCTTCATGCCGACCTTCGGCGGTCTCTTCCTCGAGGCGCCGAACTTCCAGCCGGCCAACCCGATGCAGACCCCGCCCCACATTGCGCCGGTCTGGTACTTCACGCCCTTCTATGCCATGTTGCGCGCGATTCCGCCCATGTGGGGCTCGCAGTTCCCGGGCGTTGTGGTGATGTTCGCGGCCATCCTCATCATGTTCGCGCTGCCCTGGCTCGATCGCAGTCCGGTGAAGTCCATGCGTTACAAGGGTCCGCTGTTCAAGGGTGCGCTCGCCATCTTCGCCGTGTCCTTCGTGGCGCTGGCCTGGCTGGGCATTCAGCCGGCTTCCGACCTCTATACCCTGCTGTCGCAGATCTTCACCGGGTTGTATTTCGCCTTCTTCATCCTGATGCCGATCTACAGCTCGATCGATAAGACCAAGCCCGTTCCAGAGAGGGTGACCTCATGAGAAAAGTGATCATCGCCGCCCTGCTGCTTCTGGCTCCGGGCTTGTTGCTGGCTTCCGAGACCGCTCACCTCGAGGATGCCGACATCGATCTGCGCGACCAGGCGTCCCTGCAGCGTGGGGCCAAGTATTACGTCAACTACTGCCAGGGCTGCCACTCGCTGCAGTACATGCGCTACAACCGTCTGGCCAAGGATCTCGGGATCGACATGGTCACCCTGCGCGAAACGCTGATCTTCGGCGACGCCAAGCCGGGCGACCTCATGACCAAGTCCATGCGCGACGAGGATGCGCTCAAATGGTTCGGCGTGGTTCCGCCGGATCTGACCCTGGTCACCCGCTGGCGCTCTCCGGATTGGGTCTATACCTATCTGAAGAGCTTCTACATGGACGATACCCGTCCGTATGGCGTGAACAACATCCTCTTCCCGCTGGTCGGCATGCCTCATGTGCTGGGCGATCTGCAGGGCAAGCAGGAGGCCGTTCTGGAGCCCGCGCACGAGCCGGGCGGCGAACCGATCGTCGAGGGCGTGAAGCTGGTGGAGCAGGGTTCCCTGTCGCCGGCGGAGTACGATGCCATGGTGCGGGACATCACCGCCTTCCTGACCTATGCCGGAGAGCCCGTCCAGCTCCTGCGTCAGCGTCTGGGCATGTACGTTCTCCTGTTCCTCGGCGTGCTCTTCGTGTTCGCCTACCTCCTGAAGAAGGAGTATTGGAAGGACATCCACTGATCGGGCGAGCGCTTGGGACGGCGCCGGTTTCGATCGCTGCCGTCCTTCGCTCGTCTCGTCCGCAATGGATTGCGATCGGCCGGGGCCGTCCATGTCGACGTGCTCTGGGCCGGTCATCCGGGCGGGTCGCTCGGTAAATTCTCCATGCGTCGCCGTCTCGGAGGGTATATTCTCCCGATTCTGGCATTTGACCGTCACCTGGGAATGAGTTCGCTCGGCCTTCGGGACGGGGCCTCGACCGCCACTTCGGAGCGGCGAGTCGTACGACGGCCGTCAGGGATCGAGATCGGCATCAAGAAACCCAATCGAGCCCTGCCGGGCTCAGCCTCAGTGCTGGAAAAGGGAAGATATGGCAGTGGCTGCAAGCAGACGAGCTGTGATGACGTTATTCTCCGATCCCGTTTGTCCATATTGCCATCGGGTCAGAATGGTGCTCGCCGAGAAAGGAATCGCCGTCGACGTCGTCGATGTCGATGCGCATGCCTTGCCGGACGAGGTCATGGATTTCAATCCCTATGGTACGGTACCTACGTTCGTGGATCGGGATCTGCGTCTCTACGAGTCTCGGATCATCATGGAGTATCTGGACGAGCGCTTTCCCCATCCGCCTCTGCTTCCGGTCGATCCGGTGTCGCGAGCCAATGCGCGACTCTTCATGTATCGCATCGACCGCGACTGGTATTCGCTGATGGGGCGTATCATGAAGGGCGCTGGAGACGAGGTCGCCCAGGCCCGCAAGGAGCTGACCGAGAGTCTGACCGTGACCTCCCCTGTGTTCGGGGCGCATCCCTTCTTCATGAGCGAGGAATTCTCCCTCGTCGATTGCTGTGTCGCCCCCCTGCTGTGGAGGCTCCCGGTGCTCGGGATCGAGCTGCCGAGCCAGGCCGAGGCGTTGCGGGTCTATATGAATCGGATCTTTTCCTGGGATGCCTTCCGCGAGAGTCTCACCGAGGCGGAAAAGGAGATGGTCGCGAGCGCCGTCCGATGATCGACGAGGCCGACGACATGACGTCCAGCAAGCCCTATCTGATCCGAGCGATCTACGAGTGGATCCTGGACAATCGGATGACCCCTCATCTGGTGGTGGATGCGAACTATCCGGATGCCAGCGTTCCGCAGGAATTCGTGGACGGTGGGCGCATCGTGCTCAATATCTCACCGGGTGCGGTTCGAGGACTCGTCATCGGGAACGACTGGATCCAGTTCGGCGCGCGCTTCAACGGTGTCGCTCGCGAGATCATGGCCCCGAGCGAGGCGGTGATCGGGATCTTCACCCGCGAGAACGGCCAGGGCATGGTGTTCCCTGACCCGCATTACCCGAGCGATGAGACGGACGCCCAAGCCCCGTCCGACGGTCCGGCATTGAAGCCGGTCGAGGATTCCGGGGGTAGTGCGCCCAAGGGTGAATCTGGCGATGATTCGGGCGGCAAGGGTAAGGGCAGGGGCGGGCCGACGCTCAAGCTGGTCAAATAGTGCGCTCGATCCGTTCGGTTTTTATCCCCGATGCCTCAGGCATCCTCGATTCGGGTCGGTAGACCGAAGCTCAGATCCTCGAGCGCCATGCCGCGCATGACGAGATAGCCGCTGCGCCGTCCCGTTCCCTCCTCGCTGAAGTCGAAGCGATAGACGCGGCGCAGTTTCAATCCCTCCGCGCGCCATGAGAGACCCAGGCGCCTCAACGCGATGGCTTGATCCAGGAGCTGTACCTCCTGTCGTCTGCAGGCCGCCTGACAGATGCCGACCGCGATCTCGCGCGCGCGCAGGCTGTCCAGCCAGAACCAGCCGATCAGAACCACCAGAAGAATCGCGAGAAGGTTATCCATGAGGTTGCAGGCTGTTCCGGTGGGAGTGTTCGGCGAGCGGCGGGCGCGGAGGTCTCGAATAGGCAGGCCAGGGGCGCATTGGCTGCTCTTCGCCGCTCTTGCCATGCTTTCTGGGTGCGATCGGACGCCGACGCAGGTCTCCGCGGATCGGCGCTCGTCGCCGGTATCCGTCGCGGACTCCTTGCCGAGCGGCGAGGTGAGTCTCGCCATCCGAGCCGTCAAGGATGCCATCGCCGCCGATCGTCTCGATCGTGCCGAGACGATGCTGAACGATCTGATGCGGCGCCGCGATGCGCTGCCTCCCGGACGTCGCGCCGAATTGGACCGCATCGCGGCTATGATCTCGGCCGAGAAGGAGATCGGCGAGCCCCCACCGGCCGAATGAGCGGCTGCGGGCCGTCGGCACTATTTGAACTTGGGCAATCCGGATATGAGCCACCAGGTCTTCTTGTCCGCGTCCCACTGCCACAGCTGACGATCGGTCAGCGATTTGACCACCTGCTTGCTCTCGTAGAGATACTCGATCCTTACGATCTGGGTCGCTGTATCCTCGTCCTTCTTGATGCTCGGGGGCTGGACCACGTCGTAGCCGGTCAGATGCAGCCCCGTCAGATCGGGCGGCATGGGTTTGTCTTCTCGTTGCTTGGGATCCACGAAGGCGTAGGCGCTCTCGTAATAGCCCCAGCGCAGTGCCGATTGGTATCCATGGGTGGCGGCCTGCAGCGTGACCGCCATCTTGTCCTTCTTGATGGCGCCGCATCCGCCGGTGGTTGCCAGAATCGCGATGGCGAGGCCGATTCCGATCCATAATGGCCGCTTCCGGCCCGTCGGTCCATTCAGCGAAAATCTCATGAGGATGTCCATGGCGGCAGAGAGCGTTGCCGGGGGATGATACGGCATCGCGGGCGGGCCACCAATGCGCGCCTCCGTCTCGAGATTCTGGGGGCGCTTGGGCCGGTTCTGCTCGGACGTCCCCTTCGGCCGGGAAAAGCCGAAAATTCACATGGGATCGGTATATCATGCCGCCCTTCGTGCTTCTATCCCTGGAGCAAGGCATCCCAATCGACAGGATTTCCATGGCTGAGCCAATCGAACCACGGCGTGAAATCGTCCTCGACGACCTTCATCTGACCATTCTTGGCACTGCCCACGTGTCGCGCGCCAGCGCCGATGAGGTCGGCAAGCTGATCCAGACAGGAGACTTCGACGCCATCGCCGTCGAGCTCTGCCGCAGCCGATTCAATGCGCTGATGGATCCCAAATCGCTTTCTCAGATGGATCTCTTCTCCGTCATCCGCCAGAACCGGGTCTATATGGTGGTCGCGAACCTGGCGCTCTCGGCCTATCAGCAGCGGCTCGCGGATCAATTCGGCATCGAGCCCGGCTCGGAGCAGCGCATGGCGCTGCGACTGGCCAAGGAGCGCGATCTGCCGGTCATGCTGATCGATCGCGAGATCGGTATCACGCTCAAGCGTATCTCCGCCAGCCTCGGATGGTGGAAGCGCTATTCCCTGTTCGCCGGTCTGGTCGGCGCCATGCTGACCTCAGAGGAGGTGACGGAGGAGGAGGTCGAGCGTCTCAAGGACGGCGATGTGCTGGAGACCACGTTTGCCGAGTTCGCGGCCGATCGTCGCGATCTCTATGAACCCTTGATCGAAGAGCGCGATCGCTACATGGCGGCGAAGCTGAGACGCGAAGCGGCCCGGACGGGCGCGCGCCGCGTGCTCGCCGTCGTCGGGGTCGGGCACCTGAAGGGGGTCGGGCGATATCTGGAGGCCGAGCGCTCGGATCCGGCTGCGGTTCTAGAGCGGTTGGAGGAGATCCCGCCGTCGAGCCGCTGGCCCCAGGCGTTGGCCTGGGGGCTACTCATACTCATTCTGGCCGGTTTCGCCTACGGTTTCGTCATCGGTCCCAGCTTCGGCCTGGAGCTGCTGACCTCCTGGGCCTTGATCACGGGCGGGCTGTCCGCGCTCGGGACGCTGCTGGCGGCGGGACATCCGCTGACCATCGTCTCGGCCTTCCTCGCCGCGCCCTTGACCACGCTGAACCCGACCCTGGGAGCCGGGATGGTCACGGGCGCGGTGGAGCTCTATCTGCGCAAGCCGAGCGTCGGCGATTTCAGCCGTCTGCGCGCGGACGTGGCGACCTGGAGCGGCTGGTGGCGCAACCGGATCTCGCGCGTTTTCCTGGTCTTTCTGCTGAGCACACTGGGCGCCGCGATCGGAACCTATGTCGCCGGCTTTCATGTCGTCGGGCAGTTGTTGAATTCGGCTTAGGAACTGTCCACCAAAAAGTTCCCGATTCTTGCCCATCCGTCGTCTGCAAATCGGGAAACATTTGATGGACAATCACTTAGATGCCTTCCACCGGTCGGCCCAACCTAACGCCGGTGTTCGGGCTGGGCGAGATGCTCGCGGACGATCTCGATCGCCTCCTCCATGTGCTGGAAGGCGTGATCTCCGCCGTCCCAGATCATGAGCCGCGCGCAGTCCCTGTATAGATCCTCGGCGATACGGTAGTCGAGCAGCGTGTCGCCGCGGTCCAGGAAGAGGGTCGTGGGCGTCCCGTCGCAGGGTTGTGCTATCCCATAGGCTCGGAGCCGTTCGACCAACTCGGCGGTGATGGGGTACTCCTCGCCATCGGCGGCCGTTTGCACGCTGCCGATGCGCTCCTCGACGAAGATCCAGGGCGTGAGCGCCGGGTTGATCATGAACAGATGCGAAAAATCGAAGCGGCGCGCCAGATACTGTCCGTAGAAGCCCCCCATGGAACTCCCGATCACGGCTGGACGGCAGTCCCCCAGATCCGCGAAGAACCTCGACAGTCGAGCGACGGCCTCGTCCGGGCGGTGGGGGCGATAGTCGATCGCCCTGACCTCGAATGGTGCGAGCCGCTCCCTGAGCAGTTTCGCCTTGGCGGATTGGCTCGAGCTGTCGAGACCGTGAAGATAGATGAGCATGCTGAAGTGCCTCGGTTCGCTCGCTACGAATCCCCGCTCGGACGCGTCGCTCGCTCGGTGAAAAAGGTACGGCGGAACTGATCGCAGCGGTCGATGAATTCGCGGGTGCTTTTAGGCATTGGAACTCGGGCGCGCACGATGAAGCTCACCAGATCGGTGCCCTCGCGCAGCAGGCGCGTTCCGTCGACCGCCTCGCGAATGCCCGCCGCATCGTGGTTGCCCGGCAGGATGGGTTCCAGATTGCACAGCCGCTCGCTGGCGACGACATAGGCCGGCCAGACCTCGAACACCTCCGGATCGGTGCGCAGGATCTCGCATTTACGCTTGGCGGTTGCGATGAGTTCGTCGACCCGGGAGTCTAGGCCGAGTATCTGCTTGCTGTCGGCGAAGGTGACCTTCAATGCCGTTCCGACCCGGTCGATGTCACGCATGGTCATGGCGATCTTCAGGTAGCGGCTGGCATAGAAATCCTCGATCGGAATCGAGAACGCCTTGAATGGCTCTCCCCAGAGCTCGTCGATCCCCTCGTCTCCGCCGCGATGACGCACCATCTTGCCGAGTTCGAGCGCCTCCATCAGACAATGGCCGCAATCGCGCATGAGCGGATGCTCGGGGGTGATCTCCATGCCGGCATGCTGCAGATCCACCAGCGACCTGAAAATATCCGAGGCGCGGTTGAAGAGGGCGCCGGCCAGCATGGCGCCGTTGACCCGCTTGCGCTCGGTATCCGTCTCGGCGGCATAGGCGGCGCGCGCCTCCTTGAGCCGCGATCCCGGGATATTGATCCCATGCTCGACATGGTTGAACAGCCGGATCGTCAGGGCCTGTATCAGCTCGCGCCGCACCTCGAAAGAATCCTTGGGCGGCTCGTAGTACTTGATCCAATAGCCATCGTAATGAATGCTGGTGATGCCATCGATGCAGCGTATGGCGCCGTTGCTTGGAGGTTGATGCATAAGGTTACATCGACGTCCGCTGTGGAGGTTGAATGAAGCGAGCGGTCGGTCTCGCCAGACGGGGTCAGGGTTCATCGAATCCGACGGCGATCGGCCTGCAGAAATCCCGCAAGGGCTAGACTATAGCCACTGATCACCGAGCCTTCGGACATTAGAGCATGCTCACCAAGGACCAGTTCGCTACGATCGTGATGACCATCTTCGTATGGGGATTCGCCGGGGCGCTGTTCGGCGCCCTGTTCGCCGCCCTCTATCAGGTGCTCGGCTTGCTCGGGTTGTCCGGATGGCACCCATTGGTCATTGCCGCGGCGGCTGCGGCCATGACGACCTCGGCGTTTTATAGCGCGATGCCGGTTGCCCTGGTAGGCGCCATGGCCGGGGTGCTGGCGTCGATCGGCTATTTGATTGCCACGGGTCAAGAAGTCGAGCTGACCGCCATCGTGACGGTTGCGGGTGCGGTCGGGATCATCGCGGGCGGTTTCTATGCCTGGGTCGTCAAGGGCGGAGGCCGGCCGCTGGCCGAGACCCTGACCGGCCTGATCGCCGGTCTGCTGGCCGGCGGGTCGCTCGCCCTGGCCTTCTCGCTGACCGGAAGCCAGATCGGCATGTTCGCCTTGGCCGCGGGCGTGGTGGCGCTGGTCGGGACCTTCTTCCAGATCTCCGAGCGCTGGCTGGTGACGGTGAGTGCGGGATGGCTTCCCGGCGCACTCTCGGCGCCTGTGGTGGCTGGGCTCATCGCCTCCGTCGTGGGCGCGAGCATCTGGATCCTCGGAGGAACCACGTCCGCCCTGACGGACGCGAATGCGCGAGACACCATCCACCATGTGGTGAATTATATACCCCCCGGTCTGCTCGGCGGTCTGCTCGGCGGTGTGGTGACGGGGATTCTGCTGGAGCTGTTCGGGTTCCATATCGAGGAACATCCCGAGTGAGCGGCCGATCCAATGCCCTTGGGCTCCCGTTTCTAGGATAATGGCCTCGGTGTCCTTCTCGCGAGGAAGGTCGCCGGCCACCTGTGTCATTCACTCCAACTGGAGGAACGAGCATGCTCGCATTGCTGCTTGGAATCATCGTCGGAGTCATCATCGGTTGGAACTGGCCGCAGCCCGTTTGGGCCAAGGCAATTCAGTCGCGCTTCGTCAACTTCGTGAGCTCCTCGGCCGGCAAGTCCGATCATTGACCGGATTTCGGTGCCGTTCGTCCTTCGTCGTCGTGTCCGTCCGGTGCGGCGGCGGAGGACGCGGACGGTGTGGCTTCGTCCCGGACCGCGACCTGATTACGTCCACGTTCCTTGGCGATATAGAGCATGCGGTCGGCATAGTCGAGCAGCGTCTCCACCGTGCGCATGCTGCCGGGGGGGAGTTCGGCGACACCCAGGCTGACAGTCATGGCGATCGATCCCTGATCGGTTTCCACGGGCTTCGCGGCGATCGTGGCCCTCAGGCGCTCGGCCGTGATCACGGCCGTCTTCAGGTCGGTTTCGGGTAGCAGCATGGCGAACTCTTCACCGCCATAGCGACAGAGGATGTCCGATGTCCGCAACTGCTCCCGCATGAGTTCGGCCGCTTTCTGCAGCACCAGGTCGCCGGCAAGGTGGCCGAAGGTGTCGTTGGTCCGCTTGAAGTGATCCAGGTCGGCCATGATGGCGGTGAGCGGATACCGATAACGCCTGAATCGCTCCAGCTCCTGTTGCGCCAGATGATAGAAGTGGCGTCGGTTGAAGAGCCCGGTGAGCGGATCCGATGTCGCCAGACGGTGCAGCGTCGCCTCCATGCGCTTGCGATCGGTGATGTCGACGGCCATTGCCAGCAATCCGCCAGGGTCGCCATTGCCGTCGGTCATGGGCTTGATGGAGAGCAGAGCCCAGATTCCGGCGCCATCCTTGCGCAGGAAACGAATGTCGTGCTGCTCCGCGACCTTGCTCGCATTCTTCTCCAGCTTGCGCTGGATGGACTCGCGGCATTCCTCCGGCATGAAGTCGTACAGACATCGGCCGAGCATGTCCTCGACCTCGTAACCCAGCATCGCGGCCATGCGCGAGTTGACGAAGGTCGTGTGGCAGCCGGCATCGATCATCCAGATGCCCTCGTGACTGCTTTCGACGATGTGCTTGTATCTCTGCTCGCTCTCGCGCAGAGCCTGCTCGGTGGTCTTGAGTGCCGAGATGTCGGTGATGAATCCTTCGAGCATCAGCAGTTCGTCGGATTCCGACCAGATTCCCCAACCGCGTTCCCAGACCCATTTGAGGTCTCCTTCCCGGGTACGGATGCGGTAGACGAGCTCGAAATGGCGATCCTGGTCCAGTGCCGACTGGACCGCCTCCCAGACGCGCTCGCGATCCTCGGCGAGGATGACCTCCGAATAGTTCATCCCATTGCGCCGAATCTCTTCTGCCGTATAGCCGGTGAGCTTTTCTACGCCCGTGCTGACGTATTCCATGGTCCAGTGCGGGTCGTTGCGGCAGCGATAGACCATTCCGGGGAGGTTGTCGAGCAGGATTCCGGTACGTCGAGACTGTCCCTGGACGGGGTCGATCAGGGGAATGCGGTGTGCGACGAAATCTTCCAGCTCGTTGATCCGCTTCTGCAGAGCCGCATTGGTCGCGACGAGTCTGGCGTAGGAATCTGATGGGTGGTCCATCGGGTGGCGCTCTCTGATCGGGTTGGCAGGATCCTGAGATCTGCTGCCGGTCGTGACGACTGAGGACAGCATACAACAATGCGGTTCCGCCGCCGTCGATTCGCGTGTGCGCCGACAGAAATTGGCCCGCGCGATCAGGGTCTTGGGTGTGGGCTGTGACCCTGTTCGCGCGGCTGAGGGCAGGATCAGATCGTGAAGAGATCCATGAATTGATTGACCGGGGTCGCCATCAGTTTCTGCTCGTCCTGACAGAGGTCGTAGATGCGCTGTGCCTGGCCCTTGGGGAAGCGGGTCTTGAGCGCATCGAGGAATTTGGCCTCGAGCATCGGGATGCCCTCGGCGCGGCGGCGGCGATGGCCGATCGGATACTCGACCTCGACCTTCTCGGTCTTGGAACCGTCCTTGAAGAACACCTGCACCGCGTTGGCGATGGAGCGCTTGTCCGGATCCAGATATTCCCGGGTGTAGCGCGGATCCTCGGTGACGGTCATCTTCTCGCGCAGGGCGTCGATGCGCGGATCCCGGGCGACCTTGTCCTCGTAGTCGTCGGCGGTGAGACGGCCGAAGATGAGCGGCACGGCGACCATGTACTGCAGACAGTGATCGCGGTCGGCCGGGTTGTGGAGCGGGCCGTCCTTGCTGATGATGCGCACGGCCGATTCCTGGGTGGTCAGCTCGATGCGGTCGATCTCGTCGATGCGGTCCTTGACCTGGGCGTGCAGGGTCATGGCGCACTCGGCGGCGGTCTGGGCGTGGAACTCGGCCGGGAAGCTGATTTTGAACAGAATGTTCTCCATCACGTAGCTGCCGTAGTCGCGCTGGAAGGCGAACTTCTCGCCCTTGAAGAGCACGTCGTAGAAGCCCCAGCGCGGCGCGCTCAGCACCGAGGGCAGGCCCATCTCGCCCTTCTGGACCATCATCGCCAGACGCACGGCGCGCGAACTGGCGTCGCCCGCCGCCCAGGACTTGCGCGAGCCCGTGTTGGGGGCGTGGCGGTAGGTGCGCAGGGACTGCCCGTCGACCCAAGCCTGGGACAGGGTGTCGATGACCTGATCCTTGTCGGCGCCAAGCATGAGGGCGGAGACGCCGGCCGAGGCGACCTTGACCAGCAGCACGTGGTCGAGACCGACCCGGTTGAAGCTGTTCTCCAGCGCCAGCACGCCCTGGATCTCATGCGCCTTGACCATGTAGTGGAGCACGTCGCCCACGGTCAGGGGCGCGGCGCCGTCGGCCACGGCCTTGCGCGAGAGATAGTCGCCCAGACCCAGGATGGCGCCCAGGTTGTCCGAGGGATGGCCCCATTCGGCGGCCAGCCAGGTGTCGTTGAAGTCGAGCCAGCGCACCATGGCGCCGATGTCCCAGGCGGCCTTGACCGGATCGAGGCTGTGCTGGGTGCCGGGCACGCGGGTGCCGTTCGGGACCAGGGTGCCTGGAACGATGGGGCCGAGGTGCTTCGCGCATTCCGGGTACTGCAGGGCCAGCATAGCGCAGCCCAGCGAGTCCATCAGGCAGTGACGGGCGGTGGTGATGGCCTCCTCGGAGGCGATCTCGTGGTCGCAGACATAGTCCGCGATGGCGACCAGTTCCTGGTCCGGATCGGGACGCAGGTTGGCGTCGGCGATGTGTGCGCTCATGGATTGAATCTCGTTTGGTGGATTAAGAAAGCCTCCCGCCTCCAGCGAAAAGCACTTCGCCAAAGAGCCGGAGGCTGGCCGCTGGTCGTTGGCGGCTGAATCAGCGCCGATCGATCGGCACCCACTTGCGGTTTTCCTCGCCGACGTAGTTGGCGCTCGGGCGGATGATCTTGCCGTCCTTGCGCTGCTCGATGACGTGGGCGACCCAGCCGGTGGTGCGCGAGATGACGAAGATGGGCGTGAAGAGGGCGGTGGGCACGCCCATCTGGGCGTAGGACACGGCCGAGAACCAGTCGAGGTTCGGGAACATCTTCTTGAGGTTCCACATGACGCTTTCGAGCCGCTCGGCGACCTCGAACATGGTGGAGTTCTCGTTGGCCTCGGACAGGCGTCGAGCCACCGACTTGATCACCTCGTTGCGCGGATCGGAGACGGTGTAGACCGGGTGGCCGAAGCCGATGATGATCTCCTTGCGTCCGACGCGTTCGGTGATGTCGGCCTCCGCCTCCTCGGCGTTGGCGTAGCGCTCTTGGATCTCGCAGGCGACCTCGTTGGCGCCACCGTGCTTGGGGCCGCGCAGCGCGCCGATGGCGCCGGTGACTGCCGAGTACATGTCGGAGTTGGTGCCCGCGATCACGCGCGCGGTGAAGGTGGAGGCGTTGAACTCGTGCTCGGCATAGAGAATGAGCGAGGTGTGCATCGCACGCACCCACTCGGCGCGCGGCTTTTCACCGTGCAGCAGATGCAGGAAGTGTCCGCCGATGGTGTCGTCGTCGGTTTCGACCTCGATGCGGCGGCCGTTGTGGGCGTAGTGGTACCAGTAGAGGAGCATGGAACCGAAGCTGGCGATCAGGCGGTCGCCGATGGCCCGCGCGGCGGCGATCGGCTTGCTGTCTTTTTCGGGTTCCAGGGTGCCGAGCATGGAGCAGCCGGTGCGCATCACGTCCATGGGGTGGGCCGAGGCGGGCAGCTGTTCGAGCGCGGTCTTGACTGCCGATGGCAGGCCGCGCAGCGCTTTCAGCTTGCGCTTGTAGGCGACCAGTTCGCTGTGGGTCGGCAGCCGCTCGTGGATGAGCAGGTGCGCGATCTCCTCGAATTCGGCATGGTCGGCGAAGTCCAGAATGTCGTAGCCGCGGTAGTGCAGATCGTTGCCGGTGCGTCCGACGGTGCAGATGGCGGTGTTGCCCGCGGCGGTTCCGGATAGGGCGACCGATTTCTTCGGCTTGGGCAGATGGCTCTCTTGGTTTTCGGCCATGACTCGTTTCTCCTCGTTTTGGATGCTGGTGTCCGGCACTGGACGGCCGGGTTGGACCCGATCGCGGAGCGCGACCCTCAGTCTTCCGACTTTTCTTGGGCGAAGAGCGCGTCGAGCTTCTGCTCGAAGCTGTGGTAGTCCAGATAGTCGTAGAGCTCCATGCGGGTCTGCATGCTGTCGACGACATTGGCCTGGGTGCCGTCGCGACGGATGGCCTGATAGACGTTGAGCGCGGCTTGGTTCATGGCGCGGAAGGCCGACAGCGGATAGAGCACCAGCGAGACCCCGACGTCGGCCAGTTCGTCGGTCTTGAACAGCGGCGTGGCCCCGAACTCGGTGATGTTGGCGAGCACGGGGACCTTCACCGCGGCGGTGAACTGCTGGTACTGGGCCAGCTCGGTCATGGCCTCGGGGAAGATCATGTCGGCCCCGGCCTCGACGCAGGCGATGGCGCGCTCGATGGCGGACTCCATGCCCTCGACGGCGAGTGCGTCGGTCCGGGCCATGATGACGAAATCGTCGGTGCGTGCGTCCACGGCGGCCTTGATGCGGTCGACCATCTCGGACTTGGAGACGATGGCCTTGCCCGGACGGTGTCCGCAGCGCTTGGCGGCGACCTGGTCCTCGATGTGGCAGCCGGCCGCGCCGTTGCGGATGAGCTGCCTGACGGTGCGTGAGATGTTGAAGGCGCTGCCCCAGCCGGTGTCGGCATCGACCAGCAGCGGCAGGTCCGAGGCGTAGGTGATGCGGCTGACGTCTTCCAGCACGTTGTCCAGGCTGGTCATGCCCAGATCCGGGATGCCGTAGGAGCCGGCTGCGACGCCGCCGCCAGAGAGATAGAGCGCGCGGTATCCGGTGCGTTCGGCCATGCGGGCGTGATAGGCGTTGATGGCGCCGACCATCTGCAGGGGGCGTTCTTCCTGGACGGCGAGACGCAGCTTGGCGCCCGGGGTCATGGTCTCAGACATGGTGTGTCTCTCCGGCTGAGTGGTTCGATGTTGCGTGATCGGAACTGCAGAGGCTGGCCAGGACGATGTATCCAATCCCTTGGCATCCTTCGCGCCTTTGCGGTTCAAGAATTCCTCTGCATCTCCGCCAATCGTCGCTCGGTCGCGCGGCGCGAGATGCGGATGTGGCGGCGCATCAGCCATTCGGCGAGTTCGCCGTCGCGGTCCGAGATGGCATCCACGATGAGTTCGTGCTCCTTGAGGGCGTCCCGTGCGCGGTCGCTCCGCATCCCGAACTGGCAGCGGTACATGCGCGCCAGGTGGTAGAGATCGTTGCAGAGGATGTTGGCGAGCCGACGGTTTCCACTGCCTTGAACGATGCGGAAGTGGAAGTCCAGGTCGCCTTCCTCCTGGAAGTAGGCCTGCCAGGCCTCTTGGGCGACCTCGTTGCGATGCTGGTCGAGCAGGCGCCTGAGGTCGGCGATGCCGGCATCCGGCATCTTCTCGGCCGCCAGACGGGCCGCCATTCCTTCGAGCGCCTCGCGGATGGCATAGATCTCCAGCAGCTGTTCGCTAGTCAGCGTGATGACGCGGGCGCCGACGTTCGGCTTGCGGTCGACCAGGCTGCTGGATTCCAGCCGGCGGATCGCTTCCCGCAGCGGGCCTCGACTGATGCCGTAGCGTGCGGCGAGGACAGGTTCGCTGATCTTGCTGCCCGGCGCGATCTCGCCGACCACGATGGCGTGCCGCAGCCGATCGAAGATCCGGTCGGCGATGGTTCCGTTGGCGTCCGTGAAGTCTTCGGCTGGAATAGACATTCAATCTGTCGACAATTGCTATCCTGATCTGCATAAATTAGCGCTTATTGTGCGCATGTCAAGAATATATTGTCGACAATGTTGTCTTGATCGATGACTGGAGGCGGAATGTTCGGGGGGAGTCTCTCGTGCGAGGCGCTCAATGGCGCAGGTGTTTGGGGCCTATACTTCGCCGGTCCGGGAGAGGTGTCCGTGCTGCGCCCTCCGAGGATTCGGATCAACCTCTTCAGAGAGACTTCAGGATGGATATTCCAGTCATGCTGCAACAATGGCCGATGGAGGCGGTGGTCGCGATCGTCGCCGGGGTCGTGATCCTGCTGGTACCGCGTGTCCTCAACTATACGGTCGCCGCTTACCTGCTACTCATCGGCGCGCTCGGCCTCATGCACTATTTCCACGGTCAGCCGATTCGTCCTATGGCGGTGATTTCGGTAGCTGCGGGGGCGCTCATCCTCATCAAGCCGGCGATTCTCAATTATGTCGTCGGGATCTATCTGGTTCTCGCCGGTCTCGTGCAGGCAGGGATGCTCAGGTTTTAGACCGTGGAGGCAGATCTTCCGGTGCCGCGGACCTGAAATCATCAGGGGAATGACGGGCGAACATTCGTCCGCGGACAGAGGCGTCGAAAGCCTTGCCGCAAGGGGGGGCAGTCGGCCCGGAAGGCTGCGATGGCTTGGCGGTTCGGTTCAGGGTCGGGAAGACGGCTGCCGAGAGGCGTTGACGAGGCCGACGGAGGACCGCTGGAGTCTGTGCGACGGCTCTTGGCGCTGGTGAAGAAGCCGTTCAGCATCTTGTTCGATGCTGTTCTTGCGCAGATTCGTCAGGAACACTAAAGAGAAGGATGGATAAGGACGATTTCGGGGGGGTGGCTGAAATGCCCGATCCAATCAGGGGATAAATAGGGTCTACTGTAACCTATCGTACGCTTCAGGTGTTCATGGCGGGTATTGGGATCCGATCGGACTTTGCCCAAGAAGCCGTCGCGGACGGCTTCAGGGAGGGCATGTCTGCTTTCCTCGGAGAAGTGCGGCGAAATCCGCGAGAGCGAGTATTTCGCCGACTGTCACACACCGCGTTGCCCAATCAGCGTCCAGGCCATACTCAGGATCGAGCCGGATTGAACGATCTAGTAGGTGTGCTTCCCGCTCTCATGATACCGATCAAGCCGACCAGAGCCGAGCCGAACAGCCAGAACGCGGAGGGCAGGGGAACTGTTGTCATCACGGTCATCCCACCGATGGCTCTGCCGCCATTTTGACTCCCTGCAGTTATCACGATCTGATTGCTGGAGTTGGGTGCGATGGCGGCGCTCAAGATACCTAGGTTATGAGCATCATCATTGTCGATTTTGTGTGCTACTCCCGTAAGCGTTTGAGTCGTTGCGCCGTCGAAGATTATAGTTTCAGTAGCATCGGAGTTCTTATCTAAGTCCCACACCGTAAATGTTATCGATGCTACCTTGCTACTATCAACCGTGAATATAATGGAATCATTTTTGCCGATTTCTATATAGCTATTAGGAGCATACTTAAAATCACCACCACTTTCGTTAGGTCCGTAGTGCTGGCCGCTGGTTGCCCCTGACATGTCTAAACCGATAACTCCAGTCTCGGTAGTGTTCAGCTCCCATGTGCCTGTGCCGATATTGGTGAAATCGCCTATGCTGATGTCCACCGTCGCCGCCTCGGCGAAGCTGGAAAACGCGCTTAAAAACACGCCACACAATGCAAGTTGAGCGAGCCTGTGTATTCCTGAGCGGAGCTTGGTTGGGCTCGTGGATGTCATTCTTGTCCCCCCCTAATTAGGATCCAGAATCTGAGTCTTGAAATGGAATGTTTCCTGGCCGGGATTCGGCGTCGGGAACGATCTGATATTTCAAAGTGAAATATGCAAATATAAGGCCAGCTCTGATCGCTTGGGCGAGATGCGTGGTATGAAGAGGGGCGTTCCGTGTTGCTCGATGTCGAGGTAGCTGAAGCGGGATCCATATGTATCGGGATCGGGTTGGTCAAGTGTCACATTTATGTGGCTATTTCGGTTGGAGTGTCGCGTTTTAGGTGCGTTTCAGTGGCGGGCGGCGACAGGCCGTGCTCGTAGCGTGAGCCAGATCGCCGCTATTTGCCACGATCAGTCGTGCTTGGCGTAGCCGATCGCGCTCAGCGCGGCCGTGATCTCGTCCAGGATGGCAGGATCGTCGATCGTGGCGGGAAGCCGGTAGTCCTTACCGTCGGCGATCGCCTTCATGGTTCCGCGCAAGATCTTGCCCGAGCGCGTCTTGGGCAGACGATCGACGACGACCACCGTCTTGAAGGCGGCGACCGGCCCGATCTGGTCGCGCACCAGGTCGACGAGTTCCTTGAGGATGAGGGTCTTGTCGCGGTTCACGCCGGACTTGAACACCACGAGTCCGACCGGGAGCTCGCCCTTGAGCTGGTCGGCCGCGCCGATCACCGCGCATTCGGCGACGTCCGGGTGCGAGGCCAGCACCGCCTCCATGCCCCCAGTGGAGAGGCGGTGTCCCGCGACATTGATGATGTCGTCGATCCGGCTCATGACATAGATGTAGCCGTCCTCGTCCATATAGCCGGCGTCGCCCGTGAGGTAGTAGCCGGGCTGGATCGACATGTAGGACTGGACGAAGCGCTCGTCGTTGCCCCACAGGGTCGCGAGACAGCCGGGCGGCATCGGCAGCTTGATCATGATGCGGCCGATGTCTCCCTGCTTGACCGGTTCGCCCTCGTCGTCCAGCACCTGGACGTCGTAACCGGGGACGGCGCGGGTGGGCGACCCCGGTTTGATCGGGAGCTGTTCGATGCCCAGGCAGTTGGCGGCGATCGCCCAGCCGGTCTCGGTCTGCCACCAGTGGTCGATGACCGGGACGCCGAGGATCTTCTGGGCCCAGTTCAGGGTGTCCGGATCGCAGCGCTCGCCGGCCAGGAAGAGCGCGCGTAATCCGGTCAGGTCGTAGCGCGCGAGGTGCTCGGCACTGGGGTCGTCGCGCTTGATGGCGCGGAAGGCGGTCGGTGCGGTGAAGAGAACCGAGACCCGGTGCTCCTGGATGACGCGCCAGAAGGCGCCGGCGTCCGGCGTGCCGACCGGCTTGCCCTCGTAGACGATGCTGGTGCAGCCGAGCAGCAGCGGGGCATAGACGATATAGGAGTGTCCGACCACCCAGCCGACGTCCGACGCGGCCCAGAAGACCTCGCCCGGGGCGACGTCGTAGACGTGCTTCATGCTCCAGGCCATGGCGACGGCATGTCCGCCGTTGTCCCGGACCACGCCCTTGGGTTGTCCGGTGGTGCCCGAGGTATAGAGGATGTAGAGCGGATCGGTCGCGGCGACGGGAACGCAGTCGGCCGGCTCCGCCGTCTCCATCGCCTCGGCCCAGCTCAGATCGCGTCCCGGGGTCAGGGTGCCCGGTTCCTGCGGGCGCTGCAGGATGACGCAGTTGGCTGGCTTGTGTGCGGCGAGGTCGATCGCCGCGTCCAGCAGCGGCTTGTAGTGGACGACCCGATTGGGCTCGATGCCGCAGGATCCGGCGATCATGACCTTGGGCTTGGCGTCGTCGATGCGGGTCGCGAGCTCGCGCGAGGAGAATCCGCCGAAGACGACCGAGTGGATGGCGCCGATGCGGGCGCAGCCCAGCATGGCGACGAGGGCCTCGGGCACCATGGGCATGTAGATGATGACCCGGTCGCCCTTGGTGACGCCGAGGGATTTCAGTATCCCCGCGCAGCGCGCGACCTGATCCTGGAGCTGGGCGTAGGTGATGACCGTCTTGGTGTCGGTGACCGGGCTGTCGTGGATGATGGCCGCCTGGTCTCCGCGGCCGGCGATCACGTGCCGGTCCACGGCGTTGTAGCAGGTGTTGAGCGTGGCCCCGCTGAACCAGCGATAAAAAGGCGGATTGCTGCTGTCGAGCACCTGGTCCCAGGGGGTATCCCAGTCGATCAGTCGTGCCGCGTCTGCCCAGAAGGCGGCTGGATCGCTCATCGAACGATCGTAGACGGTTTGGTAGCCCATGCAATTTCCTCCAGCGATTGGACTCTGCCCTTCGGTCTGTCCGAAGGTTTTTGTGGCATCACCCGGTGGTCGGGCGGCCTTGTGATCGTGCGAGTGGTACAACGAAAAACGGGCCGGTCGCCGCTGCGGGAATGATCCCTCGATGCAGTGGCGATCGGCCCGTTTCTCTACGAAATCAGGTCCAGAGCGGGGAGCGGCCGCTTCATGCTGTCAGCCCGAGCGGCAAGGCCAGGGCGGAAGCGGCCGAGCGATGCCGTGTCGGCATGCCCGGCCCTTCCCGTGGCGAGTCGGGCCGTGGTTCGACACAAGGGCGACCCGGCACTGGGCCTCAGGGTTCATTGGGCTGTGTCGTACAAACCGGTTGAATGGTTCGCGTCAGCCGGCAATGGCCTTGAAGGTGTCGGCGGCCGCGTCCAGGGTCGCCTGGATGTCCTGGTCTGCGTGCATGATGGAGACGAATCCGGCCTCGAACGCCGACGGGGCCAGGTAGACGCCGCGCTCCAGCATGCCGTGGAAGAATGCCTTGAAGTGATCCTGATTGCACTGGGTGGCCTGCTCGTAGTTGGTCACCTTGTCGGCGGTGAAGAAGAGCCCGAACATGCCTCCGGCCTGGTTGGTGCTGAAGGGGATCCCGGCGGCGTCCGCGCGCTCCTGGAGACCTGCCAGCAGGGTCTCGACCTTGGCCGAGAGACGCTCGTAGAAACCGGGCTCGGAGATCAGTTCCAGGGTCTTGAGGCCGGCGGCCATGGCGATCGGATTGCCGGAGAGGGTGCCGGCCTGATAGACGGGGCCGATCGGCGACAGGTGAGACATGATCTCCTTCTTGCCGCCGAAGGCGCCGACCGGCATGCCGCCGCCGATGACCTTGCCCAGTGCGGTCAGGTCGGGCGTGATGCCGAACGTGCCCTGGGCGCAGCCCAGGCCGACGCGGAAGCCGGTCATGACCTCGTCGAAGATGAGGACCGAGCCGTACTGGTCGCAGACCTCGCGCAGTCCCTCGAGGAAGCCCGGAACCGGCGGGATGCAGTTCATGTTGCCGGCGACCGGCTCGACGATGATGCAGGCGATCTCGGAGCCGATCTTGGCGAAGGTCTCGCGCACCTGCTCGATGTCGTTGTAGCGCAGCGTGATGGTGAGCTCGGCCAGTGCCGCGGGGACGCCGGGGGAGTTGGGCTCGCCGAAGGTGAGCGCACCCGAGCCGGCCTTGACCAGCAGGGAGTCGGCATGGCCGTGGTAGCAGCCCTCGAACTTCACGATCTTGTCGCGCCCGGTGTAGCCGCGCGCCAGACGCAGTGCGCTCATGGTCGCCTCGGTGCCGGAGCTGACCATGCGCACCATGTCCACGCTCGGCAGCAGCTCGCAGACCTTGTCGGCGATGGTGGTCTCGATCTCGGTCGGGGCACCGAACGAGAGCCCCTTGTCCATGCGCTCGCGTACCGCGGCCAGGACCTCGGGGTGGGCGTGGCCCAGGATCATCGGGCCCCAGGAGCCGACGTAGTCGATATAGCGCTTGCCGTCGGCATCGAAGGCATAGGGGCCGGATGCGCTCTCGAAGAAGACCGGGTCGCCCCCGACCCCGCGAAATGCGCGCACTGGCGAATTGACGCCGCCGGGGATATGACGCTGGGCGGCTTCGAAGAGGTCGTGGGATCGGCTCATCAGGGGGGTCTCCTTCGGAAACAGTCGGCTGTAGTCACGAGCGGCGGAGGCGATGTCGGGCTGCGCGAAGACGCCGCTGACGACCGCGAGCATTCGGGCGCCCGCCGCGATCAATAGCCCGCCATTTTGTGGCGTGATTCCGCCGATCGCAACTGCTGGTATCGACAGGCGCTCGCGGGCCAGGGCGAGGAGTCGCGGGTCGGCCGCAACGGCGTTCGGCTTGGTCGTGGACGGAAAGAAGCTGCCGAAGGCGACATAGCTGGCACCGGCCTCGGCCGCCGCCTCGGCTCGGCTGAAATCGTCGTAGCAGGAGACGCCGACGATCGCCCGCTCTCCGAGACCTGAGCGCGCCTCGCGCGGATCCGGGTCGTCGCGGCCGAGATGGACGCCGTCCGCGCCCAGGTCGCGGGCGAGCTGCAGGTCGTCGTTGATGACGAGGGGAACGCCGGCGTCGCGGCACAGCTTCAGGAGGGCGCTCGCGCGGGCATACCGCTCGGCGCGATCGGAATGCTTGTCTCGGTATTGGACGACTCCGGCCCCGCCCGCGATCGCCTGCGCGACCTGTTCGGTCAGAATCGGGGGGGCGAGAGGCGAGTCCAGGGTGATGGCGTAGAGGCCGTAGAGCATTGCGGTCATCGGACCCTTTCCGAGGGGTGGAGTTCATGGAAACGGTTTGGGGTCAGCTGGCAGCGGCCGGAGCGGAAGGCGTGCTGCAGGCTTTTCCAGGTGTAGAACTGTCCTGCCGCGACCGCCTCCTCCATCTCCATGCCCCAGGCGAGGCGCGCGGCGATCGCGCTCGCCAGGGTGCATCCCGAACCGTGATAGCTGGCGGGAAGACGGGGCCATGTCCAGTCGCGCCGGAAACCGTCGGGGCCATAGAGACGGTTGGTGACCTCGTCGGTTTCGTCGTGGGTGCCCGTGATCAGGATCCACCGCGCGCCGTCGGCCTTGAGACGCGTCGCGCATTCGTCGGGGTCCTGGGCATCGGTCAGGGTGCGGGCCTCGGGCAAATTGGGGGTAATGAGGCTGCAGCGGCGAATCATGTGGTGACGGAGTTGGTTGAGCAGCGCGGCGTCCACCAATGCCTGACCGGTGCCGCTGGCCAAGACCGGATCGAGAACGACCGGGAACCGATGCGGCAGTTCGTCGAGCAGTGCAACCAGTGCCCGCACGATGCCCGAACTGCCGAGCAGCCCGATCTTCAGTGCGCGCGGGGCGCTGTCGGCCGCCAGATACCGGCATTGTTCTACGATTCGCTCAGGCGCCTGGGGCCAGATGCGACGCAGTCCGCAGGTATCCTGATCCGTCAGCGCGGTCACGACGGTCACCGCGAATGCCTTGGCAGCTTGGATCGCCTCGGCGTCCGCGAGGATCCCCGCCCCTCCGCTGGGATCGTGTCCGCCGATGCAGAGCACCACGGGGCGCTCGAGACTCTCTTTCATTGACGACTGAAACCTCTTGGACTCAAGGATTGCCTCGAACCGAACCCGTGCCGGGATGGTGCTTGATCGGCGGCTTCATGGCCGCTGCGGGCGATGGCGATGGCGTGCCCCGTCGAGATCGGACGCTACGGTCCGAAAGGGGGGCTCGGCCCTGGCCGCTGAGTTGAAATGTCGCGGTCGATCCCCGATCCTTGGGTCCAATTTAAACCCGTGGCCCGTGCGCTTGTCGATGCTGGTGTCGGCGTCGTGGCGCATGTCCGTTCCTCGGTAAGGAGCAGTGCCGACATGAAGACCTATCAATGCATCGTTTGCGGTTTGATCTACGACGAGGCCAAGGGATGGCCGGAGGACGGTATCGCTCCGGGGACGCGCTGGGAGGATGTCCCGGCCGATTGGAAGTGTCCGGAATGCGGCGTCGGTAAGGACGAGTTCGAGATGGTGGAGGTTTAGGCGGGCGTGTGACCGAGTCGGCGCTCTGCATTCACCCAATTCGCGCTTTCTCGGCTACACTCCTCAGCATGGACGCAATGACCCAATCCGCTCAGGTACTCGATTTCAGCGCTCACCGCGAGCATCGTGACGTCGCGGCGCTGGCGCGTCGCTATTGCGATCTGATCGATACCTCTTCCGACGATCTCGATGCATGGCTGAGGGAGGTCGCGGATCTCCTGCCGCGTCTGCATGCCGCAATCGCCTCTTGCTGTGTCGGCGACGTCTATTGGGAGCGGCCCGATCCGGTCGACCTGGATGCCCGGTTCGATCTCTTCGCCCGGCTGCGCCGTCTTCTGGCGGATCGCGACAGCTACTGGCTCGAGTTCGATTGCGTCCAGGAAGGTGCGGAGGCCATGACCGGCAGCCTTGCCGACGATCTGACCGATATCTATTGCGAGCTGAAGCAGGGGCTCGGTCTCTTCGATCGGGATCCCGAGCATGCCATCGCAGCCTGGTCGGCCGGCTACGATCGTCATTGGGGGCGCCATCTCATCGACGCGGAGCGTCATCTCGCATCCCTGGGCGCATAAGCACGCCTCGGTCTCCAACCATGCATTTTGCGCTGGAATGGCTTCGTGGGTTTCTGCTAACCTGTTGGGCTTGAAGGCAAGTCCCCTGTTTTAGAGGTTTTCCACATGTCCGCAGTGCTGAATGAGATGGATCTGACGCTGACCTCGCCGGCTCAGGCGAAAATGCAGGACTTGTTCACGCAAGTCGATGACAGCGTTCAGGGTGTTCGCGTGTTCGCGACGGCAGGTGGATGCAGCGGTATCAGCTTCGGTATGACCTTTGCCGATGTCATCAACGACAACGACGGCGTTCTGTCCTTCGAGGGATTCAAGGTGATCGTCGACGATGCGACGCTGGAATATCTGCGCGGCGTCGAGATCGATTTCGTCGACAACGAGGATGGCAATGCCACCTTCGTGTTCAACAACCTTCCTCAGATCGGTGGGGGCTGCAGCAGTTGCGGTTCCTCCTCCTCGGGTGGTGGTTGCTCCTGATCCCGGTTTCCGGCCTGGCAGCGATCGATCTCGGAGTAGCTCGATCGGTCCTTGTCCGCTGCACGGGCTTGAATTTGGTTGGTCACGGTGAAGCGGCTTAGGCCGCTTTTCGCTTTTTCGAAGGCTGATTGTTTGGCGAGGCCGATCTGAGCCGCGAGGCTCGAAGGCTGGTGTCGTGATGCGCTCCGCGAGCGTGTGATCTTGGTTGAGGGTGCGAAATGCTGAGGGTCGGGATCGTTGGTGGTACGGGATATACGGGTGCGGAACTCCTGCGCATCCTGCTCCGGCATCCGGGGGTGTCGCTGAATGTCATCACCTCGCGGGGAGAGGCCGGCCAGCCTGTGGCGGATCTCTTTCCGCATCTGCGGGGCCAGGTCGATCTGTGCTTCAGCGAGCCGGACAACGCGGTGCTGGGCGATTGCGATCTGGTCTTCTTCGCTACGCCGAACGGTACCGCGATGCAGTCCGTTCCAGATCTGCTGGACCGCGGCGTCCGGGTGATCGATCTGGCCGCCGATTTCCGGCTCAAGGATCCGGCTCTCTGGGAGCGGTGGTACGGCATTCCCCACCAGTGTCCGGATCTCTTGGAAGAGGCCGTCTATGGTCTGCCCGAACTCAATCGCGAGTCGATTCGGGGCGCCCGCCTGATCGCCAATCCCGGCTGCTATCCGACCGCGGTCACGCTCGGTTTTCTGCCATTGCTCGCCGGCGGTGTCGTGGATCCATCCTGGCTGATCGCGGACGCCAAATCCGGTGTCAGCGGTGCCGGGCGCAAGGCGACCACCGGTCTGCTGATGGCCGAGGTGGGCGAGAGCTTCAAGGCCTACTCGGTGACGGGTCATCGGCATGAGCCCGAAATCACCCAAAATCTCGCTCAGTTCGCCGGGGTTCGGGCGAATCTGACCTTCGTCCCCCATCTGCTGCCCATGATTCGAGGGATCGAGGCCACGCTCTATGCCCGGCTGACCGATCCGGGCGTCGATCTCGATCGTCTTTATGCCGATCGATACGCGGACGAGCATTTCATCGATCTGATGCCGGGTGGGCATCCGGATACGCGCTCGGTGCGTGGCGCCAACCAGTGCCGGATCGCCGTCGCCCGTCCCGGCTCCGGCGATATCGTGGTGGTGCAGTCGGTGATCGACAATCTCGTCAAGGGCGCGGCCGGTCAGGCCGTCCAGAACATGAATCTCATGTTCGGCCTGCAGGAATCCATGGGATTGGAGTCGGTGGCCCTGCTGCCCTGATCCTTCTCCATGCCGGACTCCTCCCGATGCTTCACCCGGCGGCTGTTGCTGTTCGGGATGGTGACACTGCTGCTCGCGCTTCTGTTCTGGCTCGGTTACGACCTGGGGCGTGGCGGTACCCTGTCCACCGCAGGTATGCAGATCTTCAATCTGAATCTGCAGCGTCTCGACCTCCAGCGCGAGCTGGACGAGGTCGAGGCCCGCTTGCAAGACTCCGAGCGTCAGCGCCGCTTGCTGGAGCGCTCCCAGCAGATCGATCTCGAATCGACCCGTATCCTCAAGGAGCAGCTGAGGCAGGCACTGGATGATCGCGTCTCTCTCGCCAGAGAGATGTCCTATCTCAAACGGCTGATCCGAGAAGGCGGCAAGGGCGCCGTGCAGGTGACCGGTTTCCGCGTGTCGGCCGGTTCGGTCGAAAGGGTCTTTCGGTATTCGTTCACGGCCGCGCAGGTCGTTTCGGGCTTGGCCAAGGCGCAAGGGCGCATTCGGCTGCGTCTGGAAGGGCTCGAGAATGGCGAGGCGGCGGCGTTCTCGCTCGATGAGCTACCGGCTGCCGACCCTCGGAAGCTGGATATGGATTTCGAGCATCTGCAGAATCTTGCTGGCGAATTCGAGCTGCCCGAGGGGTTCGAGCCCAAAACCGTCGTGATCGATGTCGAGCCCGCCGGCGGTCAGCTGGTCCCCTCCTCGGCGACCTTCCCCTGGGTGGTTGGACCGCGCTGAGGTTTGCGATCGGCCGCTTGCGGCTTGAACGAGCGAACCATCAGACGCATCTCGAACCTATACAACCCAATCGATGAGGATGAGTGAATCATGCAAGCCGACGCTGTTGTTGATGCCCCGATCCTGTTCACCTCTTCCGCGGCCACGAAGGTCGCGGAGCTGATCGAGCAGGAGGGAAATCCGGGCCTGATGCTCCGGGTCTACATTCAGGGAGGCGGATGCTCCGGTTTTCAATACGGTTTCACCTTCGACGAAGATGTCCAGGACGGTGATACCGAAGTCGTGACCGATGGGGTGACTCTGCTGGTCGATCCCATGAGCATGCAATATCTGACGGGCGCCGAAATCGACTATACCGAAGGTCTTCACGGTGCTCAATTCGTGATCAGGAACCCGAACGCCACGACGACCTGCGGTTGTGGTTCGTCCTTTTCTGCCTGATCGAGCGTCTTGCTCTCGATTCTCCGGGGGTATGGATCGGCGGCTGGTGGGGTGGGATCAAGGATTCGACTGCGCCTCGCCGGGAAGGCTCGCAGTGGTCTCGGATGGTTTTGGTGGAAGCTTCAAGGGGATGACGTTGGGGTCGGTTGCGACCTCTTCTGGCGCGGGAAGCATCCCGGACGATGGAATCCACTGATAGAGGGTATAGCCGGCCGCAACGATAGCGAGCAGCAGCAATACTCGGGCTAGTTTCCTCTGAAGGCCACCCGATTTCCTGCGAATCGGCCATTCAGTCTGTTTGAATTTATAGTCTCGCATCATCGAAGAATCGCAATCTCAGGAAAAAACGAGATTTTTCTGATTCAGGCTAGTGTAGTCGCAAACCCTGCGTCGTAACAAGGAGCGTAGGGTGTACGTCTTCGGTGTCCGAATCGCTTGTGTCTTCTCGGGTGGCGTCGTAGGCTCGGCGGCTTTTGTCGTTCCGGCATGGCCCGATCGATCTGGGCGATCGATCCGGATGCGGTCGAATCAAGATGGAGTCACCCGAACGTGGAGCCACTCGAGCAGGCGCTCGCGCTCATCAAGCGCGGAACCCAAGAAATTCTGGTCGAAGATGCATTGCGCAAGAAGCTTGCGCAAGGGCGTCCTTTGCGCGTCAAGGCGGGGTTCGACCCCACGGCTCCGGATCTGCATCTGGGGCATACGGTTCTGATCAACAAGCTGAGGCAGTTCCAGGATCTCGGGCACGAGGTCCTGTTTCTGATCGGCGATTTCACCGGCATGATCGGTGATCCCACCGGCAAGAGCGCGACCCGCAAGCCTCTGACCCCTGAGCAGGTTCAGCAGAATGCCGTCACCTATCAGGATCAGGTGTTCCGGATCCTGGATCCCGAGAAGACCCGGGTCGTCTTCAACTCGTCGTGGCTCGAGGATCTGGGGGCGGCCGGGCTGATACAGCTGGCCGCGCAGCATACGGTGGCACGCATGCTGGAACGCGACGATTTCTCCAAGCGCTACAAATCCGGGCAGCCCATCGCGGTCCACGAGTTTCTCTATCCGCTCATCCAGGGCTACGACTCGGTGGCGCTGAAGGCCGACGTCGAGCTCGGCGGCACGGATCAGAAGTTCAATCTGCTGGTCGGCCGTCAGTTGCAGGAGGCCTATGGCCAGGATCCTCAGGTCGTCATCACGCTGCCGATCCTCGAGGGGCTGGATGGCGTCCAGAAGATGTCGAAATCGCTCGGCAACTATATCGGCATCACGGATGCGCCCGATGAGATGTTCGGGAAGGTCATGTCGGTTTCCGACGATCTGATGTGGCGCTATTTCGAGCTTCTGAGCTTCAGAAGCATGTCCGAGATCGATGCCTGGCGCGCGGCGGTCGCCGAAGGGGCGAATCCGCGCGACATCAAGTTCGAACTGGGTATGGAGCTGGTATCCCGGTTCCACAGCGCGGACGCGGCCAAACAGGCTCGCGATGCCTTCATCGCGCGTTTCCAGAAGGGAGCTCTGCCGGACGACATCCCCGAGGTGGTGCTCCAGTGCGCCGAGGCCGGTCATCTGCCGATCGCCAATCTACTCAAGGACGCTGGGCTCGTGAAAAGCACGTCAGAAGCGATCCGCATGGTTGGCCAGGGTGCCGTGCGGGTCGATGGCGAGCGTGTCGAGGATGCTCACCTCTCTTGTTCGGCTGGATCCGAGCATGTATTCCAGGTCGGTAAACGTCGATTCGCGCGCGTACGCTTGGAATGATTGGGCGGCGCAAAATTTTTTGTTGACAGTCTTGTTAAAGTCGCTAGAATGCGCGGCTCTGCTGAGGGATTGGCGTGGTGGACGGGACGGAAAAGCGGTGCTAAAGCGCTGTTTTTGATGTTCTTTCTGCTAAGCTTTAAGGAAGAGGCGTTGACTGGCTCCAGGGTTGGGGCTAGGCACCTGGAGGGTGCTGTTTGATGGCCACGGTTGGCTGAGGCAAGGAGCTCTGAGCTGGGGTTGACGTGCTGGCTTGGAGATGTGCTAAGATAAGCGGCTCACTGATTAGGAATTTAGTGAGGGCTCTGCGAAAGCGGGGCGGCCCCGAAAAAAGGGGGTTGACAAACCGGAACGGAAGCGTAGAATTGTCGGTCTTGGCAGCGCAAACTGCCTGATTCGAAAAGCTCTTTAACAATTCGTT
>NZ_AONC01000055.1 GCF_000585215.1 Imhoffiella purpurea | reverse complement strand
TCGCACAGCGCCTGAACGTCGCCCAGCAACGCCGCCCGGGTCGCGTCCTCCTTGGCCGTGGCGCTGGCCCGGTCCTTGGCCGCCTGCAACTGAGTCGAGCGGTCCCAGAGCGGGATCTTGACCCGCAGCGCCGCGTTTGGCCCCGCGTCACCCGATTCGAGGGTGTCGGTGATCGAGTAGCCGACCGTGATGCTGGCATCCCAGGGCTTCTGCCGCTGCTGCTCGGAGTAGACCGCCCGCTCGGCAAGCAGGACCGGGTTGGCCTGGCTGACCAGGGTCAAGGCCTCCTCCAGGCGCCCGGTGCCGGGACACTCGGCCCAGCTCTGGGTGACTGACGCCGCGGTCAGCAGCATGAAACCCAGGCGCACGCTCACCACGACCGCGCCACCCCGAGCGCGAGGATGTCGGTGCTCCCGCTGTAATCGAGCGGCGGATGCTCCCCCCGCCGATCCGCGAACCACAGGTGCGCGACGCTCGCGTTGAAGGTCCAGGCGCCGCGCCGGTAGCCGAGACCGGCGGCCAGCCAGACCCGATCGCTGTCGGGCAGACGCGGGGAGCGGTGCGCGGCATCCCGGACCGGCGATTGGTCCCAGGCGATGCCGAGCCGCAGGGTCCAGGGTCCGTGCTCGTATTCGCCGCCGAGGTCGAGCCGCCAGGTATCGCGCCATTGGTGATCCTCCGTCAGGGTCAGGCCGTTGGCCAGCTCCACATCGAGCGATTGCATCCGGCTCCAGCGGGTCCAGGTCGCCCCGGCCAGCAGGGTCAGCTCGGGCAAAGCGGACCAGCGCAGGCCGAGCGCCACCGTCTCCGGCGTGGTCACATCGACCCGCGAGGACACGGCCCCCGAGGGCAGCCGTGTCTTGCCCCTCAAGGTGTGGCGAACCGCCGAGCCATAGGCGAGCCCCAGCGCCACCCGATCGGTGGGGCTCCAGAGGGCACCGACCGACCAGCCGAGCCCCAGATCCTCGCCCTCGATGGTGATCCGCCCGTCCCGCGCCCCGAGCGGATAGGCGCTGGTCAGCTCGGCGGTGAATTGCTGGACGAACAGCCCGGCACCGAGCCGCAACCCTGGTGTCACCGACCAGGCCCCGGCCAGATGGGCACGCGCGGTGCGGATCTCGGAATGCAGGGCGACATAGCGCCCGGACCAGTCGTCCGGGTAGTCGGTGGCCAGGCCGAAGGTCGAGTAGAGACCGACGCCGATCCCGCTCCGCGAGCCGTAGAGGGTCGGCACCAACGCCGGCTCGCCCGCGTCCTCGGGCTCGATGCGGTTGCGCAGGGCATGGACCGAGAGGCTCAGGCTCGGACGCTCGGGCAGCCCTGCCGGGTTGAAGCTGATCGCCTCCGGCCCGCTGACGGCCGCTTGCCCGGCATAGGCGCGGCCGAGCCCGGCCGCGTCGCGCTCGACCAGGGCGAAGCCGCTGGCCGCGGTCAGCGCGGGCGTGCCGAGCACGGTCGCTGCGAGGATCGCCCGGGCGTTCATGAGGCCACCTCGTGCGCGTGTCGCCCTTCCCACCAGCGCCGCTCGAGCGGCTTGCCCTGGAGCCGGCGGGCCAGCTGCGCCAGGCGGTGATCGGCGCCGTCGGCCAGATGCGCGAGCGCCACGGCCTGCAAGGCGTCGATGTTGTCGACCTCGTCGAGCGGCGAGAGCCGGTCCGAGATGCTGGTCTGGAAGCGCCAGTAGTTCTCGGGCGGCAGCAGGGTCCGCGCGGTCACATGGTCGGTGCCGGTGGCCCCGGTCATGAGCGCCTGGAGGATCGCCGAGCCGTGGCCGAAGATGGTCTTGGGAACCGTCGTCTGCCCCTCCGGCGGCGCACCGGTGCCGAAGCTGGCCACCACCACATGCTCCAGGTTGGTGACCGGCGCCTTGCCCTTGACCTGGCAGACCGCCTCCGAGATCGCCAACACCACCGGATTGTTGGCCGTCAGCCCGCCGTCAGCCATCGGGTGCTCGGTGCCACTGTCGTCGCAGACCATCATGTGCGGGTCGAAGAACAGCGGCGCCGCCGTGCTGGCTCGGCAGACCTCCCAGACCGGCAGCGGCTTGTGGTCCTCGCGGGCCGACGAGAACACATGCACCTGCATCGCCTGGATGTCATACGACAGGGCCAGGGTCGGCGTGCGCAGCTCGCCCAGGCACAGATCGTGGAAGATCCCGTGCAGCATGTCTTCCAGCCCGGCGCTGTCGTACTTGGCCGCGAGGCCGGCGCGATTGGCCCAGCGCCGCCCGTAATCGCGCAGACAGCCCGGCTTGGCGAAGGCGAGATGCGCGGAGTTGACCCAGATGTCATGGACCTCGCGCGCATTCATCCCCATCGCCAGGGCGCAGGCGATGATGGCACCGATCGAGGTGCCGGCGAACATATCGAAGTGGGTATGGGCCGGCGCCTCGAGGTGGCGCTCCAAGCGCTCGAGCCAGACGACCGGGATGATCCCGCGCACCCCTCCGCCGTCGATGGTGAGGATCCGATACGGCAGGCGCCGCAGCCCAAGGGATTCGGCGATGGTCATAGATCCAGCTCCCCTTGCTTCGAGGCGAACTCGACACTGACCGGCCCGCGCTGCGCGAGCAGTAGATTTCGGACATGCTCCAGGGTCTCCTCGTCTGCAAGCTCGCATTCCAGGGCGATCGCCAGCTTGCCCTCGTCGGTGATGGTGATCTTCTTGATCCGCGCGTTCTCCAGCTCCGCGCCCCGGGTAGGAAACGGCAGAACTCGCCCGCCTTGGTTGCTGGTGGTGTAGGTGCGTTCGCTCATCACGGCCTCCGTTGCGTTTGTGATCGAAGGTGCCCGTCTCTCCGGGCTGTCACGCCTGCGTGCAAGTGGGGGAATGGCGCGGGCGGCGTTCCCCTGGGGCTCAGCCGCCGGTCTATCCCGGTTGTCATCGCGCTCGCGGCTCATACCAGGGCCGCCGCGCTCAGCAAGTCCGGCTGCCGCCTGACCGCATCGAGCAGCGGTAAGGTCACCGCAAACCGGCTTGCGGAAGTCCCGTCGAAAGAGCTCGCTCCGATTGCCGCGCACAACCGCACCCGACGCGCCGTGTTGACGCGCGCCACATGCAGGTGGGCGCCATGAGCATGCGCGAGCCGGCCCCAGTCGAGCGCGGTGGCCAGCTTCCACTCGGTCGAGCCGCCGACGAAGATGCCTAGGTCGGGGCCGATCAGCGGCGCGATCTCCGTAGTGCTCATTCCGTCCTGCACGGCAAGAAGGAGTGGAGCACCGAGCGGCCGGAGTCTTTCGAGCCACGACAGCGATAGCTCGAGCGAGCGGTGACCGCCGGCCACGATGTCCGGCAGAACGATCCAGTCGGCGTGCATACCGAGCAGGTCCACGGCACGCATGAAAGACGGGGCATCGAATGGGCGCCCCTGCTGGTGGCAGGTCCAGGCGCCGTTGTCCAAGGCGTACCGCATACCCTCGGTGCGCAGGTCACTCGCCGCGCTCACGATCAGTCGCCAGCCGGCGCGACGCAGCGCAGCCAGATTGCGGCGGGTTCCGGTTCTGCTGGCATAGCCGATCACTGGCCAACCTCCAAGCCGCCGTGGGGGCGAGTGACTCGCCGCGAATAGCCGAAGTGGCTCGGCTCAGGCTGAGGCCGTCGAGATGGTTGTTGAGGAATGGCTTCCGCATGTGCATTGCTCCGCATCAGCGCACCTCGCACGGATAGCGCAATGGCGGACTGATCGCGGTCTCGCGTACCGCTTGCACGTTCGGCGCAGATTCGCCGAAGAACGCATCCAATCCGTGCTTTACGTCCTCGATACTGCGCCCAACGATCGCCAAACCGCCGGCCCTGCTCACGTCCTCCAGGAACGCAGCCTGCTCAGGCGTTGGCTTCTCGCCGTGCCGCTTGCACTCGATCGCCAGGAAATGCCCCGACGCAAGCTGGCCCAGCACATCCGCGCAGCCCGGAAAGGCGTAGCGGATGAAGCGGCGCTTACGGCGCCCCTGCCGATCCTGGCCCTCAATGACCTGGGCGCCGGTGTTGAAGCGCTTGGCCCAGGCCACCCGCCGATCGACGGCGAGGTAGCGCAGGATCGCGCCCTGGATGTCATGCTCCAGGGGCTCGACCGGCGTCAGACGAAAGGCTCGGCTCATCTCAAGTCCTCCTCGAGGTAGCGGTGAATGACGGTCGACCCTGCGGCGCCGCGATCGCGGTGAGGCGCTCAGGACCTCGAGCGATTTGTTGCCCAACCCAGGGCATGCCGCTCAGAGGCGCTGAAAGGCCCTCAGAGACGCCCGATAGGTAATGAATCAATACCCCATGGGTAATATTCACGGGCACGGCTATGCGCCTCCTACGAAGCCTCAGGGCGATTCCCGGTGGCGGTCCGGTAGCTCGACCAGGTGAACGGCACCAACGCGCTCCCCGTTTCGAGCACGCGATCCATGATCCGCGCGCCCAGGTAGTCCTTCATCCCGTCCACGTCGAGATTGCCGATCAGGATCGTGGGACGCTGCGCGGCGTAGCGGCCGTTGATCACGTCGAACAGCAGAGCCCGGCGCTTCTCGCCGTCGCCGATCGACACGCCGACCTCATCGAGAACCAGCAGATTGGGTTGCACCAGCATCGCGAAAGCCTCCTCCTCGGTGCGCTCGGCCCGCGGCGAATAGGTTGCGCGGATCATCCTCAGCGCCTCGGAGATCGTGATGAACAGCCCGGTATGTCCGGAGCGGATCACGGCGGCCAAGACGGCGCAGGCGAGGTGCGTCTTGCCGGTGCCGGGGTTCCCGGCCAGCACGAGCGAATAGCCGCCATCGAGGACTCGGGCAAACCCATCCGCATACCGTCGGCAGGTCTCGAGCGCATGACGCTGATCCGGCAGCTTGGCCTGGTAGCCGTCGAAGTCGCGGCCCAGGAACCGACGAGGGATGCCTGAGCGCCCGAGCGCCAACTCAAGCCGGCGCTGGCGATGGATGGCACGCTCTCGTGCAAGCTCCACAACCTCCGCCCGCCCGGTGGCGTTGAGCTGCTCCAGAGTCAACGGCTCAGTGCATCCAGGGGATGTCCTCGCGGGGAGTGGCTCCCTTGGTGAAGTCCGGGCAGTGCTCTCGGGCGTTGCCTCCGGCTGATGGTGTCTCGCGCTCATCGACTATGCCTCGCTCTCGCTTCACCCATTTGCGCCAAACCTCGAACCAATCCGCGCTGACGGCCTTCTCGCCGGTTGCCGCCTGCCAGTGATCGCGGAAGCCGATCCAAACCGCCTCGAGGTCCAGGTCCGAACGCGCCTTCGCGGCCCATGCCCGCCAGGAATCCGGAAGGTCATTCAGCGACAGCCGCGCGGGCTGCTCCCCCTTCCATTTCGGATCATCAATTCCGCGCGCATGCGAGCTGCTGCTAGCTGCTAAAGGTTCTTTACGGTTCAGCTTACGGTTAGTGGCCGCCAGACGGCCTAGTTCAGGGCCGCCAGACGGCCTAGTTGAGTCGCCAGACGGCCTAGCCGTCTCCCGGCCTAGGTCGTCTCCCGGCCTAGTTGAGCCGTCTCCCGGCTTGGCCGCGTCGCGGCCTAGGCCGCCTCCCGGCCTAGGTGTACGGCCGTTGAACCCAAGCCGGTAGGTCGTAGCCCGCCCACGCTCGCGGATCCGTATCACGATCTGGGCTTGCTCGAGCCCATTCAGCGCGTCCTTGAGCGCAGTCGGAGAAAGCCCGGTCCGCGTGCTGAGCCGGGAGAGCGACGGCCAACACTCCCGATCCTCGTTGGCATGGTCGGCAAGCGCCAAGGCAACCAATTTCTGTGTGGGTGATACCGCCAAGCCCCAGGCCCACTCCAGGGCCGACAGGCTCACGGTCAACCCCCATCGGAGGTGGTCAGTTCGCTGACTGGCACGCCAATCTCAGTGGCCAGTCGCTCCAGGGTTCTGAGGCTGAGGCATTTCTGTCCTTGCTCGACCCGGCTGAAATAACCCTGCGACATCCGCATCCTGCGCGCGAGATCCATCTGGGTGACGGCGTTCCGCGCCCTCCAGACTCGCAGGTTCCTACCGACGGTGACGGCGAGCGTCTGGGAATTGCTCTCTGCGGTCATAATATCTCCTCCCTAGGTAATTAAATAACACCCATGGGTGATATTCTCAATGAAAATTAGACTCTTACATGCCCCCTGGGCATACTTCGCGGCATGTTGCAGAATCGTTTGAAAGCCGCTCGACAAGCCAAGGGCCTCACACAAAAAGAGGCTGCGGCCAAGCTCGGAGTCCAGCAAGGCTTCATCTCGAATATGGAACGGGGCTTGAAGACGCCAAGCGTTGCGATGTTGAGCAAGATGGCCTCGCTCTACGGGGTGACCGAAACCGCACTGCTCGGTCATCAGATCAAGGACGAAGACGGCGCCGACTACCGCGCAGTGGCTGAGCGCTTGCTTGGCGATCCCGAGATGCCGGCGGGCCTGCATGAGCTCGCGGCCGACCAGGCGCTGATGGCAACGCTGGCGATCACCTCCGCCGAGTGGGAGGCGTTGGGCTCGATCAAGCTACCCCATGCGACCGACAAGATCGGATACCTTCAGCTCCTGGCGACGATCCGGGGGATCTCGCGAGCGTGACGAATGTCACTCACAAGGCCGTGTGCAAATCAGTGTGCAGGACGGGAGTCAGCAGGTGGCGTTTGGTGGCACGAACAGGCACGCTTACGTTTGGGGTGGCGGTGTAAGCAGTTGATTTTTCTAGATCATGTGCGGGTTATGTGTCTTCACACGGCAGGGGTCCCTGGTTCGATCCCAGGTGCGCCCACCAAAATACCCATTAAGGATCAACCGGCTACGGCCGGTTTTTTCTTGCCTTCGATTCTCCATCCCGGTTCGTGAAGATTGCATCGGGACCGCGCCTGCGATACGGGGCGTGTCGGGTGAGCATGCGCGAGTCCGCCGCGTTTCAGGAATGCGTCGAATACGTCTATCCCTGATATCGGATTCGCCTCAATCTCGGTGGTTTTTTTCGCATCCCTCCGGAACGATCAGGGGAGGGCTTCCGGCTCTGCGTCTCAGCCAGTTGAGTGCGTCCAGTATTCGCCGGTTGCTCGCCAGCTTGCGCTCCAAGACGAATTTGCCCGGGAAGTCGGTCAGGATCAGTCCCATGAGGATGGTCAGCAGGCCCTGGCCCGGCAGAATCAGCATCGCGAGACCGGCCAGTATCAGAATCCAGCCGAAGAGGTTCTTGAGTGCCAGTACGCCATAGTAGACCAGGGGGTGGAATCGTTTGAATCGGCTCTGGTAGCGTTCGCAGTCGTTGAAATAGTCCTGCGGGATGCGCGCGACGATATAGGGTAGCGATGACAGCGAGACGATGAAGAGCGCAGCCGAGATTCCGGCAAGCCAGAAAAGCGCCGTCTCGTAGGCGAGGAACCAGTCGGAAATGGATGCGATCATAGCGGGACCGATCTTGGGTAGATGACCCGCACCGGCGTCGGTGCGGGATTCTCGATGGCGGCTGATGCCGGTCTCATGTCGGGCATCTCTGCTTCGCCTCGGGGTCGGGCGACCGGTTCCAGCTCCGCGATCCCCGACGGAGCATGGGCGTCAATGCCCCTGAGCGTGCAGCTCGGCCGCCTCGAAGGTGTTTTCCAGCAGGCTGGCGATGGTCATGGGGCCGACGCCGCCTGGTACCGGGGTGATCCAGGAGGCGCGTTCGGCACAGGCGGCGAAATCGACGTCGCCGATCAGCTTGCCTTCCTGGGTGCGGTTGATGCCGACGTCGATCACCATGGCGCCCTCTTTGACCCAGTCTCCCTTGACGAATTCGGGTCGGCCGACGGCGGCGACCAGGATGTCGGCCGAGCGCGCCTTGTCCTGAAGGTCCTTGGTTCGGCTGTGACAGATGGTGACGGTGCAGCGCGCTGCCAGCAGTTCGAGCGCCATGGGGCGGCCGACGATGTTGGACTGACCGATGATCAGGGCGTCGAGTCCGGCGAGCTCGCGACCGGTACGGGAGAGCATGGTCATGACCCCCTTGGGCGTGCAGGGGCGCAGCAGCGGCATGCGCAGAACCAGCCGGCCGACGTTGTAGGGGTGGAAGCCATCGACGTCCTTGGTCGGCGAGATGCGTTCGGTGACCAGGCTTTCGTCGAGATGATCCGGAAGCGGCAGCTGGACCAGGATGCCGTCGATGGCCGGGTCCGCGTTCAGCTGGTCGATCAGGGCGAGCAGCTCGTCCTGGGTGACGCTGTCCGCAAGCTCGTGCAACTGCGAGTGGAAGCCGACCTCGGCGCATGCCTTGCGCTTGTTGCGGACGTAGACCTGGGAGGCGGGGTTCGCGCCGATCAGGACGACGGCGAGTCCTGGCTGGCGCTTGCCGGAAGCCAGGAGGCTGTCGACCCTGCTCTTGATGTCTTGGCGAATTTCAGCGGCGATGGACTTGCCGTCGAGAATGGCTGCGTTCATGTCGATCCTGTTTGGCTGGACGAATGGCACATCATATCCAGCGGTCGAGTCCGAAGAAAATGCGTTGGTCGGACGTTTGTGGGGGCCATCCGCCGCGATCGAGATCGGGCTTGACTTGGTCTCGATGGATGCGTATATTGCCCGCTCTTCGATTCGGGGCCGCTAGCAACCGCGCCGCATCCGAAGCCGGGGTATAGCGCAGTCTGGTAGCGCGCCTGCTTTGGGAGCAGGATGTCGGGGGTTCGAATCCCTCTACCCCGACCAAATGCCGACCATGAGCGAAGTGCGTTGCAGCGAGTCGAATCGCTGGCGCAGAACCCAGATCGAGCGCTCGTAGCTCAGCTGGATAGAGCAACGGCCTTCTAAGCCGTGGGTCGCAGGTTCGAGTCCTGCCGGGCGTGCCAAAGGTGCGGTCTCGACAGCGTGAGCGGCGAAGGTCATCGCTCCGTTGGGTTGAGATCTCTTCTGAGGAAAACGGAGTCGTCAGAAGAGATTTCATAACGAATTTATTGCGGTATAATGCACCGCACGAAATTCGTGACAGTGTTTATGGTGGATGTAGCTCAGTTGGTAGAGCGCTGGATTGTGGTTCCAGTGGTCGTGGGTTCGAGCCCCATCGTCCACCCCATTTAGCAGTACGTCGGGTCGTTAGCTCAGTTGGTAGAGCAGTGGACTCTTAATCCATCGGTCGTAGGTTCGAATCCTACACGACCCACCAATAAAAAGAAGGGCTTAGCCGAAAGGCTAAGCCCTTTTTCTTGCCCGCCTCCAAGTCATCCCAGGGATAGCGAGCGTCCGATAGGGCTCGAAAGTGATCAGGCGCACCATGCAAGGGTCTGAAACCGATCGTGCTCCGGGAGGCGGCTTCGGATTCCTTCGCTCGATGGGTCTCGGCTGAAATGTGAATGCTGCTGGCAGGAAGCCCGGCTGGTGGCGATATGCGCGTCCGCGGGTCCTTGACGCTCTGTTTCCCCCTGGCTAATCTGCCGCGAAGCGAGGATGCCTGGATTGGCTCCCGCGACTCCCGATCCACTCTCCTGATTGCCGCCGACACAGGTTCCGCAGACCGCAGGATGCGGGGATGGCGTCGTTGACCATCGCTCCGAGTAGCCAGCGTGTATCCGAAATATTTTGGGCTCAAAGAGCCCAGCTTCTCCATCGCTCCCGATCCCCAATACCTCTATCTGAGCGATCAGCACAAGGAGGCGCTGGCGCATCTGCTCTATGGTGCGGGCGAGGGCGGCGGCTTCGTGCTGCTGACCGGCGAGGTCGGGACCGGCAAGACGACGGTCTGCCGCGCGTTCCTGGAGCAGTTGCCCGAGGCGGTGGACGTCGCGCTCATCCTGAACTCGGCCCAGAGCGCGAACGAATTGCTGCAGAGCATCTGCCAGGAGTTCCGCGTCTCGCTGCCCGATGGGCAGCTGTCGAACAAGGTCCTGGTGGATCGGCTGAACAAATATCTGCTCGAGGCGTATGGTCGCGGCCATCGGCCGGTGCTCATCATCGACGAGGCGCAGAACCTGCGGCCCCAGGTGATGGAGCAGATTCGTCTGCTCACCAACCTGGAGACGACCAAGCACAAGCTGCTGCAGATCTTTCTGATCGGACAGCCCGAGCTGCGGCGGCTGCTCGAGAGCGAACGTCTGCGTCAGCTCAATCAGCGCATCACGGCCCGCTTCCATCTGACGCCCTTGAGTCTCGCGGAGACCGGAGACTACATCCGCCATCGCGTCGCGGTCGGTGGCGTGGATCGTCCGCTCTTCACGGCCGCGGCGATCCGGCTCATCTATCGCTATTCCGGCGGGATTCCGCGTCTGATCAACATCCTGTGCGACCGTGCGCTGCTGGGCGCCTGCGTCACGCGCGCTTCACAGGTGACGCCATCCATCGCGGCCAAGGCCGCTCGGGAGGTACGGGGCGAGACGATGGGCAACGGATCGCTGTCGCTCGGACGTCTGGCACTATTGGCGTCGATCTCCTTCGTGCTGGCGCTGGGAATCGGCTGGGGGACCTTCTACGTCACCGATGGCGACCCGAAAACCCTCGTCTCCCGGCTGGTCGCCGAGGTCGGCTGGACGCAGCCTGCGCCACCGGTATCGCCCTCGGCGCAGGAGTCCGACGCCGAGGCGAGTGCGCTCGATGGGGCTTCGCTGTCCGAGGCGGACGCTTCGACTGAATCGGATGAGCCGGATGCCGCTCCGAACGCGGAGGATGCGCCTTCGGCCGAGCCGGAGACGGCGGCTTTGCCCGAGATCCCGCTGGCCGACTTCTCGCCGGAGAATCTGGATGCCACCCGCGATCGGGTGTCGCTGCCGGAGTCCGATGCCATGCTGCTTCTGCTGCGTCGATGGGGTCTCGAACTCGATACGCTCGGCCCGGGCGATCCCTGTGCCCGTCTGTCGCGTTACGGTTTGAGCTGCGAGCAGGAGAGCGGCAAACTGAGCAATGTGCGGTATTTCAATCTTCCAGCGCTCATGAAGCTCGACGGGGCGGATGCGCGATTCGCCGTCTTGATCGGGCTCGGTGAGCATGAGGCCAGGCTGATGCTTCCCGACGGACCTCGACGCGTTTCGATCGAGGGGCTCGAGCGCGTCTGGAGCGGTGACTATACCCTGGTCTGGCAGACCCCTCCCGGAGGCACGACGGTGATCGGCGCCGGAGCATCGGGCGACGACGTGCGATGGTTGCGGGCGCTTCTGGCCCAGGTGCCGGGTATCGAGATGACGGACCGCGAATCCGGCCGTTACGATGCCTCGCTGATCGCGGCCCTCAGGGCCTTCCAGAATTCGAAGGGGCTCCAGCCCGATGGGCTGGCCGGGCCGAGAACCCTGATCCAGCTGCACCATGCCGTCGCCATGCCCGGCGTTCCTCGGCTCGAGGGTGCGGCCGAGGTCGAGGCGGATAGGGTGGGCGAGTCATGAGCTATATCCTGGAGGCGCTCAAGAAATCCCAGCAGGAGCGCGAGCTGGGCCAGGTCCCGACCCTGGATGCCGGTGGTCTCTTCACCGAGGACAGGGCGCTTCCGTCGAGCAACCATTGGGGTCTGCTCGCGGTCGGTCTGGCGAGTCTCGCCGTGGTGATCGCCTTGTACGCGGCCTTCAGGGCACCTGCGCCTTCCGGGGCGGTTCCAGCCGATCCGTCCGTCTCGGGGAGGGCTTCCGACTCGCTCTCCGAATCCTTGGGGCCGGCTGTTGGAGATGGCGAGCGGTCTTTCCCGGAGACGGGGCTCGCTCCAGCGTCGCCAGCACCCGTTCCGCTGGTGGAGGCCCCCGGCCCCAAGCGTTCGGTTCGGGAGGCGAGATCCTCCGGAGGCGCGGGCTACGGTTCGCCGGACGACTCCGTCCATATCGACGAATACGCCGATGAATCCGTCGATGCAGGGCTGGAAGAGGCGCTGCAACGCCAGCTGGAGGCGGAGACCTATCTCGAGCCGGAGCCGGCTCCCCCCCCGCGTTCCCGGCATCCCAGCGTTCCGCAGGATCTGGTTCAGGACATCGAGGCATTCAAGCAGCAGGTGCGGCGCGAGCAGGGCATTCCTCCGCCGACGCCGCGGCGCGCCGCGGCACGCATACCCGAGGATGCGACCGGCTTGCGTCTGACCGCGAAGCAGCAGGCCATGATTCCGGCCTATCTGATGACGGCCCATGTCTACGACAAGGATCCGGCCAAGCGCTTCGTGGTGATCAATGCACTCAAATATCGCGAAGGGGAGCAGACCCGGGAAGGGTTCTGGGTCGAGCGCATCGATCCGGAAGGGGCCGTTCTGAGCTACATGGGTAACCTCTTCTTCGTCGCCCGCTGATCCGCGTGCTCGAGTCCCGCTCGCAAGGAGCGGACGAAATCCGTAGAGTGCGCGGCTCGATTCCTAGGATCCAGTCTTGGAGCCGCCCCATGAACGAGCAGACGCCGTGCGATACGGACGGCTTTCATCAGCATCTGCACGAGATCCAGGACCTTTTGACACGCCACCGTGTGGTCGAGAGCCTGGAGCATCGTCAGAACATGCCGCGCCAGGCGCTGGTGGAGAGCATCACCCACAAGCAGAACCTGGCCCGTTTGAGCCGCAAGCTCGACCGGCTGCATCCGGCCGACATCGCCCGCATCCTCGAGTCCCTGCCCCTGGAGGACCGCTGGCTGGTCTGGGATCTGGTGCGCGCGGACAAGGACGGCGACATCCTGCTCGAGGTCTCGGACGCGGTGCGCGCCAGTCTGCTGCGGACCATGGATGCGGACGAACTCAAGGCCGTCGCCGAGTCGCTCGACGCCGACGAACTGGCCGACCTGGTTCCGGATCTGCCCCCCGAGATCATCGAGGACGTCTTCGAGTCGCTGGATCAGAAGGAGCGGGAGCAGGTCCGGGCGGCCATGTCCTATCCGGAGGGCACGGTCGGCGCCCTGATGGATTTCGACATGGTGAGGGTGCGCGAGGACGTCACGCTGGAGGTGGTCCTGCGCTATCTGCGCCGCTTCGAGGCGCTGCCGGATCATACCGACAAGCTCTTCGTCGTCGATCGCGAGGAACGGCTGCGCGGGATCCTGACCCTCGAATCGCTCCTGGTCAACGACCCCGAGAGGCAGGTGGCCGAGGTCATGAAGTCGCGCTCACTGGTGACGCTCGGTCCGGACGACGATGCCACCGGAGCCGCCCAGGCGTTCGAGCGCTACGATCTGGTCTCGGTCCCCGTGATCGATGCCGAACGTCGGGTGATCGGGCGCGTGACCGTCGCCGACATGGTCGACCGCATCATCGAGGAGTCCGAGGCCGAGATCCTCGGTCATGCCGGTCTGCGCGAGGAGGAGGACATCTTCGCCTCGGTGGTCCAGTCGGTGAAGAATCGCTGGGCCTGGCTGGCGATCAATCTGGTGACGGCCTTCGTCGCCTCGCGCGTCATCGATCTCTTCCAGGGATCGATCGAGAAGCTGGTGGCGCTGGCCGCGCTCATGCCCATCGTCGCCGGGATCGGCGGCAACGCTGGCAATCAGACCATCACCATGATCGTGCGCGCCATCGCCATGGGGCAGGTCGAACCCTCCGGGATGTGGCGTCTGCTGAGGAAGGAGGCCGGTGTCGCCCTGATCAACGGGGTCGTCTGGGGCGGGGTGGTGGGTCTTCTGGCCTGGTGGCTCTATCGCAGCCCCTATCTCGGGCTGGTGATGACGGGGGCCATGACCCTCAATCTGCTGCTGGCCGCCACGGCCGGGGTGCTGATCCCATTGATCCGTCAGCGTCTGGGGCGGGATCCGGCCCTGGGCAGTTCGGTGCTCATCACCGCGCTGACCGATTCGGGCGGATTCTTCATCTTCCTGGGGCTGGCGACACTCTTCCTGCTGTCATAGAGCCTCCAGCCCCCAGCTGAGAGCCTCCACTCTCCCCGTCGCAACCGTCCGGCGACGGTTGCGTCTCTTGGTGGCGTCAGTCGATGATCTCGGCCTTCTCGATGACGACGTCCTCGACCGGGACGTCCTGGTGGCCGTTGCGGTTTCCGGTCTTGACGTCCTTGATGGCGTCGACCGTCTCCATGCCCTCGACGACGCGGCCGAAGACGCAGTAGCCCCAGCCGTCCTGTCCCGGATAGTCCAGGAAGTCGTTGTTCGAGACGTTGATGAAGAACTGCGAGGTGGCCGAGTGCGGCTCCATGGTGCGCGCCATGGCGAGGGTCCCGGCCGCGTTCTTGAGGCCGTTCTTGGCCTCGTTCTCGATCGGGCTGCGGGTCGGTTTCTGGTTGAAGTCTGCGGTCATGCCGCCGCCCTGGATCATGAAACCCGGGATCACGCGGTGGAAGAGGGTGCCGTCGTAATGGCCGTCGCGGACATACTGCTCGAAGTTGGCGCTGGTCTTGGGGGCCTTCTCGGCGTCGAGCTCGATGAGGATGTCGCCGAGGGTGGTGGTGAGTTTGATCATGGGTTGGCTCCAGGCATGAGCATCGAGGCGGCGCATTCGGCGCCTCTGCTCGCTGATGGTGAAAACTCAGACATGTTAAGGGCTTTGACCGGTGGGGGAAAGGCGCGCAGCGGTTCGTCCGGGGCTTTGCTACCATGATGACTTCGACGTTTGTCCCTCATCGCCAAGAATTTCCGTCCATGCTGCAGATCTACAATAGCCTGACCCGCCAGAAAGATGTCTTCACCCCGATCGAGCCCGGACAGGTGCGCATGTACGTATGCGGCATGACCGTCTACGACTACTGCCACCTGGGTCATGCGCGGGTGATGGTGGTGTTCGACGTCGTCTATCGCTACCTGCGCGCGCTCGGCTACGAGGTGACCTATGTCCGCAACATCACAGACATCGACGACAAGATCATCCGTCGCGCCGCCGAGAACGGCGAGGCATTCACCGAGCTGACCGAGCGCTTCATCCAGGCCATGCGCGAGGACGCCGAGGCGCTCGGCGTGCTGCCCCCGACCCTGGAGCCCTGCGCGACCGGCCACATGGACGAGATCCTGGCCATGGTCCAGACCCTGGTCGACAAGGACATGGCCTATGTCGCCGAGAACGGGGACGTCTACTATGCCGTCGGCCGCTTCCCCGGCTATGGCAAACTCTCCGGCAAGGATCCGCAGGATCTGCGCGCCGGGGCCCGGGTGGAGATCGGCGAGTCCAAGCGCGATCCGCTCGACTTCGCGCTCTGGAAGTCGGCCAAGCCGGGCGAGCCGGCCTGGGAGTCGCCCTGGGGGATGGGGCGTCCGGGGTGGCACATCGAATGCTCCGCCATGAGCACCTGCGCACTGGGTCATCATTTCGACATCCACGGCGGCGGCGCCGATCTCCAGTTTCCGCACCACGAGAACGAGATCGCCCAGTCCGAGGGCGCGACCGGCGAGACCTTCGTCAACGTCTGGATGCACAACGGATTCGTGCGGGTCAACGAGGAGAAGATGTCCAAGTCGCTGGGCAACTTCTTCACCGTGCGCGAGATCCTGCAGCGCTATCAGGCCGAGGAGGTGCGCTATTTCATCCTCACCAGCCAGTACCGCAGCCCGCTCAACTACGACGACGAGAACCTGCAGAACGCGCGCGGCGCCCTGACCCGCATCTATACGGCCCTGCGCGGGCTGCCCGAGGTCGAGCCGGCGTTCGGCGAGGATTACCGCGCGCGTTTCCAGGCCGCGATGGACGACGATTTCAACACCCCCATCGCTCTGGCCGTGCTCTTCGACCTGGTGCGCGAGATCAATCGGGTGCGACCGCTCGATATGGAACGCGCGGCGGCCCTGGGCGCCGAGCTGCGTCGGCTGGGGGGCATGCTGGGGATTCTGCAGGGCGATGCCGAGGTCTATCTGCGCGGCGGTCCGGCGTCGGCCGAGGAGGGTCTCAGCGACGCTCGGATCGAGGCACTGATCCAGGAGCGCAAGCAGGCCCGCGCCGACCGCGACTGGGCGGCGGCCGATCGTATCCGTAAGGAGCTCGCGGACGCCGGCGTACAACTCGAGGACGGTCCGCAGGGAACGACCTGGCGGCGGGCCTCCTGATGCGATAGACCTCGATTGGACCGAGCGCTCGGTCCGCTGGCTGCGATGGGGGCTTCGATGCAAGCGTCTCGCGACGATACCGATTCAACGCTCGACCTGGCCGAGGCGCCCGAGGGTCTCGGCGAGCGCCAGGACGCGCTCTGGATCGAAGTCATCCACAAGATGGACGAGACCTATGCCGACCTGGTGCGCTACCAGGTCGAGCTCGAGGAGAAGAACAGCGCGCTCGAGGCGGCCCATCAGTTCATCTCGAGCGTGCTGGCCTCCATGACCGACGTCCTCATCGTCTGCGACATCGACGGCCGGATCGAGGAGGTGAATCCGGCCCTGGAGAGTCTGTCCGGTCAGCCCGAGTCCGCCCTGATCGGGCGTCCATTCCAATCTCTTCTGACCGCCGAGTGTCTCGATCTGGCCAGCGGCTTCGTCGAGAAGATCCGCAACGACGCGGTACACGACTGCGAGCTGGTGCTGCGCGGCGAACGGGAGGCGGTGCCCCTGGCCGTCAACTGCACCTCGCGCTACGACGCCCGCGGCCGGCTGGTGGGCATGGTGCTGATCGGCCGTCCGGTGGGCGAGCTGCAGCGGGCCTACAAGGCGCTGAATCGGGCGCATGACGAACTCAAGCAGGCGCAGAAGCAGCTGATCAGTGCCGAGAAGATGGCCTCGCTCGGTCGTCTGGTCGCCGGGGTCGCGCACGAGCTCAACAATCCGATCAGCTTCGTCTACGGCAACGTCCATGTGCTGAGCCGCTATCGCGAGCGGATGCGCACCTTCTGCGACGCCGTGGACGCCTCGGATCCGCCCGAGCATCTCAAGGCGCTCAAGGAGGAGCTGCGCATCCAGCGGATGCTCGACGACCTGGATCCCCTGATCAAGGGAACCCTGGAGGGAGCCGAACGGGTGCGCGACGTGGTTCAGGATCTGCGCCGCTTCTCGGGCGGACAGCAAGGCGAGCGCGCGCCCTTCGATCTGGTCCACGTGGTCCGGACCGCCGTGCAGTGGGTGACCAAGGGCAAGCGTCTGGGCGTGCGGCTCGACCTGGATCTGCCCGAGCGTCTGGATCTCTGCGGTCATGCAGGGCAGATCCATCAGGTGGTGATGAACCTGGTGCAGAACGCGGTGGACGCCCTGCTGCAGAGTCCGGAGCCCGAGATCGGCATCCGGCTGGTCCGTTTCGAGCGCGAGGCCGCGCGGGAAACCGGGGCCGCGCGCAGCGGCTGGGTGCGTCTGACCGTCGAGGACAACGGGCCCGGGATCGCGGAGGGCGATCTGCTCAAGGTGTTCGACCCCTTCTTCACCACCAAGCCGGTCGGGCAGGGCACCGGGCTGGGGCTCTCGATCAGCTATGGCATCGTGACCGATCACGGTGGACGTCTGGGCGTCGACAACCGTGCCGAGGGCGGAGCCAGATTCACCATGGAGCTGCCGCTATGAGCGATCCGCTGGACCTGCTCTGGCTCCAGTCCGGGGGCTGCGGCGGCTGCACCATGTCGCTGCTGAACGCCGAGTCCCCCGAGCTCCAGGGGCTGTTCGATGCCGCCGGTCTGCGCCTGATCTGGCATCCGTCCCTGAGCGAGGCGAGCGGGGACGAGGTGCTGTCGCTGCTCGGGCGTCTGGAGCGGGGCGAGCAGCCGCTCGATCTGCTGTGCGTCGAGGGCGCCCTGCTGCGCGGGCCGAACGGGACCGGGCGCTTCCACCTGCTCTCGGGGACCGACCGGCCCATGATCGACTGGGTGCGGTCCCTGGCGCCGCGCGCCCGTTGCGTGGTTGCCGTGGGGACCTGCGCGGCCTATGGAGGGATCACCGCCGGCGGTTCCAATCCCACGGATGCCTGCGGCCTGCAGTACGAGGGCGAGCATCCCGGCGGCCTGCTGGGTGCGGATTTCCGGGCCTCGGGAGGGCTTCCGGTCGTCAACATCGCCGGCTGTCCGGTCCATCCGAACTGGGTCGGCGAGACCCTGGCCGCCCTGGCCATGGATGCGCTCGCCGAATCGGACCTGGATCCCTATCGGCGTCCGCGCATGTTCTACGACCATCTGGTCCATCACGGCTGTCCCCGCAACGAGTTCTACGAGTACAAGGCCAGCGCGCTGGAACACTCGGATCTGGGGTGTCTGATGGAGCATCTCGGCTGTCTGGGCACCCAGGCCCATGCCGACTGCAACACCCGGCTGTGGAACGGTCAGGGGTCCTGCACCCGCGGCGGCTACGCCTGCATCAACTGCACCGCGCCCGAGTTCGAAGAGCCTGGACACGGCTTCCTGCAGACGCCCAATGTGGCCGGAATCCCGATCGGTTTGCCGACCGACATGCCCAAGGCCTGGTTCGTGGCCCTGGCATCGCTCTCCAAGGCGGCGACGCCCGAGCGGCTGAGACGCAACGCCACGGCGGATCATCTGGTGGTTCCGCCCAGGGTTCGGCAGACCCAACAACGCTAGGGAGGCGCTCATGGTCGTTGCGGCCGAATCGTTCGAGCGGATCGACTGAGACATGGGACGACTGGTGGTCGGACCCTTCAATCGGGTCGAGGGCGACCTGGAGGTGCGTCTGGATGTCGCCGACGGGCAGGTCCGCGAGGCCCGGGTGGTCTCGCCGCTCTATCGCGGGTTCGAGCAGATCCTCCAGGGCAAGGACCCCTTCGACGCCTTGGTGATCGTGCCCCGGATCTGCGGCATCTGCTCGGTCTCCCAGTCGGTGGCGGCGGCCTCCGCACTGGCCCGGGCGCAGGGGGTCCTGATGCCGCCGAACGGCGAGCTGGCGGTGAACCTGATCCTGGCCTGCGAGAATCTCGCCGACCATCTCACCCATTTCTATCTCTTCTTCATGCCCGACTTCGCCCGCGAGGTCTATGCGGACGCGCCCTGGTTCCCGCCCTTGGCCGAGCGCTTTCGTGCCGGCACCGGGAGCGCGGCCCAGGAATTCACGGCGGCACGGGCCAGGCTGCAGCATCTCATGGGGTTCCTGGCCGGCAAATGGCCGCACAGCTTGAGTCTCCAGCCCGGTGGATCCACCCGCGCCGTGCAGCCTCAGGAGCGGATGCGTCTGCTGATGATCCTCGCCGGATTCCGTCGCTTCCTCGAGGCGCACACCTTCGGCGATCGGCTCGAGGCGATCGCCGCCCTGCCGGATCGGCAGGCGCTGGCCGAGTGGCGCGTCCGGGCGCCGTCCGCGACGGGCGATCTGCGACGTTTCCTCGAAGTGGCGGACGCCCTGGGGCTCGATCGGCTCGGCCGGGCCACGGACCGCTTCATGAGCTACGGGGCCTTTCCGCTCGGGGACGCGCCTCTGTTCCGGCGCGGGCTCTGGTCCGGCGGTCCGCTGGATCTGAACCTGGACGCCATCACCGAGGATCTGAGCCACAGCTGGATGCTCGGCGGTCCGGAGCCGCTGCACCCGAGCGCCGGGACCACGCTGCCACTGGCGGAGAAGGAGGGTGCCTACACCTGGTGCAAGGCGCCGCGTCTGGATGGGCAGGTCGTGGAGGTGGGGGCGCTGGCGCGGCAGCTGGTCGACGGACAGCCGCTGGTGCGCGATCTGGTCGCGCACTCGGGCGGGAACGTCGCCAATCGGGTCATCGCCCGTCTGGTCGAATCCGCGCGTCTGCTGATCGCCATGGAGGCGTGGGTGCGCGAGTTACGTCCAGGCGATCCCTTCTGCGCCTCGGCGGTCCTGCCGGACGAGGCCCTTGGCGTGGGGCTGGTGGAGGCGGCGCGCGGCAGTCTCGGGCATTGGCTGCGGGTACGCAACGGCCGGATCCTCAACTATCAGATCGTCGCGCCCACGACCTGGAATTTCTCGCCCCGGGACCGTCAAGGCGTTCCGGGGCCGCTGGAGCAGGCGCTAGTGGGGGCGCCGGTGCGCGAGGGCGAGCGCACGCCCGTGTCGGTGCAGCATATCGTGCGCTCCTTCGATCCCTGCATGGTGTGCACCGTGCATTGAGCGTTCGGCGGTGTGCTCAGCCGCCGTTGCGGCAGGCCTTCTCGCAGTCGTGATAGCGGTTGCTGCAATAGCCGTAGAGGTTCTCGGCGCAGGACCACCCGGGATAGCCGCAGTCGTCGCGATCGATCGCCGAGGCGAGACACCAGCGATAGGTTCGGAAGGATGTGTCGTAGCCTGCCTGACACTGGCGATAGTCGTAGCGCGCATCCGCGTCGCACTGCTCCTTGGTCGCACGGCATTCCTCGACACAGGCGATCTCGGCGAACTGCTGGGGAAGCGTCGCGTCCAGAACCAGCGGCTTGGCGCAGCCGCCGAGCAGGATCGCGAGTCCCAGTGCCCCCAGTCGGATGCCGATCCTTCCGGCTGCCGGGCGGGGCAGACCTCGACGACGATTCTCCGGTCTCATGTGCATCACTCCTTCAGGCATCGCTGCTCTGTCCAAGGGGCATCGGGTCCAGGCATCGGGATGGCTATTCGGGGCCGCGAGCCCGGCGCTTCGGCCGAACTTTAGCCGCAATCGCGTCCGTTGTGCACGCCCGAGGATCGCCGGCCACACCAGCGACCGCGATCCATGTACACTCTATAGCCGATCGCTCCATAAGGCTAAGCGGAGAAAGCCCATGTTTCGATTGGTCCTCATCGCCGGTGTGTCCACTTGGCTCGCGGGTTGCGCCCTGCTGCCGCCGAATCATGCCGGCGGCATCAGTACCTCGATCTCTCCCGACGACTATGGCGAGCGTCTGTGCCGGCATCTGGACCTGGAGGACTATTCGGCCTGCATGAGCGAGGTGCTGGAGTATTTCGATCGTCCGCGTCCGAACGAGGAGCCGGGCGACCGTTCGACCGCGGGCCCCTTCGCGGTCATGATGAACGGCGAGGTCTATATCGGCGACTACCGCACGACCCTCCTGAACGCCCGCTTCGACGTCACCAACGGCCGCAACGACTGTCGTGGCAGCTACAACGCCTTCCAGTTCTCGAACGACGCCATCTTCGACGTCTACTGCAGCGACGGTCGCAGCGGCTGGGCCGACATCATCCTCGATCACGACGGCCGCAACGGGATCGGCCAGATCGCGCTCGACGACGGCACCAAGGGCGACATCGTCTTCGGCTACACGGCGCTCGGCCGCGCCGAACCCTATCCCTATCGTCCCTGACGCCTCTGGAGATCCTCACTCCTTGGCGCGCAACTGCTGGGTCAGCTTCTCGAACTCGCGCTGCATCTGCAGATTCCGGAACGGACGCAGCGCCGGGACCTGGCGGTTCATGAGCCCTTCGAGCAGCCTCTGGCTGGACTTGACCAGCCCGACCAGCTCGCCCGAGACGCGCACGGTCTCGTAGGTGTTCCAGGCCGCGGCGATGTCCTTCTCGAGCTCCAGGCGCGCCTGTTCGACCTGGCGCGCCTGGTCCTCGAGATAGCGCCGGTAGACCTGGGCGGCTTCGATGGTCGCCTGCTGGGCCTCCAGATTGCCGGCGAGCAGGTCGCGTTTGTCGGGCGAGGTGTGCATCAGCTCGCGCGTTTCGCCGGCGAGGGTCTGGGCCTGGCGGATGATGGCGTCGATCTGGGGCAGATATTCCTCGCTCACCGATTCCTCGATCTGGATGTGCATGCGCTTCAGCGCCTTCAGCAGCACGACATAGAGCCCGTAGTAGCGGCGCGCGCTCTCCAGGTCCTCTCCGCTCTCCTCGACCAGCCGCTCCAGCTCCAGGGTCATGGACTTGACGTTGTCGAACAGGATGCCGAGATCGACCATGTTGTCGCCGACGACCGTGGTCAGCAGGAAGGCGACCTGATCGTCGTCGAGCTCCATGCCCATGCCGCGCAGCTCCTCGGCGAAGCGGCGCTCGAGCGCCTGGATCTCGGCATGCTTGGCGTCGATCTCCTTCTCGCGAGCGGCGATCAGCCGGTCGTAGTCGTCGACCGTCTTCTGCACGGCCGACTCGGCGGGTGCCGAGACGCGTCTCTGGCGATACTCGGCGATCTCGGCCCGCAGCCCTTCGATCTCGGTCTGCAGCGATTGGATGCGATCCCGGTAGCGCAGCGCGGGCGAGACCGAGAGGATCTCGACCGCCTCGTCCAGCAGGGCGTCGATCTCGGCCTGGTTCGACCGCCGGTCGGAGCCGAGCCAGCTCCGCTCGGGCAGCTCGGCCTGGCGTTCCTCGAGTTCCAAGGCGTCGTCCAATCGCGGAACGCTCTTGTCCCAGACGTATCCGAAGTCGTCCTTGGGACCGAACAGCCGGCGTGCGTCGCTCGCGGTCTGGTTGGCGAAGTCCTTGGAGCGGTTCCACCAATCGTTGGCCGTCTCCTGCGTCTGCTCCCAGATGTCCGGCTCGGACGGTGGTCCTGCCTGGGATTGGCTATGGAAACAGAGCGCCGAGGCGGCGAGCGAGATGGCGAACGGGACGCGTCGGTTCATGGGCTGCATTCTTGGGCTGGATGTCTGAAGTCGTCGGTCGCGTGATGCGGCTATGGTACAGGGATGGGGCGATGGATGCGGGGCCGCGGCCCACGAGAATCCGTCGATGGGCGACAAGCCGTTTGTTTTCGCCGACGCTCTTTGTTAACCTCTCGCGCTGTTTCCGGCTATGCCGAAGCCAATGCGTTATGGTGGCTCGGGCCGGTCCCCTCGCAACGTGAAACCGTGAACCCGGTCAGGCCCGGAAGGGAGCAGCCGCAGCGGTGGAATCGTGTGCCGGGGTGTGGCTGGTGCGGGCCGCCGCCCCACTTCCCTTCGGGAGCGTCGTGAAGCGTTTCCCGTTCCCCTAAGATACGGCCGATCGATCTCGCGCATGTCCTATCAGGTGCTGGCCCGCAAATGGCGCCCCAGATCGTTCGACGACATGGTCGGGCAGCAGCATGTCGTGCGGGCCCTGTCCAACGCGCTCGACCGCGATCAGCTCCATCATGCCTATCTCTTCACCGGCACCCGTGGCGTCGGCAAGACCACGCTCGCCCGAATCCTGTCCAAGGCGCTGAACTGCGAGCAGGGTATCGGATCGCATCCCTGCGGTGTCTGCTCGGCCTGCCGCGAGATCGACGGCGGCCGGTTCGTCGACCTGATCGAGGTCGACGCCGCCTCGCGCACCAAGGTGGACCAGACCCGCGATCTGCTCGACAACGTCCCCTATGCCCCGGCGCGCGGACGTTTCAAGGTGTACCTGATCGACGAGGTGCACATGTTCTCCTCGCACAGCTTCAACGCCCTGCTCAAGACGCTGGAGGAGCCGCCGTCGCATGTGAAGTTCCTTCTGGCGACGACCGATCCGCAGAAGATCCCGGTCACGGTGCTGTCGCGCTGTCTGCAGTTCAATCTGCGCCGGCTGCTTCCCGAGGAGATCCGCGAGCGCCTGCGCCACGTGCTGGAGATCGAGGGGCTCGCATTCGAACCCTCCGCCCTGCCTCTGATCGCCCGGGCCGCCGACGGCAGCATGCGCGACGCGCTGAGCCTGCTCGATCAGGCGATCGCCTTCGGCGGCGGCCGCGTGGCCGAGGACGAGGTCCGGGCGATGCTCGGGACCGTCAGCGGCGATCTGGCGCTGGATCTGCTCGCGGCGCTGGCCGACGCGGATGCGCCCAGGCTCCTGTCCGAGGTCGAGCGGGTGGCGGCCCTGACGCCCGATTTCCCCGAGCTGTTGCGCGAGCTGCTCACCCTGCTGCATCGTCTGGCGCTGATCCAGCAGGTTCCCGATCTGCTGGCCCCGGACGAACCGGATCGGGAGCGTCTCCTGGACCTCTCCGGCCGGATCTCGCCGGAGGACGTTCAGCTCTACTATCAGGTCGTCCTGACCGGCCAGACCGATCTGCCGCTGGCCCCGGATCCCCGAACGGGCTTCGAGATGGTGCTCTTGCGCGCGCTCGCCTTTCGTCCGTCGGATGCGGGTTCTGGACCGAGCGGCGCGGCGCTGGCGCCGCCCGTTTCGACCTCTCGGCCCGAGCGTGCCTCCGGGGCCTCGCATCTCGCCGGTATCCGGTCGCTGGTTTCGGGTTCCGATGCATCCGCCCGGGAGTCTGGGGTCCGCGAAGAGCCTGGATCCGGGCCATCCGGTTCGGTGGCCTCCGTCGCCCCGGTTCGCCAGGAATCGGCCCCGGCCACGCTTGCCTCGGCCGCCGATTGGCAGAAGATCGTCGCCCATCTGTCCCTGGGTGGGATCGCGAGTCAGCTCGCCCATAATTGCGGCTTCGTCGAATGGGGCGAGGGACGCTTGGTGTTGAGCCTGGATCCCTCGGCCGAGCATCTGCGCATCGCCAGCGCCGAGTCGCGCCTGAAAGAGACGCTGGAGCGCCGCTTGGGCGAGTCCTTCAAGCTCGAGATCCAGGTCGTGCGGCCGCAGCAGGAAACGCTGGCCCAGCGCCGAGCGCGCGAGGCCGAGGAGCGCCAGCGCGCGGCGGTGGCGTCCATGGGGGCCGACCCCCATGCCGAGCGGCTGCGCGAGACCTTCGATGCGGAATGGGTGCCTGGAAGCATCCAGCCCAATGCCTGAACGTCTCGGGTGTCTTCCGGTGCGATCCTCATGGTCTCGTGGCCGATCGGCAACCTTGTTTTCTCCTTGCCCTGTCCGCTAGTGTCAGGGCGTTACGGGCTCGAGTGCCCGGATTTCCCACTTAGAGGTAGATATCTATGAAGGCAGGACTCGGTGGCTTGCTCAAGCAGGCTCAGAAGATGCAGGAAGAGATGCAGCAGGCTCAGGCGCGTCTGGCCCAGGAAGAGGTCGTTGGCGAGGCCGGCGGCGGCATGGTGAAGGTGACCATCAACGGTCAGCACCAGATGAAGCGGGTCGAGATCGATCCATCGCTGATGGGCGACGACAAGGAGATGCTGGAGGATCTGATCGTGGCGGCGGCCAATGCCGCGGGTCAGCGGGTTGCCGAGAAGGCCAAGGAGACCATGTCCGAGGTCACCGCCGGCCTGCCGCTGCCTCCGGGGATGAAGCTCCCCTTCTGACTCTACGACGCTCACCGGGCTATCGGGACGGCATCGCGTGGCGGAGCGCTCGCTGCTGAATCAGTTGACCGGCGCCTTGCGATGTCTGCCGGGCGTCGGTCCCAAGTCGGCGCAGAGAATCGCCTTCCATCTGCTCGAGCGCGATCGCGAGGGCGGTCTGCGTCTGGCCCATGTCATGGCCGACGCCATGACCCGGATCGGTCGCTGCCGACGCTGCCGCACGCTGACGGAGCATGAGGTCTGCGCCATCTGTGCCAATGCCCAGCGCGACGCTTCCCTGCTGTGCGTGGTCGAGCAGCCGTCTCAGGTCGTGGCCATCGAGCAGGCGGCCGACTATCGCGGGCTCTACTTCGTCCTGGGCGGACGCCTGTCGCCTCTGGACGGGATCGGACCCGACGAGTTGGGGCTGGGGCAGCTGGAGGATCGGCTCGAGGAGGGGATCGGCGAGCTCATACTCGCGGTCAGTCCGACCGTCGAAGGGACCGTCACGGGCCAGTTCATCGCCGATCGGGCACTGTCCCATGGCGTCCGAGTCACCCGGATCGCTCAGGGCGTTCCGCTCGGCGGAGAGCTGGAATCGGTGGATGGAGGAACGCTGGCGTTGGCCTTCGCCGGTCGGCGCGATTTCTAGCCTTTCACCGGATCCGAGACGTCTTTAACTGGGCGGGGGCCTTGTTTCACGCCTGAGATGTCGATGGGAATTGGGTTCACTGGGGAGGAGAACCTCTATGTCTGACACGATTTTCGGTAAGATCGCCTCGGGCGAGATATCCGCCGACGTTGTTTACGAGGACGAGGATCTGGTCGCCTTTCGCGATATCAGTCCTCAGGCGCCGACCCATATCCTGGTGATTCCGCGCAAGCCGATTCCGACCCTGAACGATGCCTCGCCGGAGGACGCCGAGCTGCTCGGCAGGCTTCTGCTGGCCGCGGCCAAGGTCGCGCAGCAGGCGGGGATCGCCGAGGGTGGCTACCGTACCGTCATCAACTGCAATGCGGGAGCCGGTCAGACGGTGTTCCATCTGCATCTGCATGTGCTCGGCGGACGTCCGCTGCAATGGCCTCCCGGATGAGCGCGCGGCGTTCCGGCCGTCGGCCGGCATGACGCATCTTTTCAGCCGCTCCTGCCGTGCGGCCACTATGATGATGTCCGCACAACAGGTAGGATTAGCCCGGTCGTAGCGCCGCACGCGTTTTCATTCCGTCTTCTACCGTCCGCGCGGTATGCGGCCTTCGGCGGTGCTGTGTCGGATGATCGCGTCTGTGTCATGGGAGAGTCCCGTCGGTGCTTCATCTGCGGCGGGCGGCAAGCGAATCGATTCATCAGGAGATCAGTGGCGATCCTCGCCCGAGTCCACGAACATGGCAGTGAACCAACATAAATCCGTAGCTGAGGCTCACAGACCCTTCGAGCTGAAGGCGGCCAATTTCACCTTGCCGATTCTTCGACTGTTCGACAACAACGTCGAGGCCGTGGCGGCCCGGTTGGGAGCCAAGGTCGAGAAGGCGCCGGATTTCTTCCGCAATACACCCGTCGTCATCGACCTGGGCATGCTTCCGCCCGGCTCGGGGGCCATCGAATTTCCGCTCCTGGTCGGGTTGCTGCGAGGCTATGGGATGATTCCCTTCGGTGTACGCGGTGGCGACAAGGAGCAGAATACCGCCGCCGAAGCGCTGGAATTGGCCATCCTGCGCGAGTCCTACGTGCGTCGCGGCAATGGGGGCGATGAGTCCAAGGGTGGCGATGAGCGCGAAACGGCGGCCGAGGACGAGTCTCGGCCCGCGGCGTCCGAGCCGGCTCAAACCGCGGCTCCGCCTCGCTTGTCCAGCCAGGGCTTCATGTTGGTGAAGCGTCCCGTGCGTTCGGGGCAGCGGGTCTATGCCTCCGGAGGAGACCTTACCATTACCGCGCCGGTCAGTTCAGGTGCCGAGCTGATGGCGGATGGCAACATCCATGTCTACGGTCCATTGCGTGGACGTGCTCTCGCCGGTATGAACGGGAATCTCGAGGCGTGTATCTTCTGTCAGGATCTGCAGGCGGAACTGGTCTCCATCGCTGGGCATTATCGCGTCAGCGAGCATATTCCCATCGAACTGCGCGGCGTGCCGGTCCAGATCTTTCTGGATCAGAAGATCCTGCGCATCGAAAAACTGTAACGATCTCCACTGCCGGGCAACGGAACAGATCCCTTTAAGGAGGGTGTGACTTTGGCGAGAATTATCGTGATTACCTCTGGCAAGGGTGGGGTCGGTAAGACGACCACATCCGCCGCCTTGGCCATGGGGTTGGCGCAACGAGGCAAGCGTACGGTGGTCATCGACTTCGACGTCGGCCTGCGCAACCTCGATCTGATCATGGGCTGCGAGCGGCGGGTCGTCTACGATTTCATCAATGTCATCAACCAAGAAGCGAATCTGAATCAGGCGCTGATTCGCGACAAGCGCTGCGATCACCTCTACGTGCTTCCGGCCTCGCAGACGCGCGACAAGGATGCGCTCACCAAGGAAGGGGTCGGTCGGGTACTCGACGAGCTGTCGCAGAGCTATGATTACATCGTGTGCGACTCGCCCGCGGGCATCGAGCACGGCGCGACCATGGCCATGTATTATGCCGACGATGCCATCGTGGTCACCAACCCCGAGGTCTCCTCGGTACGTGACTCGGACCGGATGCTGGGGATTCTCTCCAGCCGCTCGCGCCGGGCCGAGAACAACGACGAGCCGATCCGCGAGTATCTGCTGCTGACCCGCTACAACGCGGAGCGGGTCGATGTCGGCGAGATGCTGAGCGTCGAGGACGTGCAGGAGATCCTGTCGCTGACGCTGCTCGGGGTGGTCCCGGAGTCCAAGGCCGTCCTCACGGCGTCCAACAATGGTATTCCGGTGATTCTGGATCGCGAGAGCGATGCCGGCCAGTCCTATGCCGACATGGTCTCGCGCTACCTGGGGGAAGAGGTCCCGCACCGCTTCATTCACGCTGAGAAGAAGGGCTTCCTGAGCCGCTTATTCAGAGGGTGATCCATGGGCTTGCTCGACTACTTCCGCTCCAACCAACCCAAGAGCTCTGCCAACGTCGCCAAGGAGCGGCTGCAGATCCTGGTGGCCCACGACCGCGCGACGCGCGGCCAGCCCTCCTATCTGCCGCAGCTTCAGCAGGAGATCCTCGCCGTCATCCGCAAGTATGTGGATGTGGATCTGGATGCGGTCTCGGTGAACTACGAGCAGGAGGATTCGCGCGAGATCTTGGAACTCAACATCGTGCTTCCAGACGTACCCTCAGCGCCGCGCATCTGATCCAGTCAGGAGGGGCTCAGTCGATTCGCGGCTCCGCCGGACTCAATGTCTGGCCAGAAGGCGTTCCAGGATCCCGCGATAGATGGCCGAGAGCCGATCGAGTTCCTGGACGCCGACCCATTCATCGATCTGGTGGATGCTGGCGTTGAGCGGTCCCAACTCCAGCACCTGGGCTCCGGTGGGGGCGATGAAGCGTCCGTCCGAGGTGCCGCCGCTGGTCGAGAGCTGGGTCTCGATGCCGCAGACCTCGGCGATCGCCGCCCGGCTGGCCTCGACCAGCGCCCCGGCCGGCGTGAGGAAGGGGTTCCCGGACAGCCGCCAGCGCAGCTCGTAACGGAATCCGCCCGCGTCCAGGATGCGGTGGATGCGCGTCTTGATCGCCTCCGGTGTCAGCTCGGTGGAGAAGCGCAGATTGAACTGTGCCTCCAGCTCGCCCGGGATGACGTTCTCCGCCCCGGTCCCGACGTTCAGATTGGCGATCTGGAAGCTGGTCGGCGGGAAATGGTCGTTGCCAGCGTCCCAGGTCTCGGCGCACAGCTGCTGCAGCGCCCCGACACAGGCATGAAAGGGGTTGTCGGCCAGATGCGGATAGGCGACGTGACCCTGCTTGCCGTAGACCTTCAGGAAGCCGGAGAGGCTTCCGCGCCGACCGTTCTTGATGGTGTCGCCCAGACGCTCGCGGCACGAGGGCTCGCCCACCAGGGCATAGTCGATCTTCTCGCCGCGCTCCTCCAGCCGCTCCACCACCTTGACCGTTCCCTCGGTCGCGGGACCTTCCTCGTCGCTGGTGATGAGGAAGGCGATCGAGCCCGCGTGATCCGGATGGGCGGCGACGAAGTCCTCGGTCGCCGTGACCATGGCGGCCAGCGATCCCTTCATGTCCGCTGCGCCGCGGCCGTAGAGACGGCCGTCGCGAACGGTCGGGGTGAAAGGGGGGGAGGTCCACTGGTCCAGAGGGCCCGAAGGGACCACGTCCGTGTGGCCGGCGAAGCAGAAGAGCGGCCCCGAATCGCCCCGTCTCGCCCAGAGGTTGCTGACCTCGCCGAAGGGCATGGGCTCGATCTGGAAGCCCAGGGCCGCCAGGCGGTCCGCCATCAGGGTTTGGCATCCGGCATCGGCCGGGGTGACCGAATCGCGCGCGATCAGGTCGCAGGCGAGCGAGAGGGTAGGGGACATCAGGACAGCAGTTCCTCGTATTGGGCCTCGGAGAATCCCAGGTGGCGGGTCTCTCCGGTGTCGAGCAGCGGACGGCGGATGATCGAGGGCTGCTCCAGCATCAGCCGGATCGCCCCTTCCTCGTCGATCCCCTCGCGCACCGATTCCGGCTGCCGGCGCCAGGTGGTGCCGCGCCGGTTCAGCATGGCCTCCCAGCCGAGCTCGGCGACCCAGGCGCGCAGCTGCGGCTCGTCCAGTCCCTGCCTCTTGTAGTCGTGGAACTGGTAGTCGATGCCCCGGGCGTCGAGCCAGGCAAGGGCCTTCTTGACCGTGCCGCAGTTGGGAATGCCGTAGAGCGTCGGCATCAGATGTCGCGCAGCAGCTCGTTGATGCCGACCTTGCCCAGCGTCTTGGCGTCGACCTGCTTGATGATGACCGCGCAGTAGAGACTGTGCGTTCCGTCCTTGGCCGGCAGGTTGCCGGGCACGACCACGGCGCCGGGCGGAACCTTGCCGTAGAGGATCTCGCCGGTCTCGCGGTTGTAGATCTTGGTGCTCTGGCCGATGTAGACGCCCATCGAGATGACCGCGCCCTCGCCGACGATCACGCCCTCGACGATTTCCGAGCGGGCGCCGATGAAGCAGTTGTCCTCGATGATGGTCGGCGCGGCCTGGACCGGCTCCAGTACGCCGCCGATGCCGACGCCGCCGGAGAGATGGACGTTCTTGCCGATCTGGGCGCAGGAGCCGACGGTCGCCCAGGTGTCGACCATGGTGCCCGAATCCACATAGGCCCCGATGTTGACGTAGGAGGGCATGAGCACGCAGCTCGGGGCGATGTAGGAGCCCTTGCGCGCGGTCGCGGGCGGCACGACGCGCACGCCGCTCTCGCGGAACTCGCGCGAGTTGGTGTCGGCGTACTTGGAGGGCACCTTGTCGTAATAGTTGGTGAAGCCGCCCTTCATGAACCAGTTGTCCTCGATCCGGAAGGAGAGCAGCACCGCCTTCTTCAGCCATTCGTTGACGACCCAGTCGCCGTCGCGCTTCTCGGCGACACGAAGCTCGCCGCTGTCGAGACGCTCGATGGTGTCTTGAACGGCGTCACGCACGCGGGTCTCGACGGTACGCGGGGTGATCTCGGCGCGGCGCTCGAATGCCTCGAGGATGATGGATTGCTGGTCTGTCATGTTGGGGTCTGTCCTGTCTAGCGATCTTCTGAATTTTTCGGGGCCCTATTGTAGGGCTATAGACGCTCGATGAAAGCGCGGATGCGTCGGGCGGCATCGACGCATTCGTCGAGTTCGGGCACCAGGGCGATCCGCACCCGGTTCTCGCCTGGATCCGTGCCCTCGACGCGGCGCGACAGGAAGCTGCCGGGCAGTACTGTGACGTTCTCCTCGGCGAAGAGTCGGCGGGCGAACTCGGTGTCCGGGATCGGGGTCTGGGGCCAGAGGAAGAAGCTGGCCTCGGGCGGCGTCAGCGACATGACCTCGCTCAGGATCTCAGTCACGGCAGCGATCTTCTCGCGATAGAGACGGCGGTTCTCCACCACGTGCGCTTCGTCGCTCCAGGCCGCCACGCTCGCGCTTTGCACCGGCAGCGACATGGCGCAGCCGTGATAGGTGCGGTAGGAGAGAAAGCCCTGGATGAGCTCGGCATCGCCCGCGACGAAACCGGATCGTAGCCCGGGCGCGTTCGATCGCTTGGAGAGGCTGTTGAAGACGATGCAGCGATGGAATCGCTCGTTGCCCATCGCGGCTGCGGCCTGCAGTAGCCCGGTCGGGGGCGCGGATTCGTCCAGATAGATATCGCCGTAACATTCGTCCGAGGCGATGACGAAATCGTGCCGATGGGCCAGCTCGATCAGCCGGGTCAGGGTGTTCCGGTCGAAGACCGCGCCGGTCGGGTTGCCCGGCGAGCAGATGTAGAGCAGCTGACAGCGATCCCAGGTGGCCGTGTCGATGGCCTCGAAATCCGGGATGAAGCCGTTGGCTGCCTCGCAGGCCAGATAGCGCGGTTCCGCGCCGGCCAGCAGGGCGGCGCCTTCGTAGATCTGATAGCAGGGGTTCGGCATCAGTACCAGAGGGTCGCGCGAGGGGTCGACGACCGCCTGGGCGAAGGCGAACAGTGCCTCGCGGGTGCCGTTGACCGGTAGGATCTGGCGGTCTGGATCGACCGCGAGCTCGACGCCCTGGAAGCGCCGTTTCAGCCAGGTGGCGATCGTCTCGCGCAGCTCAGCCGTTCCGCGGGTCGTCGGATAGGACGAGAGCCGATGCAGGTGGGCGATGAGCGCATCGGCGATGAGGCTCGGTGTCGGATGCTTGGGCTCGCCGATGTGCAGCCCGATGGGGTCCAGGTTGCGCGGCGGATCGATGCCCTGCTTGAGCGCGGCGAGTTTTTCGAACGGGTAGGCTTGGAGTCGCCCGAGGTCTGGGTTCATGGTGTCGTCGATGTGCGGCGGGACACCCTCGGCTCAGGCTGGAAGGGCGTCCATGTGGATCGACCGCTGATTATACGATCAGCGGCCTCCTCGGGGAGACCGCTTCTCAGTCGCCAGTTTTCACTCTGGGATGAAGCGTTGCAGCGGTGGCTCGATCGCATTCGCGAACCCCGATAGAAGCGCATCCTTCTCCTTCAAATCCTCCTCTAGGGGTGCCGCAATCGTCAGGCGCACCAGGGCACCGTCGGTGCGATTGCGTGTGAGCGCATCCCAGAACAGATACCACTTCACCAGATACTCGTTCGTCATCACCCGTCCGCGTTGCTGGAACCAGTAATAGACCAGCAGACGCTCATCCCCCATCTGGATCAGCGAGCGGTTCACCCTCAGCGGCTGGCCATCGACACCTGGCCCTGGGATCTCACGTTGAGAGAAGTCCTCGATCCGCCAGCCGCCACCGGGCAGACAGCTCTTCGGTGAGTGTACCGAGGCTCCCTTACGCTGCGACGCATAATAGGCCACGTAGAGATTGATCGAATCGCCCGCTTGATTGCGATAGTCCGACATCAGATAGTCATCGAACTTCAGCGCATCGATATAGATCTGTTCGAGCCGGCCGCGCTGACCACGCCACTCGCCGATATCGCCGGGAAAGAAGACCAGATCCGGCCGCTGGGGCGCCACGTCCTGGCGCTCCGGCAGCATGAATGAGAGCAGGGCCACCGCGACCAGCAGCGGCAGCACGGCGTAGACCGACCAGGGCACGCGTCGATGTTCCACCCGGGCCGAGTCAGGGATGGGCTCTGGCCCATCGATCGTAAATGCCTCGCTGAAGGACGATCGATCCGGGCCGATCCTCGCCAGCAGCCACATCTCCAACACCAGCAGCACCGAGCAGGCCATGAAGACGACCCAGCCCTCGAAGTCGTGCAGAAAGCCCTCCGCCATGTCGATCCCTTGGTAGTGCACCAGAATCCCGATCACGCCGATCCGAAAGCTATTCATCAGGACCGTGATCGGCAGCGTCGAGAAAAAGAGCACCGCCTTCTTCCATAAGGCGCCTCGGAACAGAATCGCCGCGATGAACCCCAAGGCGGACAGTGGAAAGAGATACCGCAGCCCGCTGCAGGCCTCGACCACCTGAAGTTGATAGTGGCCGAGATCGATCACATTGCCTTCGAGAAAGACCGGGATGCTGAAGAGCCGGATGAGAGCGACACCCCACTCGGAGGAGGTCAGCTGGAGCTGGGAGGAGAGGTTGTTGTACAGAAAGCTGGGCAATGGAACGCAGAAGAAGAGAAGCAGATAGGCCGGCAGAATGATTCGGAATGCCTTCCACCCCATCCAGGACAGCAGGACACCGCCAAGTGCCGCCAGGAAGCCGTACTGGATGACCGTATAGAGTGTGCCAAGCTCGCCAGCGACGTATAGGAATAGCCCGAAAGCCGTCAACATCACCCCTGTCCAGCTTGGCTGGAAGGGCGTTTGCGCGAGTAGCGCGGAGCGCTGCCAGACGAGAAAGGCCGCCACGGCCGGCAGCATGTAGCCGTGGCTATACTCTTCGCTGCTCCAGGCGTTGAGCATGCCGGCCAGTCCCGTGGAGAAGATCATGAGCAGGAGTCCGATGGCGGCGGCCAGGAATCCCCAGGGCCAGATATGGCCCGCCCAACGCGTGGTCAAAGGCGGCTGCATCTCGTGACTCCTTGCGGCTTCGATCATGAGGACACCCGCTCGTGCGGAGGGGTATTATCTCGGAGATGCTGCCATGATACAGAGGAGCCGCGCAAACAGCGCACCGTGTTCGGCCGATATCGCTTGGGCGGTTCTTCCAGCAGTCGAGCGACGAAGTCGAGCTTTCCAGGCTTGCTAATACGCTCCCCCTCCTAGATTCATCTCCACGCCGGACTGCTCCCTGCCTGACCCAATTAAAGGCATTGACAGTCCTTGTGTTTGGCTCTTTACTGGCTTTCACAGATTGAACGCCTGCCGACGCGCCCCGCGCGCTCGGCATGGCGGTAGCGTGCCTGATGACGACTCGGTGCCCCTGTATTGACCGACGACATCCACTACAAGCTGCTCAAGCTGCTGCAGGAGCAGCCCAACATCAGCCAGCCGGAGCTATCCAATGCCTTGGGCGTGGTCTGCCCAGAGAGCTGGGTAAGGCGAACTACTGCATCAAGGCACTCCTCGAGCGTGGCTGGGTCAAGATGGACAACTTCAGAAACAGCCGCAACAAGCTCGCCTACGCCTACCTGCTGGCGCCGCAAGGCCTCGAGCGCAAAGCGACGATCGCCGTTCGCTTCTTGAAGCGAAAGACCGCCGAGCTCGCGGCCCTCGAGCAAGAGATCGAGCAGCTGCGTGCGGAGGTCGCGCAACTGCCGGCTGCACAACGGACGACAAGCCCCGATCACGACAGCTGAGGCCATGAAAGCCTGGTACCTGATCTATACCAAGCCCCGTCAGGAAACGCTCGCGGACGCCAATCTGCAACGCCAGGCCTTCGAGACCTACCTCCCTCTCTACACCCGTGTCGCCAAGCGTCGCGGAGCCTGGAAAGAGACCCTCGAGCCACTCTTCCCGCGCTACCTCTTTCTGCGCCTCGATCCCAATCATCAATCGGTCGCGCCCATCCGCTCGACTTTCGGTGTGACCGCCCTGGTCACCTTCGGACATCGCCTGACATCGGTCCCAGGTCCGGTCATCGAGACACTTCGCCGCAACGAAGATGCGCACCGGCGGGGGCCGCAATCGCCGCCACGCCACGACTTTCACGCAGGCGACAGCGTGGCCGTTACAGCTGGCCCATTCGCCGGGCTTCAAGGGATCTTCCAGACGTCCTGTGGAGATGAGCGCGTCGCCATCCTGATCGACGTGATCGGACGAGCGACGCGCGTCGTGCTGCCAGGCTCGAGTGTCGCGCTGGCGTGACCAAGGGCGCCACTCCTGAACAGCCTGCTCGGCCCCGAGCGCTAAGCGCCCCAAGCTCATCAATATCAAAGGCTACGCTCAAAGACGCCCAATCCGGCCCGACCTTGGTCAGCCGCCCATCGCCAGCCCAAGCCGCGCGGCGTGGGCCACAAAGATGGCTCCAATGAGTCGCACCGACGAGGTGGGAGCGCCGCCCCGGCGCGACCGACGACCGTTCGATCGGGTGCGGCCTCCGCATGATGTCCTCAGCAGCAGCATTCAGCGCCAAATTGATCGATTTTCTCCCAGAACTGAGTCCAACGTCCGGTGG
>NZ_AONC01000054.1 GCF_000585215.1 Imhoffiella purpurea | reverse complement strand
GGCCGCGGGGGAGCCGATAATAGGCGGTCAGGTTCGGCTCGTGCCTCATCGGGGTGAGACGGCAGACCTGCACCCAGAAGTCCCAGTCCTCGTAGACGTCCAGGGTCTCGTCGAAGCGGCATCCCTCCTCGAACAGCGCACGATGGAAGAGCACCGCATGGATGGGGACGAAATTGTCCACCAGCAGCCGATCCTCGTCGAAGGGATCGTTGAAGACATGGCTCAGCTCCCAGCCGTCGCCCTTGGCGCGCACGCAGCGCACGCCCGAGTAGGCGGCCCGCTCCGAGGCCCCGACCAGAGACCTGGCCAGAAGCGAGAGATGCACGGGCAGCCACCAGTCGTCGTCGTCGAGGAAGGCGAGATAGGTTCCCCGGGCCTCGGCCAACCCCAGATTGGCCGCCTGGCTGCGATGCAGAGGCCCGTCCGCGCGCACCAGACGCAGCGGGGCCGAGCCGATCCGATCGGGAAGCGCCAATGGCTCGCCGGCACTGGCCTGGACCGCCACGACCTCGAGGTTCGGATAGGTCTGCAGCGCGATCGAATTGAGCGCATCCGCGAGCTCGGGCCGCCCGGTGGTGCGCACGATCACCGAGATCAGGGGTGCGGAGACCGGCTGCTCGGGCAGCTCGGGATCGGACAGGATCGGGAGCAGCGCGGCGGCCGGCCCGCCCGGTCGAGGACCGCACAGATCCTCGGCCTCGAGGAGACGAAATGCCTCGACCGAGGCACCCCGAACCATCTGCCCGCGATAGGCATCTCGTGCCCTGGCGAGATCCAGCCTGCGCGCGAGTTCGGCATCCGCCGCGTGCGCACGGCGTGCCGACTCCACCGAGCCGGAGAAGGGTGCGACATCCAACAGCCGATTCGGTCTCAGCTCGGCCTCAAGCTCGAAATAGGCCAGCCGACAGGGGCGTTCCGCGCGGCGCACGCCCTCGGTGACCGCCAGGGAAAGATGACGGTCGGCGAGATCGGGCTCGCTCGGCGAACAGACATAGACAAGATCCGCGCCGAACTCCTGGATCCGATCCACGAATCGCGAGATGAGCGACTCGGAATACAGGGCCTCGCCCGAAGACAAGCCCCATGAGCGTGGCACGCCGTAGCCCAGCGGCGAGGCCCCCGGGATCCCGAGCGCGCCCTCGGTGACGGCGAGAACCGACACTGGATCCTCCCGATCGAGATGCGACAGAATGGCCCCGGCACATCCGATCAGCTCGTCTCCCGGACGTCGGATCACGACCAACGCACGACCTGCCCCGATGCGATCCACTCTCGACGGGGGCTCCATGCCCAGCTCAATTTGCATGTCTCAACCGCTTGCCTCGTCCGGACCGCGTACAGCGATCACCTCAGGTTTTCTGTTACTCTTTAGGGCCTCATATGCGGCCCCCCGGCCCCGCCCATGCGAGCCTGCCATGTCAACGAGCCGACCCCAATCCCGATCGAATTGGCTGGGAGCCGAGACGCTGCAAAACTATATCATGCGCCGCGCCAAGGGCCCGAGACATCCGAACCGGAGGACGTTCGGGGCGGAAGACCCAAGCTCGCGGGACCATCCCCCGCATTCTGGCCTCGCGCGGACGACATCCATGGCCGATTCCAGGGCTACATGGTGTCTATCGATTCATGCATATCCGCACCAAATTGACGGTCCAAGACTCTTGACATCCCAAGTGCCGCAATCCATGCGTCCATCACAGCGATCGGCCTTTGCCGTGCCTCCTTTCCCATTCGAGCCGACATCGTCCGAATGAACCAGTCCATGAATTCGGTCTTCGGAAGACATGGCGGCATCGCGCGCATGACCCGACGCGCATGGCGCATCCTTCCGCTGGCCTTCCCGGCCAAGCAGCGGCTCAGACGCTTCATCCTCGATCGCCTGGCCGATGGCTACCGGCTGTTCCATCGCAACCACGAGGTCGCCTTCCAGCCCGCGACACGCCACCTCGCTCACCCCAAGGACTTCCAACCCAAGATCACCGTCGCCGTCCCCAACTACAATCACGCCGCATTCCTGCGCCAGCGGCTGGACAGCATCTATCGCCAGACCTATCGCCACTTCCAGGTGATCCTGCTGGACGACGCATCGACGGACGACAGCCGAGCAATCCTAGAAGAATACGCCAGGCGCTATTCGGACATCACGACGACGGCATTCAACACGACCAATTCGGGAGGCGTCTTCCGCCAATGGCAGCGCGCGATCGAGGCGGCCGACACGGATCTCGTCTGGATCGCCGAGAGCGACGATTACTGCGACCCCCATTTCCTGGAGACGCTGATCCCCTATTTCAGCGACGAGGCGGTCAAGCTCGTCTATTCGCATTCGGTATTCGTCACCGAACGTGGAACGCCCAGCGATTTTCGCTTCGACGACTATCTCGACGAACTCTCACCGACCCGATGGAAGCTGAGTTACGTGGAAACCGCCCATCGCGAAGTCGCCGGATTCCTCGGACGCAAGAACAGCATTCCCAACGTCAGCTCGGCGGTATTCCGCAAATTCGATCTGAGCGGGATGCTCGCCGAAACCGATTGGCTGAACATGCGGATCTGCGGCGACTGGATTTTCTATCTGCACGCCATTCGCGGCGGCAAGATCGCCTATACGACGGGTGCCCGGAACTACTACCGGTTGCATTCGACCAACGCCTCGGCACGCACCTACGGCACGCCGGCCTATTATCGCGAGCACGCTCAGGTCGCGCGCGAGATGGCGCGACTCTACCGGGTCCCGAGAGAGACCCTGGAGGCGCACCATGGATACATCGAGCGTTTTTTCGACCAGAGAGCCGGCGAGCTCGCCGCCCAGGGTCTCGCTCTCAACGACTTCTACGATCTGGATGGCGTCTGGGAGACGGGGCAACGGCGTCTGCCCAACATCCTGATCGCGGCCTTCGCCTTCGCCTCCGGGGGCGGAGAGATCTTTCCCATCCGCCTCGCCAACGCCCTGGTCGATCACGGATACTCGGTGACCTTCTTCGATTTCCGCGGCGAGCCCATGAACCCGCTGGTCCGGGACATGCTGAGGCCCGACATCGCCGTGGTGGAATTGAGCAACCGATTTCTCGAAAGCGAGGACATCGTCGAGGCCTTCGGCATCGAGGTGGTGCATACGCATCATGCGAGCGTCGATCAATTCTTCGTCTCGCACAAGCGGGCCGGCGAATCGGCGACGCACGTGGTCACCATGCACGGCATGTACGACGTCATGAAGCCGAGCATGTTCGAGAACGCGCTCGAAGGGCTCTATGACGCGGTCTCCGCCTGGACCTATATCTCGAACAAGAACATCGCACCCTTCAGGGATCGCGGGCTTTTTCGCCCCGACCGGTTCTTCAAGATCCCGAACGGCATGGCCATGCCCGAGATTCGTCCCATCCCGCGCCGCTCGCTCGGGATCGGGGAGGACGCGGTCCTCCTCTGTGTCGCCAGCCGGGCCATCGCCGAAAAGGGCTGGCGCGAGGCCATCGAGTCGGTCGGCGCGGCGCGCAGACTCTCGAAGCTGGACATCCAGCTGCTGCTGCTGGGAGACGGCCCGCTATACGACGAGCTCAGACATGAGTCGCTGCCCGAGTACGTACACCTGATGGGATTCGTCAAGAATGCGGTGGATTACTATGCATCCGCCGACGCGGGCCTGCTGCTGACGACCTTCGGCGGCGAGAGCTTCCCGCTGACGGTGATCGAATGCCTCATGACCGGACGCCCGATGATCGCCAGCGACATCGGCGAGATCGCCGAGATGCTCACCGACGAGCGGGGCGAGGTGGCTGGAGCGCTGGTCGACATCTCGAGCGGCCGCGTCCCGGTCGGCGCGGTCACCCGGATGATCGCCGACCTGGCCACCGACGAGACGACCTATGCCCGCAAGCGCGACACGGCCCTGGCGATCCGCTCCCGCTTCGATCTCGACCGGGTGATCGGGATGTATGCCCAGGTCTACCGTCAGGCCATCGAAACCGCCCGGGACCGCGCGAACGCTTGACCCTCCGGCCGCCCGCCGGACAGGGAAACGGCCGCGATCGCGAGTGGCGGATCCAGTGCCCTCAAGCTTATCCCTCCGCCAACGGCTCGACCAGGAGACGCCACTGGCCGTCCAGCCTCAAACGCACCCGGCGCCCCTGACCCTGTCCGGGAACCGAAGTCGAGGCCGTTTCGCCGCGAGAGACGAGGTCGATCAGCATGGTCTCGGACAGCGACAGACCCTCGACCTCCTTCCAGATCACGAAATCGCAACCCTCGCGATAGCGGTCGCAGCCATATCCGCGCCGCCCCTCAATGATGCGGCCCAGGCCGCATTTGGGACAGGTCAGAGCGGGCAGACCCAGCCGCTGCGCGGCACGATCGGAGTCGGCCGCCCGGGTCTCGGTATCCGGCCCGGATCGCACCGCCTCGGTGCCCGAGGGCTTCGCGGCCCCGAAATCCATCACGACCTTGCCCTTGCCGTCGAGACGCAGCGCGGCCGAAAAGATTCGCCCCGACTTGGAGCGGAAGCCCTCGATCGGATCGGTATTCCCCCGCTCGATCAGAGAGCGCACCTGAATCTCCGACAAGGTCATGCCGGCTACCTGCTTCCAGATGGTGAAGCCGCACCCGGAGCGATAGCGGCTGCAGCCGTAGGCGCGATCGCTCTCGGTGATCTCGCCCTCTTTGCAGATGGGACAGCGGCCCAATGCGGACGAGCGAGCCGGAGCGCTCTTCGTGGCCCCCTTGGCCCCGCGCCGACCGCCACGACGGCCTGATGGAGCCGCTTGGCGGACCGCGTCGACCTGCTCCGGACTCAGCGCCGGCCCACGTCCGATCGCGGGGATGATCTCGCGCACGAAGGATTGGATGTCGCGGCTGAAATCGCCCGCCGCCTGCCGCCCCAATTCGATCTCCTTGAGTCTCTGTTCCCATTCAGCGGTCAGCTCGGGACTGCGCAGGGGTGCCGCGACCATTGGAATCAGCGCCTGCCCCTTGGCGGTGGCCCGGATCTGTTTGCGCTGGCGCTCGACATAGCCGCTGCGGACGAGCTTCTCGATGGTCTCGGCACGGGTCGCCGGCGTTCCCAGCCCCGAATCGGCCATGACCGAGGCCAGGGCATCGTCCTCGATCCTGCGGCCCGCGTTCTTCATGGCCGCGAGCAGGCTCGCATCCTCGAAGGGCTTGGGTGGCTTGGTCTCCTTCTCGACCACCTCCAGCCCCAGAACCCCGAGCACCTGCCCGGGCTCCAGCGGCGGAAGCGGCCCTCTAGACCCCTCGTCGTCGGACTCGGTCTCGTCCGCTTTGGCTCGCCGGGGACGCTCTGGCGTCGCTTCGGCCCGCTTCCATCCCGGATCCAGGACCAGCGAGCCGCGCGCCAGGAAGGTCGCATCGCCGATGAGGACCTCGACCCGGGTCTCCTCGACCTGCTGGTCGGGCAGGAAGACCGCCACGAAGCGGGTCGCGACCAGATCGTAGATCTTGCGCAGATGCGCCGGGAGGGTCGCCGAGGGCAGCTTGCCGGTCGGCAGGATAGCGTGATGGTCCGTCAGCTTGGTCCGGTCCACGTAAGCCTTGCCGAGCCGATGGCCCGCCTCCAGACGCTGCAGCGCCTCGGCGGCCAGGGGATGATCGAGATTGCGCAGGATCCCGGGCAGCTGGGGCAGCATGTCCTCCGAGATGTGACGGCTCTCGGTGCGAGGATAGCTGATGAGCTTGTGGGTCTCGTAGAGCGACTGGGCATGCTCCAGGACCTGGGCCGCGGTGAAACCGAAGCGGCGGTTGGCGTCGCGCTGCAGATTGGTCAGATCGTAGAGCGGCGGCGGCCGATTGCGCCGGACCTTCTTCTCGACCTTGGAGACGGTCCCGGTCTCGTATGGGCTCAGTTCGCGCAGCAGACGTTCGGCCCGCGCCTTCTCCTCGATCCGGGTCTCGCCCTTCTCGGCATAGCGCGCGTCGAACCCCTCGGCGAAATGGGCGACCAGCTCGTAGTAGAAGGCTTTGACGAAATCGGCGATCTCGGCATCGCGCGCCACGATCATGGCCAGGGTCGGGGTCTGGACGCGGCCGATGGTGCAGAGCACCCGGTTGTGGACCGTATAGGCGCGGGTCAGGTTCATGCCGACCAGCCAGTCCGCCTGGGCGCGGGCGCGCGCGGCGGCGGCGAGGGCATCGAAGGCGGAGCCCGGCTGGAGCGCCGCGAAGCCGGCACGGATCGCCTCGTCGGTCAGGCTGGAGACCCAGAGCCGATCGAATGGCTTGCGGCAGCGCGCGTGCTCGTAGATGAGCCGGAAGATGTGCTCGCCCTCGCGCCCGGCATCGGTCGCGCAGACGATACGCTCGGTCTCGGGGGCATTGATCAGCGCCTTGACCAGCTTGAACTGCTTGGCCGTTTCCTTGCCGACCCGCAGCCGCCAGCGCTCGGGAATCATCGGCAGCTGGTCCAGCGACCAGCGTCCCGACCAGGCATCTCCGTACTCGTCGGGCTCGGCGAAATGGACCAGATGCCCCAGCGCCCAGGTCACCCGGTAGCCCTGACCCTCGAGAAAGCCCTCGCCCTTGCGGCCGGCACCCAGCACCCGCGCGATATCGCGGGCAACGCTGGGCTTCTCTGCCAGGACGAGCGTCACCATGAGGGTGCTCCTCTGTGTTGAATGGGGACAGTATAGAGCGACTGGATTTCGCACGGTTCCGGGCTTGCTGCTACCATGAGCGTGCCCCGAGCCGGGAGCGGACATCGATCCCCAAGGACTCGACGGCAACCGGCCCAGTCCGCAGCCACCCATCCAGCGAGATCGCTCATGTCACTGATCACACCCTTCGCCGGCCTGAGACCCGCGCCCGAGCGCGCCGCCGATGTCGCGGCACCGCCCTACGACGTCATGAGCGCGGCCGAGGCGAGACGCATGGTGGAGGGCCGGCCCTGGAGCTTCCTGCACATCTCGCGCGCCGAGGTGGACCTGCCCGAGGGCACGGATCCCTATGCGTCCGAGGTCTACGCCAAGGCCCGCGCGAACCTCGACGCCATGCTCGCGGCCGGCGTCCTGATCCGCGACCCGGCACCCTGCTATTACGTCTACCGCCTGACCATGGGCGGGCACCGGCAGATCGGACTGGTCGCCTCGGCCTCGGTCGCCGCCTACGATGACGGACGCATCAAGAAGCACGAATTCACCCGCCCCGCCAAGGAGGACGACCGGGTCCGCCAGATCGAGGCGCTGTCCGCCCAGACCGGCCCGGTTTTCCTCGTCTATCGGGCCACGCCGGCCATCGACGATCGGCTCGCCGAGATCGGCGCCACCCCGCCCGAGGTCGACGTCACCGCGGCCGATGGGGTACGACACGAGCTCTGGACGCTGTCCGATCCGTCCGTCATCGCCCAGCTGAGCGCATCCTTCGAGGCGCTCGACGCGCTCTATATCGCCGACGGGCACCACCGCTCGGCCGCGGCCTCGCGGGTCGCCGCGGCACGCTCGAAGGACGAGGGCTTCCTGTCGGTCATCTTCCCCCACGACCAGATGCGGATCCTGGACTACAACCGTGTCGTCCGCGATCTCAACGGGCTCGCGCCCGAGGATCTGCTCGAACGTCTCGCCGCGAGCTTCCGGGTCGAGCCGAGCGCCGAGCCGGTCAAGCCGGCCCGCTCCGGCGAGTTCGGCATGTATCTGAAGGGGACCTGGTACCGACTGACGCTCGACCCGGATCGAATCCCGGGCGACGACCCGGTCGCCCGGCTCGACGTGAGCCTGCTGCAAAACCACCTCATCGGCCCCATTCTCGGCATCCAGGATCCCCGACGCGACGACCGCATCGATTTCGTCGGCGGCATCCGCGGCTTGAACGCCCTGGTCCAGCGTGTCGATTCGGGCGAGATGGCCCTCGCCCTCGCGCTCCATCCGACCGGCATGGACGACCTCATGGCGGTGGCGGACGCGGGCCACGTCATGCCGCCCAAGTCCACCTGGTTCGAGCCCAAGCTCGCCGACGGCCTGGTCAGTCTCGTTCTGGACTGACTCGAGGCACCCGCTCCCGGCGGATCGCGCCCCTGCGGCCAAGCCGTCAGGGGTCAGGATCCGTTCACTGGAGACGATCCACCATGGTCAAACCCATCTACAACCTACCCGACCAGGACACGGACGACGACACCGCGATCCGGCACTGGCTCGGCAGCCTGACGAATCACTATCCCGACGCGGAGTACGGACAGATCGCCGATGCCTGCGCGGCGCTCGCGCGCTGCCGCGGCGACCACCGCATCGAGACCGGCGAAACCCATGTCCGCCACGTCCTCTCGACGGCCGACATCCTGGTCCGGCTGCGCCTGGACTACGAGACCCTGATCGCCGCGCTGCTCAACGGCTGCCTGGAACAGGGCGACCTGACCGAGTCCCAGCTGGAACAGGCGTTCGGTCCCAACATCGCCCACATGGTCGGCGACCTGGCGCGGATCGGCCAGATCGCCAACATCGACGCCATCATCGCCGCCAAGGACCAGCCCGAGCACGAGGAGAATCTGCGCAGGCTGCTGCTCGGCATCGCCGAGGACGTACGCGTGGTGCTGGTGGTGCTGGCCGAGCGCGTCCATCTGATGCGCGCCATCAAGGACCTGGAGCCCGAGCGCCGCACCCGGATCGCCCGCGACACCCAGCGAGTCTATGCGCCTCTGGCCAATCGGCTGGGCGTCTGGCAGATCAAGTGGGAGCTCGAGGACCTGTCGCTGCGCTATCTGCAGCCCGACGAATACAAGCGCATCGCCAAGCTGCTGGCCGAGCGCCGCGAGGAGCGCGAGCAGTACATCGAGACCGTCATCCAAACCCTGCGCGAGCAGTTCGAGGAGGCGGGCATCCAGGCCGAGATCAGCGGCCGTCCCAAGCACATCTTCAGCATCTGGAAGAAGATGCAGCGCAAGGGCGTGGACATCGAGGAGATCTTCGACCTGCGCGCGGTGCGCATCATGGTGGAGACGGTCGCCGACTGCTATGCGGCGCTGGGTCTGGTGCACGGGCTCTGGAAGCACATCCCCAAGGAATTCGACGACTATATCGCCACGCCCAAGGGCAACATGTACCGCTCGCTCCACACGGCGGTGGTCGGCCCCGAGGACAAGTCGCTGGAGGTGCAGATCCGCACCCACGAGATGCACCGACACGCCGAGTTCGGCGTCGCCGCCCACTGGGCCTACAAGGAGGCCAAGGGCCACGACGCCGAGTTCCAGCGCCGCCTGGTGTGGATGCGCAACTGGCTGGAACTCAAGAACGAGGGCGACGGCGCCAGCGGCTTCCTCGAACGCTTCAAGGCCGAGTTCGAGCCGGTGCACATCTATGTGCTCACCCCCCAGTCCAAGGTGGTCGAGCTGCCCAAGGGGGCCACACCGCTCGATTTCGCCTACGCCATCCATTCCGAGGTCGGCAACCGTTGCCGGGGCGCACGGGTCAACGGCCGCATCGTGCCGCTCAACCAGGCACTCACCAGCGGCGACACGGTCGAGATCCTGACCCAGAAGAACGCCGCGCCCAGCCGCGACTGGCTGAGCCCGCACCTGCGCTATCTCACCACGGCGCGGGCGCGCAACCGGGTACGTCAGTGGTTCAAGCAGCAGAACTTCGAGCACGACCTGCACGAGGGCCGCGTCGCCCTGGAGCGAGAGCTCGGGCGCCTGGGCATCGTCGAAAAGCCGCAACCCGAGGTTCTTGCGCCCAGGTTCAACTTCAAGCGCGGCGACGACCTGCTGGCCGCGATCGGACGCGGCGATCTGGCGGTCGGACAGGTGGCGCGCCAGGTGGGCGAGCCCAAGGCCGAGGAGCCGAAGGAGACGGAGCCCAAACTCAAGACACCGCCCAAACACAAGAAGGCCAGCTCGGGCGACGTGATGGTCCAGGGCATCGACGACCTCATGACCCAGATGGCCCAGTGCTGCAAGCCGGTTCCCTACGACGAGATCGTGGGCTTCGTCACCCGCGGGCGCGGCGTCACCATTCACCGCCGGAACTGCAACAATCTGCGCCACCTGTCTCCCGAGGACGCGGAGCGTCTGATCGAGGCGCGCTGGGCGGATCAGCCGGCCAAGTCGGCCTACCCGGTCGACCTGCTGGTCATCGCCAGCGACCGCAAGGGGCTGCTGCGCGACGTCTCCTCCACCTTTTCCGACGAGGATATCGACGTGATCGGTGTCAACACCCATTCGGAGAAGAGCACCGACACCGCCTCCATGCGCTTCACGGTCGAGATCAGGAATGTGGACCAGATGGACCGCCTGATCGCCAAGCTGCAGCAGATTCCCGAGGTGCTGGAGGTCAGACGCTCCGCATGAGCGTCGACAGACCCCCGGCAGAACCTCGCATCGCAACGCACCGAGATCAGCGAACATGAGTGGAGCGGCCAGCCTCCAGCCTCCAACCTCCGGCACAGACGCAGAAGACGCGGCGTCCTTACATGTGATGGCCGCTGCCTTCGCCATCGAAGGCGACCCGCGAGACATCTCGCCCCTGGGGCGAGGGCTCATCAACGAGACCTACGCGCTGACGTCCGGCGGCCAGCGCTATGTCCTGCAGCGCATCAACCCCGAGGTGTTTCCGCGACCCGAGCAGATCATGGCGAATCTGAGCGCGCTGTCGGATTTTATGCGCGCGAGCGGCGCCAGCGAGCCACACCTGCCCCGACTCATCCGCACGCGCCAGGGCCAGCCGTTCGCGAGTGACCGGGCGGGCGGTCTGTGGCGCATGATGGAATTCATTTCCGACAGCCGCACCCTCGATCGGATCGAACATCCGTACCAGGCGCATGAGGTCGGACGTATCCTCGGCGCCTTTCATCGCGGCCTGTCCGAGCTGCCAGTCGAGCGGCTGGGCCTGTCACTGCCGGGCTTCCACGACACGCAGGAATATCTGAAGCGCCTTCGGCGACAGGTCGGGGGAGGCGACTCGTTGGCCGCGACCGAGATCGGCGCATCGCTCGCATTCGTCGATGAGCGACGCGGCCTGGCGGCCATCCTGGAGACCGCGCGCCGAGACGGCCGTCTGCCGACACGGGTCACCCACGGCGACCCCAAGCTCGACAACATCCTGTTCTCGACCGATGGCAGAACGGCCGTCGCGCTCATCGACCTGGACACCGTTCAGCCCGGACTCGTGCATCACGACCTGGCGGACTGTCTGCGCTCCTGCTGCAATCGGCGCGGAGAGGGGGAGAACCACACGGAAGAGGTGAGGTTCGATACCCGGATCTGCGCGAACATACTGGCCGGATATGCACGGGGCGCGGGGGATCTGCTTCGGCGCGAGGAGATCGATTTCCTCTACGACGCGATCCGCTCGATGCCGTTCGAGCTGGGTCTGCGCTTCCTGCTCGATCACCTGCAGGGCGATCGCTATTTCCGCGTCACCGAGCCCGGAGAGAACCTGCGCAAGGCTCAGGTGCAGTTCGCCCTGACGCGCAGTATCGAGCAACAGGAACGCGAGATCCGATCGGCGATCGCGGACGCCTTCGGCTGAAGATCCTCAGCCGAAGTCCCGCTCGATTTCGCCCGCCTCCTGCAGTTCCTTGTGACGACGCAGGATGTAGCGGCCGAGCTGCTCGCGGGCGTCCTCCGCCAGCGGTTCGAAACGAATGCCGAGCTGGACGCGCTCGTCGTCGAGCTGGGTGTGACGCACCACATAGCCGAGCAGACGCACGTATTCGCCCTGACCGGGGAGGATCAGCTCCAGACTGGTCAGCGACTGGTCGATGCTCGGCAGCCGATCCGCGCGCTCCTCGATCGCCATCCCCGTATAGGAGAGATTCAGCACCCGAGGCTGAACCAGCAGTCCGCTGCTGTCGCGCAGCTGCATCTCCTCGCCCGGCGGCACGCGCCAGCTGCGCGAGCGTTCCCCACCCTCCAGGATCTCGGGGACGCCGATGTCGAGGGTCAGCTCGCCGGTTCCGGTCCGGCTGCCCAGCTTGAGCGGAAAGCGTAGCCGGTGCCCCTTCCATCCGGCCTGCAACTCGATGCGCGGGCTGTCGGAAAATGCCTCCAGGAGACCGGCGGCATCCTGGGGCACGCGCAGCCAGCCGCCGACCTCTTCCTCCGAGTCTGCCTCCGTCTCGGCATAAAGCTGACGAATGTAGTCAAGTTCGTCTGGAGAGAGGATATCGTTGTTGGCCGATGCCACGGATGATCACCATAAACGGCGTTCGCACGCATTAGACACGGATGATATTCGACAGCCCAGGCCCCGTGTAAACCCTGATCGTCAAACCCAAAACGGCTCGGAAGTCGGGATGACCGCGTCACCTAAAGGGTCTCTCGCCTCGAGCTTAGCAATCCAGGCACCGCTCAATGACAAATCTCGCGCACAACAAGCAATGCCGGCTAGAAAAATAGAGAGGATTCGTGCCTTGCCCTAAACGAACACAAACCGGGAGATGATATAACTTGACGATGTCTTTCAGACAATTGTGTCAGACCTGGGTTCATATAAGTTGATTCGAATCAATTGATGTAGACCCAGAAGACTCTCGGCATCCGCCCTTTCGCGCTGCAACTGAGCATGATCACTGACGCTAGGATGCCCCGAACTTAAGCTTGGCGGAACCATCAGCCATGGGATCCGCCATGAATGCCACGCTCGACCCTTCCCAGTTCCTGCTGCGGCGGCTCCACTCCTTGCTTGGGCTGCTCCCGATCGGGGCCTTCCTGACCTTCCATCTCTGGGAGAACTCCCAATCCCGCTTCGGCGCCGAGCACTACAACACCCGGGTCGTTGCCACGCTGCAGGAGATGAACTACCTGGTCTTCGTCGAGCTCTTCGTCATCGCCCTGCCACTGCTCTTCCACGCCGCCTACGGCCTGGCCATCACGGGCCAGATGCGGGCCGAGCTGTCTCGCTATCCCTATGCGCGGAACCGTTTCTACTGGCTCCAGCGTATCTCGGGCGTCGGCATCCTCGTCTTCCTGCTGCTCCACGTCGGCACCACGCGCCTGCAGGGGCTGTGGCAGCCCGCCGTTCGGGACGATCTCTACGGACACATGCAAGGGATGCTGAGCGACCCGCTGGTCTTCGGGTTCTATGCGCTGGGCCTGCTGCTCTCGGTCTTCCATCTGGCCAACGGTCTCTCGACCATGGCGATCGTCTGGGGCCTGACCACCTCGGCGCGGGCGCAGCGGCTGTTCGGATATGTCTGTACCGCCCTGGGCCTGGTGCTCGGGGCCATCGGCATCCACGGCCTACTGGGATTCCTGCCATGACCGCCGCGCCCAAGGCGATCGTCATCGGGGGCGGGCTCGGCGGACTCTGGGCCGCACTGCGGATCGCGGACGCCGGATGCCAGGTTCGGCTGTTCTCGCTGTTCGAGGTCAAGCGCAGCCACTCGGTCTGCGCCCAGGGCGGCATCAACGCGGTGCTCGACACCAAGGGAGAGCGCGACTCGATCCGCCAGCACATCGTCGACACCATCAAGGGCGGCGAGTATCTCGCCAATCAGCCACCGATCAAGAGCATGTGCGAGAGCGCGCCCGGCCTCATCCGCACCTTCGAGCGCATGGGCGTAACCTTTTCGCGCACCCCGGAGGGCATCCTCGATCAGCGGCTCTTCGGCGGGGTCAAGAACAGACGCACCTGTTTCGCTGGGGCCAGCACCGGTCAGCAACTGCTCTACGGGGTCGACCAGCAGGTCAGGCGACTGGAATCTCAGGGCCGGATCGAGAAGCACGAATGGTGGGAGTTCCTTTCGCTGCTCTTGGACGAGGACGGCATCTGTCGCGGCATCACGGCCATGGATCTGCGAAGCCTCGAGATCCGGGCCTTTCCCGCCGAGGCGGTGGTGATGGCGACCGGCGGATTCGGCCAGATCTACGCCCCCAAGACCACCACCTCGACCAACTGCACCGGTGCCGCCGCCAGCCGCTGCTACCAGCAGGGCGCCCGATTCGCCAATGCCGAATTCTTCCAGTTCCATCCGACCGCCATGATCGGAACCGACAAGACCCGACTCATGAGCGAGGCCGCGCGCGGCGAGGGGGGACGCATCTGGGTCCCGCGCAATCCGGACGACGCACGCCCGCCCCATTCCATCCCGGAATCCGAACGTTTCTATATCCTGGAGGAATTCTTCCCCTCCTATGGCAACACGGTCGCCCGCGACGAGGCATCCCGCGCCATCTGGCGGGTCACCCGCCAGATGGGTCTCGGCATCGGCGGGTCCGACCGGGTCTATCTGGATCTGACGCATCTGGATCGCGGATTCGTGTCGAAACGGCTCGGCGCCATCCTCGACATCTATCGCAAGTTCGCCGGGACGGATCCGCTGAGCCAGCCGATGGAGATCTTCCCCGCGGCCCACTATCCCATGGGCGGGCTCTGGGTCGACTTCGAGCCCGACGCCTCGGGCGGGATGCGCCCCGGGAGCCTGCGCAATCACGCCACCAGCATCCTGGGGCTCTATGCCTGCGGCGAATGCGACTATGCCTACCATGGCGCCAACCGTCTGGGCGCGAACTCGCTGCTCTCGGCAAGCTTCTCCGGCCGGGTCGCGGGCGAGTCGGCGACCAACTATCTCAAGGGCCTGGCACGCGCGACAGCGGAACCGAGCGAGCGCATCCTCACCGAGGAGGTCGAGCGCCAGACGGCCATCAACCGCAGGCTCATGGAATCGGACGGATCCGAGAATCCCTATCGTCTCCATCGGGAGCTGGGCGAGCTGATGACATCCAAGGTCGGCGTGGTCCGCGCCAACCCCGAGCTGGAGATGGCGCTCGCAGAGCTGCAGACACTGCGCGCCCGGCTGGGCTCGGCGAGTCTCGGAAACAGCCGCGCCTGGGCCAATCAGACACTTTCCTTCACCCGCCAGCTGGGAGACATGATCGAGCTGGCCATGGTGGTCGCCCGCAGCGCGCTCGAGCGCGACGAATGCCGCGGCGCCCATTACAAGAGCGACTTCCAGATCCGGATTCCCGAGGGCAAGTTTCCCGGCGATCCCGAATACGAGGACTACCGGGCGCGCTGGAAGGCGAACAACGACCGCTGGCTGAAGACGAGCGTCGCCGAATGGAGACCGGACGGCCCCGCGATCCGCTACGAAGCGGTCGATCTCGGCGTCTATCCGCCGACGGATCCACGCGACTATCGGTGAGGCCCAAGATGCAGGACTGGATACACCTCCGGATCCGCCGGCAGGATGGCCCCGAAACACCGGCCTATTGGCAGGAGTTCAGGCTGCCCTATGCGCCGGACCAGAACGTCGTCTCGGTGCTCATGCGTCTGCGCGAGCATCCGGTGACGATCGAGGGGACGTGGGTCGAGCCCGTGGCCTGGGACAGCAACTGCATGGAGGAGGTCTGCGGATCCTGCGCCATGTCGATCAACGGGGTGCCCCGCCCTTCGTGCTCGGCGCTGATCGACGATCTGGCACAGCCCATCCTGCTCGAGCCCCTGCCCAAGTTCCCGGTGGTGCGCGACCTGCTGGTGGACCGATCCAGAATGGACACAGGACTGAGCCGGGTGAAGGCCTGGATCGAGATCGACGGTGCCTGGGACATCCACGAGGGCGCCCCGCGCATATCACCAGCGGAATGGTCGGAGAACTATCTCTACAGCCGCTGCATGAGCTGCGGCTGCTGCATGGCGGCCTGCCCTCAGTACGGATCCCATTCGGATTTCATCGGACCCGCGCCCCTGGCGCAGGTCCGGCTCATGAATGCCCACCCCACCGGCCGCTACGACAAGACCGATCGCCTGCACCGGATCATGGCGACGGGTGGATTGAGCGACTGCGGCAACGCCCAGAATTGCGTGAGGGTCTGCCCCAAGGCGATCCCACTGACGACGGCCATCGGCGAACTGGGCCGTCAGACCACGCTTCAGGCGTTGAAGGACCTATTTGGTCGAGGCTGACTTCAGACCGGAACGATAGCTGGACTGCAACTGCGTCATGGATCGATGCTCGTCGAGCGAGACATCCCGCCCGCACAGCTGGAAATAAACCTCGGCGAACTCCCGGTCGGCCCCGAGGATATGGGCCAGGAGCCAATCGCTGACGATGCTCTGCACCGTACGGTCGAAGACGTGGAGCCCCTCGGCGCGCCATTCGCGCATCAGGGTGGTGAATTCGGCCATCAGCAATGCATGCTCGCTGCGGTGCTCTCCGATACCTTCATAGTCGTAGGCGCGCATGAAATCCTCTTCACGCTGGAAGTGCCGGCGTACCTCCTCGCCCAGTTCGTTCAGCGCATCCAGCAGGGCGAGGGCATCGCCCGAGCGCCCCGCCGATGCCTCGGGGCAGAAGCGCATGCAGATATCGCCGAGCCGCTCGATGAGGGCGCGATGGTCTTTGTCCAGGACGTCGATATTGAGTGACCACTCATCGCGCCAGGCCAAGAGTTTCGACATGAAATCCTCCGTCTTCGGGACTAGCGCCCGATTGATGTGAGATTGGCGAGTCATGATGGAACAGGCGCTCTCGGCGCCCTCCCTGTCTCGCGCGGGCCGCCCATCCGGCCAAGCCGTCCCCCGACCGACCGATGGCAGGATCTCGACGCCGAAACGCGCCCCCGGACCCTTCAGCGTGCAACAGCGAAAGGAAGGATGCGGCCTTCGCAAACGCCTTCGACATCCGCACGCCGCCGCTCGAGCATCCCAGCGACCGCCGGCCCGAATTCGGACAGCAGACGCCGCTGAATCTCCTTTGAACCAGTAAAATAGTAGACCACCTCACAGAAAACGGGGGCGCTCAAGGAGTCCCTTTTGCTGGCCGGGCGCCAGGCGATCCGAATCAGCCGTCCACCCTGACCGTCACGGTGGGCATAACCTCCGGCAGCATCGACGAAGATGGTCTCTTCCCGGTCGATGAAGGCCATGTATTGCATCGATCGAATGGGCACGAAGGGCCCGGCCGAACCCTCTTCCCGGCGCAGCGACAGCATGGCGTTGTAGAGGCTGGCCGGAATGCTGGTCTCCTCCCGAGCGCATTCGGCGTCCGGGCGAAAGAAGGTCTCGCGGATGACATAGGTGGACATGGATACCCCCGGCCGCCCGATGGCTGTCGGCGTCAATCGTTCTCGTCGAGCTCGGGATTCCAGCCGGCCGCGCGTGCCTGCGAGACGGCCGCCTCATAGATCCGGGCATGACGCTCGCGCAGATCGGGCGGAAGATTGGAGACCAGATGACCGTAAGGCTCCCATGCCGCGCTCACCTTGTCGTAGAGTGCCTCGATACCCTGAATGGTCCAGCCTTCGCAGGTCTCGTCCTCGGGCAGCAGGCCCAGCACCCAGGCATCGCGGATGATGTTGGCCGTCGGGGTCATGCCGCCCCGCTCTTCGTTGTGAATGCCTTCGTAGATCTTGGATTTCATGGTGTCGTCTCTCGATTGTGAATCACGTATCCCAATAACATAGGCGGCGGCCCCCGTCGCCACCTCGACCACCCATCACCACAGCTGGAGCAAGCCATGACCGAGACCCTGATCGACCTCATCCGCCACGGCGAGCCCGTCGGAGGAAAACGCTATCGCGGCGGCGGTGCGGACGACCCGCTCTCCGAGCTGGGATGGACTCAGATGCGCGAGGCCCTGGGAGACTCCGCGCCCTGGGACCAGATCATCACCTCGCCCATGCTCCGCTGCCAGCGTTTCGCGATCGAGCTCGCCCAGCGCCATGCCCTGCCGCTGGCGGTCGAACCGGCCTTCAGGGAGGTCGGCATGGGCGCCTGGGAGGGACGCTCGCATGCCGAGGTCGCCTCGGCCGAGCCGGAGGCATACGAAGCCTTCTACAAGGACCCGGTCGGCTGCCGACCGCCAGGCGCCGAGCCCCTGGATCGCTTCTGCGCGCGCGTGTCGCTCGCCTTCGAGCGCCAGATGGCCGCCTACCCCGGACGCCATCTGCTGATCGTCTGCCATGCCGGGGTCTCGCGCGCCATCGCCGGGCACGTACTTCATCTGACACCCGAGCGCTGGTACGGCATCAATATCGAGTACGCCGGCATCAGCCGGATCCGCAGCGGACGTTTCGGCCCGGTCGTCGAGTACCTCAACCGTCATCGGCTTTAAACCAGCTACCAGCCCGAGTGTATCGCTGGCGGCTGGCGGCTGGCGGCTGGCGGCCGGAAGCTCCATTCAGGTTTATACTTGAGCGTTTTCCGTACCATTGCAGCGCCCACAATGCACCGTACCGACGATCTGCGCATCCGCGAAATCACCCAAGTCCGCTCGCCCAACGAACTGCACCAGGAATACAGGCTCACCGAAACGGCCGCGAACACCGTCTACGACACCCGGCACGACATCCAGCGCATCCTCCACGGCAACGACGACCGCCTGCTGGTCGTGGTCGGCCCCTGCTCCGTGCACGATCCCGAGGCCGCGCTCGAATACGCCCAGCGGCTCGCGCCCCTGCGTACCGAACTGGCCGAGAACCTACTGATGGTGATGCGGGTCTATTTCGAGAAGCCGCGCACCACCGTCGGCTGGAAGGGACTCATCAACGACCCCAACCTCGACGGCAGCTTCGAGATCAACAAGGGCCTGGGCATCGCCCGCAAGCTGCTGCTCGACCTCAACGAGATGGGCATCCCCGCCGGCACCGAGTTCCTGGATCTCATCAGCCCCCAATACATCGCCGACCAGGTCAGCTGGGGCGCCATCGGGGCCCGCACCACCGAGAGCCAGGGGCACCGCGAGCTGGCCTCCGGCCTCTCCTGCCCGATCGGCTTCAAGAACGCCACCAACGGCGACGTCCGCGTCGCCATCGACGCCATCCACGCCGCCGCACGTCCGCACGTCTTCATGTCGGTGACCAAGGAGGGCCAGTCGGCCATCTTCAGCACCACGGGCAACGTCGACACCCACATCATCCTGCGCGGAGGCCAGCGGCCGAACTACGACACCGAGAGCGTCAGCATCGCCTCGGAGAAGATCGCCGAGTCCGGCCTGACGCCCAAGATCATGATCGATTTCAGCCATGCCAACAGCAACAAGCGTCCGGAGAAACAGATCCGCATCTGTCAGGACGTCGCGGGTCAGATCGGGCGCGGCGACCGCCGCATCATGGGCGTCATGATCGAGAGCCATCTGGTCGCGGGCCGGCAGAACGCCGACAAGCGAGACGACCTCATCTTCGGCCAGAGCATCACCGACGCCTGCGTCGGCTGGGACGACACCGTGCCCATGCTTCACGAACTGGCCAAGGCGGTCGCGAAGCGCCGCACCTGCTGCTGAGATCCCTCACCGGCATCCCTGGAGCATTGAACACGATTCGTGATCCGTTGTAAGGTCTCCCTCTCGATCATCGAAGGGAGACTCTCGCTCATGCGCCACCCGGATCCGAGCGCTCCGCGCCTCATGGCCATCGGAATCCTGATCCTCGCCGGCAACGCCCAGGCCGAACTCTACAAATGCCTGGGACCGGACGGACGAACGACCTATCAGCAGACCGCCTGTGACGCGGCCTCCCACACGACCGACCTCGAGCTCGACGCACACCCCGCGAGCGGGTCGGGCAAGGACCAGGACTATTCGATCGAGAAACAGCTCGAGGCCATGCGAGACGGTCGGGCCCGAAGAGCCAAGGCGCGCGCTCAGACGCGCCCGAACACCCAGACCGCCCGCTCGGCCCGGACCGGGAATCCAGGCTTCGACGCGGCCAAATGCGCCAGACACCGCAGCGAGACCGCGAAGTGGCGCCAGAAGGCGATGAACGCCTACCGCACACGCAGCGACAAGGAATACAACGACAACAGGCTCGCCTACCATGAGGCGCTCATGGAGCGTTACTGCGCGGAATAGAGCGGCCAGCCGCCAGCGACCAGACTCCAGCCGCAGGTTCGTCCAAGTCTCTGCATGGCAGATACACGAGCCTCCATTCTGGTCTCGGGATCACAGACGATTCAGATACCGCTCCCCGCCCAGACGGCGGCTCTGGTCCAGGATCCAGGAGACCTTCCATGCCAGCCGCTTCGATGGCCGGTCCAATTGATAGAGACCGGGCGCCGGCAGGACACCGATCAGCAAGGCCGACTCCTCGGCCGTGAGCTCGCTGGCCGAATGGCCGAAATAGCGCCGGCTGGTGGCCTCGATCCCGTAGGTGCTCGGGCTGAACTGGGCGATGTTGAGATAGACCTCGAGGATCCGCTCCTTCGGCCAAAGGAGTTCGATCGCCAATGTGAACCAGCTTTCGGCCAGCTTGCGCAACCAACCCGAGCCCGGCCAGAGGAAGAGGTTCTTCGCCGTCTGCTGGCTGATGGTGCTCGCACCCCGCAGCCGGCCGCCCTCGACATAGTCCCTCACGGCATGCCGGATCTCGATCAGATCGAACCCCAGATGATCCGGGAAGCGCTGATCCTCGCCCGCGATGGCCGCCAATCGCACGGTCGCCGGAATCCGCTCCCAGGGGATCCAGACATGGCGGTAATAGGGCCCGGTCTGATCGAGACGCCAGACGTTGTAGGCATGCTGCAGCATGAAGGCCGACGCCGGCGGATCGACCCAGCGGAAGATGCCGACCAGGAGCAGGCTGCCCAGCATCCAGAGCATCGCCGCGCCGATCAGGACGCGCTTCAACCATACCGATAGCGTCGGCCAGGCTTGCAGAACCCGAGATGGGCGTTCGGATGCCCCGCCGTCCGAGGACTGGATTGCCGCCGGCATCTCCTCGCAGGCGCCGGCCTCGGCCTCCACGACCGGTTCGCGAACGGATGCATCATCGGGCTCGGGAAGCGCATGAGAGTCCAACGACTCCGGAGAGTCGGTTCGATCGGACGGCTCCGGCACGGGCTCGGAGCGATCGTCGTCGGCGGCTGGCGGATCATGGATGGGCACGGGAAGGCAAGGATAGCGGCAGCCCCGCCCGGGTTGCCAGGGGTTGGCCGGCAGAAATCGCGCGATCGCTCGAATCCCGGTCCATCTCGAGCGGCGTTCGTGAACGCACGCCCGAATCGCCGAACGGACGGGCTAACGGGGGTTCAGTTCAGGCAGGGCCGCCCAGCGCACCCGAGTACCGGCGCGTCGGGCGCGGAGCACACCGGCCCCGCGCCCGACCTGCCCCATGAGTTCGCGCTTCCAGCGCCTGAAATCGAGCGGCTGATCGGCGAAGCGGGCCGCATCCAGTTGGTCCATGAGCCGATGCAGCACCAGGGGATCGGCGCCGGGGCGATGCCGAAGGATCTGCCGGACCAGCGAGGGACGGTTGAGATCGCCGCGCGCGGTCCCACAGGCACGCGATTCGGCCTCGAACAGACGGCACCAGTCGGCCGGATCGTCGGCGCGATTGGCCTGCCGAAGGCAACGCAGGAAGCGGCTACCCGGACTCATGGACCGATACCAGGCCGATCGGAACCGAACCAGCAGCGAACGGAACGACCAGTTGCCCAGATAGCGGCGCAGGAACCCGAGGGTCAGACGCAGACCGGCGCTCAGTCCGCGCCACATGAAAAGGGCCAGATCCCCGAAGGCCTGCAAGGGACGTCCGCGATAGAGCACCCCCACCCAGTAGCCGGCCACCAGCAGCAGAAGGGCCAGGATCGGCAGCCAGACCTTGAGCCAAGTCGCGCCCGATAACGACTCCGCCGAGAGACCGAAGGGTCCGCCGCCGCTCACCTCCAGGGTCTTGAGCGGCAGACGCGCGACCTCGCGCACGCCGCGCTCGACGTTCCACCAGGCGATGCTCATCTCGGGCAGCGTGATGCGGCCGCCGGATCTGGGTACCAGGGTGTAGTACTCGGTGCGCCGGGCGAGCAGACGCCGCTTGTCCTGTGAGATCTGGGTATCCGTCAGGGTCTGCTCGCGGTAGACCCGAAAGCCCTCGCCACGCAGCTGATTCTCCAGGCTCGGCAACTGGACCGCCGTGGCACCCTCGGCCGAGATGTCCAGGGTCAGGGTCACGGGCTGGCCGGGCTCCAGCATCCCTTGGCGATCCAGGCTCGACTTGAGACTCAGCGACTCCAGCGGCAGCCAGGGACGCACCGAGGTCATCGAGGGACGCACCTGCAGACGCACCGGACGGTCGGTCTCGACTTCGAAGCGCTGACCGCTGCTCCAGTTGCCGACGGCACGAATCGCGGGCAATTCGAGCGCCCCGGTGCGCAGCGGAACCAGGGTGACGACGAAGCTGTTGACGACCTCGCGCCGGCCATCGATCCGGCGCGAATCGGTCGTGGATCCCTCGATCGTCTTCAGCAGCACGTCGCCGCTCGACGGCAGCTCCAGATCCAGCTTGCTCGGGCTGGCCTGGCTCACCAGTTCGAGTTCGAGGATCACCGGCTGCTGGAGATAGGGCGCCGATTCGACCAGAGACCAGTTCAGAGTGGCCGAGGCAAAGGAGGGCGACCCTCCCGACGGCTGACCATAGGACGGCGGCCAGCCGGACGGATAGCCACTGGGGGCGCCATAGGGAGACCGATTCGGCATCCCCTGCGAAGCGGATGGCGGCCGATAGCTCGGCGGCACGCCCTGGGCATTGCTGGGGGGAACGGGACGATACTGGGGTGTCGAGGACGGCTGCTCGGACGAGTAGGGACTGGGATTACGGCCGTAGGCATCCGGCGGCTGACCATAGACGGGTTGCTGACCCTGCCTTGGAGCCTGCCCCTGAGCATAGGGTGGAGGATAATAGCCTTGCCCGCCATAGGGTTGATTCGGGTAAGCGCGACCTTGGTATGGCTGGCCTGGATAGGGTTGTCCGTAATAGGGCTGACCATAGACACCCGTCAGGGCGCTCCCCAGCAGCAACCCGAGCAGGACAGCGACCACCCGAGGCCGACCGGATCGGCGCGACGCGACGGATGGAATCACCATGGCCGAACCTCCCTCCAGGCACCCGTCATGCCCTGCACCTGCCGCATCTCCTCGATCCGGAACTGATTGCGGATCAGCAGGCTGGGATCGCCCTGGATCTGTCTCAAACGTTCCTCCATGACCGCCATGCCGGGGCCGCCCATCGCCCGCATCCCTTCGAGAGAGGGCATCTGCCCCTCATTGGTCTGGGCATCCATGTCGGCTCCGGGCTGGCGGCCCAGCTGATCGAACCGATCGACCGACTCGGCCTCGCGCTCGTCGAGCGACTCGGGCAACCCCATACTGGCCTGAGCGTCCGGACCGGGACCTCTCCCCTGTCTCTCGGTCCGAGGCTGATCCTCGCGCCAGCGTCCTCGATCGCCTTCCTCGGGCTTTAGATGCTCACCGCCATCGCCCCGGTCGCTGGAGTCGCGCTCAGACTCTCCGTCACCAGGGGTCTGCTCGCGAGACCGCTCGCCGCCCGCGCCCTTGCTCTCCGCATCGGCCTCCCTGGACTCGCGACCGCCTCGCGCATCGCCCAGCTCACCTCGGCCCGAGTCATGCGCGCTCCGGTCCTCTCGCTCGCCTTGCGCATCCGGCCCGCTTTCTTCCGCCTCGTCGCCGGGCTTCCGCTCGCCCTCCTTGGAACTGGCCTCTCCGGTCGACTCGCGCGCGTCGGGCCGCTTGCCGCGCTGATCGCGGCTATCATCCTGACGGTCGCCTTGGTCACTCTCCTGGTCCCCGTCCCGATTTCCACCGGCATCGGAGGTCTCTCGGTCCTCGCTGCCATCGCGCTCGCCGGTCTCGCCCGATTCACCGCCACTTCCTCGGGCCGACTCGGTCTCCTCGCCCCGACCCGCATCGCCTCGCTGCGAACTGGAGTCGCCCGACTGGCGATCCTCGCCGGACTCGCCGTCCCGACCGGTTTCGCCGGACGCGCCTTCACCCGACTGCTCTCGACTCTCAGAGCCAGAAGAGCCGGACTGCTGCGGCTCGCCATCACCCGATTGCTGCTGCTGGCTGTCCTGGCTCTGGCTGGATTGCTGCTGCTCGGACTGTTGCTGTTGGGACTGCGACTGCTGAGATTGATCTTGCTGCGACTGGGATTGTTGCGATTGAGACTGCTGCGATTCCTGCTGCTGACGCGACAGCTGATCGGATTGCTGCCGCTCCTCGCTCGACTCTCGTCGGGATGAGGACGACTCACTGCGCTCCTGTTGCCGCTTCCGAGCCGACTCGTCACCAGAGTCTGCAGCGGCCGACCGTTTTTCTTCCTCCTTGGGCTCCTCGGTCCGATCGCGGAACTGCTCCTGTTCGAGCCTGGCCAGCATGGAACGCGTCAGCGCCAGGTTGAAGGCCGCGTCCTCGTGCGAGGGATTTCCGGCCAGGACGTCCTCGTAGGCCTCGGCCGCGCCCATGTAGTCGCCGAGCTTGAAGCGGGCGTTTCCCTGGTCGTAGCGGGCCGACTCGCGGAAGGTCCCAGAATCCACCGCCCCGAACGCACGTTCGGCCTCGGCATAGCGCCCAGCCCGATAGAGGGAGACGCCGCGCCGATAGGGGTTCTCGAAGGACTTGGCGGCCTCGGCATAATCGCCGGCGCGATAGGCCTCGTAAGCCTGCTGCTCGTCGGTCTCGAACCAGTCCGCGCGCGCGGGCAAGGCCGTCATACAGAGAATGGGAACCGCAAAGGCGCAAAGAGCGCGAAGACGAATCATCGAGACCCTTTGCGTGCTTCGCGTCCTTTGCGGTTCAAGGATTCTTGGTCGGATCATGGCTGAGCACCCTCGGACCGACGGGCCGGACGGCGGCGGCGTGACGGCAGACTGCGGAACTGGGGGATCAGCAGCACGACCAGAAGCAGCACGGGCAGCCAATAGCGCTCGTTCCAGATCCGGGTACGGGCGTCGCTCGCCTCGGGCGGAAGCCGGCTGGCGGCGGCGGCCTCGAGGATCTGCCGGGTATCCGCGTCGCGGAAATCGGCGCGCAGATAGAGGCCCTTGCCCCGCACTGCCAGGGATTCGAGCAGCGGCTCGTTCAATGCGGAACGCACGGGTGCGCGGCTCGGATCGCGCGGATCCACCACCACGCCACCCTGGGGCGCCGGGACGGTCGCACCCTCCGGCGTGCCGACGCCCAGCACGTGCAGCCTCACACCCTGGTCCGCGAGACGCCCCACCTGATCCGCAAGGCCCGGCTCCTCGAAATCGCCGTCCGAGATGAGCAGAATGGAGCGCGCGCTGTCCTCGGGCAGGCCGGCGAGGAGGCTCTCGGCGCGGGTGAGGGCGCGGGTCGGACTGCTGCCCTGCAGCTCGGGGCTGGCCAGATCGGCCGAGAGCGCGGGCAGCGCGTTGAGGATGCTGCCGATGTCCTCGGTGATGGGCGAGAGGACGTGCGGCACGGTGGCGAAGACGATCAGACCCAGCCGCACCTGCCGATCCTGGACGATGAGATCCTGCAGCTCCTGGCGGGCGCGGCCGAGCCGGTTCGGGCTCACGTCCTCGGCCAGCATGGAGCGCGAGATGTCCAGCAGCACCAGCAGGTTGTTCCCCGGATGGAAGAGACGGATGTCGCGATAGTCCCAGCGCGGGCCTGCCATAGCAGTCAGCAACAGGGTCCAGAGCAGACACCAGCGCAGGAAGCGGCCCCAGCGCTCGGAGGTCCGCAGGTCGCGCGTGCCGGTCAGATAGGGCAGCAGATGGGGATCGGCATAGCGATGGATGGCGCCCTGGGCCGCCTTGGCCGCGCTGCGGGCCAACCAGATGGCGACCGGCAGGATGAGCAGCAGGCCGAAAAACCAGAGCGGCTGGTCGAAGTGGAAGCCCGTGTCAGTCACTGGCGAACCTGCGAACGAAGCGCTTGCGTCCCTCGGGAAAGAGCCCCAGGCCGAGTAGGGCCAGGAGCGCCATCCCCAGGGGCCAGCGGTAGAGTGGTCGAGGCAGATAGGCGGTGCGCGCCTGGGCCTCGGTCTTTTCGAGCTGTCCGATGCGCGCGGAGATCTCCTCCAGGGCGCTGGTGTCGGTGGCACGGAAATAGCCGCCGCCGGTCAGGCTGGCGATCTCGCGCAGCGTGTCCTCGTCCATGGTGAGGTCGTCGCGGTAGCGCACGCTGCCGTCCTCGAAGATGGGGATGCTGGACTGCTTGCTGCCCACGCCCACCACATAGATGCGCACCCCGGCCGCGCGGGCCAGCATGGCCGCCTCCTTGGGCGCGAAGCTGCCGGCGTTGTTGTCGCCGTCGGCGATCACGATCATGACCCGCGAGCCCTCGGGACGCTCGCGCAGCTTCTTGACGCCGAGCGCGATGGCGTCGCCCAGCGCGGTCGCCGGACCGGCGATGCCGGGCACCACGCCGTCGAGCAGCTGACGCACCGCATGCCGGTCGAGACTCAGCGGCGAGAGGATGAAGGACTGGCTGCCGAAGAGGATGAGCCCGACCCGGTCGCCGTCGCGGGCGTCGATGAAGCGCCCCATGACGCCCTTGACCACCGCCATGCGGTTGACCTGGCGGCCCTCGACGCTGAAGTCGAGCGCCTCCATCGAATGCGAGGCGTCGACCGCGATCATGAGGTCGTAGCCGGGCGTGCTGATCTCGGTGTAGGGGGTCAGCCACTGAGGACCCATCAGGGCCAGCACCAGACCGAGCCACAACAGATAGAGGAGTGCGCGATGCAGCCAGCCGGCGAGCTGCAGACGCGGACGGCGCGCGTTGAAGGCGGTTCGCAGCTCCTCCAGCGCCGGATGCAGCAAGGTGTCGCGACGTCCTTCCAGTCCCTCCTCCGGCTGGACGCGCCGATCGGGCCAGAAGCGGGCGATCAGCAAGGGCAGCGGAAGCAGCAGGGCGGCCCAGGGCCACTGAAACTCAAACATGGCCGCCCTCCCCCGCCGGCGAGACGGCACGACGCCGGCCCGGCAGTCGAAGCCGGCGACCCCCCCCCC
>NZ_AONC01000053.1:2500-5316 GCF_000585215.1 Imhoffiella purpurea | reverse complement strand
CAAAGAAGAAACCCCTGGCTCCTTATGGGAGTCAGGGGTTTCGGGATAAAGCCCTGGCGGTGACCTACTTTCGCATGGGGAGGCCCCACACTAACATCGGCGAGGCAGCGTTTCACGTCTGAGTTCGGGATGGGATCAGGTGGTTCCACTGCTCTATGGCCGCCAGGAAAACTGGGGGCGGGAGGATGTGCTCCTCCCGCTGCAATTTGGTGTGATCGTAGGCTGGTGCGCTCGGCGCACAGTCCAACGCATTTGGGTGTTATATGGTCAAGCCGCACGGTCAATTAGTATCGGTTAGCTTCACACGTTACCGCGCTTCCACACCCGACCTATCAACGTTGTGGTCTTCAACGGACCTTCAGAGGTATCAAGTACCTGGGGAGACCTCATCTTGGGAGGGGCTTCCCGCTTAGATGCTTTCAGCGGTTATCCCGTCCGTACATAGCTACCCGGCAATGCGTCTGGCGACACAACCGGAACACCAGGGGTACGTCCACTCCGGTCCTCTCGTACTAGGAGCAGCTTCCCTCAAGTCTCCAACGCCCACGGCAGATAGGGACCGAACTGTCTCACGACGTTCTAAACCCAGCTCGCGTACCACTTTAAATGGCGAACAGCCATACCCTTGGGACCGACTTCAGCCCCAGGATGTGATGAGCCGACATCGAGGTGCCAAACACCGCCGTCGATATGAACTCTTGGGCGGTATCAGCCTGTTATCCCCGGAGTACCTTTTATCCGTTGAGCGATGGCCCTTCCATACAGAACCACCGGATCACTATGACCTACTTTCGTACCTGCTCGACGTGTCTGTCTCGCAGTCAAGCACCCTTATGCCATTGCACTAATCTCCCGATTTCCGACCGGGATTAGGGTACCTTCGTGCTCCTCCGTTACGCTTTTGGAGGAGACCGCCCCAGTCAAACTACCCACCATGCACTGTCCCTACCCCGGATCACGGGGCCAGGTTAGAACGTCAAACAGACCAGGGTGGTATTTCAAGGTCGGCTCCACCAGAACTGGCGTCCTGGGTTCACAGCCTCCCACCTATCCTACACAAGTCGGTTCAACGTCCAGTGCAAAGCTATAGTAAAGGTTCACGGGGTCTTTCCGTCTAGCCGCGGGGACTCGGCATCTTGACCGAGAATTCAATTTCACTGAGTCTCGGGTAGAGACAGTGCCGCCATCGTTACGCCATTCGTGCAGGTCGGAACTTACCCGACAAGGAATTTCGCTACCTTAGGACCGTTATAGTTACGGCCGCCGTTTACCGGGGCTTCGATCAAGAGCTTCTCCGAAGATAACCCCATCACTTAACCTTCCGGCACCGGGCAGGCGTCACACCCTATACGTCCGCTTGCGCGTTTGCAGAGTGCTGTGTTTTTAATAAACAGTCGCAGCGGCCTGGTCACTGCAACCCCTCTCGGCTCCATGGGCTAGCCACTTCACCTAACAGGGGCGTACCTTCTCCCGAAGTTACGGTACCATTTTGCCTAGTTCCTTTACCCGAGTTCTCTCAAGCGCCTGGGGATTCTCACCCTGCCCACCTGTGTCGGTTTGGGGTACGGTCACACAATACCTGAAGCTTAGAGGCTTTTCTTGGAAGCTTGGCATCAATCACTTCGCGTCCGTAGACACTCGTCATCACGTCTCAGAATTGACCCCCCGGATTTGCCTAAGGGATCTCCCTACTCGCTTGAACCGGCAACCATCAGCCGGATGACCTAGCCTTCTCCGTCCCCCCATCGCAGTATTGCATGGTGCCGGAATATTAACCGGCTTCCCATCGACTACGCCTTTCGGCCTCGCCTTAGGGGCCGACTCACCCTGCGCCGATGAACGTTGCGCAGGAAACCTTGGGCTTTCGGCGAGGGGGACTCTCACCCCCTTTGTCGTTACTTATGTCAGCATTCGCACTTCCGATACCTCCAGCATGCTTGACAACACACCTTCAACGGCTTACGGAACGCTCCCCTACCATGCCTTTACAGGCATCCGCAGCTTCGGTACATGGCTTAAGCCCCGTTACATCTTCCGCGCAGGCCGACTCGACCAGTGAGCTATTACGCTTTCTTTAAAGGATGGCTGCTTCTAAGCCAACCTCCTGGCTGTCTGGGCCTTCCCACATCGTTTCCCACTGAGCCATGATTTTGGGACCTTAGCTGGCGGTCTGGGTTGTTTCCCTTTTGACGACGGACGTTAGCACCCGCCGTCTGTCTCCCGTGATTGCACTTACTGGTATTCGGAGTTTGCATCGGTTTGGTAAGCCGGGATGGCCCCCTAGCCGAAACAGTGCTCTACCCCCAGTAGTGAGACACGAGGCGCTACCTAAATAGCTTTCGGGGAGAACCAGCTATCTCCGGGCTTGATTAGCCTTTCACTCCGACCCACAGCTCATCCGAATCTTTTTCAACAGATCCCGGTTCGGGCCTCCAGTGCGTGTTACCGCACCTTCACCCTGGCCATGGGTAGATCGCCCGGTTTCGGGTCTACTCCCAGCGACTATTCGCCCATTTAAGACTCGCTTTCGCTACGCCTCCCCTAGTCGGTTAAGCTTGCCACTGAGAAGTAAGTCGCTGACCCATTATACAAAAGGTACGCAGTCACTCTTGCGAGCTCCCACTGCTTGTACGCAGACGGTTTCAGGTTCTATTTCACTCCCCTCAACGGGGTTCTTTTCGCCTTTCCCTCACGGTACTGGTTCACTATCGGTCGGTCGGGAGTATTTAGCCTTGGAGGATGGTCCCCCCATGTTCAGACAGGATATCACGTGTCCCGCCCTACTCGTTTTCACATCAGGATTGCTTTCGTGTACA
>NZ_AONC01000052.1 GCF_000585215.1 Imhoffiella purpurea | reverse complement strand
CCAGCCGGTGCCGACCCTCTCGGGCGGCGAGGCCCAGCGGCTCAAGCTGGCGGGACACCTGGCCAAGTCGGCGCGCCGCAAGACGCGGGACGGCGGATTGCTGTTCCTGCTCGACGAGCCCACCACCGGGCTGCACTTCGCCGACATCGCCGTGCTCTTGCAGGCCTTCCGCCATCTGATCGATCAGGGACACTCGCTGCTGGTCATCGAGCACAACCTGGACGTCATGGCCGCCGCCGACTGGCTGATCGACCTGGGACCCGAGGGCGGAGACGAAGGAGGCCGCCTGGTCTGCGCCGGCACGCCCGAGACGGTGGCCGCCCATCCGACCAGCCACACCGGACGCGCACTGAGGGCCATGCGGCGCCAGCGTGAGCCGGCCGTCTCCGAGTCCCCCGCACCGGCCTATCGCCCCGAGGATCCGGCCGTCGCGCGTGCTCAGGCACTCGCCGTCCCGGAGCACGCCATCGCCATCCGTCACGCGCGCGAGCACAACCTCAAGGATCTGACGCTCGCGATCCCGCGCGACCGACTCACCGTCATCACCGGCGTCTCCGGCAGCGGCAAGAGCACGCTCGCCTTCGACATCCTCTTCAACGAGGGCCAGCGGCGCTATCTGGAATCGCTCAACGCCTATGCCCGCCAGTTCGTCCAGCCGGCGGCGCGGGCCGACGTCGACGCCATCTTCGGCATCCCGCCGACGGTCGCGATCGAACAACGCACCAGCCGCGGCGGGGCCAAGAGCACGGTCGCCACCCTCACCGAGATCCACCACTATCTGCGACTGCTCTACGTCAAGCTCGGCATCCAATGGTGTCCGGACTGCGACATCCCCATCGAGCCCATGACCCGCGACACCATCCTCGACCGTCTGCAGCGCGACCGCGCCGGCCAGCGGATCGCCCTCATGGCGCCCATGGTGGTCGCGCGCAAGGGGCTCTACAAGGAGCTCGCGGCCTGGGCCGCCGGCAAGGGCTGGGAACGCCTGAGGGTCGACGGCGAGCCGGTGCCGACCGCCGACTGGCCCAGGCTCGACCGCTACCGCGAGCACAGCATCGACCTGCCGCTGGGCGAGGTCGAGATCGTCCCGGCCCAGGAATCCAGGCTGCGCGACCTGCTCGACCAGGCACTGGATCTGGGCAAGGGCCAGATACGCGCGGTCCGCGTCGAGCAGGGCCGCTGGCTGGACGAGAGCCACTACTCGACCGAGCGCGCCTGCCCCGGCTGCGGACGGGCCTTCCCCGAGCCGGATCCGCGCCTCTTCAGCTACAACTCGCGTCACGGCTGGTGCCCCGCCTGTCTCGGCACCGGCCGCGTGCTCGCCGGCTTCGACGCCGAGCAGAGCGGCGAGGAGGGCCAATGGCTCGAATCCGCGGGGGCCTCCCAGCCCTGCCCCCTCTGCTCGGGCGCGCGCCTCAGGCCCGAGGCGCTGGCGGTGCGCTTCCGCGGACGTTCGATCGCCGAGCTCTCCGCCCTCACCATCGACACGGCCGCCGAGCGGCTCGCCGACCTGGATCTGGACGCCCGCGAGTCGGCCATCGCCCGGGACCTGATCGCCGAGGTCCGCGACCGGCTGGTCTTCCTGCGCGAGGTCGGGCTCGGCTATCTGACCCTCGACCGCGGCGCGCCCACGCTCTCGGGCGGCGAGGCCCAGCGCATCCGGCTCGCCGCCCAGCTCGGATCCAATCTGCGCGGCGTCTGCTACATCCTCGACGAGCCGACCATCGGGCTGCACCCGCGCGACAACCGGCTGCTGCTCGATACCCTCGCTCGCCTGGAGGCCAAGGGCAACACCCTGGTGGTGGTGGAGCACGACGCGGAGACCATCCGCCGCGCCGGACACGTGATCGACCTGGGACCCGGGGCCGGCACCCGGGGCGGGGCCATCATCGCCGAGGGCACCGCCGAGGAGCTGATCGCCAACCCGGAGTCCATCACGGGCCGTTTCCTCGGACGGCCGAACGGACGCTCGCGCCCGCCGCGTCCGGTGGACGACAAAACGCCCTGCCTGAGCCTCCAGGGCGCCCGGCGCAACAACCTCCAGGATCTGGATGTCCGGCTGCCGCTCGAACGCCTGGTGTGCGTGACCGGGGTCTCGGGCTCGGGCAAATCGACCCTGGTGCGCGAGGTGCTGGTCGGCACCCTGAGCAACCTGCTCGGGGCCAAGCGCAAGGCCGAACTGGTCGGCTGCCGGGGCCTCGCCGGCTGGCAGCGGCTGACCCGGATCCTGGAGGTCGACCAGACCCCGATCGGCAAGACACCGCGCTCCTGCCCGGCCACCTACGTCGGATTCTGGGACGCCATCCGCCGTCTCTTCGCCGCCACCCAGGAGTCGCGCATCCGCGGCTGGGGGCCGGCGCGCTTCTCCTTCAACACGGCGGAGGGACGCTGCCCGGCCTGCCAAGGCCAGGGCGTCCAGCGGCTGGAGATGAGCTTCCTGCCCGACGTGCGCATGACCTGCGAGATCTGCGGCGGCAGCCGCTTCGACCGCGAGACGCGCGAGGTGCGCTACCAGGGACTCGACATCGGCCAGGTCCTGGATCTGGAGATCGAGCGCGCGGCCGAGGTGTTCGCCGCCCACCGGGGCATCCGCCATCCGCTGGCGCTGCTCCAGGACGTGGGGCTCGGCTATCTGACGCTCGGCCAGCCGAGTCCGACCCTCTCGGGCGGCGAGGCCCAGCGCATCAAGCTGGTCACCGAGCTGGCCAAGGCGCGTCCCAACGCCGAGGGCACGACCGACCGTCCGACCCTCTACGTCCTCGACGAGCCGACCGTGGGTCTGCACATGGCGGACGTGGCACGGCTGGTCGAGGTGCTGCACCGTCTGGTCGACGCGGGACACTCGGTGCTGGTGATCGAGCACAACCTGGACCTGATCGCCGAGGCCGACTGGGTGCTGGACATGGGACCCGAGGGCGGCGACGCGGGCGGACGCCTCGTCGCCCAGGGCACGCCCGAGGCGATCGCGGCCTCGGACGCGCTGCCGACCGGCCTCGCACTAAAGCGCCACCTGGGTGTCTGAAGACGGCCGCACACCGATCGGAGAGATCTGCCAAGCACGGCCTTCGGCCGGATACAGCGACGCACCGAGGCATTCCGAGAATGCGATCCATCAAAGGCACCGGGGTCCGCGACCCTCACACTAAAGAGGGTGCGAACATCGCCCCGGATGCGATCGACCGCAACCTTCAGGAACGCATCAGCACGCTATCGAACAACGAGGAGAATCGACTCATGCACAAGATCAGCCAAGCGATCGCGCTCGCACTGCTCACGACCAGCGGCACCGCGCTCGCCGAGACGGCCGCGACCGACCCGAAGGTCGTCGAGGCCAAGGGCCTCATCAAGGAATTCGCCACCCAACTGCAGGGCGAGCTCCAGACCGCCATGCAAGAGGGCGGCCCGGTCGAGTCCATCCGCGTCTGCAAGGAACGCGCGCCGGCCATCGCCTCCAGCCTCGGCCACAGCAGCGGCTGGGAGGTCGGGCGGACCAGCCTCGGGGTGCGCAATGCCGCACTCAACACACCCGACGAATGGGAACGCTCCGTGCTGAACCAGTTCGAGGAGCGCAAGGCGGAAGGCGAATCGATCGAGACCATGGCCTACTCCGAGGTGGTCGACACCGAGAATGGCCAGCGATTCCGCTTCATGAAGGCGATCCCGACCCAGGAGGTCTGCCTGGCCTGTCACGGCAGCCAGATCACGCCGGAGGTGACAGCCGCCCTGGACGAGAATTACCCTGACGACCAGGCGCGCGGCTTCTCCCTGGGCGACATCCGCGGTGCCTTCACGCTCTCCAAACCGCTCTGATCACCCACCACCCCGGCATCCGGTCCGGACTGGAGTGAGACAATGGCAGAACAACGCTTCGACATCGCCTTCGACGGCAGCACGACCGCCGATGCGGACCCGGCACTGGCCCGCCAGCGCCTGCAATCGCTCTTCAAGCTCGACGAGGCGGGCATCGCGCGTCTCTTCAGCGGCAAACCGGTCTTCATCAAGCGCGATGTCGATGCGTCGACCGCGGCCCAGTTCGAAAAGGTCTTCAGCCAACTCGGGGCCGTCGTGCGATTGATCCCACTCCACGACGGGGACGGTTCGGCCGGCCCACCGCCCGCCGATACGGCCGAATCCGTCCCCGCCCCGAGCCCTGACGACCAGGCACCGGAGAAGGACACGTCACCCCCGGCGGAGGATCCGCTCTCGCTGGCCCCGCTCACGGAGGACGGCTTCCTCGAAGAACCACCCGCGGTTAAGATGCCGGACCTCGACCTCAGTCATCTCAGCCTCGTCACGGGCTCGGACTGGACCCTCGAAGACTGCGAGACGTCTCCATCGGCCACCCGAACGCCGGACACGAGCCATCTCTCGCTGACCGAGATCGAGCCCGAACCGGACACCAAAGACAGCGGCGACTAAAGCAGTTCCCATGACCACAGACTTCGATCACATCGTCATCGGCGCCGGCATCAGCGGGCTCGGCGCCGCCCATTTCTCCGCGCGTCGGGGGCTCTCGACCCTGGTGCTCGAGGCCAGCGACCGCGTCGGCGGCTGCATCAACAGCCAGCACTTCGACGCGCTCGGCGGCTTCTGGACCGAGGGCGGCGGCCATACCTGCTTCAACAGCTACGGCAACATGCTCTCCATCCTCGACGATCTGGGCCTGACCGGGCAGGTCGAGGAGAAGCTCAAGGTCGGCTACAAGCTCTGGAAGGGCGGCAAGCGGCGCTCCATCCTGTCCGCCCTGCACTTCTTCGAGGCCGCGCGCTCCATTCCGCGTCTCTTCACCGCCCCCAAGGACGGACGCAGCGTCGCCGACTACTACGGCAGCGTGCTCGGCCGGCGCAACTATCGCGACCTGCTGCGCTACGCCTTCCAGGCCGTGATCTGCCAGCCCGCCGACGACTATCCCGCCGAGGCGCTGTTCCGGCGCAAGCCGCGCCGCAAGGAGGTCATCAAGGCATTCACCTTCGCCAAGGGCATCTCGACCATTCCGGAGGCCATCGCCGCCCAGGACGCCATCCAGGTCCGCACCGGACAGCGCATCGCCCGTATCGAGTCGGATGCCGAGGGCTTCCTGGTGCACGGCGAGGACGGCAGCCAGGTGCGTGGACGCCATCTGACCCTGGCCGTGCCGCCCGACGTCGCCACCGCGCTCATGCCGAACGGCTTCGAGGCGGCCCGCGACACCATCTCGGACATCGGCATGTCCGAGATCGAGACCCTGGTCCTGGCCTTCCGCAACCAGGACCTGCCGCTCAAGCCGATCGCAGGGCTGATCGCGGTCGAGGACGCCTTCTATTCGGCGGTCTCGCGCGACTTCAAGCCGGACGACTATCGCGGCTTCGCCTTCCACTTCAAGCCCGGCCAGCTCTCCCCGGAGGCCCAGGTCGAGCGCGCCTGCACCGCCCTCGGCGTCGCGCCGGACCGCATCGCCGCCCAGTCGCGCATCCACAACCGGCTGCCGGCACTGCGCAGCGGTCATTTCGATCTGGTGAAACGCCTCGACGCCGCACTCGCCGGCTCCAGACTCGCCGTGACCGGCAACTGGTTCCTGGGGGTCTCGATGGAAGACGCCCTGACCCGCAGCCGCAGCGAATCGGACCGTCTATTCGGCACCTGAATCCAAGACACCCGAGTCAAACCGAAACGAGAACCTAGTGGATATGCGCAAGACACTCGTCGCACTGACCCTGACCTGCCTGGCCGGATCGTCCGCCGCCGAAGAGATCGGCAGCGTCTCGACCAAGTTCAAGTTGATGGGACCCAACGACAAGATCGTGGTCGAGGTCTTCCAGGACGAAGACCTGCCCGGCATCGCCTGCTACCTGAGCCGCGCCAAGACCGGCGGCGTCTCGGGCGCCGTCGGCGTCGCCGAGGACACCTCGGACGCCTCGCTCGAATGCGTCCAGATCGGCCCGGTCCAGCTCACGGACGACATCCGCTCAGGCAAGCAAGACGGAGAGCAGGTGTTCAAGAAACGCACCTCCCTCCTCACCAAGACCATGCAGGTCGTGCGCTTCTACGACGCTCCGCGCAACGCCGTCGTCTATCTGACCTACAGCGACCGCATCATCGAGGGCTCGCCCAAGAACAGCGTCTCCGCCGTCGCCATCCAGCCCTGGCCGAACGCAGCGGCGCCAGCCAAGTCCAAGTGACCCCTCCGCGTCGAGGCATCCAGCCTCGGCACCGTCCCCCTCATCGGATAGAACCCTCCCCGATCCGACCGCAACATCGCTGCGATGACCGGGAGGGCCGAAGCCGCTACTATTCGCGCCTCGCGGATCCCGGTCCGCGCCTCAAAACCATACAGAGACGACAAGATGAGCAAGATCCATTTCATCGGCGGAGAGAAGGGCGGCGTCGGCAAATCGGTGCTCGCGCGGCTCCTGGCGCAGTATCACATCGACAGGGAGATGCCTTTCGCCGCCTTCGATACCGACCGCTCTCACGGCGCGCTGCTGCGCTTCTACGCCGAGTTCAGCACCCAAATCGCGCTGGACGAGGTCGAGAGCACGGACCTCCTGATGGAATCCGCGCTCGAGACCGAGCGCAACGTCCTGGTCGATCTGGCCGCCCAGACCGCGTCGCCGCTGCATCGCTGGATCGATCAGGCCGACATCATGGGTCTGGCCAGCGAGGAAGGCATTCCGGTCGTCTTCTGGCATGTGATCGATGATGGTGCCGACAGCATCGTCCTGCTCGAAAACCTGTTCGACCGCTACGGAGACGGCGCCGACTACGTCGTCGTCCGCAACCACGGGCGCGGCAGGAACTTCTCCGCCTACGATGCCTCCGATGCCCGCACCAAGGCCGACGAGATGGGCGCTAAACACATGGATCTGCCCGAGCTGAACGCCAGCTCGATGCGCAAGATCGATCACGGCGGCACCAGCCTCTGGGCCGCGGTGAACAACAAGGAATCCGGACTCGGACTCATGGACCGCCAGCGGGTCAAGGTCTGGATCCGACGTGCCTACCAGCAGCTCGACGCCTTGAACGACACCCTGCTCCCAGCCGCCGAGGACTGAAAAGCATCGACCCGCTGTAGGATGCGATAAGCGTCGCGAATCGCATCGTTCGCGATCGGTGCGGTTCGTTCCTCACCGCACCCTACAGGTCGGCGTTACCCGGCAAATCGCCTGATCCAAGGTCATCCGTCAGAGACCAGCCCCATCAGCCCCGCAGCCAGACCCCCAGCTCGATCCCGATGAAGTTGGCGATGGCGTAGCCGAATGCGCCGCAGAGGATGATGGGAATGACCATCTCGTCCCAGCGCTTGGAGAGCACCATGGCGGCCGCCGTGGTGGGCCCCCCGCAGTTGGCGTTGGAGGCGACGGCGATCTCGCGCAGATCGAGCCGCGCGATCCAGCCTCCCATCAGCAGGAAGACCAGATGGACGGTGATGAGGACGCTCAGGAAGAGCACGACCACGGGGCCGATCTCGATTACGGCCGGTAGACTGGCGGCCACACCGATGACGACGAAGAAGACCTGCATCAGCCCCATTCCGAAGGGCTGGATACCACGAATCCTCGCGATGGGACGGCTCGCCAATGTAGCGACCGCAACCGCCAGCGCCGAGGTCCAGAGGATGCCGGCACCGGCGAAATCGGTGAATCCCGCCAACCAATCGCCCAGGAAACAGATGGCCGCCGCCAGGGCGAAGGTGGTCAGAACGTCGAAGGGGCGCAAGTCGCCTTCGGGCTCCTCGACCGCCTGGGGAACGTCTTTGGGAGCGGGCCCGCGTCCCTCGGCCCGGCGGGCATAGATCCGCTGGAGGAGAGGAATCTCGGGCAACGAGAAGAGCAGCACGAAATAGGCCGCCATCACCAGATTGTCGGCCGCCACGGCACCCGCCTGCACGCTCGGAAAGGCGTCCAGACCCAGCGCCTTGGAGGTCGCGAGGAAGTTGATCGAACCCCCGATGTAGCTGGCAGCGAAGGTCCCGCTCAGCTCGGCCGCGTGCGGCACCGAGGAGAAGAGCGCATAGGTCGCGAGCGCACCGAGCAGGGTCCCGACAGCACCGATCGAGAAGGCCAGCAGCAGACGCCCGGTCTCGCGAAAGATCCGCCGCAGATCGGCGTGCAGCAGGAGCAGGACCAGACCGAAGGGCAGCGCCTGACTCCAGATGAAGTCGTATACCGGCGAGCTGAACGGCAGGATGCCCAGATTGGAGCAGAGCATACCGCCCAGGATCCCCATGACGACGGACGATATCCGCCGGCCGATGCCCTTGTGCTCCAGCCAGACGGCGACGGCGCCGACGAGCGTCAGAACGGCAGTGATGCCGAAGATCGAATCCGCGGGAATGAGCGAGGCCGGCATGGCAGATGTCTCCGGATGGGAACCGGAGCCGAATTATACCCTGCAGAGATAGGGCTATTGACACAGACGCGCCTGCAACCGGATCGCACCAGGAAATGATTCCTTCGGAACCGTCATCAGTCTGGCGACATTGAAGAATCCGATTGCTATCCTGTCTGCTATTCAGACCTTGGCAATCGCGAGCCACCATGGATATCGACCGAATCACCTTGAATCCTGCCGTGATGGGAGGCAAACCCTGTATCCGTGGCCTCAGGGTCACGGTTGGAACGCTGCTCGGACTCATGGCCGAAGGCGTCGGCAGAGACCGCATCCTTTCCGCCTATCCCTACCTCGAACCCGAGGACTTGGATGCGGCGCTGGCCTATGCCGCTTGGCGTTTGGAGGAACGCGAAGAGACGCTCACTGCGGCATGACCCTGCGCCTGGTCATCGATGTCAATCTCTCGCCGGAATGGGTCCCCGTCCTGACCGGAGCAGGATTCGAAACCCTCCACTGGACTCAGATCGGAGACCCTTCCGCGCCCGATCGAGAAATCATGGACTGGGCGGCCGCCAACGGTCACGCCGTCTTCAGCCATGACCTGGATTTCTCGACCATGCTCGCGCTGACGCATGCCCGCGGACCGAGCCTGGTACAACTCCGGGGTCCGAAGGTACTTCCCGAGCAGATCGCCGAAACCTTGATCGCGTCGCTTCGGCGCTTCCAGGCCGACCTGGAAGCCGGTGCATTGCTGCTGATCGACCCCAGACGTAGCCGTGTGCGCATACTGCCGCTTTGAACACTGAAAAGGCATCGGGCACGGAAACCAATGCCCACTTCCGATACCCTGCCGAGATCACTCCGGACAGCCGCACCGTCCGTCATCCCCCGCCCGGTGCTCGCCCGGCCCGCCGGCACGCCGCGTCAGGTTGCGGGCGCTGTTGATCAGAGCCACATGCGTGAACGCCAGTGGGAAGTTGCCCATCATCCGCCCCCGTTCCGGGTCGTACTCCTCGGACAGGAGACCCACGTCGTTGCGCAGATCGAGCAGCCGCTCGAACAGCCGACGGGCCTCCTGCTCGCGCCCGGCCATCGCCAGATTGTCGACCAGCCAGAAGGAACAGGGCAGGAAGGTCCCCTCCTGGTTCAGGCCGTCGTCGACCGCGTCCTGCGAATAGCGCAGGACCAGACCGTCCCGGGTCAGCTCGCGCTCGACGGCCTCGAGCGTGGCCCTGACCCGAGCGTCGCCGGGCGGCAGGAAGCCGACCAGGGGCACCAACAGGAGGCTCGCGTCCAAGGCCTTGCCGCCGTATTCCTGCACGAAGTTGCCGCGCTCGGGATCGACGCCGCGTTCGCAGACCTCGGCATGGATGCGGTCGCGGATTGCGGCCCAGCGCTCGACCGGTCCGGAGCGCCCGAAGCGCTCCACGGCCTTGACTGCACGGTCGAAGGCAACCCAGGCCATGACCTTGGAGTGCGTGAACTGGCGGCGGGGACCGCGCATCTCCCAGATGCCGTCGTCCGGCTCCGGCCACTTGGATTCGAGGAATTCGAGCAGCGTCCGCTGCAGCTCCCAGACCTCCTCCGCGGGCTCGACCTCGGCCCGGCGCGTCAGGTGCAAGGCGTCGAAGATCTCGCCATAGACATCGAGCTGGTGCTGGGAGTGGGCGGCGTTGCCGATCAGCACGGGCCCGATCCCCTGATACCCGGGCAGCCAGTCCAGGGCGCCCTCGCTGAGCCGGCGCTCGCCGGCCAGGCCGTAGAGGATCTGCAGATCCTGGGGGCGGCCGGCGGCCACCCGCAGCAGCCATTCGCGCCATTGGCAGGCCTCGTCCACATAGCCGGAGATCAGAAAGGCGTAGAGGGTGAAGGTCGCGTCGCGCAGCCAGCAGTAGCGGAAGTCGAAGCTCCGCCCCCCGTCCCAGCTCTCGGGCAGGCCCATGGTCGGCGCGGCGACGATGCCCCCGGTCGGGGAATAGGTCAGTGCCTTGAGGGTCAGCAGCGAACGCTCGACGGCCTCCGCGTAGTCGCCCCGGTAGGTCGACCGCCGGCTCCACTCCCGCCACCAGCCCTGGGTCGCCTCGCAGGCGGCCAGCGGATCGATCGGTAGCGGCGGACACTGCTCCGATGGGAAATGCGTCAGCACGAAGGAGGCGAACTGGCCTTCCGCGACCTCGAAATCGCACAAAGTCTGGTAGTCCTCCCCCTTCAGCGGGACCTGCGTCCTCAGCTCCAGGGAATCGGGTCCGGCGGTCGCGATGATGCCGCCGTCGGTGGATTGCACCCAGGGCACGACAGCGCCGTAGTCGAAGCGGATGCTCAGTTCCATGCGCATTCTCACCGCGCCCTCCAGCCCCTGGACCACCCGCACCAGATCCGAGCGCCCCTCCCAATGCGGCATGCAGTCGGTGATCCGCACCCGTCCGCCGTCGGTCTCGATCTCGGTGTCCAGCACCAGGGTTCCGTCGCGATAGCGGCGCGTCGACCGGCGGATCTCCCCGCGCGGGGCGACCAGCCAGCGTCCATGGTCGGAATCGCCGAGCAGACCGCAGAAGCAGGCCGGCGAATCGAAGCGCGGCAGACAGAGCCAGTCGATGGACCCATCCCGGCCCACCAGTGCGGCCGAGCGGGTATTGCCGATCAGGGCATAGTCTTCGATGGGCAGCGCCATGCGGACCCTCCGTGCGTCTCGATCACGGGATTCGGACGCGGGTCCGGCTAGGCGGCCTTGTCCGCGTCATCCCCTGTATCCCCGGCCGTCTCGCCCAGGGTATCGGCCACGTGAGCGCCCCGCCGGCCCATGGGTCGAGGCTCTCCAAGCGTGGAGTCCCGACCCGTCTGATGCTCCAGCTCGGCGTTCAGCGCCCCGCCCAGCAGCACGATGAAGGCCGACAGCCAGAACCACAGCAGCAGGATGACGACCGCCCCGAGCGAGCCGTAGGTCTCGTTGTAGCTGCCGAAATTCTGCACGTAGGCCGAGAAGGCGATGGAGCCGACGACCCAGAGGAGGGTCCCGAGCACCGATCCCCAGGTGACCCACTGCCAGCGCGCCGAGCGGCGGCTCGGTCCGTAGCGGTAGATGATCCCGAGCCCCAGCATGGCGGCGCCGAACAGGATCGGCCAGCGCGCCAGGGATACCGCCCAGTCCAGCAGTCCGCCGAGCCCCAGGGCGGCGATCACGGCGGGCACGACGGCGATCAGGCTCAACGCCAGCACCATGCCGACGATCAGACCGAGCGTCATCAGGAAGGCCAGCAGATTGAGCCAGATGAAACCCCGGCCCTCCTTCTCGCCGTAGACGACGTTCAGTCCCTGGATCAGGGACTTCATGCCCCGCGAGGCGCTGTAGAGCGTGATCAGCAGACCGATGGTCGCGGCGAAGGCCAGACCGCGGCCGGCCTGGGCGGCCACCTGCTCCGCCTGGCCGAGGATGATGGAGGCCGCCTCCGGGGGCAGCAGATCGCCGATCGAGGCCATCTGACTTTCGAGCCGTTGCGGATCGATCACCGAGCCGCCGATGGCGATCGTCGCCGCGATCGCGGGAAACAGGGCCAGCAAGCCGTAGAAGGCGATGCTGGCGGCGATCATCGAGACATTCTGGTCGCTGATCTGGCGGAAGGTGCGAAGACTCACGTCCCACCATCCCCGAACGGGGATCTCGCGTGGATGCTGGGCGTCTCGCCCGCGGTCGCTCGTCAGAAGGGCAGCATCTGTCATCGACTGGTTTCCCCAAAGTCATGAATCGATGCAAGGCCCCTAGCAAGGCTGGTGCCGACTGTTGCGTTCCCCGCGTCCCGAGCAGCCTGAACAGGATCCTGGTCCATCCGAATCGCAGACGCGGCGGGGCAAAACAGCCGCCGTCCGGTGAAATCAACCGCGCCTTCTGGCTCGCCTGCGCATGTCAGAGGGGCGACGCGCCTATTTTACTGGTCCGATATTTGCTTTGCTTACACCCACAGAACCTCGGACTCATGTATCCGAAACCCGCATTCGAGACCAGAGGAGACTTAATCCCATGCCCCACCAACTGGTGCTTCTGCGACACGGTCTCAGCGACTGGAATCTCCAGAACCGATTCACGGGCTGGCATGACGTGGACCTGGCCGCAGGAGGTATCCAGGAGGCCCGATCCGCCGGGCGGACCCTCAACGAGAAGGGCTTCGTCTTCGATCGCGCCTATACCTCGCTCCTCAAGCGGGCCATCCGCACCCTCTGGATCGCGCTCGACGAGATGGACCTCATGTGGATTCCGGTCGTGCGCGACTGGCGTCTGAACGAGCGCCACTATGGCGCGCTGCAAGGGCTCGACAAGGGGGAAACCGCGGCCCGCCACGGCGAGGAACAGGTGCATCTCTGGCGGCGCGGCTATGCGATCACGCCACCGGCGCTCGAGGAGACCAGCCCCGACTATCCCGGCAACGACCCGCGCTATGCCGATCTGCCCCGAGAGCGACTGCCGCTCACCGAATCGCTGAAAGACACGGTCGAGCGGGTCTCGGAGTGCTGGGAGGAATGCATCGCACCCGAGATCCGGGCGGGCCGCAGACTGCTGATCGCCGCCCACGGCAACAGCCTGCGCGGTCTGGTGAAGCTGCTCGAAGGGATCGGCGACGAGGAGATCCAGGAGCTGAACATCCCGACCGGCATCCCACTCCTGTACGAGCTGGACGAGGCGCTGAACCCGCTGCGCCACGCTTATCTGCTCGAAGCGACGGCGGAGGTCGCGACATCGACATGAAAGATCCCCGCAAGGCCGGCTCGGACGGAGGCGAGATCGACCAGCCAGAACATGAAAGGACGTTCAAGCAGCCGTCGACCATCCACAATGCAGAGGGATCGGTGCGCAGGGTCGGATTCGAGCTGGAATTCTCGGGCCTCTCGCTGGATCAGACGCTCGACGCGATCGAGGTCGCTCTGGGCGGGGAGCGCCAACCGGTTTCCGTCGCCGAATGCCAACTCGAGGTCGATGGGCTCGGCCCCTTTCAGGTCGAGCTGGACTGGCGCTATCTCAAGCTGAAGGCGGCCGAAACGGACCCGGAAAGCGACTGGATCGCGCTGCTGAGCCAAGCCGCCGCGCTCCTGGTCCCCATGGAGGTCGTGTGTCCGCCCATCGAGATGACCCGCCTCGACGCGCTGAACCCCATGGTCGACTCATTGCGCCATTCGGGCGCGATGGGAACGCAGGAGTCGCTGCTCGCCGCCTACGGCGTCCACATCAACCCCGAGATCCCGAGCCCCGACGCGGAGACCCTCTTCGCCTATCTCAGGGCCTTCGCCCTGCTGCAATGGTGGCTCGTGGAATCTCAGGGCGTGGATCCGACCCGCAAGGCGAGTCCCTACGTCGATCTCTATCCCGAGTCCTATGTGGCTAAACTGCTGTCCCGGCAGACCCCGAGCCTCGAATGCATCCTCGAGGACTACCTGGAGCACAATGCCACCCGCAACCGCTCGCTCGACATGCTGCCGTTGCTGGCCGAGCTGGACGCGGACCGGGTCCGGCGGGCGGTCGACGACCCCAGGATCAAGGCCCGTCCGACCTTTCACTACCGGCTTCCCGACTGCCATATCGAACGTCCCGACTGGTCGCTCGCCGATCCCTGGAACGGCTGGTGGGTGGTCGAGGAGCTGGCCCAACGCCCGGAGGATCTGGACGCGCTCGGCGCGGCCTTCATGGAGGCCGCACGCCCCCTCCTCGGCGTCAACCGAACCGCTTGGGTGGAGTACATGGACCGATGGCTGAAAGACCGCGGATTGGCATAACCGGCAACGCCCGGCGCTGGGCCCCGGCCTGGTGGTGCGCCCGCCTCGCCGTGCGGCTCGCTGGCGGCACGGCGGAGCGCATCAGCGTGCGGCACCCGCCGAGCGGACGCCCACTGAGCGGCCTGATCATCGGCGGTGGAAACGACATCAGCCCGGAGCACTACGACGGAGATCTGCTGGCGAAGGTCAAGACGGATCCCGAGCGCGACGACCTGGAGATGGACTGGATTCGCCGCGCACTGAAGGACGGCACCCCGCTGCTCGGCATCTGCCGCGGGGCTCAGCTCATCAACGTCGTCCTGGGCGGAACCCTGCACCAGGACATCCGCACCATGCGCAAACACACCCGCAACCGCCCCGGACTCCTGCCGACCAAGCAGGTGCAGCTAATTCCTGATGCACGGCTCGCCGCCCTGTGCGGCACGTCGCGGCTCCGCGTCAACAGCCTGCATCACCAGGCGGTCAGGGATCCCGGCAAGGGGATACGCATCGTCGGCCGGGACCTGGACCAGCTCGTCCAGGCATTCGAGAGCGACGAGGGCCGTCCGGTCATGGGGGTGCAGTGGCACCCGGAGTATCTCTTCTATCTGCCGTCGCAGCGCGCCATCTTCCGCTGGCTGATCGAGAGGGTCGGGTGATCGGCGGCTATCTCGGCCTCTTCGGCTCAGCCTTCCTCGCCGCGACCGTCCTGCCCTTCTACTCGGAGGTCGTCCTCTTCGCCCTGCTGCGCCAGGGCGGCGATCCGCTCTGGCTGGTCGCGACGGCAACGCTCGGCAACACCCTGGGCGCGGTGGTCAACTGGGTGCTGGGGAGATACCTGCTGCACTTTCGCGACCGCCGCTGGTTCTATTTCAGCCGCGACCAGATCGACAAGGCCCAACGCTGGTTCCAGCGCTTCGGCTACTGGACCCTGCTGCTCGCCTGGATGCCGGTCGGCGGCGACGCCCTCACACTCATCGCCGGCATCATGCGGGTGCGGCTCTGGGTGTTCCTGATCCTGGTCGGACTCGGCAAGGGCGTGCGCTATGTATCCGTCGTCTATCTGAGCGATTGGGTGCCGATTTGAGGCCACACCGGGATATTCGCGGATCTAGAATCAAGCCTATTCCGGCCTCTGTGCGTCGTCCTCGATACTTCTCGCCCGAGAAAGCGCCGTTGCGACCATTCCAGCCGGGATAGCCACGATACCGAGACCAACGAAGAGCACGAAGGCCGTGAAGACCCTACCGCCAGCCGCAATCGGATAAACGTCGCCATAACCAACGGTCGTCAGGGTCGACATTGCCCACCAGAGACTATGGAACACGGACGGAAATGCCTCGGGCTGAGCTTCGTGCTCGAAATAGTAAATGCCCACGGCCGACAGATAGAGCATGATCGAGGCGACGATGACGAACAGAACGAGCTCCTCTCTGGCCAGCAAGAAGGCCTTATGGAAACGTCGCATCGCCGCGCTATAGCGAGCCAGTTTCAAGATTCGCACAAGGTGAAGTGGACCCCACAACAACAGACGGCCCAGTCTAGCCCGGTCCTTCTCGGACCCTGCCAGCACTGAGCCGCGCGTGGGTGAACCGCGTGGGTCATCAGCATTTGCTTATGCTTTAAGCTGCTGATTTTAAACAATATACACAGTTTTATAACAGATGGCGGAGAGGGAGGGATTCGAACCCTCGATAGGCTATTAACCTATACACACTTTCCAGGCGTGCTCCTTAAGCCACTCGGACACCTCTCCGGGGGGTGCATCGCCTCGGTATGTGCCGTGCCGCTCGAAATGCGGTCTTGAAGGCACGAACCTGTGTCCCTGGCGACTGTGAGCGCGCAAATATACAGTATCCCCCTCCCGCTGACAAACCCTCTTCTTTCTCGAAGCGGCCAACATCGCCATAATGCCCCCAGTTTCGTTTCACTCGATCGGAGCCGTCGGCGATCGACATGCCCAGCCAAGCCTCCACCGCCGATCCGCATCGGCTCTATGAGCTCTCGGTACAGAATCCCAGCGCCGAGATCGATTTCGTCGACAAGACCTTCCGCATGCTGCGCGGACGCTCGGCGCGACTGCTGCGCGAGGACTTCTGCGGAACCGGGGCCGTCTGCTGCGAATGGGTGCGCCGACGCAAGACCAACCAGGCTTGGGGACTGGATCTCGACGCCCAGGTGCTCGATTGGGGGATCGGGCGGAATCTCGCCGTGCTGAGCGACGACCAGCGCGCGCGCGTGGAGCTGTTGAGGACCGATGTGCTCGACCCACCCGCGCGCCGGCCCGATATCGTTCTGGCGATGAATTTCAGCTATTGGCTGCTCAGCGAGCGGCGGGCACTGCTGGGATATTTCAGCGCGGTCAGAAGCGCGCTGAAGGAGCATGGCGTCTTCTTTCTCGACGCCTACGGCGGCTACGATTCGTTCCGAGTCCTCGCCGAGGAGCGCCGCATCGAAAATCCGGACGGCGAGGATTTCCACTATGTCTGGGAGCAGGCGGTCTACGACCCGATCAGCGGCCGGCTGGTCTGCCACATCCACTTCCGCTTCGACGACGGCAGCCGGCTGGACCGGGCCTTCAGCTACGACTGGCGCCTCTGGACCCTGCCCGAGATCCGCGAACTGCTGAGCGAGGCCGGCTTCTCGCGCATCCTCGTCTACTGGCAGGGCTGGGACGATGAAGGCAACCCGGACGGACATTTCGTTCCGGTCGAATCCGGCGAGCCGGACGCAGGATGGATCGCCTACATCACCGCCGAGAAATAGCATTCGCCGAGGCGCGCGGAGACTCAATCCGTCGGATGCGGCCACCGCCCGTAGAGCTGACACAACTCGCGCAGCCGGACGGTCATGGGCGCGCCGAGCATCTCCTCGCGATAGCGCCACATCCAGTTGCCCTCGGCCGTACCGGGCCGGTTCATGCAGGCGTCCGCCCCCAACCCGAGCACATCCTGCATCGGGAAAAGGGCCAGATTCGCGACCGATGCGAGCGCGGAGCGGATGAAATCCCAGTTGACCTCATGCCCGTCGCTGTTGAGATAGACACGCACATAATGCCGGGTCTGTTCGTCGCGGTCCGCCCACCAGCCGAGCAGGGTATTGTTGTCGTGGGTGCCGGTATAGACCGCCAGCTGACGCCGGTGGTTGTGCGGCAGAAAGGATGACCGCCCGCAGCCATCGGCGAGATCCTCGAATCCGAACTGCAGTACGGCCATTCCGGGCAGTTCGAGCCGATCCCTCAATGCCTCCACATCCTCGGTGATGACCCCGAGATCCTCGGCGATCAGCGGCAGATCCTGTCCCAGGCCGGCGTGCAGCGCACCGAACAGATCCATTCCGGGCCCCGGAATCCATCGGCCGTTCATGGCCGTCTCCTCGGCGGCCGGGATCTCCCAATAGCCCGCGAACCCTCGGAAATGGTCGATCCGAACCAGATCGACGAGTTCCAGGACCCGGCGCAGGCGCTGGATCCAGAAGCCATAGCCATCGTCCGCGAGCGCCGACCAGCGATAGAGCGGGTTCCCCCAACGCTGCCCGGTACTGCTGAAATAGTCCGGCGGCACGCCGGCGATGACCGTGGGATGTCCGCCCTCGTCCAGCTCGAACCATTCGGGATGGGTCCAGACCTCGCTCGAATCGTGAGCGACGAAGATGGGCATATCCCCGATCAGATGTACGCCGCGCGCTCTGGCGTAGGCCCGCAGATCGGCCCACTGACGGAAGAAGACGAATTGGATGAAGCGCTGGAACTCGAGATCGGCGCCATGACGCTCCGCCCACTGCTTGAGGGCGGCTGGATTGCGGTGTCTGTAGTCCGCTTCCCAATCGGTCCAGGGGCGCAGGTCGTGATGGATCTTGAGCGCCTGATAGATGGCATAGTCGTCGAGCCAATCGCGATGCGTCTCGCAGAAGTGGCGATAGTCTCGACGATCCTGCTCCGAGGCTCGGGCCTCGAAACCGGCCATCGCCCGTTGCAGCAGTTCCCATTTCCACGCCCCGACCGCTCCGAAATCGACCCGGTCGGCGGGGAATTCGGGGACATCGAAATCATCGGCGCCCAGCCAACCCGCCTCTATGAGGAGATCCGGGCTGATGAGCAGTGGATTGCCGGCGAAGGCCGAGGTGCACTGATAGGGGGAATCGCGATATCCGGTCGGTCCCAGAGGCAGCATCTGCCACAGCCCCTGCCCCGACTGCACGAGGAAATCGACGAAACGGTACGCGGAAGGGCCCAGATCACCGATTCCATAAGGGCCGGGAAGCGATGTCGGATGGAGCAAGATGCCGCTGGTGCGGTGCATGAAATAGGGCCTCCAACATGGGCTCGGATCCAAACCTGGGCAGTCTAAACCAAGCGTCGCCAAAAGGCCTCGAATGATCGCACGATCGAGACCGAGATGGAGCGGACGTCACATTCTGGGCCGACCGTCGGGGACACCGAAGAGTTCCGCCGGCGAGACCCCATGCATCGACAGGATCCAGGATCGTCCCGGTATCCGCACGAGGTTCGAGAGGTTCGCGACCGAGACGGAATCCAGCGCTTCTCTCCCTAGGGATCATCCGGTAGCATCCGGTCGGACGACACGGACGGTCATGAACCATCCCCCTGCCGCATCTCGCCCGGCCCTTGCGTTTCAGATGCGCAGACCGGTCGATGCTGACGCGGCGGAAGAGGGCAAACACCCGGCGACCAAACCTGTCACGACCGAGAACCTTACGATGCCCGCCAACCCGCGCCTGCCGGCGCCCCACCAATCCGGCATTCGTCCATCCCTCGCCTCCGCCATGGCGACCCCCATCGGCAGATGACTGGACATGCACGGCCAATTATGCAGGCAGTCTTCGAGCAAGCACCTCTGATTGCACCAGCACCATCGATCGCCCCAGCACTATTTCATCGCACCGGCATTTGACCAGCGTCGACATGAAGCTCAACAAAGACATGGCGGAACTCTCGAGCCTGCGCGAGCAGGCAAGGCAGATTCTGCGCGATCACAGGTTCGAGAGCACCATCACCCATTACAATCGCGGCGACCTCAGCTTGGACCAGCTGCTGGAAGAGCTGCACATCTATCACGCCGAGCTCCTGATCCAGCAGGACGCGCTGCGCGACAGCCACGCGGTCAACGATCTGGCCCTGGCCCGATTCGTCAGACTCTATTACGAACTGCCACTGCCCGCCTTGCTCCTCTCCTGGAACGGGCTGATCACCGACGCCAACGCCGCGGCCGGCAATACCCTGGCACTGAATCGCAAGCTCTTCACCCATATCGCCAACGATCATCACGTCCCGGTCCTCGAGAAGGCATTGTTCGAGGCCCAATCCACGGGCAAGGCGGTCTGCGCGGAGGTCTCGCTGCGCGGCAAGGACAAAGGCCGTCTGAACGCCGACCTCATACTGATCCGTCTGCCGGAGTCGGAATCCAAGGAACCGGAATTCGTCTGCACCATCGTCGACCAAACCGAACGCATCGCCCAACTCAACACCCAGCAGTTGCTGGCCGATATCTCGTCGCTCTTCGTCAATAGCCACCATCGGGAGATCGACACCGTCATCGCTCAGGTGCTCGAGCAGATCGGGCGCTTCTTCAAGCTGGATTGCTGCCACCTCTACAGACTGAACGCCGACCGCTTCGACCTGAGCCACACCTGGCTCGCCGACGAGAACCGCGCCTGCTCCGCGCACCAGCCATCCATTCCAGCCGAGCATTTCCCCTGGTGGCCGCTCCAGATCGAGGATTCCGATCGGGATCGCAGACCTATTACGGCCGGCACGACCTCGCCCTCCGACACCAGGACCGAACAGGAGCGGATCCGCCCCAACGGCCTCCATTCACGGCTCGCTCTGCCGCTGATCAGCAATGGACAGACCATCGGCGCGCTCGGGCTGGACGCGCTCGACTTCCCGCGCGTCTGGAGCGATGAGGAGATCCGCGTCTTGCGCATGATCGGCGAGAACATCGCCAGCATCCTGTTCCGCCAGACGACCGAGCGCGAGCTGCTCGCGAGCGAGGCCCGTTACCGCAAGGTCACCTCGATCATGACCGACGTGGCCTATTCGTGCGTGAGCACCGGAGGGGAAGAGGGCTATCGCGTCGAATGGATCACGGAGTCGATCCTCAACCTCACCGGCTACGATGTCCGAGAGGTTCTCGCCCGAGGCGGTTGGCGGTTCGCGATCCTGCCCGAGGATCTGAAGACCTTCGATACGCGCATCCAGACGCTCGAGCACGGACAGACCTCGAACTGCGAGCTGCGCCTGCGTCACAAGGACGGCTCCGTGCGCTGGGTGCGCTGCGCCACCGAGTGCGCCCTGCAATCGGAGGATCCGCCAATCACCCGGCTCTATGGCGGCCTGGTCGACGTCACCGAGCAGAAGGCGCGCGAGAGCGAGTTCGAGCGCCTGGTGCTGGTGCTCGAGCAGAGCCCCAGCATCGTCCTCATCACGGATCTGAACGGCACCGTGGAGTACGCCAATCAGAAATTCTGCGAGGTGACCGGCTACAGCCGCGAGGAGATCCGCGGCCAGCACGTCGACGTGCTCAAGAGCGATGCGGTGCCCTGCCACATGATCCGCGAGGTCTGGCGCCATGTCATTCGCGGGCAGAGCTGGCGCGGCGAGTTCCAGAACCGCAAGAAATCGGGCGAGATCTATTGGGAACAGGCTCTCATCACCCCGTTGCGCAACGAGCACGGCCACATCTCCCATTTCGTCAAGCTGGCCGAGGACGTCAGCGACAAGAAGGCGCTCTCCGAACAGCTGACCTATCTCATCCATTACGACCCGCTCACCGGCCTGCCCAACCGCGCGCTGATGCGCGAGCGCATCGACCGCGCCCTGGCCAGCGCGCGCCGCAACGGACACGGACTGGCGCTGCTCTCGATCGATCTCGACAAGCTCAAGTTCATCAACGACACCCTCGGACACGCCGCCGGCGACCGGCTGCTGCGCGAGGTGGGCCGGCGTCTCCAGTCCCTGCTGAGCGACGAGGACACCCTGGCCCGTTTCGGAGGCGACAACTTCTTCCTGCTGGCCGGACGTCTGCGCCAGGTTCAGGATTCGGTCGGTCTGGCCGAACAGGTCAACGCCATCCTCGACGAGCAGGTCATCCTGGATGCGGATAGGGCCCGCATCACCGCCTGTATCGGCATCTCGCTCTACCCGGAAGACGCCAGCAGCACGGACGAGCTCATCGGCCATGCCGACGCGGCGCTGCATATCGCCAAGGGCGAGGGCCGCAGGATCTACCGCTTCTATACGCCGGTGCTCAACAGGCGGCTCCTGGAGCAGTTCCATCTCGAACAGGCGCTGCGCATCGGGCTCGAGCGCGGCGAGCTGGTGCTCAAGTATCAACCTCGGGTCGACATCACCACCGGCAGGATCCTCAGCCTGGAGGCGCTGGCGCGCTGGCACCACCCCGAGCTCGGCCTGGTGTCGCCGTCCCGCTTCATCCCCATCGCCGAGTCGACCGGACTCATCCTCGACCTCGGCCCGCTCGTCCTGCGCGAGGCCTGCCAGCAGATCCAGCGCTGGCAAAGCGCGGGCGTCCCCATCGTGCCCATCGCGGTCAACCTCTCGGCCAACGAGCTCTATCAGGAAGATCTGACACACCGCATCCAGGACATCATGAGCGCCGCGCACGTCGAGCCGGAGCAACTGGAGTTCGAGATCACCGAGAGTTCCGCCATGCGCTCAATCGATCAGGCGATCTCGATCCTCAACCAGCTGCGTTCCCGCGGCTTCGCGCTCTCGATCGACGACTTCGGAACCGGCTACGCCTCATTGAGCTATCTGAACCGACTACCGATGCAGGCGATCAAGATCGACCGTTCCTTCCTCGCGGAGATCGACGGCAAGCTCAACGGACACAGCCAGGGCGCCGCCATCGTCAAGGCGATCATCGGATTGGGATCGAATCTCGGCATCCATATCATCGCCGAGGGGGTGGAAACACAAGCCCAACGCAATTTTCTCATCGATCACGGCTGCAACGTCGCCCAGGGCTATCTGTTCGCCTGGCCGCTGACCGCCGATGAGATCGAGCCGCTACTGCGCGCGGGCCGGGTGGAGATCCCCGACCATTGACCCGAACGCGCGTCGCATGATCCTGGGCATGCGACGGAATCCAAGGATCGGTCGGGCACGCGAGAAGAAGGGTCAGACACCGGAACCGATCCGGGCGAACGACCCTCCAAGCACCAGAAGTATGATCAAGTGGGAGAGATCGAGATGAGACCCTATCTAGCCGCCACCCTGGTCCTGCTGATCTGTGCCGTCCAGCCGGCCCGCGCCGACGAGGACACCTATCAGCGCGAGGAGATCCTCGCCCAACTCGAGGTCTTCTTCGGCCAGGGCGCGGAGAATCTCGGCAAGGTCGTCGAGAAGGTCTTCGAGGAGCAGGGCGAGCCCAATGCCTATATCGCCGGCAACGAGATCGGGGCGGCCGTCGCCGTCGGCGTCCGCTACGGCAAGGGCATCCTCAATATGAAGAACGGCTACCGGCGCCAGGTATTCTGGCAGGGGCCCTCGATCGGACTGGACCTCGGCCTCAACGTCTCCAAGGTCTTCGTGCTCATCTACCGGCTGCCGAGCGAGCAATATCTCTTCCAGCGCTTTCCGGGCGTCGAGGGCAGCCTCTATCTGATCGGCGGGGTCGGAGTCAACTATCTGCAGTCGGGCGACGTGGTGGTCGCCCCGATCCGCTTCGGTGCCGGCTGGCGCCAGGGCGTGAGCGCCGGATACATGGACTTCACCGAGCACGCCCACTACAACCCCTTCTGACCCATTGGTCACCGCCGGTCGTCCGGCTCCCGAATCGCAAGCTGGCCAGGCCGTCACGGCCCGGCCAGAGATCATGGATCACCGGTAGCGACCACCATCCCGATCGTCTTGGCGCGGCGATGGCTGGTAGCGTTTGTCATGATGCGAGCGGCGCTCGTCATTGTTCCTCAACTGCCAGATATGATCCTCCGCCCGGTCCATTCTCCGATCCAGCAAGCGCCGATCATGCCGCGAATAGCCATCGTGGCGCAGATCCCGAGCCATATCGCGCAGCTGGTACTGCTCATGGCGCAGTCGTTTCACCTCGCGATCGGTCAGTTCGCCAGACCTCATGCCACGCTCGATCAGACGCACCTGATGATCGAAACGGTCGGAGACGTCGTAACGATCCGGGCGCGCCTGAACCGGGGCGGCCAGAACCGTACCAAGGGTCATGAGCGCGAGAGCTTTGAACCAAACCTTCATGTTGCGACTCCTGATGGATGTGTGCTTCGTCGTGGGGTCTAGAATAGGCGCCGATCGCTGAACGCATTCTGAACGACGACCGCTCCTCCCGGCATCGGGATCGAGCGACGCGAGACGAGGGAAACGTCATGACGACCCGAACCGCCCCACCAGAGCTCACCGCATTCATCCGCCGAACCCTGGGCTGCGGCTGTCCGCCAGAGGTCTTCGAGCATATCGCGGACGGACCGACACACGTCTCGCGCGCGGCTGGAGTCCGGCGCCGCATCGACGTCGGCGGTCGGCTGCTCATCTATCTGGTCGAGCCATCGGACGCCGCGCAGGCGCTGTCGAGTCTCCACGGCTGGATCGCCGCGGGGAAGACCGAAAGGGACGCAGCCGCCATGAACCGTCTGCGCCTGGTCGTGGCGCTGAACGCCCCGGATCCCGAGGAGGTCGAGCGGCTGGAAGGGGCCTTCGCCGAGGCCGCCCGCGGCGACGAACGCCTGCACCTCCACATCCTCGACCCGGGCGCCTGCCCGATGGACCCGGACGCCCCCGGCTGACCCTCAGCCCAAGGCCGTATCCAGCACCATCATCAAGGCGAAGCCCGCCATGAGCCCGAGCGTGGCCGGCGTCTGATGGCCGTTGCGATGGGTCTCGGGGATGACCTCGTGCGAGACGACGAAGATCATGGCCCCGGCCGCGAGCCCCAGACCCACCGGATAGGCCAACGCCAACCCGCTGGTCAGGCCCACGCCGAGCAGGGCACCGAGCGGCTCCATCAGACCGGTCGCCGCGGCGAGCAGCACCGAGCGCCAGGGCGAGATCCCGATGGCGCGCAGCGCCATGGCCACCGCCAACCCCTCGGGCATGTCCTGAAGCGCGATCGCCGTGGTCAGCGGCAGCCCCACCGACAGGTCGCCCTGCGAGAAGGACACGCCGATCGCCATACCTTCAGGCAGGTTGTGCAGCGCGATGGCGAAGACGAACAGCCACAGCCGGCCCACCCGGTCGTTGGCCGGCCCACACGGACCGGTTTGGGCATGCTCGTGCGGGGTGAACTGATCCAGCCCCAGCATCAGCAGCACGCCGAGCGCCATCCCGATCACCACGGTCGCGGCCCCCAGGGCGTCGCTCCCGGTCAGCGCCGTCCCGGAGGCCAGACCGGGCAGGATGAGCGAGAAGGAACTGGCCGCCAGCATCATGCCCGCGGCCATGCCGAGCATGCTGTCCTCCAGACGCTGATTCAGCCCGTGAAGGGCGATCGCCGGCACGGCCCCGATCGCCGTCGCCGCGAAGGCCGCGAACCCGCCCAGCATGGCCAGGCGCAGCGCGGCATCCGCCTGGCCGGTGAGGACCTGCCAGACGCTCGAGAGGAGCATCGCCACGACGGCCAGGACCGCGACGGCCAGACCGATGGCGGTCCAGGGATGGATGCGCGCCTGCTCGATCCAGGCGGCGCGAAATGTCGATGTCATGGACTCCTGCACGTTCTCCATACCGGAAACGACCCGATTCGCGAGATGACCCAAGGGCTGAATGAGATGGATAATCACTGGAATGGACGCCCGATTCAAGGATCTGCTCGACCGCTGCCTGTTTCTCGATCTGGAAACCGGACCGGGCGGGGACATTCATAAGATCGGGGCCGTGCATGGCGATCGCAGCTTCATGCGAGACCCCGGCCGATCGATTGCCACAATCGCTTTCAGGGATATACTCCGTCTTACCGCGTAAGACTCAGAGGATCTCCTGATGTCGGCAGTCACCGTCTCCGAAAAGGGCCAGGTCGTCATTCCAGCCGCGATCCGCCGCCGGCTGGGCATCAACCCCGGCAGCAAACTGGACTTCGAGCTGGAAGGGGACAGCATTCGGATCCGGCTGCTCAAGTCCATCCCGCCATCCCGCGTCGAAGACGGCTACGGCCTCTTGCGCTGCGAACGTCCCGGTGAGCGTCGCCTGGCCGATTTCGACGTGGCCGATGCCATGCGCGAGCGGGACGATGATCGCGCTTGATACCAACATCCTCGCCCGCTTCTACGTCGAGGATCCGTCCGACCCGGAGGCGGCGAAACAGCGCCCGATCGCGCGGCGCATCATGACCGAGAGCCCCAGTCTGTTCGTGCCGATCACGGTGATCCTGGAATTGGAGTGGGTACTGAGGGCCTTCTACCGGTTCGATCCGGCTCAGGTCGTGCGCGTCTTCGAGCATTTGCTCGGGCTCGATCACATCGTGACCGAAGAGGCGGAGCGAGTCATCGCCGCCCTGCCCCTCGCCGCCGAGGGCATGGATTTCGCCGACTCGCTGCACCTCGCGGGAAGCCGTCATTGCGAGGCGCTCTACACCTTCGATGACCGCCGCTTCGCCCGCCGCGCGAAGCGGGCCTCGGACCTGATTCCGGTGGTGGTGCCGACTGACGAAACGGCGGCGGCCCAACGCGAATCTTGACCACCCGAGAGCGGGGACTCGTACCAACGCATGATGCCCAATACCAGGTTGACTCGGCGTCGGCGTTACCCGACGCACCGATCGCAAACCTCATAGCGGCGCTGAAGACGACAGGGCCGGGCAGTGCATAATCCGGACATGGACACACGTCTCCAGGATCTTCTCGACCGCTCACTGCTACTCGATCTGGAAACCGGACCGGGCGGCGAGATCCACAAGATCGGCGCGGTCCATGGCGATCGCACCTTCTATCGCCAGGTCGGATCGGATCCGCATCGCGCCCTGCAGGAGCTAGACGCCTTCGCCGCCGACGCCGAGCTGGCGGTCGGGCACAACCTGCTGGGGCACGATCTCCACCGGCTGCGCGCCCTCTCGCCGGCGCTCAGGCTGCTCGACCGCCCGGTCGTCGACACACTCTTCCTGTCGCCGCTGGTCTTTCCCGAGAACCCCTATCACCGCCTGGTCAAGAACTACAAGCTGGTGCGGGCAACGGTATCCGACCCACTGGCCGACTGCCATCTGGCCGCCCAGGTCCTGACCGAGCAATGGGAGGAACTGGAACGTCGTTCGGCGGCCGGCGACTCGGATCTGCTCGCGCTCTATCGCTTCTGTTTCCGCGGCGCCCTGGATCTGGAGTCGGCACCGCGCGGCGGAAGCGGCATCTCGATCGTCCTCGGGGCGCTGGGTGCCGAGCTCCCGGACGTCCCGGCCGCGCTCGACCTGGTTCGGCGCCGCTGGTCGGGGCGGACCTGCTCCAGCGCCTCCCGCCCGCTGGCACTGAGATATTTCACCGACCCCAGGCTGCGGCCGGTCGTCGCCTATGCCACCGCCTGGCTCCAGGTCGCGGGCGCGCGCTCGGTGCTGCCACCCTGGGTCCGACATCGCTTCCCCCGAACCATCGAACTGCTGCACGCACTGCGCGACGTCCCCTGCCGGTCGCCGGACTGCGCCTGGTGCCGCGAGATCCACGATCCGGGCGTCCAACTCCAACGCTTCTTCGGCTTCGAGCATTTCAGGGAGACGCCCGCGACCGAGGCCGGCGACTCGCTCCAGGAGGCCATCGTCGCCCACGGCATGGGCGACGGATCCCAGCTCGCCATCCTGCCGACCGGCGGCGGCAAGTCGCTCTGCTTCCAGCTGCCGGCACTGGTGCGCCACCAGCGGCGCGGGGTCCTGACCCTGGTGATCTCGCCGCTCCAGGCGCTCATGAAGGACCAGGTCGACAACCTCGCCGCCAAGACCGGCACCACGGGCGCGGCGGCCATCTACGGCATGCTGACCCCGCCCGAGCGCGGCGACGTGCTGGAGCGGGTGCGTCTCGGCGACATCGCCATCCTCTACGTCTCGCCCGAACAGCTGCGCAACGCCTCCTTCCGCCAGGTGCTAGAGAGCCGCGAGATCGGCGCCTGGGTCTTCGACGAGGCCCACTGCTTCTCCAAATGGGGCCACGATTTCCGGCCCGACTATCTCTATGCCGCGCGCTTCATCCGCGAGCTGGCCGAGCTCCAGGGAACGCGGATACCGCCGATCGTCTGTCTCACCGCCACGGCCAAGACCGAGGTGATCCAGGAGATCCAGGACCATTTCCACAAGGAGCTCAAGGTCGAGCTGACGCTCTTCCAGGGCTGGGAGGAGCGGCCGAACCTGGAATTCGACGTACTCCTCACCCGCCGCCAGGAGAAGGAGGCGCGGCTCCAGTCCGTGCTGGAGGAACATCTCGGCGAGGACGGGGCGGCCGTGATCTATGCCTCGCGCCGCAAGCGGGTCGAGGAGCTGGCCGAGTTTCTCAAGTCTCAGGGCTGGCGCGCCGAGGGCTTCCATGCCGGACTCCAGGCCCCCGAGAAACGCCGCATCCAGGACGCCTTCGTCGCTGGCGAACTGCAGGTGATCACCGCCACCAACGCCTTCGGCATGGGGGTCGACAAGGACAACGTGCGACTGGTGGTCCACATCGACATCCCGGGATCGCTGGAGAACTATGTCCAGGAGGCCGGACGCGCCGGGCGCGACCGGCGACCCGCGCGCTGCATCCTGCTCTACGACGAACAGGACATCGAGGAACAGTTCGGCATGGAATCGCGCTCCGAACTGACCCGCGCCGACATCGCCGAAATCCTGCGCGGACTGCGCCGGGCGAAGCGCGACAAAGAGGGCAGGGTCGTGGTCACCAGCGGCGAACTGCTGCGCGACGGCGAACTGCGGGTCGGCTTCGAGGCCGACGACGCCAGCGCCGACACCCGGGTCAAGATCGCCGTCGCCTGGCTGGAGCGTGCCGGGTTCGTCGAGCGCAACGAGAACCGTACCCGGGTCTTCCAGGGACGGCCGGCGGTCAGGGATCTCGACGAGGCGCATGAACGCATCGCCAAACTCGGACTCTCTGCCGAACAGCGGCGGCGCTGGATCGCCGTGCTCGAGGCACTCATGAACTGCGACCCGGACGAGGGCCTGACCGCCGACGAGCTGGCGCTGCTCGGCGTCTTCCGCTCGACCGACCATGCCCCCGGGAGCCGGGCGCCGGAATGGGATCGGGGCGAGACCGCCGGTCAGCGCGTGATGCGCACGCTCCACGACATGGCCAGCGCCGGACTGCTGCACCAAGGCCCCCAGCTCAGCGCCTTCCTCCGCCACAAGGTCGCCCAGGCATCCATGCCGACCCTGCAGCGGGTCTGCACCCTGGAGCGCGCCATGCTGGCCGCGCTGCGCGAGGAGGCTCCGGACGCCGACGACGGGAACTGGTATCCGCTCTCGCTGCGCCAGCTCAACCAGCGTCTACGCGACCAGGGCATGGAGAGCAATCCGGAGACGCTGCGCAACCTGCTCGCGGGACTCGCCCGTGACGGACGCGGCCTGGCCGGCGATCGCTCCAGCCTTGAATTCCGCCAGCTGGACCGGGACCGCTATCGGTTCCGGCTGCACCGCGCCTGGTCCGATCTGGACGCAACGGCCCAGCGGCGTCAGGCGGTCGCGAGGGTCGTGCTGCAGACATTGATGGACAAGATCCCGGCCGATGCCCCGCCCAGCGCCGAACTCCTGATCAGCTTCGGCACCGACGAGCTGACCGATGCGCTCGGACGCGACCTGAGCCTGTCCGGGGCCGTGAAGGACCGGCTCGCCGCCGTCGAGCGCGGACTCCTCTTCCTTCACGAGCATCGGGCCATGGTGCTGCAACAGGGCGTCGCGGTCTTCCGCCAGGCCATGAGCATCCGCATCCTGCCCGAATCCAAGGGCCGACCCTACTCGAAGGGGAACTATGCCCCGCTGGCGACCCATTACAGCGAGCGGGTCTTCCAGATCCATGTCATGGACCGCTATGCCCGGCTCGGTCTGGAGAAGATCCGCCAGGCCATCGCCTTCGTCAGCGCCTATTTCACCCTGGACAAGGAGTCCTTCGTCCAGCGCTATTTCCCGGACCAGCGCGAGGTGCTGGAACGCGCGACCACGGCCGAGTCGTTCCGGCGCATCGTCGAGAGTCTGGACAACCCGAGCCAGATCGAGATCGTCGCCGCGCCGGACGAGGGCAATCGTCTGGTGCTGGCCGGCCCCGGATCGGGCAAGACCCGGGTCATCGTCCACCGCTGCGCCTATCTGCTGCGGGTGCGGCGGGTCGAGGCACGCACCATCCTCATCCTCTGCTACAACCGCAGCGCCGCGCTGGAACTCAGACGCCGGCTCGCCGCACTGGTCGGAGACGATGCGCGCGGGGTCACCATGCAGACCTATCACGGATTCGCCATGCGGCTCACCGGCAGCTCCTTCGCCGCGCGCGGTCAGACCGGCGATCGGCCGATGGACTTCGGCCAGATCATCGAGGAGGCGATCACACTGCTCGAGGGACGCGCCGACCTGCCCGGTATCGAGCCCGACGGAGTGCGCGAGCGCCTGCTCTCGGGCTACCGCCACATCCTGGTCGACGAATACCAGGACATCGACGCCGCCCAATACCGCATGGTCGGAGCCATCGCCGGCCGCGCCGAGGCGGCATCGGGATCGGAGACCGACCCGGCTCGACTGACGCTGCTCGCGGTCGGCGACGACGACCAGAACATCTATGCCTTTCGTGGCGCCGACGTCGCCTTCATCCGTCGTTTCCGTGAGGACTACGAGGCCCAGATCCATCATTTGGTCGAGAACTACCGCTCGACCCGACACATCATCAATGCCGCCAACGCACTCATCGCCCACAACCGCGACCGCATGAAGACCGAGCAGGCGATCCGCATCGACCGCCTGCGCGCGCAGGAACCGGCCGGAGGCCGCTGGGAGACGCTGGATCCACACGGACGCGGCCGGGTCGAGGTGATGGAACTGGAGAACTCGGCCTGCCAGGCCGCCGCCCTGATCGAGCGCATCCGGCGACTGCGCGACCTCGGCGAGGCCGAGTGGTCGGACTTCGCCGTACTGGCCTTTCGCCACGAGACACTGCATCCCATCCGCGCGCTTTGCGAGGCAGCCGGCATCCCCATCGCCTGGCGTCAGGAGCTCCCGCCGCTTCACCGGGTGCGCGAGATCGCCGCTCTGATCGATCGGCTCGAGAAGCAGTCGCAGATCTCGTTGACGGCCGACGAGCTGGACGCCTGGATCCCGCAGACGACACATCAGTGGCCGCGCCTGCTGCACGCGCTGATCGCCGACTGGCGCCTGGAGTCGGGCGGACTCGCCCTCCCCTGCGCCCAGATCGCCGAGTTCGTCTACGAGTCGCTCGCCGAGCAGAGACGTGAGCGCTGCCTGGACGATGGCGTGACGCTCTCGACCCTGCACGGCGCCAAGGGGCTCGAGTTCGACCATGTCCTGATCGCCGATGGCGAGTGGAGCGGATCGGCATCCGGAGAAGCGGATCTTCGGCTCTTCTATGTCGGTATGACACGGGCACGGCAGACACTGACCCTGGGCCGTGTCCCGGACGGCGGAAACCCGAACCCCGGTCTGTTCGACGGAGACTGGCTGACCGCCTCGTGCGTCGCGATCGAGCCAGCAGAGACTGGAGCGATCCGGAGGCGATACAGTCCGCTGTCTCCGGCCGATATGGACTTGGGGTATGCCGGGCGATGTCCCGAAGATGCACCCATCCATGCGCAGCTGTCCGCGCTCGCGAGCGGGGACCGGCTCTACCCACGTCCGGCACCGCCTTACCTGATGCTCCAGGATCGACACAAAAGGACGGTCGCCCGACTCTCGAAACAGGCATCTGCCGATTGGCTGCCGCGCATCCGGGACATCGAGGAGATCCGGATTTTGGCCCTGTTGCGGCGTCACGCCGACGACGGCAAGGCCGAGTACCGCAACGCCTATCGCTGCCGAACCTGGGAATATCCGCTCGTGGAAATGGTCTGGCAGATGCCGGCCCCATCAGATGCAGGCCGCGCTCGCGCCTGAAGCCATGGATGCGAGCACGTCACCCGAGTCCCTCACCTCAGCCCATCGAGATAGCCTCTCAGCTCGGCCGCGTCGACGGGAGGGCTCGTCCAGTAGCCCTGCATCAGTTCGCAGCCGCAGGACTCGAGACAGACCGCCTGGGCCTCGGTCTCCACCCCCTGGGCCACGACCTGGATCGCGAGATTCCGCCCCAGGGTCGCGATCGCGGACACCAGCTGCCGGTCGACCGCGCTTTGCGGAAGGTCGCGGATGAAGACCGAGTCGATCTTCAGCAGATTGATGGGAAAATGTCTGAGCTGGCTCAGTGCGACGCTGCCGACGCCGAAATGATCGATGGCGATCCAAACGCCCCGCTTGCGCAGCCGCTTGAGGACGTCGCCACCGTTACGCTTGATCGCGATGACAATGTCTTCCGTGAATTCGAGACAGAGACGCCCGGGCGTGAAGCCGGTCCGCTCGAGAATCCCGTCGAGCATCGGCAGAAAGCCCGGATCGGAGAGGTGCTCGGCCGACAGATTGACGGCGACGAAAGGCGTGTCCGGCAATCGCGGCCACGTCATGGCCTCCCGGCATGCCTGCTCCAGAACCCAGGCGCCGATCTCCAGAATGGTGCCGGTCTCCTCGGCGAGCGGAACGAACTCGGACGGCAGACACCGCCCCAGGGTGGGATGCTGCCAGCGCGGCAATGCCTCGATCCCGACGGGACAGGCCGAGCCTACACGGTGGATGGACTGGAATTCGAGCACGAACTCATGGCGCTGCAGGGCGAGATCGAGACCGTCCTCGAGACTGGCCTGACGCATGGCCTTGGTGTTCATCTCAGGTCTGTAGCGCCGGTAACCGTTGCGTCCCTCCGATTTGACGCGATACATGGCGATATCGGCGCAACTGAGCAGCCGCTCGCCGCTGAGGGCGTCGTCCGGATAGATGGCGATCCCGATGCTCGCGGTGACGTGATGGAGATGCCCGTCCACGCTGAACGGCGCGGACAGATGCTGAACGATCTTGTCGGCCATGACCTCGGACATGGCCGCGGAGGACTGCATCGGCAGGACGATCATGAACTCGTCGCCGCCCAGGCGCGCCACGGTATCGGCCGCGCGGCAACAGCCCCGCAGCCGGCCGGCCGCCTCGCAGAGCAGCGCATCGCCGGCCGAATGGCCGCGCGTATCGTTCACCTGCTTGAACTGATCGAGATCGATGAAGAGCACGGCGACACGGTCCTTCGCCCGCTGAGCCTGGCTGATCGCCTGCCGCAGCCGATCCTTGGCCAGCACCCGGTTGGGCAGACCGGTCAGCGCGTCGTTGAGCGCCATCCGCTGCAGCTGATGTTCGGCGACGCTCAGACGCTCCACCTGACGCGCCAGGATCAGATTCTTCAGTCCCGCGTTCGAGAGCTGCGCCGCGGCGAGCGCCAAGGCCTTGGTGACGCGTTCGAACTGCTCGACCGGCATGCGCACCACCTCCCCCAACGCCTTCAGATAATCGGCGCTGTCGACCCCGATGCGACGGGCATAACTGACGGCCTGTCCCTCAGAGATATCGTCGCAGAGCACCTGTCCGATCAGCCAATTGCCCACGTGCCGGCCACCGAGCTGGATACGGCAGCCACCGTCGGCCAGCCCCCCGCTGAGACAGCGGCCGATGACGGGACCATCGTGCGTCGCCGAGCCCATCTCGGCATTCGAGCGCATGCAGTTGGCGAGTCCGACCTGGGTCTTGCGGATGATCTCGGAGCAGAGGCGACAGAAATTGCTCGGCCGGGTGAAGGGCCTGCCATCCGGATAGGTGATGATCGAGGCCACGCCGGTCGCATTGGCGAAGGCGTCCTGGAATCGCTGGGCCTCTTCCCGATCGAGGATATCGTCCAGCGTCAGATTCTCCGGGATGGAATCCAGAGAGGCATCCAGATGATCCCCGAGATCGGGCACCGATTCATTGAGCCCAGCATCCGGGCTCGGTGTCGCCTGGATCTTGATCCATGCCACGTCGCGCTCCTAGTCTCATCACAGCCGACGCAAGAAAAAATGCGATACGCGCATCCAGCGGCAGGAGCCGGGCCTGGAGCCGATCATCGAGCCCAGGAGCAGACAATCAGCGCTTGGCCGACAGCCTGGGCTCGGCACATGATACTGCGACACGACGAAATCCGAGTCCGGTCAACGACCAACGGCCGGCGCACCGATTCGCCTGCCACTCGGATCCGTTACCAGCCGCATGGAGCCGAAGGTGAAATGACGACATTCAACTCCAAGCCCATCCTCTTCCCATCGGCACTCGCCCTGACGCTCTTGTGCGGCTGCTCCAGCCTGGAACCGACCCCCATGATGCCGACCTACCCGGCCCCGGTCGGAGGCAGGGACGGGGTGTCCTGGGAACTCGACAGCAAATGCCGGCGCCAGGCCCATCGCATCGCTGGGCAGACCAGACGCGCCAACCTCGATCGCGAGGTGGCCTATACGCTGATCGGCATCGCCGCAGGCGTCGCCATCGGCAGCGCGCTCTCTTACGACGTCAAGTCATACCATCCACACTCACGGCATCGGGGATACCCTGGTTATCAGGATCGCCCTTACACCCTCTACCGGCGCGATTATCGCGGTCCGGGCGCCGTCATGGGCGCAGCGACCGGCGCCGTTCTGAGCCAGGACGCCTTGCGGAACCCGCAGCGAACCTACGACATCGTTTACGAGAACTGCATTCAATACAATTGGGGATACGGCCAATAGCGGAGCTCCATCCGAGCCCTCTGCCGGAGCGCAGGATCTCCGCGCAATCGGCCGTTCTTTCATGGTGGATCCCTCTCCTACGGCCGATCGATCGTAAACTGTAGAATGATCATCATCCCGTCACTCGCAGCCGTCCGCAACTCCTGACAGCCATGGATTCCAATGGATAAACATCCCTCTACGACCGACATCCTCGCCGAGACCGAAAGCCGGTTCCTGAACGTGGGGGACTTCCACGTCCACTACAAACGGATCGGTTCCGGTCCCCGCCTCGTTCTCCTGCTGCACGGCAGCTTCATGAGCCTGCGTTCCTGGCGCCATCTGATGGCGCCGCTCGCCGAAGCGGCAACGGTCGTGGCCATCGACAGACCCGTCTGCGGCCGGACATCGCGCCCGCTTCCCAAAGGCAAGGGTCCCTCGCCCTATGCCGCCGAGGCCCAGGCCGACCTGGTGGCCGAGCTGATCCAGGCGCTCGGCTTCGAGCAGGCGGTCGTGGTCGGACACTCGACCGGTGGCACGGTCGCGGTGCTGACCGCGCTGCGTCACCCGGGACGGGTCGAGGGTCTGGTCCTGATCGGCGCCATGATCTTCAGCGGCTATGCGACCAGCGAGGTTCCCGGCCCGGTGCTGGCCGGCATGCGTGCCACCAAGCCCGTCTTCTGGCGCTTCATGCGGTTCCTCATCCGCAGGCTCTACGACCCGGCGCTGCGCAAGTTCTGGCATGGCCCCGAGGGTTTCCCGGCCGAGGATCTGGCCGCCTACCGGGCCGACTTCATGCAGGGACCTTGGGGACAGGCGTTCTTCGAGCTGTTCCTGGCCAGTCACAAGCTCGACCTCGATCCTCGATTGCCGGACATCCAGGTCCCGGCACTGGTCGTCACCGGCGACCACGACCGGGCGGTCAAGCCCGAGGAGAGCCGAAGGCTGGCTGACCGATTGCCAAATTCGGAGCTTAGGGTCATCGAGGATTGCGGACATCTGCCGCACGAGGAGAAGCACGCGCAATTCCTGGAAGCCCTCGTCCGCTATCTGGAACGCCTCGACACCGGCGGCTGAACCCGAGCGCGATTGGCCGAAGGAATATCCATCGAATCGGAGCTGGGAGAGGATCGAGGCCGGTCAGCGTGCATCCATCTTCGAGAAGATGCTACCGACCGCCCCTTCATCGTCGATTGCCTCGCGCACCGCGCCGATCTCGCCGGACTGGGCAACGCGCTGCGCATCGCCGTCGACCTGGCGCCACGGCTCGCCATCGGCTGCTCCCGGACCGCCCTGGCCTGGCAGCTCGGCCTCCTGCATCGGTGGGACTCGCGATCGATCCCTATTCGATCCTGGCTCCCTTCCCGATCTTCGCCATCGGCGTCTCGCACGGCGCGCAGAATCGGAAGAGAGAGGGCGAGACCGTGACTATGGACGTGCTGTTCGAAAGCGACCGGACGCTGGTGTCTCGCATCGCGACGCCGACCGGCAGTGTCGTCCGCAAGGAGATGCGCGGTCCAGGGTGGTCCGCCCGCCGCAGACACGAGAGATCGATTCTGCACCGATTGGCCGACGTCGAGGGGGTTCCACGGCTCATCGACGCGACCGACGACCCGAATGCCATTCTGCTCGAGGACTCCGGAGGCTTGGCATTGGCGGAGTTCGCGCGCAGCCGGTCGATGGACATCGAGGATCTGCTACCCTTCATCGAGGACCTGACCGAAATCCTCGCCTCGATACACCGCCAAGGCGTCATCCACAAGGACATCAGCCCGGGCAACATCCTGATGGTCCGCGCATCCGGTCGGCCCGTCATCATCGACTTCGACCTGGCGACCACCTTCGCACTCGAACATCCGGCCTTCACCCACGTCAACGACATCGTCGGCACCCTCCCCTACCTGGCCCCCGAGCAGACGGGACGGACCGGCTGGACGGTGGATCAGCGGGCCGATCTCTATGCCCTGGGCGCCACGCTGTATGAGCTGGCCACGGGCGAGCCCCCCTTCGGCGACGGCGACCTGCTGCAGATGGTCCACGACCATCTGACGCGTGTGCCGATCCCCGTGAGTGAGCGCAATCCGCAGATGCCCGAGACGCTCTCGCGTATCATCGCCCGCCTGCTGGAGAAGGAGCCGGACCGTCGCTATCAGAGCGCGGAGGGCGTGCGCCAGGATCTGCACCGCCTGCGCCTGGCCCTGGCGGGCGGCGGGGACCCGGACTTCGCCCTCGGAGAGCGCGACTTCCCGTGGCGGCTGACCCCGCCCTCCCATCTGGTCGGACGCGAGGCGGAGATCGAGAGCCTGCGCACCGCCCTGGACGAAGCGATCCAGGGGCGCTGCCGCGCGCTGCTGGTCAGCGGCTCGCCGGGGGTCGGCAAGACGGCGCTCATCGACGAGCTGCGGCCCATGGTCACCGCCGCTGGCGGCTGGCTGGTCAGCGGCAAGTCCGATCAGTTACGGCGGGATACGACCTCGGACCCGCTGAACCAGGCATTGCGGGGGCTGAGCCGGCTGCTTCTAGCCGAGCCGGAGGAGGAACTGCGCGAACTCGAGCCGCGCCTGCTCGAGGCATTGGGCACCAATGCCGGCCTCTTGACCGCCGTGGTTCCGGAGCTGGCCACCCTGCTCGGGGTAGCGACCGAGGCCGACGAGGACCCGGTGCGGGCCTTGGTCCGGCTGCAGCGGGCGACTCTGGGCCTGCTGCGGGCGCTGGCCCGGGCGGACCGCCCCCTCGTCCTCTTTCTGGACGATCTGCAATGGGCCGGGTCCCTGCTCCTCGGCACCATGGATGCCGTGATCGCCGACCAGGATGCATGCGGCATCCTGCTCGTGGGATCGTTTCGCGACACGGAGGTCGACGCGACACATCCGCTCTCGGCCATGCTCCAGCGGTGGCAGGATCTCACAGATGCCCCGCGCCGGCTGCGCCTGAACAATCTGCCGACCGCGGACCTGGAGGCGCTCCTGGCAGGCATGCTGCGCATCGCGAAGCCCCTGGCGGAAGGACTGGCGGCCGCCATCCATCCCCACACCGAAGGAAACCCCTTAGATACGGTCGAGTTCGTCAACGCCCTGCGGCGAGAGGGCGTGCTGGTGCCCGCGGACGAGGGCTGGACCTGGGGCGTGGCCGCGATCCATCAGCATATGGGACTCGGCGACGTGGTGACCCTGCTCACCCAACGCCTCCGGGGGCTCCCGGATCCGACGCAGGAGATCCTGAGACTGACGGCCTGCCTGGGCGGCGAGGTCGAGCTGACGCTGCTGCAGGTCGCCTTGAGCGTCGGGCCGACCGAGACGGAGGCGGCGGCCGCACAGGTCGAGGCGGCGCTCGCCCCGGCGCTCGAGGACGGCCTCCTGATCATGGAGCAGCGCGGGACGGGATCGGTGCGGTTCAGACACGACCGGATCCAACAGGCAGCCTATGGCGCCATGAGCGTCCCGGACCGTCAAGCCCGGCACTTGGCCCTCGCCCGCCGGTTCGCCGACCTGCCGGCGTTCCGGGTCGTCGCGGCCGAGCAGTACATGGCGGCGCTGGAGCTCCTGACCGACCCGGCCGAACGGACGCGGGCCGTGTTTCTGCTCAGCCAGAGCGCCGACCACGCCCGACGTCTGTCCAACCATGGGCTCACGGAGCGCTATCTCGCCACGGCCATCGACCTGATCGACGGCGCCGACGGATCGCCGGAGAGCCGCGACCGGCTGCGGCTCGAACTCCGGGTCAAGCGCCATTCCGCCCTGGTCGGACTCGGCCGGTTCGAGGAGCTGGACCGCCTCTACGCGGTCATCGAGGAGGACGGCGACGATCCGCTGCTGCAAGCGGAGGCGGCCAGCGCCCAGATCGCCAGTCTGATGAACCGTGGCGATCCGGCGTCCGCCACGGGGCTGGGTCTCGCCCAGCTCGCCAGGCTTGGACACCCGGCACCCGCCGATGACGCCCTCTTCCCGGCGGTCCACCAGGGACTGGACGACCTGACCGACTGGGCATCCACGGGAAGCGCCGATCAGGACATCGAGCGGGGCGAGAACCGCGATCCCTGGGTCAAGGCCGTGGCGAAGATCATCGAGAAGCTCGTCCCCCCGGCCTTCTTCGCCGGCTCGCCGGTCATGCCCTGGCTGGTGATCTCGGCCGCGCGGTTGTGGGTGAGCGGCGGCCCCCTGCCTGAGCTCGTCACACCCCTGGCCCACGCCAATTTCGCGACCGTGGCGGTGCGCGGCGATTACCGGACGGGGTTCGCCACCGTCCGTCGCGCCCTGGCCGTCGGCGAGGCACTCGGTTACGAGCCGCAGACCTCGACGGCGCGCGTGCTCTACGGTGTGAGCGCGGCCCACTGGCTCGAACCGATGGAGGATTCTCTGCGGGAGCTGCGGTGCGGCGTCGAGGGACTGGTGCGCGGCGGCGAATTCATGTACTCCGGTCTGAGCTTTCTGGGCTCGATCCCTGCCGTCATGGAGCTGGCGTCCACCCTGGAGGAGCTCCTCGCCGAGCTCGATGCCGGCGAGGCATTCACGACGCGCACCGGCAACAGCTACGTGGGCACCTTCGTTCTGCTGTTCCGCCAAACGGTGCGGAAACTGCGCGGCGAAACGGACGCCCCGGGCGGTTCGAGCGACGACGTGCTCGACGCCGCACTCCAGGCGCTGACGGAGAACGGCCCGACCCCCTTGGCGTATGACCACTTAATCCGGGCCTGGCTCGCCGCGATTTTCGGCGACAAGGAGGCGCTCATCGAGCATGCGGCGGCCACGCACGCACTGGTCGCGTTCTACGAGACCAGCATCGCGTCGCTGCTGTGCCGGCTGCTCCAGGGGCTGTCCTTCGCCATGCAGGCCGCCGAGGCCGCCCCGGAGGCGCGGGCGGATCTGCTGGCCGAATTCGACCGCTACCGCGGCTGGATGGCCGCACGCACGGCCGAGGCGCCGGCCAACTTCGCGCATCTGCTCGTCCTCCTCGACGCCGAACGCGCTGCCGCGACCGGAGAGGTCGAGACCGCGATCCGCGCCTACGACCGCGCCCTGCAGGAGGTCGAGCACCGCCAGCGGTCCTGGCACCAGGCGCTCATCGCCGAGCGTTGCGGGCGCTTCCACCTCGCCCACGACATCGAGCACGCGGGCCGGGCGGCGCTGCGCGAAGCGAGACGCCTCTACCAGACCTGGGGCGCCACCGCGAAGGTCGAACGGATGGAGCGCGAATTCCCGTTCCTGACGGCACAGACGACCGAGCTGGCCGTCCAGGGCAGGGGGCACAGTCTGCATTCGACCAGAGCCAGCACCTCAGATCTGTCCGGCCACAGGATCGACCTGCTGGCCGTCCTTCGGGCGTCGCAGGCGCTCAGCTCCGAGACGAGTCTGGCTCGGCTGCGGGAGCGTGTCGCCGACCTGCTCTGCGGACTCACCGGCGCCACCTCGGCGCTCCTGGTGCTGCGCGACCCGGACCAGGAGGACTGGTATCTGCCGCACCAGGATGGCCAGGAACGCCGCTGGCTCACCCATCCGGATGGAACCGAAGTCGTGCCGCTCTCGGTGCTCCGCTACGTGGAGCGCACCCGCGAGCCCCTGCTGATCGACGACGCCACCCGCGACGACCGTTTCGCCCACGACCCCTACGTCCGCGCGCTCGACAAATGCGCCCTGCTCGTCATGCCGCTGCGCACGCGCGACCAGATGAGCGCGATGCTCCTGCTGGAAAACCGGCAGAGCCGCGCCATGTTCGGCATCAACCGGCTCGACACCGTCCGGCTCATCGCGGGACAGCTCTCGGTCTCGCTCGACAACGCCAGACTCTACGCCAGCCTCGAGCGCACGGTCGCCGAGCGCACCCAGGCCCTTCAGGAGGCCAACGCCAAGCTCGAGCGGCTCGCCGTCACCGACGCCCTGACCGGCCTGCCCAACCGGCGGCGTCTAGAGGAGGCGCTCGGCGCGGAGTGGCGGCAGGCGCTTCGCACCGACGCCCCGATCGCGATTGCGATGATCGACATCGACGAGTTCAAGCAGTACAACGACCACTACGGACATCCGAAAGGGGACGCTTGCCTGCAGATGATCGCAACGGTCATGCAGAAGAACATCCGCGAGTCCGATGTGCTGGCCCGCTACGGCGGCGAGGAATTCGCCCTCGTGATGCCGGACACGGACATCTCGGTAGCGCGCCAGATCGCCGCGCGCATCCGTACAGAGGTCGCGGCGCTCGCCGAGCCGCACGCAAAGGCGAGACACGGAATCGTCACCGTCAGCCTCGGCCTCGCCTCGGAGGTGCCGACCGCGCGCGTCTCCGCCGAGCAACTCCTCAAGGCCGCCGACGAAGCGCTCTACGAGGCCAAACGCGCAGGCCGCAACCGGGTCGTCACGGCCCTTGCACCGATCGGCTGACGCCGTCATCGGGCCACCCCGGCGCAAAGGTTCGACGAAATCGCTCAGGTTGAGCCGAGGTCGTCCCGCGCACGGCGCGTCGGGCTCGAGACGGGGCTTCACATCCCCCGACACCGCCCCGGACCCGCTCTTGTGATATGCTTCGCGCCCTCCCGTGCGCGCCAACTCCTTGGAGTTCATCCCGAAAACCCGAGGCAGTCGCCTCCCGCGACGAGCTCGTGGAGCAGAGGCGCCACTGGCCTCCACCACCAGGCCGCTCGACGACCAGCGAACCCGCCCAGCGCTCGGATCTTTCCGGCCGGCATCGGCCGCGACTCCGACGCCCCGATTCGGGCCGAGGCAGCCACTGGCCATCGACGACGACGCATAAGAATCGACGAGGAAGCAGCTCATCATGCCTCATCCATTGCTCAAATCGACGCTCCTGATCCTGGCGGGCGGATCGCTCCTGACCGGGGTGCTGCTGGCCCAGGAGAATCGGGAAACCGCCGCACCCGATGCCCAATCCTCGACCGAGCAGACGCCCAAGGCCGAGCCGCCGAAATGGGTCCAGGTCGAGCGCCGCGCGCTCGGCAGCAACACCACGGTCGGCGGAACCGTCATCCCGCTCGAGGAGATCACCTTCACCGCCCAGATGCCCGGCAACGTCGACCTGATCGCGGGCAGCGAGGGCGACTTCTTCCGCAAGGGCGCGGTCCTGGCCGAACTCGACGCGGCCGCCCTGCGCGCCCAGCGCCAGGCCGCGCTCGCCGCCATCACCAACGCCCAGGCGGCCTATCGCAACGCCGAGGTCCAGTACCAACGCGAGCGCGAGGATCCAAGCCCGCGCCAGGGCGGCAACATGATGAGCCAGATGATGCCCATGCCCTTCTTCGGCGGGGACAAGGAGACCGGCGTCGCGCGCAGCGCCACCCTGCATCAGTACGGCACACAGATCGAACAGGCCCAGGGCGCGCTGGTCGCCGCCCAGGCCCAGCTGCGCGAGATCGACGCCAAGCTCGAGGACACCAAGAGCATCGCCCCCTTCGACGGCTACATCACCCACAAGCACGTCAACGCCGGCGACACGGTCCAGCCCGGCCAGCCGCTGCTGGGCTTCGCCAACATGGACCGGCTGCAGCTCCAGGCCGACGTCCCCACGCGTCTCTCGGCGCCGCTGCAGCCCGGTTTCGTCACCCGCGTGCGGCTCGACGACCCCGCCCAGACCGTGGTCGCGGCCCGCGTCGCCCAGGTCTTCCCCATGGCCGACCCCACACGCCACACGGTGCGGGTCAAGCTCGACCTGCAGGAGAACGCCCCGGCCAAGGCCGGCATGTACGCCGAGATGCTGATCCCGCAGCCGGACGTCGGCCAGGGCTCGGCCCCGGTGATCCCGGTGGCGGCGCTCGTCTACCGGGGCGGCCTGCCCATGGTCTACGTCCTCGACGATCAGGACCGGCCGCGGCTGCACCTGCTGCGGCTCGGCGAGCAGTACGGCGATACCGTCACCGTCCTCACCGGTCTCAGGGGCGGGGAGCGCATCCTGATCGAACCCGCCGAGGTCAAGCCGAACTGACGCCCAGCGGCGCCCGATCCGGCGTCGGCGCATCCAGGTCCGAGCGAACGCCCCCGGCGCGCTCGGCCTGGCCCCGCGCCTGGATCGGCAGCCCCCGCTTCGCCCACCGCCAACCGAATACAGAGACATTCCAATGTCCGATACCAATGCCACGCCGTCCGCACACGGACACAAGCTCGGCCTGGCCGGCCTCACCGCCAGGGCCTTCATCCATTCGCCCCTGTCGCCGCTGCTCTTCTTCGCCATGCTCGGCATGGGCATCCTCGGCCTCATCTCGACCCCGCGCCAGGAAGACCCGCAGATCTCGGTCCCCATGATCGACATCTTCGTCCAGTATCCGGGCGCCTCGACCGAACAGGTCGGCAGCCTGGCCGTCGAGCCGCTGGAGCGGCTGCTCTCCGAGATCCCGGGCGTCGATCACGTCTATTCGGCCAGCGAGCGCGAACAGGGCATCATCACCGTCCAGTTCGTGGTCGGCGAGCAGATGGGCCCCTCCCTGGTCAAGGTCCACGACAAGCTCCAGGCCAACCGGCAGGTGCTGCCGCCCGGCGCCCTGACGCCCGTGGTCCGACCCAAGGGCATCGACGACGTGCCCGCCGTGACCCTCACCCTCTGGTCCGACCGGGTCGACGACGCCGCCCTGCGCGCGCTCGGGGTCAAGCTGCTCCAGAGCCTGTCGCAGATCCCCGACGTCGGCCAGGGCTTCGTGGTCGGCGGACGTCACGAACAGATCCGGGTCGAGGTCGAACCCCAGCGTCTGGCCGGGTTCGGCGTGACCCTGGACCACATCGCCAACACCATCCGCACCGCCAACGCCGAGCGCCGCACCGGCGACGCCGAGGCCAACGAGCAGCACCTGACCGTCTACACCGGGTCCTTCCTGCGCAACGCCTCGGACGTCGAACGCCTCATGCTGGGCACCTACAACGGCTCGCCCGTCTATGTGCGCGACGTCGCCAAGGTCAGCCTGGAGCCCGAGGAATACAGCAAGCAGGTCAACTATTTCAGCGGACCCAGCTATCCGGGAGATACCAAGGCGGACGGCATGCCGGCCGTGACCGTCGCCCTGGCCAAGAAGGAGGGCAGCAACGGCGTCACCGTGGCCGACGCCATTCTGGAGAAGGTGGAACACCTGAAGGGACAGCTGATCCCGGACAACGTCCAGGTCGAGGTCACCCGCGACTACGGCAAGACCGCCAACGACAAGGTCAACGAGCTCATCTTCAAGCTGTTCGTCGCCACCGGCGCCGTGACCCTGCTGGTGCTGCTGGCGCTCGGGGTCAAGCCGGCGATCGTGGTCACCCTGGTCATCCCGGTGGTGCTGCTGATGACGGTCTTCTCGGCCTGGATCCTCGGCTACACCATCGACCGGGTCAGTCTCTTCGCCCTCATCTTCTCGATCGGCATCCTGGTCGACGACGCCATCGTGGTGGTCGAGAACATCTACCGCCGCTGGCTGATGAAGGGCGAGATGGACACGGACACCGCGGTCGAGGCGGTCGCCGAAGTCGGCAATCCGACCATCATCGCCACCCTGACCGTGGTCTCGGCGCTGCTGCCGATGGGCTTCGTCTCGGGGCTCATGGGCCCCTACATGGAGCCGATCCCGGCGCTGGGCTCGGTCGCCATGATCTTCTCGCTGTTCGCCGCCTTCGCCTTCACCCCCTGGCTGGCGATGCGCATCCGACCGAGCCTGTCGGGGCTGAAGAAGGCCGAGGCGCGCGAACACAAGACCGCAGAAACGCTGGATGGCTTCTTCCGTGGATTGCTGGTGCCGCTGATCGAGCGAAAGCCACTGGGCTACGGCTTCCTCTTCGCCCTGATCGGCGCCTTCTTTCTCTCCTGCGGGCTCTTCTACGCCAAGGCGGTCGCCTTCAAGATGCTGCCCTTCGACAACAAGCCCGAGTTCGGCGTGGTCCTGAACATGCCCGAGGGCACGGCGCTCGGCAAGACCGCCAACACCGCCCGGCTGCTGGCCGAAAAGGTGCGCGAGATCCCCGAGGTGGTCGCCATCCAGACCTATGCCGGCACCGCCAAGCCGTTCGACTTCAACGGCATGGTGCGGCACTACTATCTGCGCCAGAAGCCCTGGCAGGGCGAGATCCAGGTCCAGCTCACCGACAAGCACGAACGCGACCGCTCCAGCCACGAGATCGCGCTCCAGGCCCGCGCGCTGCTGACGCCCCTGGCCCAGGAGGCGGGCGCCCGCATCACCGTGGTCGAGATGCCGCCGGGACCGCCGGTGCTGCAGTCGGTCGTCGCCGAGATCTACGGCCCGGACGCCGCCACCCGGCGCCAGGTCGCCACCGACATGACCCGCATCTTCGAGCAGGTCGACAGCCTGGCCGACGTCGACAACTACATGCAGGAGCCCTTCGAGATGCTGCGCTTCGAGGTCGACACCGAGAAGGCGGTGCGTCTGGGCATCTCGGTGGATACGGTCATCCGTAACCTCGACATGGCGCTCGGCGGCTTCAAGGTCGGCGACGTCAAGCGCGGCAGCCTGCTCGAGCCGACCTTCATCACCATCGAGGTGCCGCTGGCGATCCGCGCCAACCTGACCCGTCTGGCCGACCTGCCGATCCCGGCCGGAAACGGCTACACAGTGCCGCTCACCGAGCTCGGCAGCTTCGTCAAGACGCCCCAGGATCCGATCGTCTATCACAAGGATCTACGGCCGCTCGAATACGTGGTCGGCGATGCCGTGGGCAAGCTGGGCGCCCCGCTCTATCCCATGATGGAGGTCGAGGATCTGCTCGCCGACTACGAGACGCCCGACGGCGTGACCCTCTCGGGCACCATGTTCAGCGGCGCGCCGCCGGACAACGGTCTGTCCGGGTTCGAGTGGGGCGGCGAGTGGACCGTCACCTACGAGACCTTCCGCGACATGGGTCTGGCCTTCGGCGTGGCCCTGGTGCTCATCTACATGCTGGTGGTCGCCGAGTTCGGCAACCTGGTCACGCCCGGCGTCATCATGGCCCCGATCCCGCTGACCCTGCTCGGCATCGTGCCCGGCCACTGGCTGCTCGGCGCCGACTTCACCGCCACCTCCATGATCGGCTTCATCGCCCTGGCCGGCATCATCGTGCGCAACTCCATCCTGCTGGTGGATTTCTCGATCGACGAGGTCGCGCGCGGGAACAGCGTCACCGAGGCCGTCATCAACGCCTGCAAGGCGCGCACGCGGCCCATCCTCATCACGGCGCTGGCCCTGGTGGCCGGATCGAGCGTCATCCTCACCGACCCCATCTTCCAGGGCATGGCCATCTCGCTGCTGTTCGGCGTCCTGGTCTCGACGCTCCTGACCCTGGTGGTCATCCCCCTGGGGTGCGTCAGCGCGGGCAAATACCTGAAACGGAGCAAGATCGCGTAACGACCGCCGGCATCCCATGCCGGCCCAGAATGTCGCCGTACCATTCCGGGCCACGGCTTGAACGTCGTGGCCCGGATGACACGAGCTGCGATGTTCTGTCGCATCTACTCCGAGGACTGAAGTGGCATCGAGATCGCTGGCTCTTGGTTTGTCGTCGCGCTGGATGCCGGCCAGCGGTCGAGCTCAATGGTTTGAGTCGGAAAGGCAAATTGGACGCCAAGGCTGTCAGCCAGATGCAGGATATCGCCCAGCACCTGCTGGCGGTCCACCAATTCCTTTGACCAATCCGGCACCTGCAAGAAGAAATAGACCATGATTTCCAGGCTGTGCGAACCCAGATCGTGCAGGACGACATGGAAGTAGTCTTTGCGCGTCGTGGGATGCTCTCGAATGATCCCTTTGATGCCCTCGATAAAGGCTTCGATCTGCGCAGGCTTGGTGTCGTAGCGGATGTTGAGCCGGGTATAAACCCGCCTGTAAGTTCGCTGCCCCATGTTGTCGACCACCGCGTTGACCGTGGTGGCGTTCGGGATCGACAGCAGAGAATCGTAAAAGGTACGGATGCGCGTACTGCGAAAGCCGATATCCTCCACCGTGCCCTCGTCACCGCCGATCTTAATCCAATCGCCAGTCCGAAACGGCCGGTCGAGCATGATCGCCAGCGAACCGAGCACGTTCGCGAGTGTCTCCCGCGCGGCCAGCGCGACGGCCAGACCGCCGACCCCGAGACCGGTTATCACCGAGTAGGCCGGCAGCCCGAGACGATCGGCGCCTTCGATGACAAGCCCGGCCAATGCAACAAAGGCCAACAGCTTGAACCCCAGGCGCAGCAACTGACTGTCGATGCCGCGCGGCCGCAAACGGCGGGAACGGACGATCAGCTCCGGGATTTGCGTCAGCACCAGCACGGTCACCCAGCCAATCAGCACATCCAGGACGACGATAAAGGCATCCTTGGTGAAGATCAGCACGCCGCCGGTAAAATTGACAATCTGATCGAAGAAATACTCGACCCCAGCCGCCACCGCGATAGCGAACAGCAGCGCTAGAATGGTCGCGCGTCGCGATGGCGGAGTGGTGGCGCGGCTTTTATCGGCGTGCCGGGCTGCACGATAGAGAACCAGGATCAAGCCTACGGCGAGCGCGCCGACCAGCAAACCACCAAACCACTGCCACAGCGTCTGCCCGAACAGTTCCCAACCCAGCCAGCGCGGCACATTCTGGCTCCAACTCAGACTCAGACCCGGCCCTGGCGTCATACTGTAGGCGGCATAAATCCTAGGCGTGGCGCCTGGGCGATACGGCAGGTGGGCGATGCGCTCGTAAAAATCCGCTGCGTTGTCGACCGTAGCCGGCGAAAACAGCCACTCTCCGGTATGCGCCCCATCCTCGACTCGGGCGATGACGATCTCTGTATTCGGCAGGCGCCACTTTGTCAGGGCTCTGGAATTGACTTCGGCCTTGTCTGGTATCTGTTCGAGTGGCGGCAACTCGATGCGGTCGATGATTTCCTTCAGATGCAGCGCCGCCTCAATGCCGATGCTGTCGCGAATGCTCTCAGGCTCTTCGCTCAGATTGAGGGTACGCAGTGCCCGTCGCAGCAACACGACGGTATCCTTGGTGTGCGAATCAGACGAGTCGGCGAGCCTGTAGGCCTGGTTCAGATTTCGCCGCAGACTGTCCAGGGTTGCGCGCGGGCTGGAAACGTCCGGAGGACGCAGCGGATGTTGAGCCGGCGTGGATTCGACTGTCCCCGCGACGGCCGCCGCACCGCTCAGCAGCCAAGCGACCATGAGCGCCATCGTTAATGTAACGAGAGAAAGGCCCGCGCGACGCAACGGCTGCGCCCCGATATCACGAACCCTCGGAGGGCATGGCTTCAAGTGCATTTTTCGACCCTGGTCAGCTTGGGTTAAAACCATTGCTCACAGTTGTTCGCAATATATTGCGCCAATTTCAACGATCGCTCCCGATGAAGTGGACCCCATGGACAGTTAGGCGACCTCCGGCCTTTGCCGGAAGGAAAAGACGCAGCTCTCGCCCTGCGATGCGTTCCGGCACTCGTGCCCTATGAAGAGTGACGCGAGCTCATAGGTTTCGAGCAGCCCGGTGATCGTTCCCTTGAGGAAGTCGCAGGTTTCCTCCCGGTGACCCTTGCCCTTCAAGTCGATCCGGTTGTCGCCGATCAGCAGCGCATTGCCGTCCAATCGTAGCGTCGTCATCGGAGACAGGGCCGGGATCAGCAGGTCCGTCATCGCATCGGAGAGCTTGGTCGGAGCCTTGTCGGGCTTGACCTGTCGCGCCAGATAGCCGCCGAACCCCCGACCCAGCTCGATCGCGCGCTCACGGCGGCTTTCCGGTGGGATGGCGGTCAGGATCTCGTTGAACCGCCCGTCGAGCCTGGGATAGCGGCTGAGCAGGGAGAAGATGAGCATCCGGTCGCGGATGGCGGCCTCGCCGGATTCGGGGACGAATTCGGGCTTGGCCTTCGTGGCCTTGTCTTCGGCAGGCTGGACCTTCTTCGCCTCCAGGTCGCCGGCATGCGCCAGGGAGAGTATCCCCTGGATCTCCGAGACCTGGTTCCAGAGCTCTTCGTCGGAGACCTGGGCTCCCTGAACCTCGAGCACCATGAAACGGTCCCCGTTCGGGCTCTCACGGAAGCCTCGCTTGGTGGTCAAGATACCGATCTGCTTCAGACGCTGCACGGTCCGCAACTGGATCCCGGCCGCGGACGAGATGCGAAAGACGAGTTCGCGCTTCAAGATCATGTCCTCCAGTCTTGTTATACCGATCGCAAGTCGGCTTCTTATCGGTCCGGATCGTTCAAGGACTCTCGGGGAGGCCATGAATGCATACCGGCATACCTACAGTCGGCCACAGGATGTCGACACCCGCGCCGGCAGCATCCGACCCTCCTGGAATCGGCAGCGAACGACGGACCGAGGGAATGTAAGCGGAACTGGAAACCGCGTTCCAAGGAAGTATCGAAGCCAGTCCTGGCGGAGGGATATTACCCCCCCTGATTTCATGGAAAACGAGCAGTGGATTCAAAATCCCGAAACGAGCGGTCTCCGGTTTCGGAAAAGCACCAGTGCCAAGGCTCATAGACGTAACCGAACGCATTACCTCGTGGAAAGGAGAGTCCGAAGCCGAATCGATGCGCATGGACACCGAGCCATGCAAAGGCCGGTGCCCGATCGAAATCCGGCTCGAGCGGCCTCAGGTCACCCGTTCCGATATCGACTGCCCGTCCCGTGTGATGCTCGCTGCATCCCGGCGGCGCGAGCACCTCGAGAATGGCGTCCAGAGACCGACCGGCATCCAGTTTCCGCCGAATGAGCCCCGCCTGACGATCGACGCTGCGATAGGCGGAGACGAGATGCATCTCGATACCCTCTTCACCGGCGGCCGCTTTCATCGCCGTCCAGGCGTCCGCAGCGGCTGGCGTGAGACGAAACGCCTGACCGTTCGAACCGACCTCCACGACCCGAAGATCGCGAGCTTCCTCGAACAGAGGCAGATTCCGCTCGAGGATCGATTGGCGGGAGATGCCGAGACGGCGCCATGTGTCGCGATATCGATCGGCGAGACTGTTCATATCCGGCTATTCCATCACGTAAAACGAGGATGACGACATACGATAGGCGCTGACGGCAGGCATTGGCGAGGCTCGATTCGACACCTCATCGAGCGGCACGGCCCTCGATCTTCGCGCTGGAGCAATAGGCGCGCATCCATTTCCTGCGTCAAGCGGGCGCCTCCCTCGCCCCAATTCCAGGAGCATTTCTCTTGGTCATTTCCCCGACACCCCTCCGGACCCGCTTGTCGCAAACCCTTCAAACGGGGGCATCCGCCCCCCTAAGTCGCTGTAAAAAAAGCGACCAACAACTGGCATATCCGTTGCTTCAGAAATCTGCATCGGCATTCTGGAGCCAACCATGTCCATCGACTCGATCAGAACGACAATCAACGACACCACGCTGCGCGATGGAGAGCAGTCCGCCGGCGTGGCCTTCTCGCTCGACGAGAAGCTCGCCATCGCCCGCGGTCTGGACGCGCTCGGGGTGCCCGAGCTCGAGATCGGTATCCCGGCCATGGGCGATGAGGAGCGCGAGTCCATCCGCGCCGTCGCCGGCCTCGGACTCTCGGCCCGACTCATGGTCTGGACCCGCATGCGGCCCGACGACATCGCCCAGTGCCGCGACCTCGGGGTCCATCTGGTCGACCTCTCCATGCCCGTCTCCGACCAGCAGATCGCGCGCAAGCTGGGCCGCGACCGCGACTGGGTGCTGGGCCAGATCGACCGCCATGTGCGCGCGGCCCAGGACCTGGGCATGGAGGTCTGCGTCGGCGGCGAGGATGCCTCGCGCGCCGATCCCGAATTCCTCTGGCGCGCCGCCGAGACCGCCCAGGCGGCCGGCGCGCGCCGCTTCCGCTTCGCCGACACCGTGGGTCTCATGGACCCCTTCGGTCTCTACGAGCGCATCCGCGACCTGCGCGCCATCGTCGACCTGGAGATCGAGATGCACGCCCACGACGACCTGGGTCTGGCCACCGCCAACACCCTGGCCGCGGTGCGCGCCGGCGCGACCCACGTCAACACCACGGTGCACGGACTCGGCGAACGCGCCGGCAATGCCGCCCTGGAAGAGGTCGTCATGGGGCTCAAACACGTCCACCGCATTGATTGCGGCGTCGACCTGACCCACTTCGAGGAATTGTCCCGGCTCGTCGCCACCGCGTCGGGAAAGCCGGTCGCCTGGCACAAGAGCCTGGTCGGCGACGGGGCCTTCACCCACGAGGCGGGCATCCATGTCGACGGTCTGCTCAAGGATCCGCTCAACTATCAGGGCATCGATCCGGCCGAGATGGGTCGCATGCACCGCATGGTCCTGGGCAAGCACTCCGGAAAGCACGCGGTGCGCCAGGTCTATGCCGACCTGCTGCATTTCGACCTCGACCTGACCGAGGCCGAGCGCGTGCTGCCGCTGCTGCGCCGCTTCGTCACCGAGACCAAGCGCTCGCCCGAGACCGGCGACCTGTGCCGCTTCCTGGTCGAGATCGGTCACCACCAGGCCGTCCCGCTCCAATGAAGGGCGCCCATACCTAAACTGCCAACGTCGGAGTCACCCGAGATGAACGAAGCCGTGCTCGCACCATTCGCCAAGCCCGGAGCCTGGGCCAGCATCGCCGAGGATGTCGACTGCATCTTCGAGCGCGATCCGGCGGCGCGCACCCGCTTCGAGGTCTATACCACCTATCCCGGGCTGCACGCGGTCATCCTCTACCGGCTCGCCCACCCGCTCTGGTGCCGCGGCTGGCGCTGGCTGCCGCGCTTCATCTCCTACCTGGCCCGCATCTGGACCAGCATCGACATCCACCCGGGCGCCTGCATCGGCCGGCGCTTCTTCATCGACCATGGGGCCGGAGTCGTGATCGGCGAGACGGCCGAGGTCGGCGACGACGTCACCCTCTATCATGGGGTCACGCTGGGCGGCACCTCGTGGCGCAAGGGCAAGCGTCATCCCACGCTCGGCAACGGCTGCGTGGTGGGCGCGGGGGCCAAGATCCTGGGTCCGGTGGTGCTGGGGGAGCGGGTCAAGGTCGGCGCCAATTCGGTGGTCATCGGCGACGTCCCGGCGGCCAGCACCGTGGTCGGCATCCCGGCCAAGGTGGTGCGCTCGCGCCGCTCGGCGAGCCCCAATCCGCACGGCATCGATCTGGACCATCATCTGATCCCGGACCCGGTCGCCGAGGCCATCGGCTGCCTGCTCGATCGTATCCGCCTGCTGGAGAAGGCCGCCGGCGTGCACGGCTGCATTCCGGGCGGCACCCAGCCGGAGCACGAATGCGGGGGCTGCGACGCCGCCCGCATGTGCGAACCGCCGAGCGCCCGTCAATTCGATCACATCGACTGAGAGCCTCATGGACCTACTGGATTTCGCCGGCGAGGACATGTATTTCGACGAGCCGATCAGCTCGGACGTCGAGGGACTGCTGCTCGATGCCGCCCGCCGCTACGGCGACGAGGCGGCCGAACTCAGCCTGCTCCAGGCCTATTTCCTGGAGCCGAACCACCTGACCGTCCTGGTCGCGCTCTATCGCTATTTCTATTACCGTCATCGCTATCGCGAGGCACTGATCACGGCCGACCGCGCCATCGCCATCACCGCCAAGCGGCTCGATCTGCCCGAGCGCTGGCAGGATCTGTCCGAGCAGGACCTGGGGCGCTCGGTGCTGGTCTCCATGAGCCTGACGCGCTTCCTGCTGCTCGCGCTCAAGGGGTCCGGCTATCTGCTGATGCGTCTCGACGAGGCGCCGGCCGCGCTCGAGCGTTTCGAGAAGATCGCCGAGATCGACACCAGCGACCGCCTGGGCATCGCCGACCTGCTGAAGATCGCCCGCACGGCGGTCACCAAGGCCCAGCTCGAGGACTCGGGCGACAACGTGCATTTCTTCAAACGCTAAATCACAGAGACGCCATCCGGAGGCACACCATGACTGACGACGATTTCGACCTCGACATGAGCGAGCTCTCCAGCGCCGAGGACTTCCTCGAGTATTTCGGCATCCAGTACGACCGCAGCGTGGTCCAGGTCAACCGGCTGCACATCCTGCAGCGCTTCCACGACTATCTGTCCCAGGTCGAGGAGATGCCGGACGCGACCCAGGCACGCTGGACGCTCCACGCCGACCTGCTCAAATCCGCCTACCAGGATTTCGTCGCCTCCGACGCCCAGACCGAAAAGGTCTTCCGCGTCTTCCGCATGCACGAGCCGCGCACCGCCTCGGTACCGCTCAGCGACCTCATGGGACAGGTGAAGCATGCGCCCTCAGTTTGAATATGGAGACGAGGTGCGCGTCATCCGCAACGTGCGCAACGACGGCACCTATCCGGGCGAATCCACCGGAACCCTGCTGATCCGCCGCGGCAGCACCGGATTCGTCAAGGACGTGGGGACCTTCCTCCAGGATCAGATCATCTATTCGGTGCACTTCCTCGACAGCGACCGCATCGTCGGCTGCCGCGAGGAGGAGCTGATCCCGGTCGACGCCCCCTGGACCCCGAGCCGATTCGAGTTCCGCGACAAGGTCGCCGCCAACATCCCGCTCGGCATGCAGGGACGGATCCTGGTCGAGGCCGGCGAGATCGGCGAGGTGATCAAGGTGGTCCGCGACAATCCGGGGGGCGTCGCCTATCACGTCCATTTCCTCGATCGCAACACCCTGCTGGTCCCCGAGACCGCATTGACCGAGGCCGAACCCACTGCCGATTCGACAGAGATAGACAGCGATACAGAATCATGACCGCGTCCAGACCCAGCGAATCCAGCCCGGAATACAGATACCATCTGCTGCGCGCCGCGAGCGAACGCTTCCAGAGCATGCCGAGCGCACTCACCGGCGATCAGCTTTCTCAGGCCGAGCGTCAGGCGAACCAGACCCTGGAACTGGAGAGCCTGGTTCTGACATCGCCCGAGGCGCGCGACACCCAGATCCCCGAGCCCCGTCTCGACGAAGCGGTCGCCGAGGTCCGCGGCCGCTTCGAGGATGGGGACGCCTTCCTCGCCGCACTGGATCAGAACGGACTCGACGAGTCCGGTCTGCGTCTGGCGCTCCGTCGCGAACTGCTGTTCGACGCCGTGATGCAGCGCGTGGGCTCCAAGGCCGAGGCGGTCACCGAGGTCGACGCGCGGCTCTTCTACGAGCTCCATCAGGACCGCTTCCAGGCACCCGAGCGCCGCACCCTGCGTCACATCCTCATCACCATCAATGCAGACTATGCCGAGAACGAGCGCGCCGCCGCCATGGCCCGGCTCGAGCGCGTCGAGGCCGAGTTGAAGACCGACCCGGCCCGTTTCGGCCAGCTCGCCCAGCAGCATTCGGAATGCCCGACCGCCATGCAGGAGGGACAGCTCGGCACGGTACCCAGGGGCAAGCTCTACCCGGAACTCGACGCCGTCCTCTTCGGGATGGACGAGGGCGAAGTGAGCGGCATCGTCGAGAGCGAGGTCGGACTCCACCTGCTGCTCTGCGAGCGCATCCACGCGGCCGCCAAGGTTCCATTCGAACAGGCGCGGGACAAGATCCACGAGTCGCTCCACGCGCGTCGGCAACGGGAGTGCCAGAAGCGCTGGCTCGCCGAACTGCGTCAACAGGCACCACCGATCGAGGAGACCGCACCGGCATGAACGACAAGGTCCATACCTGCTCATTCTGCGGCGCCTCCCAGGCCCCGGACACCCCCCTGATCGCCGGCATCGAAGGTCATATCTGCGAGGCCTGCGTCACCCTGGCCCATCAGGTCGTCAGTAGCTGGGGGCGCACCCGCGCGCTCTCCGGACCGCTGAAATCGCCCCCCAAGCCCGTGGAGATCAAGGAGCAGCTGGATCGTTACATCGTCGGACAGGAGGCCGCGAAGGAGACCCTGGCGGTCGCCGTCTACAACCACTACAAGCGGCTCGCGGCCGAGGCCCGGAATCCGCGCCGCTCGCTCGACGACGAGGACCGGGTCGAGATCGACAAGTCCAATATCCTCATGCTCGGCCCCTCGGGGACCGGCAAGACCCTGCTCGCCAGCACCCTGGCCCGCATCGTCGGCGTCCCCTTCGTCATCGCCGACGCCACCACACTGACCCAGGCCGGCTATGTCGGCGAGGACGTGGAGAGCATCCTCGCCCGGTTGCTCGACGCCTCGAGCGGCAGCCGCGAGGTCGCCGAATGGGGCATGGTCTACATCGACGAGGTCGACAAGCTGGCCCGTCAGGGCGAGACGGCGCACGGCACCCGTGACGTCTCGGGCGAGGGCGTCCAGCAGGCGCTGCTGAAACTGGTCGAGGGGACCCAGGTGAAGATCAACGCCAAGGGACGCAAGGATAGCGGCGAAGGCACCCTGATCGACACCCGCAACATCCTATTCCTGGTCGGGGGGGCATTCGCCGGTCTGGAAAAGGTGCTGACCAAGCGTCTGCGTCCGGGTCCATCCGGGATCGGGTTCCATGCCGATGTCGGCACGGCGGACGCCACGGGTACCCGCGATCCGGCCCTCTATCGCGAGACCCATCCCGACGACCTGCGCCAGTTCGGACTCATCCCCGAATTCATCGGCCGCTTTCCGGTTCTGGTGGGACTGCACGACCTCGACGAGGCCGCACTGGTGCGCATCCTCACCGAGCCCAAGAACGCGCTGGTCCGCCAATACCAGCAGCTGTTCGCCTTCGAGGGCGTGCAGCTCGAATTCACGCCCGAGGCGCTCACCGCGATCTCCAGGAAGGCGATCGAACGCGGCACGGGCGCGCGCGGACTGCGCAGCGTCATCGAGGGGCTGCTGCAGCGGCCCATGTACGAGCTGCCATCCATGTCGGGCGTCACCACCTGCCTGGTCGATGCCGACGCCGTCGAGGGCCGGGGCGAGATCCGCTGGACGCACGCCCCCGAGGACCAGGCACTGAGGGAAACGGCGGGAGGTTAGCCAGGATCGGGGGACGCGGCCGGGGTAGGCCGAGCCACCGGGGCGAAGGCAACCGATGCCGCGCCTGGCGCATCGGCTGCCGACGATCAGGCGACCTGCTTGTCCGAGTCGTCCAGCTTGCGGATCAGCGGATAGAGATGTTCGGTCTCGCGCTGCAGCCGGTCCATCACCAGGGCGAACATCTGCTCGGTATCCCTGAGGAAGGCCGAGTGGTCGCTGATGGTCAGGGCATGACGCTTCTGTGAACACCATTCTTTGACGTAGGAGGCGAAGATCCGCTTGATCTCGGTCGAGCCGGACAGGAACCGATTGGCGGTGTTCTTCACGGATTGATCAGGAACGGAGATGAGTCTGCCGCAGATCTCCCGGTCGACCAGTTCCATGTGTTCCTTGACCCGGTTGGTCAGATCGAAGAAGACGTCGCAGGCGACGTCCGTATCGCACATGGAGCGTTCGCGAACCAGATATAGAAAGACGTTGGACAATTCCGTGATCTTATGGTTTTGCGCATGCAGCTGGGCAAAAGCGACCATCTCGAATACTCCTCCGGTCGGTGGATAGCTAGCCAGGTTTTCTAATCTCGATACCGATTCGGGAATGACGATCCCGCTGAGGTGGCGCCATGGCACAGGCCGCGTTTCGGGTCGCGGCTCTAGTAAACCATAGCGGTTCCCGTATCTTACGCGAAACCGGGCGGCGAATGTAGCTTGCGCGGGATCAATGATCCGTCATCAGGCGCCGACCACGGGGAAGGTCACGGCCGTCGCGGACGCGAAGGCGACCGCATTGGCGACCGCGCCCACCAGAGGGTGCCGGGTTCGGCCATAGATCCAGCCGCTCATGAGCCCATAGACGAGGAAGAAGACCAGGATCGCCGGCACGATGATGATGAGGAAGAAGAGCTCGGCGAGATTGAGCGCCACGGCCAGCAGGAGCGATACCAGGAACAGCGCCTTGGTCGCCGCATAGCCGCCACGGGCCGCCCCCGGACCCCGCGTCACCCACTCGTCGGCGACGAAATAGACCAGGGTTCCGGCCAGCATGGCGAACACCAAAGGAAGACGCTCGACACCCGGCAGCAGGGTGGTGACGAAGAGGTCGGTCGGCACCGCGAAGGCCAGCCAGGCATAGGCGGTCGCGGCGAGCATGGCGATCGCCAGGGCGCGACGACCGATCCGCGCCGGCTCTCGGGCTGGCCCCGCGCCGCGCCGCCGCCGCAGGATCCAGAGTCCCAGCGCGCTGATGGCGCCATAGAGCGCGAAATGTAGCGCCAGATAATCCCCGATCAGGATCGGCAGGAAGTCGCTGGGCAGCCGCCAGAGAATCAGCGGCGTCAGAATGGCTGGAGCGACGGCGACAGGAAGCAGATCGCGCCAGCCCAGTCCGGCACCCAGCGGCCGGGCGGCGGGACGGGGCAGCACCCGGGCCAGCGGCCAGGCCAGGACCAGGATGCCGAGATAGAGCAGACCGATCCAGGGCCCGCGATCCGCCACGAAACCGCTCCCATTCCAGCCGAAGGTGGCGTCGAGCCAATCCAGGGCGGCCCGCTCGGCGGCCGGGCTGTAGAGGATGCCGATATGCTCGACGCCCTCGGCGATCTCCATCCGTCGGGCGTCCCCGGACGCCGGATCGCCATAGGTGACGCCCTCCCGGGCCTCACCGCCGTCCGCGCCGGCAAGGATCTTCCGTCCCTGATCGTGCAGCATCCCGGGCTCGAGCGCGCCGTAGGCCAGCAATAGATTGGGGAGCGCATCCGTGGGCGTCGCGTCCGAGACGTAGGGCGACAGCAGAACCAGCGCCCCGACCCGGCCCGGATGCGTCCGGACGTAATCGACCAGAGGGTCGCCCGCCATGGAATGCCCCAGAAGCGCCAGCCGGCCGTCGGACTGGGGCCGGGACAGCGCGAACGCGACCGCCGGCTCCAGCGCGGACTCCAGAACCCGCAGACGCTTCTCGCGGTCCATCAGACTCGACACGAAGGGTTCGGGATTGCGGCCATGTCCGGGGAAATCGAAGGTGACCGTCAGATAGCCGTTACGGGCCAGCGTCAGGGCATAGCTCCGCATCAGCGTCTGCGAGCCGGCGAACCCGTGGGCCAGCACCACGGCCGGTGCCGGCCGGCCGGACGCGGGACGATAGAGGGTCGCAGGAACGGAGCCGAGGCGATCGTGCTCGATCGCGACGCCCTCCCCGGCCGCGATCAGATGCCCAAGCGCGGCCAGGATGGCGATCAGCGCGCCGAGCGCGACCGACCAGGCCAGCCAGGGACGGCCGCGCCATCCGGAGGATCCACTGGGGGAAACAGCATTCATTCCGGCATTCATCCTCTTCGCTACCTTCATCGATCCGACCCGCTCGCCACCGAGCGGCGCGGACGGTTAAACTGCGCCGCGAAACCCGATGCGCCGACATGGCCCGGCTCGGGCCGCGCGACGCACCCTCGACACACATCTCATCGGAGCACGCAATCCATGCTGGACAAGAAACTTCTCGACATCCTGGTCTGCCCCGTCACCAAGGGCCCGCTCATCCTCGACAAGGACCGCGGCGAGCTGATCTCGCTCTCGGCCCAGCTCGCCTATCCCATCCGCGACGACATCCCGGTCATGCTCGAGGACGAGGCCAGACATCTCTCGCTCGAGGAGATGGACGCCTATCGCCAGGCCGGCTGAGGACCGTTCGACAGGAAGACACCACCGGGCTGGATCCCTGGATCCAAGCCCCGCGCGCACGCGCCAGACACGCCAGGCCTCATCCGCAGATTCGGCCGAACATCTCGAACCGGATTCAAATCGCCGCAATTCCTGCCGATACTATCCATGCCACCCAGGAAACCGTCCTCGGACCGCACGATAGCGGATGACGACGACGGAAACCCGCATGGGGGCATTACGGCGGGCGCTGCGCAATGGACACGAATCCGAATCTGGAGTCGCAGTCGAGGAAGGGACGGATACTCGCTCTGCAGGTCGCGCAATCCTATCATCAGCAAGCGATCGCCCTGCTGGTCAGCGGATTCAATGGGGCGATCGTCACGGCGCTCCTCTGGAACGCCATCCCGGCCTCGCGGCTGCTGCCCTGGATCGCGACACTCGCGGCGGTCACGCTCGCACGTTTCGCGCTCGCCAGCGCCTATCACAGACCGGGTCTGCGGCGGCTGCTCGACAATGTCGACTGGGGCCGCTGCTTCCTGCTCGGGACATTTGCCTCGGGGCTGGTCTGGGGGGCCTCCGGGATATTCCTCTTCCACCCGGAATCCTTCGCGCACCAGGTCTTCCTCGCCTTCGCGCTCGGCGGCATGATCGCCGGCGCCATGCCGCTGCTCTCGGCGCTGCACCCGGCCTTCCAGCTCTTCGCCATCCCCGCGGCGCTGCCCATCACGCTGCAGATGCTGGCCCAGGGCGACCAGGTACACCAGGCCATGGGGCTCATGATCGTCGTCTTCACCCTCGCCATGACGGCATCGGCGTCGCGCTTCCATCGCGTGAACCGGGAATCGATCGAGCTTCGCATCCAGCTCTCCGACTCGATCGAGGAGAGGCTCGTCCTCGACACCATCGCGCACATGGACCCGCTCACCGGAGTCGGCAACCGCAGGCTCTTCGACGAGACGCTGGACGGCGAGTGGAAGCGTGCGCTGCGCGCGGGTTCGCGGCTCTCGCTCATCATGGCCGACATCGACTATTTCAAGCGCTACAACGACAGTCTGGGCCATCCTGCGGGGGACGCATGTCTGAAACGCGTGGCCCGGACCATGGACAAGGCGGCGCGACGCCCCGGAGATCTGGTCGCGCGCATCGGCGGCGAGGAATTCGCCTGTCTGCTTCCCGGCACGCCGGCGGAGGACGCCATGAAGCTCGCCGAGAAGCTGCGCGAGGCGATCGAGGGGCTCGGCATCCGGCACCCGGACTCGGCGATCGCCGATCATGTGACCATCAGCCTCGGCGTATCCGAGCTGGTTCCGCACCCCGGCATGGTTCCCTCCGACCTCATCGAGGCCGCGGACACGGCACTCTACGCGGCCAAGCGCCAGGGGCGCAACTGCGTGGTCCATGCACTCTGAGCCGGATGCCGGCTGCGAATGCATTCGCCCCCTACTCGGAACTCCCAGGGCGCTCGCCCTTCACCTCGATCTCGACCGAGGCGCGCGCGCCGGCACAGCCGGTTCCCGAATCGTCCTCCACCAGGAGCTCGACCCTGTAGCGCCCGGGCGACGCGAAGGCATGCCGGACCTGGGCGCCGAGCGCCTCGCCACCGTCGCCGAAGTCCCAGCTGAAACGCAGCGCGTCCCCGTCCGGGTCGCTGGAGCCGGTGGCGTCGAACAGGACCCCGTCATGGGCCCCGCCCACATAGGCGACCTCGGAGTCGGTGCGGATCTCGGCCTTGGGCGCCGCGTTCACCCGCACCTCGGCATGCCTCTCGGCGCGTGCGCAGTCGCTGCCCGAATCGTCGGTGACGGCCAGCACCAGGGGATAGCGTCCGGGATCCGAATAGAGATGCTCGACCTCGGCCCCCTCCGCCCCGGACCCGTCGCCGAAGTCCCAGCGATAGCGGGCGATCCGCCCATCCGGATCGGACGAGCGCAGCCCGGAGAAGCGAATCGGCTCGCCCGGACAACCCATCAGGGGCGACCTCAGACGCGCGTCCGGCACCTGGTTGACGCGGAGCGCACGCCCCAGGGCCGCGCGCGAATTGGAGACGCCAGCATCGTCCTCCACCGCGAGCCGCACCCAATAGTCGCCCGGCTCGGCATAGGCATGACGCACCTCGACGCCCTCGGCCTGGGACCCGTCGCCGAGATCCCAGTGCCAGGCGATCGGCGAACCCTCCGGATCGCTCGAGGCGCCGGCATCCAGAACCCCATCTCGGCCCGGACAGAGCACCGGCGGACGCACCTCGAAGGCCGGCACCGGGGCCGCGTTGCAGCGGACGGCGATCCGATCACTCCGGCTCGCGTTGGGCAGATCCGTATCGTCGGTGACGGTGAGCTCGACCTCATAGTCGCCAGGCTCGCGATAGACATGGGTCGCCTGCAGACCCTCGGCGGTCTCGCCGTCGCCGAAGTCCCAGACATAGCGGCGAATGGCCCCGTCCGGATCCCGGCTCGCCGAGGCGTCGAAGGACAGGATCTCGCCCGGCGCGGCCAACCGGTCCCCGCCGGCATCCGGGATCGGCGGAGCATTGACCTGGATCGCGTGCCGGAGCGTCACCCGGCCGCAGTCGCCCCCACTTCCGTCGTCGGCGGTCATAGTCACCAGATAGCGTCCCGGCTCGGAGTAGAGGTGCTCGACCCGAGCGCCATCGGCCCGGGCGCCGTCGCCCAGATCCCAGCCGTACTTCAGAGGCGTCCCAACCGCGTCCGGATCGCCGAGCCGGTTCGCGGTCAGGACCGCGGGCGCGCCGAGGGCCACCCCGGCTGGCGCGCTCAGATCCACCTCGGGCGCGTCGAGCACGCTGACGCTCAGGCGGTCGCTGTGGCGGTTGTCGCAGCGCCCGACCCGGTCGCCCGTGATGGTCAGGGTCACGGCATAGTCTCCGGCCCGGGTATAGAGATGGGTCGGATTGGGCCCGCCGCCCTGGGTGCCGTCGCCGAAGTCCCAGCGATAGGCGTTGACGACCCCGTCGAAATCGCGCGATCCCGTCCCGTCGAAGGTCAGCGGCGTGTTGGCACAGATCCGCACGTCCTCGCCCGCCTCCGCCACAGGCGCGTCCACGACCTGGACCAGATGCCGCGCGGTCGCGGTGTCGCAGTCCAGACCGGAATCGTCCCGGACCTTCAAGGTCACCGGATAGAGCCCGCCACTCGCGAACGCCTTGGCCGGGATCGCCGAGCTCGACCCGCTCCCGTCGCCGAAATCCCAGTCGTAGAGCAGCCGCCCGCCGTCCGGATCGCTCGATCCGACACCATTGAAGAGAACCGTCTCCCCCGCGCAGACCAGATCCGGCGCCTCGATGACGGCCAGGGGGCGGCGATGGATCCAGACCTGGGTCGAGGCGGACTGGGTCGCGTTGTCGAGCCCGGTGCCGTCGTCCACACTCAGCACCACCGGATAGCGTCCCCCTTCGGGGAAACGATGCGAGACCCGAGGCCCTTCGGCCCCCGGACCCGTGTCGCCGAACGACCAGGAGTAGCCGAGCGGGTCGCCGTCGGCGTCGCTGGAACCGCCGCCGTCGAAGGCGACCCGCGTCTCGCAGGTGCGGATCGGCGCACCGGCGGCCGCGACCGGACGGTGGTTGATCCGGATGGACAGCCGGTCCTCGGCATGACCGTTGGCCGCGCCGCTGTCGTCCACCACCTCCAGCCTCGCCACATGGCTTCCCGGCTTGGCGAAGCGAAGCGAGACCTGGGCCGTCTCGCCCGCCGGCCGACCCTCGTCTAGGGTCCAGCGATAGGAGGCGATCCGCCCGTCCGGATCATGGGAACCGGAGCCATCGAGTCGGATCTCCTGATCGGGCGCGGCCAGCACGTCCGGGCCGGCCAGGGCCACCGGAGCGGCATTCACCCGCACCGACGCCTCGGCGACATCGAACGCCTGGGGGTGTCCCGAATCGTCCGCGACCCGCAGCCGCACCTGATAGAGACCCGGCTCGGCATAGGCATGATCGGGCGAGGCGCCGCTCGCCGAGGTCCCGTCGCCGAAATCCCACGCATAGTCGCGGATGCGGCCGTCCGGATCGAAGGATCCGGTCCCATCGAATGCGATGGTCTCGTCCGGGGCCACCAGCCGATCCGGCCCCGCGTCCGCGACCGGACCGGCGTTGATCCGCACCCGCATGCCATCACTGCGGCTGGCCGAGGAGGTGCCCGAATCGTCGGTCACGGTCAGCACCACATCGTAGGTCCCGGGAAGGGCATAGACATGGGCCGGGGCGGGGCCTTCACCCTGGGTGCCGTCGCCGAAATCCCAGACGTATCCGAGGATACGGCCGTCCGGATCGGCGGATCCGCTCCCGTCGAAGCGAACCTGGCTGGCCGTCACCCAGACATCCGCGCCGGCATCCGCGACCGGGGGATCGTTGACGACGACCTCCAGCCCGGTGCCGGCCGTCGCCGAGGTCGTACCCGAATCGTCGCGGATCTCGAGCCGCACCCCGTAGCGACCGGGCGCGGCATAGGCATGCTCGACCCTGACCCCTCGCGCCTGACTGCCATCGCCGAAATCCCAGAGATACTCGACCAGGGCGCCATCCGGATCGGCGGACGCCGAGGCGTCGAAGGACAGGGTCTGATCCACTGCGCCCCGTTCCGGACCCGAGGCATCGGCGAGCGGCGGGGCATTGATCCAGATCAGCAGGTCGTCTTCCGAACGGCTGTTGCCGACACCGGCATCGTCCTCGACAGCGAGCCGGACCCGATAGCGTCCGGGCTCGCCGTAGAATGTCTCGACCCGCGTCCCCTCCGCCGTCCGGCCGTCGCCCAGATCCCAATGGAAACGGATCAGCTCGCCGTCGGTATCCCCGCTGCCCCCGGCATCCAGGACCAGGACCTCGCCGACCGCGGCACGCAGATCGTCGCCGGCACGGGCGACGGGCGGGGCATTGACCCAGACCTGGGTGACGGCGCCGGTCCGGGTGCATGGCCCCGGACCATCGTCCTCGACCTCTAGCCGCACCGGATAGCGTCCGGGCCGCTCGAAGGCGTGTTCGACGCGCGCCCCCTGTCCCTCCGCCCCGTCGCCGAAATCCCAGCGATAGCCGGTGATGCGTCCGTCGGCATCGCTGGAGGCGGAGGCATCGAAGATCGTGCGCTCACCGGGCGCCAATGTCCGCTCCGGACCCGGGACCGCGATCGGCGACCGATTCACCTTGACCTCGTAGCCGCGTCGCGCCCGGTCCATGACCCGGCCCGAATCGTCGATCGCGGTGAGGCTCACCCGGTAGAGACCCGGCTCCTCGTATCGATGCTCCACGCGCTTGCCACTGGCTTGACGGCCATCGCCGAAGTCCCAGAGATAGCCGATGAGTGCATCGTCGCGGCCATCCGAGCGCCCGGCGTCGAACGAGACGCCCAGACAGTCGTCCAGGATGGCGATGTCCGCCCGGGGTTCCGGGGGGATGCTCGGCGGCCGCAGACGGATCGGCAGCTCGAAGGCGAGCGGAACGCCGGACGGATCCCTCGCCTCCAGGACCACATCGTTCAGCAAGGAGCGCCCGCCCCGAACCTGAACGGCGGCGCGCTCGGCCCCCAGCCCCGGATCGATCGCGACCCGCTCCTCCTCCCAGCGCGCCTCGCCCGAGGAACGCAGCGGGACGGGACCGACGATGGGCAGCTCCAGCTGGATCCGGGCACGGTCCAGGTCGAACTGGCGGATCACCAGCGTATCGGCATCCGCGGGAACGGCGAAGACCGCCTCCGCCAGCCGCTCGGGACCGGGCGAGACCGAGAAGGTCGGACGATAGTCGAGCAGACGCAGTCCCTCGACCGGACGATTGGTCCCGGCATCCGAGCTGACCGTCAGATCGTAGAGATTGCCGTCGTCTCCGGCGACGCCCTCGACCAGGAGCCGAAAGAGACGATGCCCGCCGACCTCCTCGCCCCGCTCGGGCGAGAAGCGGGCCAGGGTATGCCAAACCCCGTCGGTCGACGCATCCTCGCCGAACTCGGCCTCGCCCAGCACCTCGCCGACCGACCGCCAAGCGGACGGATCGGCCGAGGGGCCGGCCTGGCTGAAGGCACCCTCGCCGCCGAAGAGCCTGAAGCGGGTCCGGCCGTTCCAGAGACCGTTGGGCTCGTCCTGGGTCCCGCCCAGATCCGGATCCCAGAGACGCAGATAGAGCGGTCCGGCGGCCGAATCCGGAACCTGGATATAGACCACCTCGGTGAAATCGTCGTCGCCCTTGCCCGGATGGGCATCGGGGCCGAAGGTGACCAGCCGGACCCGGTCCCCGGCCTGGACGGCGGCGGACCCCGCGAAGAGGGCGCAGAAGAAGAATCCGCGCATGATTCGACTATTCAATGGCCACCTCCCTTCGATTCCCGAGATAGTCCCGCAGCTCGACCGAACGCAGTCGCGGCCCGAGCGCCGAATCGGCCGGAAGCGCCACCCGGTCCTGATAAGAATTCCGCCCGGATCCGCGCCGGGCGATCCCCTGACGCGATCTCCCGCCGAGATCGAGGCGGTAGGGGATGCCGGCCGTCATACCGCTCGCGTCCTCGGCCTCGATCTCGACCCGCAGTAGGCGTAAGGGTCCGTCCCCCTCCTCGACCAGATCGTATCGGATCAGACGCGGCGGCTCGCGATCGAGCAGGATGCCGCGCTCCAGGACGGCCGGGTTGCCCGCCCGGTCGCGCGCGACCAGACGGATGCGGTTTTCGCCGGACCGGAGCGGAATGCAGAAGGCGAAGGCGCCCGTTTCCGAGAGCGCGACCGGCTGTCCGTCGAACATCAAGGACTCGCCCTCCTCGACCCGGCCGCTCAGGGTCAGCCTCGGATCGGCGGTGCGTCGAGGCGGTTCCCGATCGAGCCGGATCAGTGGCGGAACGGAGTCCAGCACCACCTCCAGTGCCGATTCGGCGCGCTCGCCGAGCGGACCGCTCGCGACCGCCCGAAGCCGCGTGGAGGGGTCCGGAAGGGACAGGATCAGATCGAAGCGCCCCTCGGCATCGGCCTGGGTCGCGGCCGAAAGCCCCGGGTGGGTCTCGGACTGGATGCGGACCTCGGCGTCGGGCAGGGTCCGGCCGGACAGACCGAATTGCGGGCGCGTGACCAGGATCCGCCCCAGATCGTCGCGCGGCAGGTGCTCCGCGAGCCGCAGGGGCATCGGGGATTCGGGCGTGCGATAGAGCCTGCGTTCGAGCCGGCTGAGGTTGCCCGCCGCATCGCGGACCTCGAACAGCAGCCGATTGGGACCCTCGTCGAGATGGCGCTCGACGGCGAAGCCACCGTCCGGCTCGACCTGGACCGGCGCGCCGTCGATCCAAAGCCGCGCACCCGGCTCGACCCGGCCGCGCACCTGGACCGAGTCGGCATCGACCCGCAGACCCTCGGCCGGTGTCTCGACCGAGAGATAGGGCGGCACGGCGTCCCGGTCGACCTGGAACAGCCGCGCCAGGCTGGCCGCGCCCGGCAGACCGGCCGCGTCGACCGAGGAGAGCCGCCAGTAGTAGAGCCCCTCCCGATCGACCGGAACCCGCTGCTCCGTCCCCGAGAGATCCGTGCGCGTGAAGACCAGGCGGCTGAACTCCGGATCCACCGCCACCTCGAGCCAATAGGCGCTCGCGCCGGCGACCGGGCTCCAGGCGAGCTCGACGCCCCGGCCGTAGAGCACCGCGCCCTGCTCGGGCTCGAGCGGCTGCGGCGGCGGGAGCAGGTCGATCGGCGGCACGGGCGGCCGGTCCACCTCGACCAGGGTGCCCTGATTCTCGCCCACCATCACGCTGCCGCCCCCGGCAGAGACCTGGAAGGTGCCGGCATAATTGGCCAGACGCATGCTTTCCGCGTCCTTGCGCAGCCAATAGTGGGTCGAGTCGCCGGAGGTCTCGATGCCCGGCACCTCGACCCGGAGCGACTGGCGTCCTCCCGAGGCGATGAGCGCGCGCAGATCGCCGCCGTAGAGCACCACGTCCACCTGCTCGGAGCGGGTGAGCCGGTCGCGGCGCAGACGCCGGATGGCCATCTGGGCGTTCTCGCTCATGCGCAGAGAGCTGGCATCGCGGAAGCGCAGCACGGCGAAGGACTGCGCCAGGGTGCGCAGCCGCTCGCGCTCGGCCAGCAGTGTGCGGATGGGGATGCGGGTCCAGTCGAACTCGCTGGGCCGACGCCGCTGAACCACGCCGCCCGCGGCGTCGAGGACCGCCTCGGCGGCGAGATCGCGCTGGCTCAGACTGGTCTCCAGCGCACGACCGGCCTCGGCGATGCCGGATCGGGCGAGACGCAGCGCCTCGCCCAGGTCGCCCCGGCGCCGGGCCTGCAATGCAGCGGCCTGTTCCGAGAGCGCATCGGCGATGGTCTCGGTCGCCAGGACCTCGGCACCGGCGGCGGTTGCGCGAAAGACGAGGCCGCGCAGGTCGCCCAGGGCACGATCGAGATGGCGCATGGCCTCGACCGGCAGAACCAGTCTCATGCCGGGCCGAACCTGATGCGGCGAGTCGAGCCGATTGGCGCGCAGGATCTCCGGCCAGGCATCCGGATCGCCGAGATGCTCGGCGGCCAGTTCCCTCAGGCTCTGACCCGGCTCCAGCACGGCGCCGATGGATGCATCGGCCAGCGCGAGCGGCCCCGAGAGCGATCCGAGGACCAGGATGAAGCGAACGCAGGTTACGAGTCCATCCATCAGGAGACACTCCGCTCCCGGCCAGTTCCAAACCCGATCAGGACCGCATGGTCCAGATCGGCCCCTGCTCCAGAAGCGCGACGAAGTCGTCCGCGGGCAGCGCGGGCCCGAAGTAAAAACCCTGGATCAGATCGCAGCGGCGCTCGACCAGATAGTCCAGCTGACCCTGGGTCTCGACACCCTCGGCGATCACCTTGAGCCCGAGCGTCTTGGACAGCGCGATGACCGCATCGACGATGGAGGCATCCTGCGGATTGGTCTCCAGCCCCCTCACGAACTCCTGGGCGACCTTGAGATAATCGAGCGGAAAACGCCTCAGATAGGCGAGCGACGAATAGCCGGTCCCGAAATCGTCGATCATCAGCTGAACCCCCATTTCCTTGAGCCCCTCCATGCGGCGAATCCCCTCATCCACGTCCTCCAGCAGGACGGACTCGGTCAACTCCAAGCCGATCCGGCGGGCATCCAGACGGCTGCGGTCGAGCGCGCCGCGCAGGGAGGCGACGAAGTCGCGCTGCCCGAACTGGAGCGAGGAGACGTTGAAGGACAGGGACAGGGGCGGCAGCCCCTGATCCCGCCAGGCATGCGCCTGTCGGCACACGGATTCCATCACCCAGTCGCCCAGCGGGAGGATCAGTCCGGTCTCCTCGGCCAGTGGAATGAATTCCCCGGGCGAGGCGACGAACCCGCCACGGCCGTCGGGCCAGCGGAGCAGGGCCTCGGTGGCCACCACCCGCCGGCTGCCGGTCTCGACCTGTGGCTGATAGTAGACCTCGAGCTCGCCGCGCTCCAGTGCGTGACGCAGACGCACGTCAAGCGCGAGCTTGCGCACGGCCCGCGTCCTGAGCTCGGCGTCGAAGAAGCGATAGCGGCCGCGTCCCTGCTCCTTGGCGTGATACATGGCCATGTCCGCATTGGTGATGAGCTCGGCGACCCGGATCCCGTCCCGGGGCGCGAGCGCGATCCCGAGGCTGCAGCCCAGATGCAATTCGAGATCGGCCAGCTGGAAGGGCGTCCCGAAGGCCCCGATCAGACGGGCCGCGATCTCGGCGACGGCCTCCCGGTCCGAGACGCCGCGCCGCACCACCAGGAATTCGTCGCCCCCCAGACGGGCGACCAGTTCGTCCTCGCCGAGACTGTCGCTGAGACGCCGCGCCACCAGCTTGAGGAGGTCGTCGCCGACCGTGTGACCCAGACTGTCGTTCACCCGCTTGAAGCGATCCAGGTCGACGAAGAGCACGGCGATCGCGCCGCCCTCCCCCTGGTGTTCGGACAGCAGACGCTCCAGATAGGAGAGCACCCAGCGCCGATTCGACAATCCGGTCAGCGAGTCCTGCCGGGCCAGACGCTCCAGCTGGCGGCGGCCCCGCTCCAGTCCCTCGATCATCTGGTCGAGCCGGCGTCCGAGCCGTCCGATCTCGTCGTGTCGCGAGACCCGACCCACCCGCACACTGAAATCGCCGCCGCCGACCCGATCCGCGACCAGCGCCATCTCGCGGATCGGACGCCCGATGCGCTGGGCCAGGATCAGCGCCCCGGCCAGCCCTGCAGCGGCGCAGATCGACAGCCACAGCAGCAGATGCCGGCGCATCCGCGCGGCCAGGGTATAGGCCTGCCCCTCGGACGCGCCGACCAGCAGAATCCAGGGAGGAAAGTCGAGCACCGCAAAGGCGCCCAGCATGGGCACGCCGCCTTCACCCGGGAAGATCGTGGCGAGCAGGGCGCCCGGCGCCATGGATCCGAGGTCGGGCAGAGCGGTGCCCGAGAGCGGCGGCACCGAGGCCGAGCCGGTCCGGAAGAGCGGCCGACCGTTCAGGTCCAGGAGCCAGGAGCCGCCAGTGGAGTCGGCGCCGTCCTCCCCCAGGGCGCGGACCAGGGACGTCAGGTCCAGATAGAGGGTCAGGCCCGCGTCACGACCCGCGAGCGGCTCGCGGAGCGGAACGCTCAGCGGCAGCAGCCACAGATCCAATGCCTGGATCCGGCGCGGGGTCTCGGTCATGACCCGGTCCGGGTCCCGCTCCGCCCAACCCACGGAGGCGTCTCCTGCGCCGAGGACCCGGACGGGATCGGCGTCAAGCGCGTCGAGACGCGTCTTGAACGGCCGTTCGAGCAGCAGGATGGACGGGCGTCCAGCGATGCCGACCTCCAGGGCCCGCACCTCAGGCAGGGACCCCAGGCTCGACTCGAGCAGGGCGAGCTTGGCATCGAGCGCGATGCCCGGATCGTCCACCGAATCGCGGAGCAGCAGAAGCCCGGAGCGGGCCGGCCCGACCGCGATGCGGATCCGGTCCATCAGGCTGCGGGCGGTCGCCAGAACCCGGTCGTTGGCCGCGCTCTTCAGCTCGGCCTGGGTCTGGGCCAGGGTAGAGAATCCGTACAGCAAGAGCGGAAGGACCGCCAGCGAGAGTGCCAGAAGGACGATCCTGGCCCTCAGCCCGGGAACGAACCGGCGAATCGGCAAAGGGACGCCCCGCCACACCCGTCGAGACGTCGCCGGAAAGCCCTGAGACCGCTCGCTGTTCATGCCATCCCGGCACCCCTATCCAGGCATTGTCGCTATCTCGGCCGAGATGGCGGTTCGCGAACCGGGCCGGCCTGTCCGCCGGCGGGTTCAGGTCGTCACGATTACCCGCACCCCATCAAGACGCAGATGAGTCTTGGTGAGATAGGTTTCGAGCCGATCGCGGCGCGCACTCAGACGCTCGATCTCGTCGGCGCGCACGTTCGGGTTCACCTTGGCCAGCGCGCTCAGACGCTCCAGCTCGCCCCCCAGCAGTGTGCGCATGCGGGCCAGGGCCTCGGACTCCAGCCGTCCGACCGCCTCTCGGGCCAGGGACTCGCCGCGCTCCAGCATGACCGCGAGACGCGGAACCTGGGACTTGATCACCGAACGTGCCAGTTTGTAGTTACGGGTCAGACAATCCCCGCGCAATTCCTCGTGACCGATCTCGCCGGCCAGATCGCGCCCCTCGACGTCGAGCAGCAGACGCAGCAGGGTCGGCGGCAGGAAGCGTCCGACCTGCAGCTCGGGCGGCGCCGGACACTCGGCGACATAGAGCATCTCGAGCAGCAGGGTCGCCCGCTTGAAGCGGCCGGTGCGCAGCAGGGTCACCGAGGAGGTGCCCAGATCCGAGGCGGTCAGCAGCTCCATCGCCTCGCGCGCCATGGGATGCTCCCAGGTCAGGAACTCGCGATCCTCGTGGGCCAGCGCGCTGGAGCGGTCGAAGGTCGCGGTCAGCCCGTCCTCGGGCAGTCGCGGGAAAGACTCCTGGAGCATCTGCGGGCCGGGACGCAACACCACCGAACCGCCGGTCCCGGACTCGTACTCGACGCCGAAGCTGTCCCAGAAACGCATCATGTAATCGGCGACCTCGCGGCCGGCGTCCAGCTCCTCGATGCGGTCCACCAGCGGGGCCGAGCGATCGGGCCGATACGAATGCAGCTCGAGCAGCCGGTCGCGTCCGGCCGCCAGCTCGGCATTGACGCGTGCGCTCAGATCGCGGGTCTCGGCGATGACCTCCTCGGCGCGGTCAGGCTCCTCCAGCGCCTCCAGCAGATCCTCCCGAACCTGCTCGTAGACCCCGGTGGCACCTGGGCAGGTCCCGTCGAAGGCCCCCAGACCCTCGGCGTACCAGCGATACAGCACCTCGCCCGGCGTCCCGGTCAGATAGGGCACGTGGATGCGGATGGTCTCGGTCTGACCGATGCGGTCGAGCCGGCCGATGCGCTGTTCCAGCAGATCGGGGACCAGCGGCAGATCGAAGAGGATCAGATGGTGCGCGAACTGGAAGTTGCGCCCCTCGCTGCCGATCTCGGAACAGAGCAGCAGCTGGGTCCCGTCCTCGGCGGCGGCGAAATAGGCCGCCGCGCGGTCGCGCTCCACGATCTCCATGTCCTCGTGGAAGATGGCGGCGAACAGACCGGCGCGCCTCAGCAGCGCCTCGCGCAGCTCGAGCACGGTACTGGCATGGGCGCAGATGAGCAGGACCTTGGCCGGCCGCAGCGCCTTCAGGGTGTCGATCAGCCAGCCGACGCGCGGATCCTCGTCGAGCCAGGACTTGTCGACCAGACGCTCCGGCGTCAGGCGCATTCGGACATCGCCACCGAGATCGCGATAGCACTCGGGCAGCGGCAGTGGATAGGCATGCAGCTCGCGCCCGGGAAAGCCGTGGATGGCGGCCCGGGTGTTGCGGAACAGCACCCGCCCGGTCCCGTGACGGTCGACCAGCCGCTCGATGATCTCCTCGCCGTCGAGCCGGTCCGCATCCTCGATCAGCGAGCCGAGCAGCGCCCGATCCGGTTCGGACAGAGGCTCGCCGTCGAGCAGCCGCGCCGCCAGCTCGGCCACCGGGGCATAGCCATCTTCCTCGGCGACGAAGGCGGCATAGTCGTGGAAACGCGCCGGATCGAGCAGCCGCAGGCGTCCGAAGTGTCCGGCCCGGCCGAGCTGCTCCGGGGTCGCGGTCAGCAGCAGCATGCCGGGGGTGCGCGCGGCCAGTTCGGCCACGACCGCGTAGCCGGGGCTGGATTCGGACTCGGACCAGGTCAGATGATGGGCCTCGTCCACCACCAGCAGATCCCAGTCGCCCTCGATCACCGTCTCGCGGGCGCGCGCATGCGAGGCGATCAGGTCCAGGCTGCAGAGCACCTGCTGGTCGTCGAGGAATGGATTGGCGTCCGGCATGGACTCGACCCGCTCCCGGTCGAAGAGCGCGAAACGCAGATTGAAGCGCCGCCGCATCTCGACCAGCCACTGGTGCAGCAGCGGCTCGGGCGTCACGATCAGCACCCGGCGCGCGGCCCCGGTCAGCAGCATGCGGTGCAGGATGAGACCCGCCTCGATCGTCTTGCCCAGCCCCACCTCGTCGGCCAGCAGTACCCGGGGCGCATCGCGCCCGGCCACCTCGGCGGCGATCTGGAGCTGGTGCGGAATGAGCGCGACGCGCGGCCCGAGCAGCCCCTGGATCGGGGATCCGGATTCGGCCATGCGCTGCGACCAGGTGCGCAGTCTCAGGGTGAGCCACTTGTCGCTGTCGATGCGCCCGGCCAGCAGGCGCTGCTGCGGACGGTTGAAGCGCATGCGGTCGTCGAGCAGGGCCTCGGGGAGTTCGCAGGGCCGTCCGTCCAGATCCTCGCAGAGATAGGTGATGAGTCCACCTTCGACACGGGTATCCGTCACCCGCAGTTCCCGCCCCTTCTGATCGCGGACACGTTCGCCCGGCCCCAGCTCCACACGGACCAGGGGGGCCTCGCGCATCGCGTACAGACGGGTCTCGTCGGTCGCGGGGAATGCAAGACGCACGCAGCGCCCGTCGGTCGATATGACGATGCCGAGACCCAGCTCGCCCTGGGTCTCGCTCAGCCAGCGTTGGCCGGGAACGAAGTCACGCATACTACTCACAGATTCGAGCCCACTGATTCGAGCTATTTGAGAAAAGCGACCTATCCTACACCGGCGGCGAATCAGACCCAACGGCTGTGCTACCGTTCGACGATCGCATTCGAACCCCCCGACGACGAGAACCACCATGGCGACCCAGTACCCACTGATCCTGGTCGATGCCTCCGGGTATCTGTTCCGGGCCTATCACGCGCTGCCCAAGCTGACCAACTCCAGGGGCGAGGCCACGGGCGCCCTGGTCGGGGTGCTCAACATGCTGCGCAAGCTGATCGACGCGCATGACCCCGAGTACATCGGCGTGGTCTTCGACGCCGCCGGCAAGAGCTTCCGCAACGACCTCTACCCCCAGTACAAGGCGCACCGCCCGCCGATGCCCGACGACCTGCGCGAGCAGATCCAGCCGCTGCAGGACATCATCCGCGCCATGGGCCTGCCGCTGCTGGTGGTTCCGGAGGTCGAGGCCGACGACGTCATCGGCACCCTCGCCACCCAGGCCGCCGAGCAGGGCATCCAGACCCTCATCTCGACCGGGGACAAGGACATGGCCCAGCTGGTCGGCGAGCATGTCACCCTGGTCAACACCATGAACGACACCCGGCTCGATCCGGACGGGGTACGCGAGAAGTTCGGGGTTCCGCCCGAGCGCATCGTCGACTATCTGAGCCTCATGGGCGACAGCGTCGACAATGTGCCCGGCGTACCCAAGTGCGGCCCCAAGACCGCCGCCAAGTGGATCGGCGAGTATGGCGACCTGGACGGCGTCATGGCCAACGCCGAGCGGATCAAGGGCAAGGTCGGCGAGAACCTGCGCGCGGCCCTGGACCAGCTCCCGCTCTCGAAACGGCTCGCCACCATCAAGCGCGACGTCCCGCTCGATCTGAGACCGACCGACCTGGCGCCGGCCGAACCCGACCGCGAGACGCTGCGCACCTGGTACGAGCGGATCGAGTCCCGCAAGCTGCTCGCCACGCTGAACGCGGAGGACGCCGCCCCTGAGGCATCGGGCTCGGGCGAGCGGCAAGACGGCGACTACGATCTGGTCCTGACCCAGGAGTCCTTCGACGCCTGGACGACCCGTCTGGAACAGGCCGAGCTCTTCGCCTTCGACACCGAGACCACCGCGCTCGACTACATGGTCGCCGAACTGGTCGGGGTCTCCTTCTCGGTCGAGCCCGGGCAGGCCGCCTACGTCCCGGTCGCGCACGGCTACATGGGCGCCCCGGACCAGCTCGACCGCGACGCCGTCCTGGCCCGGCTCAAGCCGCTGCTGGAGGATCCGAACCGGCTCAAGGTCGGACAGAACCTCAAGTACGACATGAGCGTCCTGGCCCGCTACGGCATCCGCATGCGCGGCATCGCCCACGACACCATGCTGGAGAGCTACGTGCTCGACAGCATCGGCCGGCACGACATGGACACCTTGACGAGGAAATATCTGGACCGGGAGACGGTCCACTTCGAGGACATCGCCGGCAAGGGCGCCAAACAGCTCACCTTCGACCAGATCCCGCTCGAACAGGCCGGACACTATGCCGCCGAGGACGCGGACGTCACCCTGAGCCTGCATCGGACCCTATGGCCCCGCCTTGAGGCCACGCCATCGCTCGCCGAGCTCTACCGCGACATCGAGATGCCCCTGGTTCCCATCCTCTCGCGCATCGAGCGCACCGGGGTGCGGATCGACCGCGACCTGCTCGCCCAGCAGAGCCGGGAGCTGACCCGGCGCATCGGCGAGCTGGAACTCGCGGCCTACGCGGTCGCCGGACGCAAATTCAACATGGGCTCGCCCAAGCAGATCGGCGCCATCCTGTTCGACGAGCAGGGCATCGAACCAATCGCCAAGACGCCCAAGGGCGCGCCATCCACCTCGGAGGACGTGCTGGAACAGCTCGCCGACCAGGGCCACGCGCTGCCCCGGCTCATCCTCCAGCATCGAGGACTCTCCAAGCTCAAGTCGACCTACACCGACAAGCTGCCGCAGATGCTCAACCCCGAGACCGGACGGGTGCACACCTCCTACCACCAGGCGGTCGCCGCCACCGGGCGGCTCTCCTCCAGCGACCCCAACCTGCAGAACATCCCCATCCGCACCGAGGAGGGTCGGCGCATCCGCCGCGCCTTCGTCGCCGAGCCGGGACACAAACTGCTGGCCGCCGACTATTCGCAGATCGAGCTGCGCATCATGGCCCATCTCTCGGGCGACGCACGCCTGCTGGCAGCCTTCGCCGGCGGACAGGACATCCATCGCGCCACCGCCGCGGAGATCCTCGGGCTCGATCCCGAGGCGGTGACCGGCGAGCAGCGCCGCTCGGCCAAGGCGGTCAACTTCGGGCTCATCTACGGCATGTCCGCCTTCGGCCTCGCCAAGCAGCTCGGGATCGAGCGCAAGGCGGCCCAGAACTACGTGGACCGCTATTTCGACCGCTATCCGGGCGTGAAGGACTTCATGGAGCGCACCCGCGCCAAGGCGCGCGAGGACAAATACGTCGAGACCCTGTTCGGGCGCCGGCTCTATCTCCCCGAGATCGACCACAGCAACCAGGGCCGGCGCGCCGGCGCCGAGCGCACCGCCATCAACGCCCCCATGCAGGGCACGGCCGCCGACATCATCAAACGCGCCATGATCGCGGTCGACGACTGGATCCAGCGCGAGGAGCCGAAGGTTCGGCTCATCATGCAGGTGCACGACGAGCTGGTGCTGGAGGTCGCCGAAGACGCCGTCGAGGACACCGCCAGACACATCCGCGCGGCCATGGAGTCGGCCGCCCGGCTCGCCGTGCCCCTGGTCGTCGACATCGGCGTCGGCGACAATTGGGAAGAGGCTCACTAACGCGGTCGGGAACTTAGGCTATATTCAACACTCTGAAAGGACGAGCGAATCGGGATCTTCCGTCACCCCCCCTGGATGGAGATCCCGGAACCCGGCTCCCCAAGCCGGGCATGTTCCCCCGAAGCTCCCAACCCCCGGGCTTCGGGGGTTTCTTTATGGATCCGCGTTCCAGGCGATCGAGCGATCGCGTCCCGACTCCTTGGCCTCGTAGAGCGCCTCGTCGGCCCGGCCGAGCACCCGATCCGGGTCCTCGTCGTCCTCATCCAGCTCCGTCACGCCGAGACTCAGGGTGACGCCGACCGATCCCCGATCCGTCTCGATCCGATCCTCGGCCACCAGCGTGCGCAGCCGCTCGGCCACCGTCATGGCGCTCTCGAGATCCTGACCCGGCAGCAGCACGGCGAACTCCTCGCCCCCGATCCGGCCGATCACATCCGTCTGACGCAGCACCCGGCGGCAGTGACCGGCGAAGCGCTGCAGCACCCGGTCGCCGACCGCATGGCCGTATCCGTCGTTGATGCGCTTGAAATGATCGAGATCGAGCATCATCAGCGAGCAGCGCTCGTCCAGACGGTCCAGACGGGCGAGCTGCAATCGCAGCTGCTCGAAGAAATGTCGCCGATTGAAGACGCCGGTCAGGGAGTCCGTGGTGGCCAGCTCCATCAGCAGCGACTCCTTGCGTCTCAGCTCCCGGGTGCGCTCATCGAGCTGCCGCTGCCACTCGCCCCGACCGAACCGGACCAGGCCCAGCGCCAGCAGCTGCGCGCACAGATACGCGAGCAAACCGAGCCAGCCCACCCGCGCGCGAAAGGCGGACAGCGCCGCCACCCGATCGCCGATGTCGTGCCAGACGACCACGGAGCCGACCGGCGGCTCCCGATCCGGCGAATACCGACGCAGCGGAAAGCGCATCAGCTGATAGATCCGGCCGTCCCAGTGGAGCCAGGCAGTCCGATCGCCCCCGTCATAGGGCGGCAAGCGCGAGCGGTCCAGCCAGAGCCCCAGCTCCTCGCGCGAGGTCGCGACCAGAAGCTCGCCCTCGGGGCCGAGCCGACCGGACGCGGAAGGTCCGCCGAAACGCGCATCCTTCACGGCCTCGCGAGTCAGAAGCACGCCATAGCCGACACCCGTATGAGCGCTCAGACGCGCGAGATGGCCCGCGAATCCGACGCCGGCCTCGAGGGTGCCGACCAGCGTATCTCCACCCGGCGCCATCACCGGAACGGCGCCTCGGATACCGGCGAAGGTAGGCCCGATCTCGAACCCGGCGCGCCGCCGGCCATCGGCCTGCACGTCCGCGACCAGGGGACGAAACCCGCTCAGCGAATCCCCGAACCGCCCGGGCGCGTTCATGCGCAGAAACGAGGTCCCGTCCGGACTCAGATGGAAATGGATCTGGCGCAGATCGATCTCCTCGCGCATCCTCTCCCATTGCGGTGCGAGCCGCCCCTCCAGGGCGGAGCGGATCCGCGCCGCCTCGCGACCGCCCCCGCCGCCCTCGGCACGCACGGCGGCCGCGCCATCCGCGAACAGACCCCGAACCTCGGTATCGGAGGCGAGCAGATCGGTGATCGAGAGCACACAGTGCTCGAGCTCGATCTGCATCACCTCGAAGGCGGTCCGAAGACGCGCCGCCTCGCGATCGAGATCGGACCGCAGACGCCGCTCGGCCAGATCGCCGACCAGAAGCGCGATCGCCGCGAAGACGCCGAACAGCAGCAGGCTGGAGGCCAGAACGAGGTTGCGAGACGACAAGGGCGACATCCCCCAATGCCGGAAACCCAGGCCGAGTCACGGGCCTGATCGATCGATGCAGGATACAGCCGGAAACCCGCGTCTCATACACCCAAAGAAGACGGGACAGCCGCCATAATGGACCCATCCGTCCCGCGCCTCCAAGCACCGCTCCGACGCGCGGCCCGACAAGGTGCGGGGACCATCCGAATCAGGGCTGAACCGCCCCTTTCTCACGCGAGAGGACCGCCGACATGGCATCCGACCAGAGCTTCGTGCAATACGTCTGCGACCAGATGCAGTCCGCCGGAGACGTCTCATTCCGCAAGATGTTCGGCGAATACGCCCTCTATCATGCCGACAAGGTCGTCGCCCTGGTCTGCGACAACCAGCTGTACCTCAAGCCGACGGCCGCCGGACGGACGATCCTGGAGACGCCCCGGGAGGCCCCGCCCTACCCCGGCGCCAAGCCGCACTTCATGGTCACCGAACTGATCGACGACGCCGACGCACTGGCCGAGCTGGTCGCGGCGACCGGCCGGGAGCTGCCGGAGCCCAAGCCGAGGAAGCCGCGCAAGAGGCGATCCTGAAGGACCGGATCGGGCACGAGGAACGGCGGCGTCAAAGCGTCCAGCTCGCCGACAGCGCCTCGGCCTGAGCCAACACCGTCTGCACTGCCGCATCCTGCAGATCCGGTGGATATCCGTACTTACGCAGAATCCGCTTCACCAGCACCCGCATCCGCGCCCGCGCACTCTCGCGGCGCGCCCAGTCGACGGTGACGTTGCCCTGCAGCCCGGTCAGCAGTTCGTGGGCAATCACCTTGAGATGGTCGTCGCCCATCACCTCGACCGCGCTCTGGTTCTCGGCGAGGGCGTCGTAGAAGGCGATCTCGTCCTCCGACAGCCCCTCAGCCTCGCCGCGAGCACGGGCGGCTCGGATGTCCTTGGCCAACGCAATCAGCTCTTGCAGGATCTCGACGGTAGTGATGGCGTTGGTGTGATAGCGGGCGATGGCATCCTCCAGCCGCTCGGAGAACTGCTTGCCCTGGACGACGTTGGTCTTGGTCCGTGAGCGCACCTCGTCGTTCAGCAGCTTGCGCAGGGCCTCGAGGGCCAGATTCTTCTTCTCCATCTGGGCGAGCTCGGCGAGGAAGTCGTCGGAGAGGATGGAGATGTCGGGCGTGTTCAGGCCGGCCGCCGCGAGGATGTCGACGATCTCGGTCGAGACCAGGGAACGGTCGATGATCTGGGCGATGGCCGCGTCGCGCTCGGCCGACGACTTGCCCGCGCCCACCCCGGTCTTGACCAGGGCCGCGCGGATGGTCTGGAAGAAGCCCACGGCGTCGCGGATCTCGCGTGCGTAGTCGCTCGCGCCGGCCAGGGCGAAGGCATTGGAGAGGGCCAGGGTGGCATCCTGAAAGCGCCGGTGGGCGCGCTTCTTGTCTTCGGGCGTCTTCTCGCGCTCGGCCGCCTCGTGCTGACGCTGGAGGATCCACTCGATGGCCTCGGCCATGATCGCGAGGCGTTCCTGCGGCGACCCCATAAGTCCGCGCTGGAAGTCGAAGCCGTGGAACATGGCGGCCACCACCTCATACTTCTCCTGCAGCACGGCAACCGCCTCGGCCTCGTCGATGCCGGTCTGCCCCTGGTCCGCAGCGGAATACTCGGCCAGCGCCCGCTTGAGGTTCTGGGCGATGCCGATGTAATCGACCACCAGCCCCGCGGGCTTGTCGCGGAAGACACGGTTTACACGCGCGATGGCCTGCATTAGCCCATGCCCGCGCATCGGCTTGTCGACGTACATGGTGTGCATGGAGGGGGCGTCGAAGCCGGTCAGCCACATATCCCGCACGATTACCAGCTGCAGCGGGTCGCTCGGATCCTTGGCGCGCTTGGCGAGCAGGTCGCGCCGCGTCTTGGTGCCGATGTGCGGTTGCCACGCCTGGGGATCGGCGGCCGAGCCGGTCATGACGACCTTGATCCGCCCCGCGCCGTCCTCGTCCGAGTGCCAGTCCGGGCGCTGGGCGACGATGGCGTCATAGAGGGCAACGCAGATCCGGCGGCTCATGCAGACCACCATCGCCTTGCCGTCGAGGGCCGCGACCCGATCCTCGAAGTGCTGGACCAGATCCTCGGCCACCATCGCCAGCCGCTGCTCGGCGCCGACCAGGGCCTCGACCGTCGACCACTTGCGCTTGATCCGCTCCTGCTCGCTCTCGGCCTCGTCTTCCGTGAGGTCGGCGATCTCGTCGTCGATGGTCGGCTTCGCGTTCTCCGGCAGCTCGATCCGGGCGAGTCGGCTCTCGTAGTAGATCGTCACCGTAGCGCCGTCCTCGACCGCGCGGCTGATGTCATAGACATCGATGTAGTCACCGAAGACCTGACGGGTATTGACGTCGGCTTGATCGATCGGCGTGCCCGTGAAGCCAATGAAAGAGGCATTGGGCAGGGCATCGCGCAGGTACTTGGCGAAGCCGTAGCTGATCTCACCGGTCTTGCGGTCCACCTTCGCCTTGAAGCCGTACTGGCTGCGGTGAGCCTCGTCGGCGATGACCACCACGTTGCGCCGATCGGTCAGCAACGGGTAGGCCGTCTCGCCCGTTGGCGGTGCGAACTTCTGCATGGTGGTGAAGATGACACCGCCAGAGGCACGGTCGAGGGCGGTGCGCAGATGCTCGCGGTCCTCGATCTGGATCGGCGTCTGGCGGATCAGGTCGGCGCACATGGCGAAGGTGCCGAACAGCTGATCGTCGAGGTCGTTGCGGTCGGTGATGACCAGGATGGTCGGGTTAGCCAGCTCCGGGCTGCGCACCAGCTGGCCGGCATAGAAGGCCATCAGCAGGCTCTTGCCCGAGCCCTGGGTATGCCAGATGACGCCGATCCGCCGATCGCCGAGGCGATAGTCCCGGACGCTCGGCAGGCCGTAATCCTCGGGGTCCTCGCGCAGCGCGTCGGCGGCCTCGGTCGCGCCGCCCTCGCGCGCAGCAATGGCCCTCAAGGTGGACAGCATCGCGCGGCGCACCGCGTGGAACTGGTGATAACCGGCCAGGATCTTGAAGATCCCGTTGCCACCGTTGCCGAAAACGGTGAAGTCGCGCAGCAGGGCGAGAAAGCGGGCTCGCTCGAAGACGCCCTCCACCAGCACCGCCTGCTCGGCACGGCCCTTCGGCTCGATGGTGCGTCCGTCGACGGTCCGCCAGGGCATGAAGCGCTCCGCGTTGGCCGTGAGCGAGCCGATGCGGGCATTCAGCCCGTCGGAGATCACCAGGGCGGCATTGGTGCGAAACAGGGAGGGAATCTGCGCCTTGTAGGTCTGCAGTTGGTTGAAGGCACCCGTGAGCGTCGCCTGCTCCCCGCCCGGATTCTTGAGCTCGAAGACCGCGACCGGGAGGCCATTGAGGAAGAGCACCACGTCGGGCCGGCGTTTGATGCCGTTCTCGACCACGGTGAGCTGACCGACGGCGAGCCAATCGTTGGCGTCCGGGTCGGCGAAGTCGATCAGGCGGACACTGTCGCCGCGCAGGCTGCCGTCCTGGGTATAGAACTCGACCGGTACACCCTCGACCATCAGCCGGTGCAGGCGCCGGTTCTCCTCGATGAGCGACGGCGAGGCGGTGGCGACCACCTGCTTGAGGGCGTCCGCCCTGGCCTCCTCGGGTATGTCCGGGTTGAGCCGCGCGATGGCCGCCTCCAGGCGCCCCAGCAGCAGCACCTCCGAGAATGCCTCGCGCTCGGATGCGCTCCCGTCCGGACCGATCACCGCATCGGTGGTGCTGTCGTACCCCAACCCCGCCAGCTGCTCCAGCAGCATCGCCTCGATCTCGGCTTCCGTGATAAAGCTCATCCGTCGCTCCTGTCCGCACTCCACTGTAGGTCGGGTTAGCGCAGAATAACCCGACACTCCCGGCTGTAGGTCGGGTTAGCGCAGCGTAACCCGACACTCCCAGCGCCAGGGGCACTTCTCACTCGTGCCCAATGTCATCGAAATCCTCATCGGCGCCCGCCCAATCCAACGTATACAAGCCCGACTCGACGGCCCGTCGAAAACTCGAATAAGGCCAGTCAGCGGGCCGGCTGACATAGCCGTGCTTCACCGGGTTGAAATGCACGTAATCGAAATGCCGTCCCAGGTCCAGGTCGTCACGAATGACATGCTCCCAATACCGCCGCTGCCACAGCCCCCTTCCCCCCGGTTCCGGCGCGCCTCAGTCGGGGCCTGTGGCAAAGGCACGGGCCAATGCTTGGTGCACCAGCTCTTGACCAGACGCCAGCGGACGGCGAAATCGGTATCTCCTTCCGGGAGTGTCCAAACGCAATGCAGATGATCCGGCAGGATGACGATCGCGTCGATCTGAAAAGGCCGCTTGGTCTTGACGGCGCGAAATGCCTCGCGCAAGCAATCGATGGCAGGCTGTTCTGCGAGCAACGGGCGACGCTGCTCGGTCACCAGCGTGAAGAAGAAGGTGCCACCCGGAATGAAGGCGCGCCGATAACGCATGTCGTCGATCTCGCCTGGGTTGCGTCGGGTTACGCTGCGCTAACCCGACCTACGGAACTGTTGCGCCCGCGCTTGCTCGACCAGCGCGAGGATCGAGTCGTAAGCCCCGAGGCAGAAGGATCGGAAGTCCGCCTCCAATTCTGGGCGCGGCCAAACACCCGTGGTCGGCGTCAGCACACCCGCAGCCAGCTCGTATTCCGCCAGCGTGGAGAGATAGGTCCGGCGGTCCCTGACATCGATCACCACCGGAAGATGGCCTGCGCGCAGCACGGGCACGTTGGCGAGCAGTCGCGCCAGCCGGCCGTTACCATCCCAGAAGGGGTGAATGTGCACGAAGCCCAGGTGTAGATGGGCATAGGCGTCGATGGCCTCCTGCTGGCTCAGGTCGCGGCTCGCAAGCCGTGTCAGTTCGGCGAGCCATTCCTCCATCAGCGCCGGGACCTGATCGGGCGCGGCGTACTCGATGAAGGTCTGGCGGCCATCCGCCGTGACGGCATAGGTGCCGTTCGGCTCGCGTTTCCAGGCGCCGAAGGGCTTGAGGATGTCCAGGGTCACCTCGGTCTGGACCGCGCGATGCAGGTCGAACAATCGCTCGGTCGTCAGATCCTCGTCCATCCAGGCGTAGATCAACTCGATGGCACGTGCGTGGCCCATGACCTCCTGGTGATCCTTCAGCGGCTTGCCGGAGACCGTCAGTCCCTCCTCGATCACGAACTTGGTCTCGCCGAGGGTCAGGGTGTTGCCCTCGATGGCGGTCGAACCATGCGTCCAGAGATCGCGGATCTGAGCCAGCAGCGCCGTGCGCAGGTCGGCGTCGAGTCCCTGGAGGACGCGGAGATTCGGAATCGTCACAGCACCGCCTCAGCGATCTGCTCCGCCTCGCGCAGACGGATCTCGCCGGACATCAGCTTGGGGAGGAGGAGATCGCGGGTTTGGGCAAGGGTGCGGGATTCCTCTAGGTTAGAGTGAATCCTAGTGAACAGAGGAGTGACAGTCTCTTCAAAGCTGAAGATCAACTCTTGCTTGGAAATAGTCACCCATGCTTGCTGGACTGTCTTGGTGGTAATGGTGTCAAACACAGAGCCGTGAGCAGAATGGACAAGCTCTTGGACCAGGAAACCAAACGCACAATTCAACCAAAAAGGCCGCTGTTTCAGTGAAGTCAACGCATAGCAAGTCTGATTCATCGCCATCTCGGCGCCGAACAGGCAATAGCGACCTGTCGTGGCACCGCGCGCTACAACAACGGTTGCACCTTTCGGTATCAACCGAGTCGAGCTTTCTTCGAGGCCCCGAGGGGTAATGCTTCGCTCGGTTTCGATTAAGAATGCGTCAGAACACTGACTAACGTCCTTGGCACTGGCCCAAGCGATCGATCCGTTCCAGTAGGCGGTAATGTCGGTTTTGGGAGTGCCACCAGAGATCAGGCGCGCATGGTCCAACAGCGGCTCGGTGGTCCACCCCACCGGCTTGTCCTCATCATCGAGGGCATCGAGGGCATCGGGGAAGAGGTCCCAGAGGTGCGGGGCGAGATAGGGCGCGCGGCCCTCGGCCTTGGCGCGCGTGGGGCCGAAATCCACGAACCAGTCCTTGAACAGCGCCCGCGCCATCGCCTCCAAAGTCGCGTTCGTCTGGCGGTTCAGCTCAATTTTGTCGTCGAGGGCGCCGAGGAGAGAAGAAATGTATCTTTGCTCCTCAAGCGGCGGAATCGAAAGTCGAAAATTGGGGACGTCTGCGCAGCGGAGGCTGTCGAAAACAGCTCCGACATTCCTATACCGCTCGATCTCATTCCACCATTCTGGCGTGCGAACAAGCCAACGCAGAAATGGCCGATGAATACAGGTTCCGTCTGCGCGCAACAGGACGAGATTTTGTCCTAAGGCAAACGTCATGCCTGGACGGACAAACGCAGTCTCTCCAGGGTTACACCGCCGCGAGAGAACGACGTCATAAGGTTCTGGGTTTGCCTTTCGAGTCCACTCGACGAAGTCATCCTTACTGATCTTCCTAGCACCCGACAAATCGATTTCGCCACCCCGCATTTCGGGGATCGCGACATATGGCATTCCAGCTTCAACGGCTGCTGGTGTCTTATGGACGCAATCAATCAGGCTAATACCAGCTTGATCTAAGGTGAGTTGACGCCACTCACCCATCGACAACCACTCCCGCCAACTTCTCCCGAATCACCACCCCCAGCTCCTCCCCCTCGGCCAACTGCTTCTCCAGCTTCTCGCGCAACGCCGCGAACCGCTCCTCGAACGGCACCTCGTCCTCTTCCACCGCAGCCGCACCGACATAGCGCCCGGGTGTGAGGACGTGGCTGTGGCCTCGGATCTCCTCCAGCGTCGCCGACTTGCAGAAGCCGGGGATGTCGGCGTAACCGCCATCCTCCCCGTAGGTCGGATTAGCGCAGCGTAATCCGACATCGGCGGCGGCTGGGTCTGCGGCGTTTGTCGGGTTACGCCCTAGGGGGCTAACCCGACCTACGAGACCTACGTGACCTACCCGGTCGGGCTCGCCGCGCCAGGCGTGGTAGGTCCGACTGATGGTGGCGATGTCCTCGTCGGAGAGCTCGCGCCGGGTGCGGTCGACCAGGTGCCCGAGCTTGCGGGCGTCGATGAAGAGGACCTGGCCGCGCCGGTCGCGCAGTCCGCCGTTGGCCTTGTTCTTGGCCAGGAACCAGAGACAGGCGGGGATCTGGGTCGAATAGAACAATTGCCCCGGCAGGGCGATCATGCAGTCGACCACGTCAGCCTCGACCATCGCCTTGCGGATGTCGCCCTCGCCGGACTGGCTCGACGACATGGAGCCGTTGGCCAGCACCACGCCGGCGGTGCCGTTGGGGCTCAGGTGGTGGAGGATGTGCTGCAGCCAGGCAAAGTTGGCGTTGCCGACCGGCGGGGCACCGTAGACCCAGCGGGCGTCCTCGCGCAGCTTGTCGCCGCCCCAGTCGGAGACATTGAAGGGCGGATTGGCGAGGATGAAGTCGGCGCGCAGGTCCGGCAGCTCGTCCTTGCGAAAGCTGCCCTCGGAGTTCCAGCGGATGTCGGCGTCGATGCCGCGCACCGCCAGGTTCATCTTGGCCAGCCGCCAGGTGGTGTAGTTGGACTCCTGCCCGTAGATCGCCAGCTCGCCGACGCGCCCGCCGTGGGTCTCCAGGAAGCGCTCGGCCTGCACGAACATCCCGCCCGAGCCGCAGCAGGGGTCGTAGACGCGGCCCTTGAGGTGGCGCTTGGGGTCCGGGAAGGGTTCGAGCATCTCGACCAGCACCCGCACCACCGAACGCGGGGTGTAGAACTCGCCGCCGCGCTTACCCTCGGACCCGGCGAACTGGCCGAGGAAGTATTCGTAGACCCGGCCCAGCACATCGCGCGCACGATCCTGGCCCTCGCCGAGCGCGATCCCCGAGATGAGGTCGATCAGCTCGCCGAGCATCACGGGGTCGAGCGCGGGGCGCGCGTATTCCTTGGGCAGCACGCCCTTGAGGCTGGCGTTGACCTTCTCGATGGCGAGCATGGCCTCGTCGATGCGCCTGCCGATGCCGGGCTGTTTGGCGGTGTCCTTGAGATGAGACCAGCGCGCCGCCTTGGGCACCCAGAAGACGTTCTCGGCGCGGTACTCGTCGGGGTCCTCGGCGCCCTCGGGGTAGTCCTCCAGCAGCTCGGCGCGCTTGGCCTCGAAGCTGTCGGAGATGTGCTTGAGGAAGATCAGCCCCAGGGCGACGTGCTTGTAGTCCGAGGGCTCCATGTTGCCGCGCAGCTTGTCGGCGGCCTTGAACAGCTCGGCCTCGAAGCCGAGGTCACCGCCGTTGCGGGCGGTCTTGGTGGTACGTTTCTTCTCTGCCATGAGGCATTCACTGTTCCCGATGGGGCGATGTGGTTCCGATTCGAGTCACCTGAGCCCTGATCGAGTCCCGGTCTCTCGCCGACTCAATATACTGTGCATCTCCATGCGCTGTGAATCTCAGCCGAGACGCCATGCCCGACAGCCCCTCGTAGATGCTGCCAGCCATCGACCAGCCCATTCGCGAAGCCCTGAGCGCGGCGGCGATCGCGCTCACCTGTCTGGCCTTCCTGCCCTATCTGCGCGGGATCCTGCGGGGGCGTGTGAGACCGCACCTCTTCTCCTGGTTCATCTGGGGCCTGACGACCTGCGTGGTCTTCATCGCCCAGATCGCGGCGGAGGGAGGGGTCGGCGCCTGGCCGATCGGCGTCTCCGGACTCTTCACGCTGCTGATCGCGGGGCTGGCCTGGATCCGGCGCGGGGACGTCTCCATCGTCGGTGCCGACTGGGCCTTCCTGCTCGCCGCGCTCTCGTCGCTTCCGCTCTGGTACGCGACCTCGGATCCGCTGTGGGCGGTGGCGGTGCTGACCGGCGTCGACCTGCTCGGCTTCGGTCCGACGATCCGCAAGGCCTATCGGCAGCCGAGGAGCGAATCCATCGCCTTCTTCGTCCTGATGGCGGCTCGCAACGGGCTGGTCGTGCTGGCGCTCGAACGTCATTCGGTCGCGACGGTCCTCTTCCCGGCGGCCATCGGGCTGGCCTGCCTGGCGGTCATTGCAATCCTGTGGGTCCGGAGAGCAATAGAGGCGCAGACGCTCCACTCGGCGGAATATCATGAAGCCATGAATCGCGACAGACGACAGGAGAGGTCCCCGAGATGAAACGACAAAGGTTCGAGATTCGGTTCGACAGCTGGTACGAGATTCTTTCGAGGCTTCTCCTGCTGCCGCCCTCGGCGTCCTATGTGGAGGTGACCGAGGATCGGGTGGAGGTGCGCATGGGCTGGGCCTTCGGCTCCCGTTTTCCGAGGACCGCGATCGCCCGCGTAAACCCCCTGCGCACTCGGACCCTGAGCCGGGGCGTACACGGACTCGCCGGCCGCTGGCTGGTGAACGGATCGGACCGGGGCATCCTGTCGCTCGGCTTGCAGCCCGCCCAGCGCGGCCATGTCATGGGGGTGCCGGTGCGTCTCCGCGAGCTGATGGTGAGCGTCGAGGATCCGGACGGCCTGACGGCCGCCCTGACCTCGCGATGACGCCGTCCCGGCCGCTCCGGACGACCCCGTTCACATTCGGCACAAGACCCGCGAATCGAGTTCGGCCGGCTATATTGGTGCATGACCGTTCCGCCCTCGATCGATCTCTCGATCTTGCATGGGTTCGTGACGAGGATCACAGTCCGGTCCAACATCGCTCGAACCGGCCACACGAAAGAGAACAGGCTCACAATGGATCCGAGCCAAGGGTCGGATCATTGGTCCAGTATGGACGGCGGCCCCCAGCATGCCGCGATACCAGCCCCCGACCGGGCATTCCTCCACCCTATAGCGCAGGACATCGCCATGGCACTCGTCAAGAAACCCTCCACCTCCACCTCGGGCACGACCGCTGAGGTGCGCTCGAATGCCGCGGCGGCGCGCGAGGCCGAGGCGCAGCGCAAGCGGGCGCGCACGCTGGCGAAGCAGCAGCAGGCTGCGGAGCGGGTGGCCTCGGCGACCGCCCAGCTCTCGTCGGGGATCAACGAGGCCGCCTCGGCGGCGGAGGAGCTCAAACGCGCCGCCGATCAGATCGCGACCGGTGCGGAGGAGGCGTCCGGAGCGGCACAGGAGTCGTTGGCCGCCTTCAAGCTGGTCGGCAGCGCGCTCGACCGCCAGCTCGAAAGCGCCAAGCTCGCCCAGTCCAAGGTGGAGGCATCGCAGGGGCTGATCGCCAAGGTCAGCGGCGACGTGGAGGGGATGATCACCAATGTCGGCGTGGCGGCGCAGCGCCAGGCCGACTCGGTCAAGATGGTGGCGGAGCTGGAGCAGCAGGCGGCCAACATCGGCGACATCGTCAAGGCGGTCGCGCGCATCGCCGACCAGACCAATCTGCTGGCGCTGAACGCGGCGATCGAGGCGGCGCGCGCCGGCAAGCACGGCAAGGGATTCGCGGTGGTGGCGGACGAGGTCCGCACCCTCGCCGAGACCTCCGAGAAGAGCGCCAAGCAGATCCAGGATCTGGTCGGCCAGATCCAGACCGAGGTCAAGACCATCTCGGACGGCATCAACGACTCGGCGACCAAGGTCCAGACCGAGGTCGAGAACGGCAGGACCATCAATGTCCAGCTGGAGCAGATCCGGGTCGACGCCATCGAGGTGACGTCCGGCATCCAGGAGATCGCGGGCGGCGCCCAGCAGTCCAACACGGCCGCAGGCCAGGCGCTCAAGGGTACAGAGGAGATCGCCGCCGCCGCCGAGGAGCAGTCCGCCGCGGCCGAGGAGTCGGCCAAGACGGTGGCCGAGCAGACCCAGGCCCTGGCCGAGTGCGAGCAGGCCGCGCAGAACCTCTCCGAGCTGGCCGAGGACCTCAAGAATTCGACCGACATCGCCAAGAGCGCCGAGGAGGTGGCCTCGGCGGCCGAGGAGCTCTCCTCCGCCGTGCAGGAGATCAACCGCTCGTCCACGCAGGTGATGGCGGCCATCGAGCAGATCCGCAAGAGCGCCCAGGTTCAGGCGTCCTCCACCGAGGAGTCGGCGGCGGCCATCTCGCAGATCGAGAAGGGGCTGGAGATCGCCCTGCAGCGGGCGCAACTCTCGAAGGAGAAGGTGGCCGCGATCAGCGATCTGATGACGACCAACAAGACGAGCGTCGACGGGCTTATCCGGGGGGTCTCGGACTCCGTCGACTCCTCGCGCTCCAGCCTCAAGCAGATCAAGGACCTGGAGCTGGTCTCGCGGCGCATCGACAAGATCGTCGACGCCATCACCACCGTCTCCATCCAGACCAACATGCTGGCCGTCAACGGCTCGATCGAGGCGGCGCGCGCCGGCGAGTTCGGCAAGGGCTTCGTGGTGGTGGCGACCGACATCCGCAACCTGGCCCACGACTCGGCCGAGAACGCCGACCGCATCAAGGATCTGGTGAAGGCGGTCCAGGACCAGATCGGCGTGGTCTGGCGCGATCTCGAGGAGATCATCTCCGCCGCCATCACCGAGGCCGAGAAGGCCAAGTCGATCACCAGCGGTCTGGAGACCATCGAGAGCGATATCGGCGACGTGGGCAAGAGCACCGCCGATATCGAGGCGGCGGCCGGCGAGATCGCCTCCGCCATCGCCCAGGTCAAGACCGGGGTCGATCAGATCGCCTCCGCCGCGCAGGAGGCGGAACAGGCCTCGAACGAGGCCGCCACGGCGGCGAAGCAGCAGTCTCAGGGCGCCGAGGAACTGGCGGCGGCGATCGAGGAGATCGCCTCGCTCGCCGACGAACTGCAGAGCGCCTGAGACCCATCGCCCTTGCGCGGGAGACACTCATGACCAATACAGAGGTCGAAGCCTCGCGGCCGACGAACGCGGTCGGCGTCGAGGATGCCGTGACGGAGCAGGACAGCGATATCCGTCAGTTCGTGATCTTCGTCTGCGGCAGCGAGGTGTTCGCGGTCGACATGGCGCCGGTCCAGGAGATCATCCGGGTGCCGGAGGTGGTGCGGGTGCCGCTGGCGCCGCCGACCCTCGAAGGACTGGCCAATCTGCGCGGCAAGGTGCTGCCCATCATCAGCCTGCGCCGTCTGTTCGGCTTCGACGAACGCGAGGACGACGACGCCACCCGGGCGCTGGTGATCGACCTCGGCCAGCCGCTCGGCTTCGTCGTCGACCGCGTCAGCAGCGTGATCGGGGTCGAGCCGTCGCGCATCGAGGCGGTCGACGCCCTCAAGGCGACGGTCAAGAGCGATCTGCTGTCGGGTATGCTCAAGGACGTCGGCGGTTTTCCGATGGTGATGGTGCTCGACTTCGAGCGTCTGATCGACACCGAGTTCGCCGCCATCGCCACCCTGGCGCGCCCCAGCGCGGCCGCCCTGTCGGGGATCGACGCCCAGGAGGACGACGACGAGGACGAGTCCAGCGACGAGCTGCAGCTGGTCAGCTTCGAGGTCGCCGAGCAGGAATACGCCATCCCCATCGAGAGCGTCCAGGAGATCGTCCAGTTCCCGGATCAGGTGGTCCAGGTCCCGCGCGCCGAGATGCACGTGCTGGGGCTCATGACGCTGCGCAACCGTCTGCTGCCGCTGGTGTCGCTGCGCTGTCTCTTCGGCCTGCCGGCGCGCGACGCCGACGAGCGCAGCCGCATCCTGGTGGTGCAGCTGGGCGAGATCGCCGTGGGTCTGGCGATGGACTGCGTCAACGAGGTGCTGCGGGTGCCCAAGTCGGCGGTCGAGGCCATGCCCAAGCTGCTGGCGCGCCACGGCGATCTCTCGGACATCGGCGAGATCTGCCAGCTCGACGAGGGACGCCGCCTGGTGTCGATCCTCTCGACCGACAATCTCTTTCGCGATTCATCCATACGGGAGGCGCTGACGAGCGTGGAGGACATGCAGGAGAAACTGGGACTGGACGAGGAATTGACGGGCGACGAGGAAGACGACGACGAGGAGCAGCTGGTGGTGTTCCGGCTCGACAAGGAGGAGTTCGGGGTGCCGATCGAGAGCGTCCAGGAGATCGTGCGCGTCCCCGAGGAGCTGACCCGGGTGCCCAAGGCGCCGAGCTTCGTCGAGGGCGTCATCAACCTGCGCGGCTCGGTCCTTCCGGTGGTCGATCAGCGCCGCCGGCTCGGCCTCCCGCCGGTCGAGCACAACGACCGCCAGCGCATCATGGTGTTCCTGCTCGACGGGGTGCGCACCGGGTTCATCGTCGACTCGGTGGCCGAGGTGCTCAAGATCCCGCGCAGCACCATCGAACCGGCGCCGCAGCTCTCGCCCGAACAGGCGGAGCTGATCGCCCGGGTCGCCAACCTGGAGCGGCACGGCCGCATGATCCAGCTCATCGATCCGTCGCGTCTCATCGCCAAGGATCAGCGCAAGGACCTGGAATCGCTGGGCAAGGTTCTGCCCTGATCGCCGGCCGTCCGAACGGGAGGAACCTTGATCAAGCTGCTGATCGTCGACGATTCGGCCCTGATGCGCCGCCAGCTCAACGCCATCTTCCAGGCCGAGGGCGATTTCGAGATCCGCCTCGCGCGCAACGGACGCGAGGCGGTGGAGGAGAACGCCGACTTCGAGCCGGACGTCATCACGCTCGACATCAACATGCCGGAGATGGACGGACTCACCGCCCTGTCGCTGCTGATGGCGGAGCGTCCCGTCCCGGTGGTGATGGTGTCCTCGCTCACCGAGAAGGGGGCCTTGGCGACCCTGGAGGCGCTCAATCTGGGCGCCGTGGACTATATCCCCAAGCCGGACGGCACCATCTCCCTGACGATGGTGCAGATCGAGTCCGAGGTCATCGCCAAGGTGCGCGCGGCGGCACGCGCCCGGATCCGCACGGCACGCGGACTGGCAACGCGTATCCGCAGCGACGCACCAAGCCGAGCGGCTCGGCCCCAGCGCCCGGAACGGGACGAGAAGCCCATCCGCCGCTCCGGCACGCGCGGCGACGGACTGGTGCTCATCGGTGTCTCGACCGGCGGACCGCGCACCCTGGAGGATATCCTGCCCAGACTGGCGGCGGATTTCCCCTGGCCGGTGCTGGTGGCCCAGCACATGCCGACCAGCTTCACCCGGCCCTTCGCGGAGCGCATGGACACCCTCTGCCGGCTCTCGGTGTCGGAGGTCAGCCGCCCGACCCCGCTCGAACCGGGCAACATCTACATCGGCCGGGGCGGCGCTGACATGCTGATCGCGCGGCGCGGCGGCCGGCTGACGGCGCTGATACGCCCCGAGGATCCGAGCCATCTCTGGCATCCCTCGGTCGAACTGCTGGGACGTTCGGCCATCGAGCACTGCGACCCGGCCAATGTCATCGCCGTGATGCTCACCGGGATGGGTCACGACGGCGCCGCGGCCTTCACCGAGTTGAAGCGTCTGGGCGCGCGCACCATCGCGGAGTCCGAGGAGACCGCCGTCGTCTTCGGCATGCCCGCGGAACTCATCCAGCGCGGCGGGGCGAGCCTCGTCATGCCGGCCGAGCGGATCGCGGATCAGATCCAGATCTGGGCCGAGCGATGAGGGCGGCATCCGCGACCGCATCCGACCCCCGACACCCAGTACCGGAGCGGCTCTTCCGCTCCAGCATGTGGAGCAGCGCCATGTCCAAGAAAGATCCCTCGACCCACCTCGAAGCCGACAGCTGGTGGCTGATCGCGCGCGCCCGTCTCGAGAAGACCGAGCGCGGATCTCCCGATCAGGCCCCTGCTGGGCCGCGCGGTGCCGCATCGCTGTGGCGCGCGCGCCGGCCGGCGGGAAGCGGCCCGGCATCGGCCGGACGCGATCGCGTCCGGCAGGGCCGGTACGAGCCGCCATGCGGGGGCTGAGCCCGATCGCCGAGAAGGACGGCCAGCCGGCCGCAACCGAGCACCGCAGGAGATCGCGCGCATGGGACTGAAAAAACCACAGCAGACATCCGCCAGCAGCAGCGACGAGCGCCGCCAGTCCAGGGATCTGCCGGGCCTGCTGGCCGCCCTGGGCGACCCCGACCCCATGGCGCGACGCTGGGCTGCGCGCGACCTGGCCGAGCACGCGGATGCCTCCGGGGGATTGGTTGAGCGTCTGCGCGTCGAGACCGAGCCGAGCGTCACCCAGGTGATCCTGACCAGTCTGACGCGCCTGGGCGACGAGATCGCGGTCGCCGGACTGACCGACTGTCTGCGCAGCGAGGACGCCATGCTGCGCAACGCCGCCATCGAGGCGATGAAGCAGCTCCCCGACGAGGTCGCCCCCCTGATGGGCCAATTGCTGGAGGATCCGGATCCGGACGTGCGCATCTTCGCCGTCGACGTGCTGGAGTCGCTGCGCCATCCGCGCGTCGAGGACTGGCTGATCCGGGTCATCACAGAGGACGCGCATGTCAACGTCTGCGCCACGGCGGTCGATCTGCTCGGCGAGGTCGGATCCGAGCGCGCTACGCTGGCGCTGAAGGACCTGAAGTCGCGCTTCGCGGACGAGCCCTACATCCAATTCGCCGCCGATCTGGCCCTCAAGCGCATCGGCGGGGACTGATCCCGACATGACGGCCCAGACATCGATCAGCGAAGAGGATTTCCGGACCTTCCGGGAGTTCTTCTATCGCAAGACCGGAATCCTCTTCGAGAACAGCAAGCGCTATTTCGTCGACAAGCGCCTGCTGGACCGCATGCAGGCGACCGGCCAAGAAAGCTTCCGCAGCTACTTCACCACGATGCGCTTCCAGGCATCGGGCGAGGAGCTGCAGACGCTCATCAACGCCATGACGGTCAACGAGACCTATTTCTTCCGCGAGGAATACCAGTTCCGCTGTCTGGTCGATTCCATGCTGGAGGAACTGGTCGCGCGGCGCGGTGACGAGGCATCGCCGATCCGCATCTGGTCGGTCCCCTCCGCCTCGGGCGAGGAGCCCTACGGCATCGCCATCTATCTGCTCGAACACTGGCCGCGCATCGCCGAGCTGGACGTGGAGATCATCTCCTCCGACATCGACACCGACACGCTCGCCCAGGCGCGGCGCGGATATTACGGCCAGCGCTCGCTGCAGCAGGTCCCCCTCAGCCTGCGCAACAAGTATTTCCATCGCGACGGCGATCAGTATCGAATCGACGACTCGCTGCGCGAGGCCGTGGAATTCACCCGGGTAAACATCATCGACACGGCCGAGATGCGCCGATACCGGAACTTCGACCTCATCTTCTGCCGCAACCTACTGATCTATTTCGACGACCTGTCGCGCAAGCAGGCTGCGGAGTCTTTCTATGACGCACTCAATCCGGGCGGCTTCGTCTGTCTCGGCCATTCCGAGTCCATGAGCCGTATCTCCTCGCTGTTCCGGGTACGCAAGTTCCCCGAGGCCATCGTCTATCAGAAACCATGGGAGGCGCGATGAAACGGATCCTCGTGATCGACGATGCCGCGACGGTCCGGCTCTATCATCGCGGCATCCTGGAATCGGCCGGCTTCGAGGTGACCGAGGCGGTCAACGGCATCGAGGCACTGGAGCGCGTGGCCGAGGCCCCCTTCGACCTCTATCTGGTCGACGTCAACATGCCCAAGCTGGACGGCTACGGCTTTCTGCGCGAGCTGCGCGCCAAGGACCTGCCCCAGGCGCCGGCCATCATGGTCTCCACCGAGGCGGGAGCCAACGATCAGAAACTGGCCTATCTGACCGGCGCCAATCTCTATCTGGTCAAGCCGGTCCGGCCTGGGCGGCTACTGTCGCACGTCCATACCCTGCTCGGCATGACGCCCTCCAGCGAGGGGCGGACATCATGAATCCATTGCTCGACCAATTCCTCTCCGAAGGACGCGATTTCCTCCAATCCATCGGCGAGCGTCTGCTGCAGCTGGAGGAGGCTCCGGGCGATAGCGCGCTCATGAATGAGCTGTTCCGCCTGGTCCACACCCTCAAGGGCAACAGCGGGCTCTTCGATCTCCCCGAGATGACCCGGGTGCTGCACGCCGCCGAGGACCTGATGGACGCGGTGCGCGACGGCCGCATCCCCTTCGACCGTCCGCTGGCGGACTGCCTGCTGGAGGCGATGGACTTCGTCGCGACCCTGATCGACGAGATCGCCGAGGCCCCGGGCGACGCCCCGCCGAGCACCGCCCATCACGCGAGCGACGCGCTCAGGCTCGGCGAGACGCTGCGGTCCCTGCTGCAGGATCGGGCGCGGAGCGCGGACGGAGCGGATCCGGCCGAGGAGGAACCGCCCGCACCGCCCGAACGGCCGGAGGCCGGGGCGTCCGACGCACGTCCTTCCGCACTGGACCCGATCGACCTGCCCGAGCCGCTGCGCGCGGATCTGATCCGCCGTCTCGAGGCCGGCGGATCGTTCTGCTGGCTGCGCTACGAACCCGAGGAGGAATGTTTCTTCAAGGGCGAGGATCCGGTCCACCAGATGCTTCAGCTGGGCGACCCGTTGTGGTGCCGGCTGGAGTCGCGCGAGGATTGGCCACCACTCGCCGAACTCGACGCCTATCGCTGCCTGCTGCGCTTCGAGGCCATTCTCGACACCACGCCCGAACGGCTCGCCGAGCATTTCCGCTACGTACCGGATCAGGTCCGGTTCGAGCCCTTGTCGCAGGAAATCCTGACCGCCGCGACCGCAGCAGAAGGCGGACCGGCCTCGACGAGCGACCGCGCCTTCAGCGCCGAGGCGGAATGGTCGTTCGACCTGGTGCTGGAGGCGCAGCGCGAGATCCTGGCGCTGAGCGATACGCCTCCCTGGCTGGACGGCCGGCTGCGCGCGGTCGCCGCGAGCCTGTCCGCCGCCTTCGCCAGCGTCGGCCGGGAATCCGAGATCGAGGGGCTGGAACCGGCGCTGCAGGCGGCCATCGAGACGCGCTCTCCGACCCCGCTGTTCGCGTGGCTCGCCGCTCGGCATCCGCAGCCCCATGCCGGGCGCGCCACCGCCCCGGATGACGACACCGGCGGCGGCTCGGACCGGATTGCAGCCGCTCCCGCCCCGGGAGAGCCCACCAGCATCAGCAGCAGCGATCCCGAGGAGTCGATCCGCTTCGGCCGGCGGGCCGAGGACCAGCTGACCAGCCCGCGCACGCTCAAGGTCGATCAGGTCAAGATCGACCGGCTCATGAATCTGATCGGCGAGATGGTGGTCGCCAAGAACGCCCTGCCCTATCTGGCCGGCCGCGCCGAGGAGGTGTTCGGGGTGCGCGAACTGGCGCGCGAGATCAAGGCGCAGTACGGGGTCATCAACCGGATCGCCGAGGAGATGCAGGACGCCATCATGCAGGTGCGCATGATGCCGGTCTCCTTCGTGTTCCAGCGCTTCCCGCGCCTGGTGCGCGACATCGCCCACAAGCTCGGCAAGGAGGTGCGGCTGGTGATGGAGGGCGAGTCGACCGAGGCCGACAAGAACATCATCGAGGCCCTGGCCGACCCTCTGGTGCATATCGTGCGCAACAGCCTGGACCATGGATTGGAGACGCCCGAGGCGCGTCAGGCGGCGGGCAAGCCGAGGGAGGGGCGTCTGAGCATCCTGGCGCGCCAGGAATCCGATCGAGTGCTGATCGAGATCGCCGACGACGGGAGCGGCATCGATCCGGACCGGATCCGGCGCAAGGCCTACGAGCGCGGCCTGATCGACGAGGCCGAACTGGAACGGCTGACCGACCAGGAGGCGATCAATCTGGTGTTCGCTGCGGGATTCTCGACCGCCGAGCAGGTCTCCGACCTCTCGGGACGCGGTGTCGGCATGGACGTGGTCCGCAACGCCATCGCCCGCGTCAACGGCAGCATCGATCTGCGCAGTCAGGTCGGCCGGGGCACCACGCTGAGACTCTCGCTGCCGCTTTCGATGGCCGTGACCAATGTCATGATCGTCGAGTCCGCAGGACAGCGCTTCGGCGTGCCCATGGACGCGGTGGCCGAGACGGTGCGGGTGGCGCGAAGCGACATCCGCACCATCAAGCGCCGCCGGACCACCATGCTGCGCGGGCGTCTGATTCCATTGCTGGCGCTCAACGATCTGCTGGCGCTCGACGCGGAGCAGATCGCCAACGACGACGACGAGCTCGCCGTGCTGGTGGTGCGGGTCGATCAGGAATATCTGGGGATCGTCGTCGACGACTGCCGCGAGACGATCGACATCATCCTCAAGCCGCTCGCCGGCTTCCTCGGCGGACTCACGGGCTATGCCGGCTCGGCACTGCTGGGAGACGGCTCGGTGCTCCTGGTGTTCAACCCGAGGGAGCTGATCTGATGGCGCTCGAATTCAAAAAGACCACGGCGGTCGCCCGCGACCTGCTCGGCGTCGAGGATGCCGAGACCCTGCTCGAATGGCTGATCAAGCATCCGCGCGGACGGGTGAATCTCTCCGCCTGCACCCATCTACATGCCTCGAACCTGCAGGTGCTGATGGCGGCCAGACCCAAGATTTCGGCCTGGCCGAAGGACCGCGCGCTCGCCGATTGGCTGAGAGCGGCATTGACCCAATGAGGACGTATCCATGTCGAAACTGATACTGGTCGTCGACGATTCGGCGACCATGGTGATGAGTCTCAAAGCCAGCCTAGAAATGGCCGGATTCAAGGTGGAAACCGCCGGCGACGGCGTTCAGGCCATGACCAAGCTCAAGGGCGGCGTCAAGCCGGACCTGATCCTGACCGACATCAACATGCCGAACATGGGCGGTATCGATTTCATCCGCAACGCCCGCGCCCTGCCCGGCCTGCGCTTCACCCCCATCCTGGCGCTCACGACGGAGAGCCAGCAGGCCAAGCGCGACGAGGCCAAGAAGCTCGGGGCGACCGGCTGGCTGGTCAAGCCGGTGGGCGGATCGGACCTGATCAAGGTCATCAGGCAAGTGCTGCCAGGCACCTGAGCCCGAGCGCCATGGCCATTCGCACACAACGGCCGGAGGTCATCACTGCGAGCCTGGCACAGGCGCGGGGGCTCAGACGCACCATGGCGCTGCTGACCCTGGTCGGCACCCTCGTGCTCTCGGCGCTCGTGTATGAGACCCATGACTGGATCGAAGTCGAGGCCAGGGCGCTGGGCGCGAATCCGGCCCTGATCCACGCGCTCCTGGTCGGTGGCGCGCTGCTCGTGACGAATCTCGTCGCCGGGCTGGTGTTCTTCCACCTCAACGTCCAAACCACGGGCTCCATCGGTCTCGCGTGCGATACCTTCGCCAACGCACTCGACCAGGCCGAGACCCTACAGGAGGCCAATGCCGAGGCGGTGAAACTGATGGGCACTCAGGATCTTGCGCTCGGGGAGCGGATCGCCGACGCGGTCTCCGAAACGGAGTCGTCCACCCTCACCGTCATCGAACGCACGACCCAGCTCAACCAAGCGGCGACGCACCTGCTCGACTACCTGAACAACTCGACACTCAGCGCCGAGAACATGGAGAGCGACATCGAGCAGCGCGTGGACGACATCGGCCAGATCGCGGCCTTCGTCCAGGATCTGCCCTCACGCATTCAGACCGACATCGCCGCCATCCAGTCGGTGCTCGACGACATCCACCAGCTCGAGGGGCTGGCGACCTCGATCAAGCAGATCGGCAAGCAGACCAATCTGCTGGCGCTGAACGCGGCGATCGAGGCCGCGCGCGCCGGCGAGGCCGGGCGCGGCTTCGCCGTGGTCGCGGGCGAGGTTCGGGCGCTCGCCGACCATTCGGCCAAGGCGGCCGACACCATCGAGGCCGGACTCAACCGGGCGCTCGACGCGGTGAAACACAACCTGCAGCTCTCGCTGCTCGACGGCTCGAGCGAGCAGCTCGAACAGGCGACCGACGCGGTCGAATCGATTCAGCGCCTCAGGGACAACTACGAGGACATGCGTCAGTTCTACAAGACGCTATTCTCGGTGGTGACGCACCACAACACCGGACTGGCCAACCAGATCGCGGACATCCTGGGACTGCTGCAATACCAGGACGTCGTCGGCCAGCGCCTGGGGCGGGTACGTTCGGCGCTGGAGCAGCGCGCCGATCTGATCTCGGCCGAGGAGGCAACGGGAACGGCGCTCCCAGGCGCTCTCCAGGAGGCGTTCGAGCGCTATCTGCTGGACGAGTCCAATCATGCCCGGCTGGCGGATGACACCCAGACGGAGGGCTCGGACGCCCCGCGGATCGAGCTTTTCTGAGCCGCGGCCCCGAGGGACAGGATCCCGGCATGTGCGGCCTGGAAACGCATCAGGACGCGAGAGAAGGTCTAGAATGGCACAGCGGGACCCGGCAGGCTCCAAACCCGCACGTCCAACCCGGAGCATTCAGTTAGGGAGCGAATCCGAAAGATGGCGACCCCATTGATAAAACTGCTGCACGAGCACCGTGAAGAGCTGCTCGACGCCTGGCTGCATCATGCTCAGTCCATCTGGTCTGGCAATGGCAATTACGAGAGCCTGCCTCAAGAATCCCGCCTGAGGCTTCGCTCGATCTTCGACGACATCGCCACGCTGATCGCGCAGACCACACCCGACGACGACTTCGAGCTGAATCCCGAGGGGGCGCTGGCGAACCACCTCCATCAGTTCGTCACCGAACAGGCCCGCATCGGCAGCGGGGCGAACAAGACGATCGGGCTGATGCTCTCTCTCAAGCATCTGCTCTCCACACGGCTGTTCGATCGGTCGGAGGCGGACGCGGTAGCGGACCTCATGTGGCTGGAGCGGATCTTCGACAGCTTGACCCAGCTGACCTTCACCGCCTTCGTCGATGTCCGCGAGCATCTCATCACCCAGCAGAGCCTGTCTCTGCTGGAACTCTCCACGCCGGTGCTGCGGCTGTGGAGCCGTATCTTGTTGCTACCGCTGGTCGGCGTCATCGATACGATTCGGGCCCGCCAGATCACCGAACGGCTATTGGAGGCCATCGCCCGTCACGAGGCGCGGGTCACCATTCTCGATCTCACCGGCGTTCCCGTGATCGATACCAGCGTCGCCCAGCACCTGATGAAGACGATCGATGCGGCCCGGCTGCTCGGCACCCAGGTCGTCATGACCGGCATCAGTCCCGAGGGCGCCCAGACGCTCACCAAGCTGGGGATCCGGTTCGGCGACGTCCTCTGCCGCGCGACGCTGCGCGCGGGCATCGCCGAGGCCCTGCTGCTGACCGGCCAGCGGATCTCGCCCGTCGAGGAGCGGCGGTCATGAGGATCCCGGTCCTGAGTCTGGGACGCATCCTCCTGGTCTCCATCCAGGAGGACCTCACCGACAGCGACGCCATGCAGTTCCAGTCCGATCTGGTCGAGCGCGTGGCCGAGACCGAGGCGCTGGGGGTCGCGATCGACATCACCGCCTTGGACGTGGTCGACTCCTACATGGCGAGGGTCATCAACGACACCGCCTACATGGTGCGTCTATTGGGCGCGGAGGCCGTCATCTGCGGGGTGCAGCCCTTCGTCGCAATGACACTGATCGAGATGGGACGCGACCTGCTCGGCGCGGATTGCGCCTTCAATCTCGAACAAGGGCTGGAGATCCTCAAGGGCCGCATCGCCAAACGCGGCGACACCCGCTTCGACGAGGACGAGGATGCCTGAATCCTTCGCCGGCACCAAGATTCCCGTCATGTCCGCGGCGGACATCGTGACCGCGCGCCGCGTCGCCCGGGATCTCTGCGAACGGCTCGGCTTGGGCAAGGCGGATCAGACGCGACTGGCCACCGCCGTCTCCGAGCTGGCACGCAACGTCATTCAGTATGCCTGCGAGGGTGTCTGTCTCATCGAGGACAGATCGGACAGCCACACCCGACGCATCCGGGTCCAGGTCGAGGATCGCGGTCCTGGCATCCCCGACATCCCGCTCGCCATGACCGACGGCTACAGCACCAGCGGGGGACTCGGCGCCGGACTGCCGGGTACGCGACGGCTGGTCGACGAATTCCAGATCGAATCCGAGCCGGGCCATACGCGAATCACCATCATTCTGCGCAAGCCATTGTGAACGCAGTCAGGCAACGAGACCGAACCGCGACATGATGCAGCATCAAAACGTCCCCCAACCCATGCCCCCCGAGCGGCCAGCCGATCCGATTCCCTCGTGGCCACCATCGGTCGCCTCGGTATGCGTCCGGGTCGAGACCGAACCGGACATCGCCGCCGCGTGCCGCGAGATACGCTGGCTGGCCGAACGTATGGGCTTCGCCCGCAGCCCGGCCTATTACCTGGCGACGGCGGCGAGCGAGCTGGCGACCAATCTGTTGATCCACGCCGGCGGCGGATGGCTGCGCGCCGCCTCCGTTGCCGGACGCCATCCGAATGAGCCGCCAGGTATCGAACTGGTGGCGGAAGACGCGGGGCCGGGGATCGCCGATCTGGCGCTGGCACTCACGGAGGGCTACAGCACGGCGGGCGGTCTGGGCTGCGGTCTTCCAGGCGTCGAACGCCTGATGGACGTCTTCGCCATGGATTCGCGGCCCGGACATGGAACCCGGGTCAGGGCGATCAAATGGCCCTGAATCCACCGAGCCCCCCACCCGATCGCGCGGAGGTTTCGGTCGGCCAGGCGGTCCGCCCGCTCCCGGGCGAGCGTCTGTGCGGCGATCAGTCGGGCTGGTGGACGCGTCCGGAGCGGCTGCGAATGGCCTTGGCCGACGGCCTGGGACACGGTCCGGAGGCCCATGCGGCCGCCGTCACGCTCATCGAGCGGCTGGCGGTGATGCGGCCGGCGGACCTGACCGAGCTGTTCGCCGACTGCGACCGAGCGCTGATCGGGTCGCGCGGGGCCGCACTGGCTGTGGTCGACGTCCTGTTCGAGGAGAACGCCCTGCTGCATGCCGCCGTGGGCAATGTGCGTACGCTGCTGATCGGGCAGGGACAGATCAGACGCCTGGCCGGCGCGCGCGGAATCGTCGGCGGCGGCTTCTCCGGGCTGCGCCCGGAACGTCTCCCACTGTCTCCGGGAGACTGGCTGGTCATGTTTTCCGATGGAATCCCGGAAGACGCGGACATCCGCCCTTCCCTGATCGCGTCGCGGCCGTCCGACGCACTGGCCGGGCGTCTACTGGAGCGCTGGGCCAGCGACCGGGACGACGCGGGAATTCTGCTCTACCGCCATGAATGACACCCGTACGCCGAAATCGCCGCCGGACCTCATCCGGCGCTATGCCGAGCTGCTCCAGGGCGCGGTCTTCGCCGAGGATCCGCTGGCGGCGGAGACGGCACTGGCCGACGCGGCAGACCTCGGACGCCGTCTGGTCGCCAACGAGATTCCGCTCGAGGAGGTCGGGGAGCTGCATCACGAGGCTCTGGTCCGTCTGGCCCACGCCCATCCGGACCTGCCGCTGGGCCAGATCGCGGACCTCATCACGGCACCGCTGATGGAGGCTCATATGGCCTACAGCCTCGCCTTCCGCGAGCAGCTGGAGCGCCGCGCCGAGGCGATCGTGAACGCCCGCCTGGAACAATCGCGCCGCCTGGAGGCGATCGGCACCCTCGCGGCCGGCATCGCGCACGATTTCAACAATATCCTCGGCGCCATCCTGGGGTTCAGCGAGCTGCTGGGCGACGAGCTGCCCGCCGAGTCGGAGGGACATGGATATCTGAACCATATCCAGCAGGCAAGCTTCCGCGCCAAGGACCTGATCGCGGGCATGCTGACCTTCGCGCGCGAGGTCGAGGACGATCCGATCCCGATCGATGCGGTTCCCCTCGTCCAAGAGACGCTGAAGCTCTTGCGGGTCTCGCTTGCGGCGGACATTCGGCTCGACTTCGCGCCGGCGGCGCGAGAGGCATGGATCCTGGCCGAACCGAGCCAGATCCAGCAGATCGTGATGAATCTCTGCATCAACGCGGCCGATGCCGTCGACGCCCACAGGGGACGGATCCAGGTGGACGTCCGGCTCATCAAGCCGGAGGACTCGCTCCCCATGGTCAGACTGACGGTCGAGGACGACGGCGAGGGAATGAGCGAGGAGGTCAGGGAGCGCGTCTTCGATCCCTTCTTCACCACCAAGGCCCCAGGCAAGGGAAGCGGACTGGGGCTGTCGGTCGTTCACGGACTGGTCGCCAAATTACGGGGAAGGATCGTGATCGCGAGCGCGCCGGGCCGCGGTACCTGCTTCACCATCGATCTGCCGCAGACCCAGCGCGAGGGCACGCCCCTCTCCGAACCCCATTCCATCCGGGAGACACCCCCCAAGCAACGGGACACATTCGAATGATCAAGGTTCTGATCGTGGACGACGACGAGATCTTCCGGGCGATGCTCCTGGCCATGATGCGTCGCGAGGGCTATGAGGTGAGCGCCGTCGACAACGGACGCGAGGCACTGCAGAGGGTGGAGCAGGACCCGCCGGATCTCGTCATCACGGACATCCTGATGCCCGAGATCGACGGGATCGAACTCATCATGGAACTGGCGAAGCTGGACGCCCGGATTCCGATCATCGCCGTCTCGGGCGGACGCCGCACCATCAGCCTGGAGTTCAACCTGGAATCCGCCAAACTGCTGGGCGTTCGGGCCACGCTCCCCAAGCCCTTCACCCGCGAGTCGTTGCGCAAGGCGATCGCCGAGGCGCTGGACCAGGACCAGAAGGACACGCCCTAGCGCCGGGTTCGCGCTCGCCGCCTCCCGCCAGGCACCGAGCGTCACCGACTCCCTCGTTCTCCGGGCGGACGCGAACCTTCACATATCGGTCATAAGGGTTGCATCGAGCGGTCAAGATCGGTGCCTAAGATTGAGTCGATACCGATCGAGATCATTGCAACCCCGATGAGGAGTGACCCCATCATGACGACCGAGCATCGCTACGGCATCCGACACCCGGGCGAAATCCAGGTACAGATCCAATACCGCAAGCGGCGCTTCTTCAGCGCCCAGGGACGCGACATCTCCGAAAGAGGGATGTATCTGGGGGTCCGCAACCTGACCCTGCCGAAGGGAACCATGGTCACGCTAGAGTTCCACGAAGGAGGGCGGGACTGGCTGATCCCCGCGGTCGTGTCGCATCAGGATGCGTCCGGCATCGGCGTCCAGTTCCGCGACCCGCAGCCCGATCTGGAGCAGCTCTCGAGGCTGACGGATATGCCGGGCAGGCTCATGGCCCATGGCGCTCCCTATGCAGGACAACCGACCCTCGCCTGATCCACGAACTCGGCAGACGGAAACCATCGCAGCCAGCTAGAGATCCGACGCTCCACCCGACTCCTCTTACCGACATGGACAGGGCTCTTGCGCCCACCGCAGGATGCATGGCGCCCCCCGACCAGGCGCAAGCCGCCGCCCCCTATCACCCTATCCCCATCGGCACTCGACCGCAGTAGTCCGCATCCGGCACTGCTGCAAGGCCGAGACGCCTTGGGGCAGCCGGATCAATCCCACTGAAACAGAATCCATTGGGGCACGGCCGTATTGCGTGACGAGCGATCCTCGGCATCGATTTTTCCGTCCCCATTGAGATCGTAGAGATAATAGGGAGGACCGATCTGCGGCTGCACCCTCACCATGTAGAGCACACCGCGCACCCGGTATTCGTAGATCAGCTCATCCCCGGATTCCTTGATGGTGATGTCCGGCTCGACGGGCTCGCCGGTCAGCGGCGAAGGCTCGACCGTCGGCGCCTGCAGGAAACCGCTCTCGGCGGGCGGCGCCCCCTCTTCTTGAGCATGGAGGGTCCCGAACGCGACCGACAGGACCAGAATGGATAGGATTCGGCTGAACACAGAGTCACCATTGCGTGGCGAAGAACAGACTCGAATGGTATTACGAACGCCGCCCGATTGCTCGCCGAGCATGGCGGCCTGGACTCGGGCATAATCGGGGATCCGCTCGGATGCGTCCCGTCAACCCCACCCATGTCTCTCCCCGAATGTCCGGACTCAATCCCCGACAGCTCGAAGCCGTTCGCCATACCGACGGACCTCTCCTGGTCCTGGCGGGGGCCGGCTCGGGCAAGACCCGCGTCATCACCCAGAAGATCGCCCATCTGATCGGCAGCAAGGGGCTGTCGCCGCGCCACATCTGCGCCGTCACCTTCACCAACAAGGCGGCACGGGAGATGCGCGAGCGCGTGAGTCAGCAGCTCAAGGACGTCAAGACGCGCGGACTGACCATCTCGACCTTCCATACCCTGGGGCTGAACATCCTCAGACGCGAGCCCGAGCGGGCGGGGCTGCGCCAGGGCTTTTCGCTGCTGGACGCCCAGGATTCGGAGTCGCTGATCAAGGAGCACCTGAGTCACGCCCGGGATGCCGATGCCATCAGCCCGCCGGCGGTTCAGCACCGGATCTCGCGCTGGAAGAACGACCTGGTCGATCCGGGTCAGGCAGAGGCCCTGGCCGAGGACGACTTCGAGGCGCGACTCGCCGCGCTCTATGCGGACTACGAACGCAGCCTGCGCGCCTATAACGCGGTCGATTTCGACGACCTCATCCTGATCCCCGCGCGGCTGTTCCGGACCCAACCCGATCTGCTGCGGTCCTGGCGCGAGCGTATCCGCTATCTGCTGGTCGACGAGTACCAGGACACCAACAGCGCCCAGTACGAACTGGTCCGCCAGCTCGCCGGTCCCGAGGGCGCCTTCACCGTGGTCGGGGACGACGACCAGTCCATCTACGCCTGGCGCGGGGCGCGCCCGGAAAATCTGGCCCGGCTCAAGGAGGACTATCCCGAACTCAAGGTCATCATGCTGGAGCAGAACTATCGCTCCAGCGCGCGTATCCTGGGGCTGGCCAACGCACTGATCGCCCACAACCCACACGTCTTCGAGAAGCGGCTCTGGAGCGACCACGGGCCGGGCGACAAGCCGCGCGTCATCCAGTGCAAGGACGAGACGCACGAAGCCGAGACGGTCGCCTCCGAGATCCTCCATCTCAAGTATGCCGAGGACAGGTCGTTCGGCGACATGGCCATCCTCTACCGGGGCAACCACCAGGCCCGTCAGTTCGAGAAGGCCCTGCGCGAGCACAGCATCCCCTACTTCCTGAGCGGCGGAACCTCCTTCTTCGCCCGCACCGAGATCAAGGACGTCATGGCCTATCTGCGGCTGCTGGCGAACCCGGAGGACGACGCGGCCTTTCTGCGCATCGTCAACACGCCGCGCCGCGAGATCGGCCCGACCACGCTCGAACGTCTGGCCGAATATGCCCGCGCCAACGAGACGAGCCTGCTCGAGACCTGCAGGGCACAGGGTCTGAGCGAGCATCTCGGGGCGCGTCAGCGCGAGCGGCTGGGCGCCTTTCTCCAATTGATCGACTCGCATCGCCGGGGTCTGGAATCGGATCCGTCCGTCGGTCTGCGCGCACTGGTCGACAGCATCGGCTATGCCGGGTGGCTGCGCGAGAACGCCTCGAGCCAGGCCGTCGCCGACCGCCGCTTCGAGAACGTCACCGATCTCATCGGCTGGCTCGGCAAGCTCCACAAGGGCGACTTCCAGGACAAGAGTCTGGCCGACATGGTCGGGCACCTGACCCTGATGGACGTGCTGGAGCGTCAGGACGAGGAATCGGGCGGCGACCGGGTGCATCTCATGACACTGCACGCGGCCAAGGGACTGGAATTCCCGCATGTCTTCCTGGTCGGCATGGAGGAAGAGCTGCTGCCGCACCGCACCAGTATCGAGGAGGACGGCATCGAGGAGGAGCGCCGCCTGGCCTACGTAGGAATCACCCGGGCGCGCCAAGCGCTCGCATTCACCCTGACCAAGCGCCGCAAACGCTATGGCGAATGGATACCGAGCGCGCCCAGCCGCTTCCTGAACGAACTCCCGCGCGAGGATCTGGACTGGGGCGATGAGCGTCCCGAATCCCCGGAAGACCGCAAGGCCCGAGGCTTGAGCCATCTGCACATGATGAAGGGATTGCTGAACAGCCGCTGAGTGCGAAAGAAATGGCCATGGACTAGACTGCTGGGGTAGAATTAAAAACTTACCTTTGACGGACGTGGGCTCAACCGCGATAATTCGTCCAAGGCGCCCGTAGCTCAGCTGGATAGAGTACTGCCCTCCGAAGGCAGGGGTCACAGGTTCGAATCCTGTCGGGCGCGCCAATTAAGAATAGTCCAATCAAAGACTTAGGCAATCCAGCCTGTAACGGTCAATCTCCAATGGCACACTCCTGGCACATTGGAGGTTATCGTGGCGACCATTCGCAAGCGTGGCGATCGATACCACGTTCAAATCCGCAAGAAAGGTCACCCCCCCCTCACAAAATCTTTCGCCAAAAAGTCGGATGCTTTGACTTGGGCGAAAACCGTTGAATCGAGGATAGAGCGAGGGGTGTTTCTCGACACATCCCAAGCACAACAGCACACCCTTTCTGAAGTTCTCGAACGCTACCAGACGGAAATTCTCCCCCGACTCTCCAGCACGGCTCTGACGTCTGATCCCTACCGTCTCGCAACGCTGAACCAACATCTCGGTAAGTTATCCCTTGCGAGCCTCTCCCCCTCCCAAATTTCCAGATATCGAGACATCAGATTAGAACTGGTCAGCCCAGGATCTGTTTCGAAAGAACTGGGATTGCTCAGTCGCGTGCTCAGTGCTGCCATAAAGTGCTGGGGGATCAACCTTCCTCACGGGAACCCTATCACTCACATCAAGATGCCAGTGAGTCCTCCAGGCAGGGATCGAAGAATCTCCGAGGAAGAGGAACAGAGCATTCTGCAAGCCCTCGAACATAACCCGCGAATGAAAGCTCTCGTCATATTTGCCATCGAAACAGGCATGAGACGCGGGGAAATTTGCAACATGCAATGGGGTCATATCAACTGGGCGTCTCGGATCCTGCACATTCCGAAGACCAAGACCGACACCCCTAGGACGATTCCATTGTCCCAGAAAGCCCTGGAAGCCCTCAACGCTCTTCCCCGCCAGGATGAAGGGTTAGTATGGGGTGGACAACCTCATAGCATCTCACAGGCTTTCAGAAGAGCATGCAAGAGAGTCGGAATCGAGGATCTTCACCTCCACGATCTCAGGCACGAGGCGACATCAAGGTTCTTCGAGAAGGGATTCAACACGATGGAGGTTAGTTCAATCACCGGACACAAGGATCTCCGGATGCTGAAACGCTACACACACATCCGCGCCGAGACCCTCGTTCACCGCTTATAAGGATGCAGATCACAGGGACGTGCTCACTCTTACCCTTACTCTCACTCTCGATATATCTTTTCAATCATATACTTAATGGCTTGAAAGGGTATATCCATTGCCGCTTGAATTCCCCTCCTGAAGAAGATCCAAGATCAGCTTTCATTGGTACGGATCGATTCCAAGTCCAGGCACCCTTGGTCTAATCTGTCCCTCTAGATTCGACTCTATGGGTATCTAAGAGCGTTTGGACCTTCCCTCTCCCTTCCCTTCTTGCACTCCAACAAAGCCGCCCAAGGCAATATACTCACAACGGGCAATGGGGTGTTCTCTGACTCCAGGATCATGCTCTAGATCAATGCATTGAGCGATAACAACACAAATCGGCAACGCTGAATGCAAAATCACAAAGGCGCATCAGGCGATGTCATCGGGGATGGACTGTTTTTTGCTTTAGCAACGGGCTATGCGCAACCCTCTTTTGGGCTTTTAAAGCGATCGTTGAAAGAGCTTAATCGTGTGTGCCTGCCTCATTGGCTCGACACCCGGACAAGCCGAAAATGGCGACTTCACCCTGTCCCACCCATTAAGGTAAGCGTTTGGCTACTATGCCCTCTGCTGACTTCTGTCCCATCACGCCGAGCGTTGCCACCCGACGCGCTGCCCGAGTCACGGTAGGGTCCGGTGGTGATTCCGGCGCTTTCGCGTCGGCCCTCAGTCCGGCTCCCCTGGCGACCACAGCACCCGTAGGGTTCGATGGCAATTCCAACCCTTTCGGACTGGGCCTCAGTTCGACTCCCATAGCCACACGGACCGCTCGCAAGACAGATCTCCCCGGATAAGGACATGAACTTTCTCTGCACAACCTCGCCATTTACCGTACCGTACCCACGTCGGATCACCGGGCTTCGCTATCTGCCTGGCGTACCACAAAAAATTACAGCCGAGCCGCGTATGCCTTGCCGTTTTTTTATATGCTTCAGCGTGGCGGCCGGCTGAAATTTGGCTTTATGTGAGTAAAAGGAACGAGGAATGGCAATATTAGGAAAAGCACAAGGGGCATTTAGCCTTTCAAACAGCGATTCTTCTGTTGGCTCCTTCCTGTCAAAAGAAGATATAAAAAAAATTCTTGGGGTAAATGATGCCGACCTAGATGTCTTGAAATTCAGAGATGTTGATGGCGTTGAGGCAGTCGATGAAAAAAAAGTACAAAAAGCGTGGTATAGCGGCCAAATAACCAATGCCCCTCCAGTAGAGTCTTCGAGCCTTGATGAACTCTTATTGCTGTCCATTATTCATAAAGCATTACCTGGATGCGATATTGAAAGACAGGTAAAAGTTAAAAGATTTAAAATGGATCTTAAAATCACTTATCAAGGCAAGAGCCTGTTTATTGAATTTGATGGTCCATCACATTTTGCAATATCGCGGTACGGCCCACCAAAACATGAACCATTCAGAAAAAAGAAAATAGTAGAAGAAGAAACAGGTCTTGAAGTGGTTAATTGGGCTTATTGGATTCAGAGATGCGAGTTAAATGTAAAAGCATTATTTGATAAAAACATCAAAGGCTATGGTGTTCTGTGGAGCACTAATGTCCATTTCGGTGATTTCTACTTTGATAATGCAGCAGAAATCATAGAAGCTATCAACAATAGATTTAATGCTGACCATAATGGTTATGGATACTTCTATGGCCCAAGCACTCTAGGCCGAAAAAATCCAGAACATCCAATAATTGAAGAAATAATCGCTGGCAAAGAGCCTATTGAAAGAATTTTACCAAAAGGGCTTGCGGACAAAAAACGATGGTTACCAGCAAAACTGCAGAATATCACATAACAATCACAAGCACTCGGACGTCAAAAAGCGCCTAAAGCCGAGCCCGTACTGTGCCGTCGAGTTTGGCGTGTTGTGTTCGGCGTCATCATGGGCGCAGCACGCCCCGGCTTAGGAGGTGTCCAACAACAAGTTCCCGACTCTCACCTGCCGGGTGCCTGTAAATCGGGAAACAGTTGATGGACGCTTACTTAGGCTTCACGTTAGGCCACATAGTAGAAACCGTGAGGGGTGATTATGTCGGAAGTATGCTTGTTCGAGAGCGAAATGGATTTGCCGCTTGACACGCCCCTATATCGGTACATGCCTATTGAGAGTTTTCTGTATTTTCTGCAATTCAAAAGAATAAGGCTTTCAAGAATAACAGAATGGCCAGACTCTTACGAAGGAACGCGATTTGATTTCTTGAAAAGGTTGAAGGATGACGAATTTTCCAATATCTCCAAGGATAGCTTTCATGCAAGCTGTTGGACTTTACAGACTGAAGAACGCTCTATTTATGGGAGCCGGGAAGATCACTTCAATGACGCGCAGGAGGAGCTTGCCAGGAATGGTTCAGCCGCAATGTGGGATAGTTACTGCCAAGCCGGCGGGGTGAGGATAAAGACCACTCTTGGAAAACTTGATTCTTTGCTTAGCAAGCGTCTACCAAATTGGAGAGTTTTCCGAGGGAAAGTCTATTACGAGGCATCGAAAACATGGGACAAGACTCTGAATGCACCTTCTTTGGTAGCCACGTTGCTTCAAAAACGAGTTCCCTTGTATCCGTTCGGTTCCCCCCTGCTCTCACGCCGCAGCAGGTGGCGGCAGAACGGGAGCCGGTCGCCCCTGACGACGCTCGCGCATAACCT
>NZ_AONC01000051.1 GCF_000585215.1 Imhoffiella purpurea | reverse complement strand
GGCTTGGCGCAGCCGGTCTTGCCCTTCGCGTTATGAACGCAGGCCGGCTCGTCGAGTAGTGCGGCGATGTCTTTCTGCTTCATGAAAGGCTCCCGAAGGCATTCGTATGACAATTGTCATGCAGAGCCTATGCCAATATTTATTTGTTTGTTTTTGAAGGGTAAAATGCCGCGTTGGTCTGTTGTGTTCCCTACAATCGCATGGATTGCAGCAACTGCTACAAAGCGGGAGAGGTATCTGGTCAGCGGATATGTCGTTCGCCGGTCCGTAGTCCGGCAATCGATGACACTGCGAGTCTAGCCAGGTGAGATTCGAGGGCATCGAGAAAGCCCGTTGGATATCGAAGATTGCTGGCTCTGGCCCTTCGAAGGAAGCCTCCGAGCGCCTTTTCGGACAAATCCGGCCAGTCGTTCGTGTCCATGTCCGCAAGCCGGCCCAACGGCGTTTCGACGGGAAATGCGCTGGCTCCTGATGCGTGGCGCCCAGTGCCCATGTTCCAGGCTGCGTTCGGCCATTTCGCTCCGGCAGGCAACGGCCGGTCTTGGCTGGCGTCGTAGAAAGCGGGTGCCTGCAGTCTACGACCGATCCATTCGGCAACCGGAACCGATACCGCGTTTCCTACCAAACGCCAGCGATAGCGTCCGCAGCCCGCTTGATCGAGGGCTGCGGTCCAATCGGTTTCGAATCCTTGCAGCGTTTCGGCCACCTGAATCGGGGGGACAGCGACTCGCCCGTTCGGCAGCAGAACAGCGGGAGCCGAAGGAATTCCGAGGGCCGAACCGGCCTTCAGCGGTGGGATGGCGTTGCCCGTCAAACCATGTCCACTTTTTCCTTCCGTCCAATAGAATCCGATCGGATGCCCGAGATCTACCTGCGGTAGGGACTTGTCCACTCTTTCATCCGCCAACAATACCTGGCGAGGGTCGTTCGACGTGGAGGCGACGATGAATACGCGTCGACGTCTCTGGGCCAGCCCGAAGGATCGGCTGTCGACGACGCGATAGGCCCAACGGTAACCGAGCGCTTCCAGAGGGTCGAGGACGCCGGCGATGCCGCTGCCGTTTTGCAGGTGCAGCATGAAGTAGACGTTCTCGATGACCACCCAGGGAACGCGCTGCCCTTCGAGGAGCCGGAACAAATGGCTGACGATACCGCTCTTGGCCCCCGCGAGGCCCTTCTTGTCGCCGGCCATCGACAGATTTTGACAGGGGAAACCGGCACAGACGAGGTCGACGTCTGGAAGTGCCGCGAGATCTGCAACATCGGCAGACAGGGGAATGTTCCTGAATTTTTCCTTCAGAACGAGTTGGGCCATTTCGTCTTTTTCGCAGAGGAGGACCGTCTGGTGATCGGCTCGTGCAAGCCCTATTTCGAAGCCGCCTATTCCGGCGAAGAGGCCGGCGACGTGCAGGGTCTGGTTCGAGGCATTCATCGTGAGAGAAATAGGTTTTCACTGGGTCGCTGACTCTTCAGCGATGACCATGCAGAGCAGTCTCCGATGTCATCCAGCCAAACCAAATGCTCCTCTAACAGAGCCCGAAAGCGTTTCTGCTGCGACCTCGAGAAGCTGCGTATCCGCGTATGCCCAATCTGGTGTTCGCGCCAGCGGTCCTGAAATAGCTCACCCAGGAGGTAATCGAGACAATCTGCGGGAGAGATCAATAGCGACGGTAATCGTGGAACAGGAACATTTTCTTTGTTTGCGACTTGTGCGTGGAACGTAGGTCCTGGGGCGCCAGTGCTCGTGACTACGTCGATGTTCCACTTCTGAATGCAGTTGCTCTCGCAATCCATCGTGGAGGCAGGGTCTTCATCGATGATCTGGTGGATGGATATGACGGTGGACGCCTTACCGTCGTCGACGAGTTCTACCACGTTGTTTCCGGCACTTCGCATGGTCCATACAAAGCTGAGGCATCCCGCCAGCTTCTTACCCCTCCCATCTCTCTCGCAGTCGCCGTTGCTCAAGATGGTCCGTAAAGGGTCGTCGATCTGCCAGTTTCTGGTCTCATGTTTATTGCGCGCGATCATATCCAGCTGATCGGCTGCAGCCGATAGTTTGTTTTCGGAGCCCCGCCGGAGAAATCTCCCTGCGATCGTCTCGAGTTCCCTGAATTGCCGTTGCAGATCTGCTACGTTGAATCGCATCCCCATTACACGCCGTCCTCTCCGATGCGATCCCTATCCTTGCTCACGACAATTGCTCGGAGCTTTCGATCTCTCGCAATATCGTCGATTCGCACCCAAGGGGGCTCTATGGTGGGTGGCCAGAAGTCGGTTTGGATCTGGACAGCCGCGTCTATCGACGCGACTTGTCCTGTGAGCTCGAAGGTGTCAGTCGATACGACGAGAACGGGATCTGCGACTTCGATCGGTTGGGCCTTTTCTCCGATCGCGTCCGCGATCATCTGCCGAATGGCAGCGTTCGCGGGGGAGCGGCCTTCGGTCATATTCCACACGATGGCGTCTACGCCTGCCTTCCAATATCTCGTCGGGAAGAAGCTGGCAAGCGGTCCGCAATAACGGGCTCCTTCTAGACACGTGGCAAGGCTTGAGTCAGGGTTTCGATCGAGCGCAGCAGATAGACTGTCAGGGTCTAGATGTAACCGAACAGCAATTGTATCCAAGCCGACGAAGCAGCTCGGAAACGGCAGGGCTTCCTGAAGCAGCCATCTCATCATGCGTACCCGAGCACCTGGAGGTGAAAGGTCTTTCTGGACAGGGGGGCGTGTGTCCAGTACCTGTTCCAGGGCCAGGTCCTCCCAATTCGTTTCGTTCGGCAATTCCAGGAAGGTGCCGAGCTGCCGTTCGACTGACTCCTCGGGGCTGCCTATGTCTAGGTCGAATGCATCCAGCATGCCTTGGAGCTGTATCCCGAGCGTATCTTCGGTATCCGAGGGGAGCTGCTTGTCGAATATCCAGTCGACGTTCGCTCGCCGTGCAAGCATGTACGGGGCCACCGGGCAATCATCGAGTTGCTCTGCGAGTCGGGCGACCTGATGGGTATAGATGGTCAGCAGTGGCACGCTCGCACCTTGGTCGTGGTGTCGCCGGATCTTCGCTCGAAACCGCTCCAGAAGCTCCAGACCATCGAGCGGCGCAGAGGATGATGCGTCCTGATCGTGCAAACCGTAGTCCATGAGAACAATCTTCGTATCCTGCAAGACTGCTGAGATGGCTTCGTCATCGGCCACGTCACGGGGGCCTTTTTCGCGAACGGTACATCCATTTGCTTTCAGTCTGGGCAGGCCGGTCGGGAGGTCATCGTCGATGTAGAGGATTGGATCGCTCATGGGCTCTCCTGGATTCGGTTCGTATGAAATACGATCTGGATAGCTGCATCGAACCCGGGCGAAGGGTCGACGAAGGCGATTCGTGCGCCGTATTCATCGAGGATGCTGCGCGTGATGGTCAGACCCAGCCCCATGCCCTGGCCGAGAGCGGCATCCACCTGCGTCGTCGTCGATCGAAAGGGTTCGAACCACTTCTCCGAGCCTCTCGGTTCGACTCGGGCACCCGTGTTTTCGACGCGGATGCCGATCTCGCCATCCGGTGATGCGTACGCCGTCGCTTCGATATGGCCACCCTTTCTGGAGAATTTGACGGCATTGCTCAATAGATTGGTGAAGACGGCCGTCAGCTCCGCCGGGAACATCGGCGGGGACCGCAAATCCTCCTCGATGGCATTGACGATGGCGATGTCGCGTTTCTCCGCGGCATGACGAATCAAGCGACTGGCCGCCTCGAAACGGTCGCGAATGCCCTGGCGGGATCGGCGCCGCCGGGCATCGATCGAGGTGATGTCGACCAGATAGACCGCTTGGCGCTCGAGATTCTGCCGCAAGTCCTGCGCCGTCTCTCGTGCCTTCTTCAATTCCCGGCGATGACCGGGGGGCAAACCGTCCATCTGCAAGATGCCGTCGAGCTGACGCGTCAGCCCGACGGCCATTCCGAGCAGGCCGTTGATCTCATGGGTGAAGGCGGCCAGCTCGGTGCCGATGGACGCAAGCACCCTGAACATTCCAGCCTCCGCCGCAACCTCCTGAAAGCGCTCTTCGACCTTCGTCAGTGGGTCGCCACTACGTTCCATGGCTGCTTGTGCAAGCTCGACCCTGCCTGTCGCGATCGCCGCTCGCGCCTCTGCGATCGCCTCGTTGGCCTCCCGGAGGCTTTGGCCGATGGACCAGGCGCTCGGCTGATCGCGCACGTCCGCCTGCTCTACCGCCTGCTGCTGGCGCGAGGCTTCGCGACGGCGGGCCCGCTTGACCTCTTTGGTGGCCGCGTAGCGCACCCGAACCAACATGTCCGTGCCGAGCCGGATACGCTCTCTCAGGAATTCCAGTGCCGGACCCGGCAAGAAGCCTTCTCGGTTGACGAGCATCTGAAGGCTCGGGGCTCCTCGGTGGGTCAGGAAGACACCGCCGAAATAGGCTGCATTGCCTTGAAAGACCTTCTGCTCTTCCGGGTCGCCGACGAAAAAATCGTCGAAATCGGTCTTCAATCTTCGCAGAAAGCCTTTGGCCCGATTCGTGTAGTCGTAATTCAACAAAAGCCAATCGTCGGAGGATTCGCCGTAAGGCAATACCCTGAAGCCCTCCATGTACACGCGAATACCTTGGTGGCGTTTGTCCCAGACCTTGCCCGAAATCTGCATTATCCGGGCATGAAAGGCGGGGTGAGGCATGTTCTCTGGCAGATCGATCGCGAAATCGATGGCTTCGGCGTTAGGAAAGCGTTGACGGGTCTCGAGGGTCGGAACGATATGGTAACGAGCCGAATCGGTATTGCACTCGATCTCCAGAATCCAGCCAGCCGATGCAGCGACGCTCGCGCCCATGCTCTCCGAATAGGCAAGATCTCCCAACAGCTTGATTTGGAATTCCCCTGCCTCCTGATTGCCGGCATCGCGGACCCGGGGCCTAGGCAGGAACAGTGGTTCCGTGAGGATTCCGTCTGGAATCGGCTCGATCAGGACAGGGGACGGAACGAGTGTCGCAACGTCATCGTGGAACTTCGTGATCTTTCGTTCGGGCCATGCCTTCCGCAGCTTGGTGAGACGAATGCTGGTTCCGGCACCCGAACGATGCATGTCGGGAGGCAGTGGTTCGACCAAGACGGCATCGGAGCCCTCGAGCTCGTCGAGCGTTTGGTACCTCTCGATCGCATCCCAATCGATCTTGGCGTAGAGGTCGTCGCTGCCCGTTGGCAGTTGGATGCCGGTCGGTGGTGTGCCATCCCACTTCTGCGAGCGGATCTCGACCCGGCGCGCCAGCTTGTGGAGTGCCAGGCGTCCGATCCCCTTCTCGCCGGTATAGCGACGATCGTAGACCGGCGACCGCCTCGTTCCTTCCGATTTGCCGCGGGTGGCGATGCGCAGGAACCCCTTCCCGAACTCCTCGCGAGTCATCCCCACGCCATTGTCCGAAATCCTGATCTCGCCTTTGTCCGGGTCGCTCAGTCGCCTTCCCTCGACCATCACGGCGCTGGCATCGGCATCGTAGGCATTCTTGATCAGTTCGACGAGCGCGGTCGACTCGCGTCCGACGAGGAGTTCGCCGAGCTCGCGAAAGAGCTGGGTGTCGACGGTGAATTTTGCCATGAGCCGTTTCGAGGATGCCTGCTGGACTCGAGGTGCGGTATGCCCGAACCGGCGTCTCGCGCTCGATTCCGCGACCTGGACCGAGGAAGCCGCTATGATGCCGAGTTCGGGTCGGTTTGGATGGTGTGTGCCGGAGTACGCATGGGCAGCGAGATCACAGCATTAGACGTTGTTGGTGCGCGGGATAGCATGTCCTTGCGGGAAACCGCCGAGCTCCATGACCGTTGCGGTATTTTCACGAAGGATAGCACGGCGAGGTCGATGCTCGGAAACATCGGCTGGAGCGAGCGGGAGGATTTGTCCCAGGCCAGGTTTCTGGATCCCTGCATCGGCGAGGGCGCATTCATCGTTCCTGCCGTCGAGGCGCTGATCGCCTCCCTGAAGCGTACCGGAACACCCCTGACATCCGACACGCTCGGAGGACGTCTCCTCGGTGTGGAGGTTCATCGGCCGGCCTTTCTGAAGGCGAGGGAGGCCGTCGGGGCGACCCTGTTGCGGATGGGGATCGATGATGCCTTGTCGATGCGCCTGCAGGATGACTGGCTGCGCAATGACGATTTTCTCTTGCGCGATTTCCAGGATGCCACCTTCACCCATGTCGTCGCCAACCCCCCCTATCTGCGATGGAGCAAGTTGCCGCAGGGTCTGTCCGCGACCTATCGCTCTCGCCTTCCTCTGGCATGGACCTCGGGGGATCTTTCCGTCGCCTTCATCGCGAAGATGATCGATTTGACCGCGAATGGTGGCCGCCTGGCTCTGCTCTCCTCCGACCGGTGGATGCATGCGGCCTATGCCGAGAGGTTCAGGGAACAGTGGTTGCGGAAGGTTCGCATCGATCGTGTCGAAAAGGTGAATGCGCGCGAGGTCTTCCAGGCCCCGGTCTCTACCTATCCACTCATCGCCTTTCTGACCCGTGCAGATACCGGAAACGAAAGGCGTCCGACAGGGTTTCATTCGAGGGACGAAGCCACGAGTGCGATCGTCGAGGAATGGATGTCCCGGTTGCCATCGATCATGCAAGCGGGCTGCGAGATCCGTGTCGGTCCGGCATTGGGGCACGATAAGGCGTTCGTCGGCGGGGCGCTCGATGTCGAGGAAGAGCTTCTGATTCCTTTCCTGCGTTCGCGCGAGATCGTCGGCGATGGCATCGCCTGGGAGGGGGGGCAGGTGATCAGCGTCCACTCTCCCGGCGGTGGTCTGATCGATCTGCAGCGATATCCAAGGACAGCCAAGCACCTCGCGCGCTTCAGGCCGCATCTCGAAGGACGCGCTTGCGTCAAGAGAGACAAAGACACGGAGCGCTGGTATCGAACCATCGACCGGGTGGATCGAAGCCTCTGGGCGAGAGACAAGATTCTGGTCCCCGAGATCTACTGCGATCTCAAAATTGCATTGGACGAGGATGGCCGCGTACCTTCCCACAGTCTCTACGCGATCTTTTCCGAGCGTTGGCCCTTGTCGGTCTTGAGGGACTTGCTGGCATCCGGCGTGCTCGGGGCGGTGATGGACTGCATCGCGCCTCGGATCCGGGGTGGCTGCAAGCGCTGCTACAAGCGATTCCTATCGCGTCTGCCGTTGCCGCAGTGGGACGCTTTGTCACGAGAGAATCGGCAAGGTCTTGCGGAGAGCAGCGCCGCGGGAGATCGCGTTGGTTTCACCGAACGAGTTGCCGACATCTACGGCGTGGAGGTCGATGTGCTGTGGCCGCATGCGACCCACGACTGGCGCGGCTTGCGGGATCGACCGGGTGTCAAAGCCAACGATGGTATTTGAGCTCAAGGCCGCACTTTCGGGGTCGTTGCGACCTCACGGACGATCTCGTCCAAGGTCGCGTCGTCGAGGATCTCGCACTCCCATACGACCTTGACCTTCCAGCCGCTCTGGCGGAGCTGATCGGTCTTGCGGGTATCACGTTCCGTGTTTTCGGCGAACTTCTGCATCCAGTAGGCGTTGTTCGCCTTGGGCGTGGTCGTTCTCGGGCAGCCCTCATGGCGGTGCCAGAAACAGCCGTGGACGAAGATGATCAGACGCCGCCCGGGTAGGACGAGGTCGGGGCGTCCCGGCAATCGCCGGTCGTGGAGCCGGAATCGAACCCCCGCGGCGTGTAGCGCCTTTCGCAAGCGTATCTCGGGCCTGGTGTCCTTGCTTCGGACACGGCGCATCAAGGCGCTGCGTTCTTCGGTGGTTTGCATGGGAGGGAAAGTAGCAGTCCAGCATTCACCCAAGTATATAAGGTGGTTCTCAACGCTTGCAGCTGGTGAACTTCTTCAGCCGCTGGCGGTGCCTGATCTGGCGCTTGGTCAGCTAGTTGCGCTTGCCCTGGCAGGGATCGCTTCCGCTTTTGAACTCCAGCCTCAAGTGATCTTGATCGAATGGAAGAGCCGTTTTTCGCCGCGGCCCATGATGACGTCCTGCTCGGTCAGGTCGGTCGTCATGCCGATCTTGAAGAGCGTGGGGCCGCTGGAGCGGGCGCCCCGGTTGTCCCAGGATTTGCCCGCGCAGGCGATGGAGCCATGCACGATATGGGCGACGTCGCCGATCGAGAGCAGTGCGATCTGGGCCCCGTCGAAGGTGCAGCCGCCTGCCGTGGCGCACGACTTGGGCTTGGCGCAGCCGGTCTTGCCCTTCGCGTTATGAACGCAGGCCGGCTCGTCGAGTAGTGCGGCGATGTCTTTCTGCTTCATGAAAG
>NZ_AONC01000050.1 GCF_000585215.1 Imhoffiella purpurea | reverse complement strand
GCCCCGCCGGCGCCGCCGTACCTGGACTTGCGGTCGAGCACCAGCACGCTCATGCGGTCCGCCAGCTGCAGCGCCGCGAAGAGCCCCGCCGGTCCCGCCCCGATGATGCACACCTCCACCCGGGTCGATGTCTGCGCCATGCGTTTGGTCTCCAAATCTGTTGTCAGCGGCCAGATGGAGGTCGTCCCCCTCCTCAGCCTGTCCCGCACGACGATGTCGGCGGTCCCCTCTGTACCGCTGCCGCGGCACACGAGCGTCTCGAGCCGACACCGGCCGGCCCTGCGCCGAGCCGAGAGCCATCCTCCAGTGCCGATACTGGACGAGATCGTCACGCTCGGACAGGACTTTTTGCCGCGGCCCGGCTGGAGACCTGGGCCATGGAAACCCAGAACATGGGGCCAATGTCCGCGAACGATCCGGTCGCCTCGATCGAAGAGGCGATTCGCTTCTATGCGGACGCGCAACCGTCTCAGCTCTATCGCGGAGGCGCCTGATTCGTGGCCATCCGACCTGTCCGCCGAGGATTGATTGGCCTCCTGCGTGCGGGAGGCGTAGTCTGCGCGATCGTCGGCATGAACGGATGAATCGCCTTTGAACGCACTGCTCCTGACTTCCGCCATCCTCGTCGCGATGGTGCCTCTGACCCGGTGGGCGGTGCACCGTGCCTATCGCGCGCCCCGAATCATCGAGCGCGGAACGCCGGCGGATGTCGGTCTTCCCTACCGCCCGGAGCGTATCCCCACGGTCAACGGCAGGCATTTGTTCGCCTGGCTGGTACCTGCTGCGGCCGCCGCTCGGCCGGCGCCGGCGGTGATCGTGCTGCACGGCTGGGGCGGGAACGCGGAGGACATGCTGGTCTTCGCCTCGGTCCTCCATCGCGCCGACTTCGCGGTGTTGCTGCTGGATGCGCGCAATCACGGCCGCAGCGACGGCGACGAGTTCTCCTCCCTGCCGCGTTTCGCCGAAGACCTGGAGCATGGCCTCGACTGGCTGAGGCGCGAACCCGGTGTCGACCCCGAGCGCATCGCGCTGCTCGGGCACTCGGTGGGCGCGGCGGCCGCACTCCTGGTGGCCGCCCGCCGCCGCGAGCCGGCCGCGGTCGTGAGCGTCGCGGCATTCGCGCATCCCGCCGATCTGATGGGCCGTCAGATGCGTGCCCATCGCATCCCCGAGTGGCCGCTCGGCAGGCTGTTGCTGCGCTACATCGAGCACAGGATCGGTGCCGAATTCGATACCATCGCCCCCTGCAACAGCATCCGCGCGCTGGCCTGTCCCGCCCTGCTGATTCATGGCGAGGCCGACGATCGCGTTCCCTGCTCGGATGCCAGACGCATCCATGCCGCCCGGCGCGACGATCGGACCGAGCTGCTGATCATTCCCGGCGTCGGGCACGACTCCAGAGATGCCGTGCCTCGGCATGCCGAGGCGCTGGTTGCATTCCTGCGCCGAGCGATGGGCGAGTGGCCGCGCCGTCGATGATGGGCGGCCCGTTCGCCGCGAGGATCGCGAGCCTCGGGATCAGCCTCGCCAAGCAGTCGGCTTGCGCGGGCGTGGCCTGACCGGGCGGCATCGGCGGATAGCCGGCCCAGCGGTCGGCGGCCCCGTGCGCGATGGATCTCATGGCGGTCGCGGCGATCACAGGTCAGGCAGGTGAAGGGGCCGGTCCGCATCTGGGCAAGGCCCGCGGGCATCGCTATGATGGAGGCCCGTTCGACGCAGGGACCCTGGATCCATCGGATTCGGCCCGCATCCGTTGTTTCCATCCTCAGCCCCTTCTTCCATGCAAACCCGTACCAAACTGGCCGCCGGGCTCATCATCATTCTCGTCGTCAATCTCGCCGTCAGCCTCTTCGGCTTCTATCGCCTCAAGGCGACCGCCGACAGCGAGGCGGCCGTGCGCGAGCGCAGCACCCAGATCGTCACCCGGGCATTGACCGCCCAGGTGCATTTCAAGAAGCAGGTGCAGGAATGGAAGAACGTCCTGCTGCGCGGCCAGGACAAGGCGCTCTACCAGCAGTATCTGCGGAATTTCGAGCAGGAGGAGGCCCTGACCGAGGAGAGCGTTCGCCGGCTGCTCGCCAACCTCACCGAGGAGGCCGAGGCGAGCGCGATCGCGCTCCGTTTCCTCCAGGCCCATCAGCGGCTGGGGCGCGAGTACCGCAAGGCGCTCGACTTCTACCGCGCCGAGGATCCGAGCCCGCAGCTGGAGGTGGATCTCAGGGTGCGCGGGATCGATCGCGAGCCGACCGATCTCATCGACGAGGTGGTGAAGTCGGCACTCGTCCACAAGGACCGGGTCCTGGCCCGGATCGACGCCTCGGCCAGGGGGGTCGAGAGCTGGATCCTCGTCCTCATGATCGGGGTCATGAGCAGCACCGTCTTCCTGCTCATCTGGCTGGTGGACCGCACCATCGGCCAGCCGATCGCCACCGCGACCGCCGTCGCCCGGCGGGTCAGCGCGGGCGACTTCTCGACTCCGATCGACGTCGAGGGTTTCGACGAGCAGGCCGAGATGCTCTCGGCGCTCAAGACCATGCAGGAGAACCTGGCCAGCTCGCAGGCGAGCCTGCGCGAGAGCGAGGCCCGCTCGCGCATGCTGCTGGAGTCGACCGGCGAGGGCATCTATGGCGTCGATACCGACGGCATCTGCATCTTCTGCAATCCGGCGGGGGCGCGCATGCTCGGTCACCGCTCGCCGGCCGCGCTCACCGGCTGCGATATGCATCAGCGGGTGCATCACTCGCATCCGGACGGCACGCCCTATTCGCCGGAGCAGTGCAAGGCCCACGCGACCTATCGGCACGGTGTTCCGGTCTGGGTCGACGACGAGGTCTTCTGGCGTCCCGACGGCAGCTGCTTTCCGGTCGAGTACCACTCCAATCCCATCCACCGCGACGGTACCCTGGTCGGGGCCGTGGTGACCTTCTCGGACATCTCGGCGCGCAAGGAGGCCGAATCGGCGCTGCGCGAGGCCCACGCCGCGCTTGCCGAGGAGCGCTCCCAGCTCGCCGAACGGGTGAAACGCCGCACCCAGGAGCTGGATCGGGCCAATGCCGAGCTGGCCCGTTCAGCCCAGGCCAAGGACGAGTTCCTCGCCGCCATGAGTCACGAGCTGCGCACGCCCCTGACCTCCATCCTGGGGCTGTCGGAGACCATGGGCGACCGTCTGCTCGGACCCCTGAACGCCCAGCAGGACAAGGCCGTGCGCATGGTCCACGAGAACGGTGCCCATCTGCTCGAGCTCATCAACGACATCCTCGACATGTCCCGGGTGGCCTCGGGCCAGATGAACCTGCGCATGGACCAGGTGCCGGTGGACCAGCTGTGCGATGCCAGTCTGAGACTCATCGGTCTCTCGGCCAAGCGCAAGGAGCTCGAGGTCGCCATGAGCATCGATCCCTCGGTGAGACTGGTCCAGGGCGACAGCCGGAGGCTCAAGCAGATGCTGGTCAACCTGCTCGGCAACGCGGTCAAGTTCACCCCGCAAGGGGGATCGATCGGTCTCGACGTGGTGGCGGACGCCGGTCGAAGAGAGGTGCGGTTCGCCATCTGGGACACGGGCGTCGGGATTCCGGCCGAGCAGTACGAGCGTCTCTTCCAGCCCTTCGTCCAGCTCGACAGCCGGCCCGCGCGCCAGTACGACGGCACCGGACTGGGACTGGCCCTGGCCGCCGGGATGGCCGAGCTGCACCAGGGACGCATCGAGATGCAGAGTCAGGTCGGCAAGGGCAGCCGGTTCGAGATCGTCCTGCCCTGGGACCCGGACGCCCAGAGCGCCGATCGGCTCGATCGGGAGCGGTCCTCGGCGGGCGACGCCCAGGCCGGATCCGGATTCCCCGAGTCGCCGCAGGTGCTGCTGGTCGACGACAACGAGGGCAACCTGGAGATGATCTCGACCTATCTGCGCATCAGGGGCTGCGAGGTGCGTGCCGCCAGCAGCGGGCTGCAGGCGCTCGCACTGGCCCGGGAGCGGCGTCCCGACGTCATCCTCATGGACGTGCAGATGCCCGAGATGGACGGTTTGGAGACCACCAGACGGCTGCGGGCAGACCCGGGGCTGCGTCAGACCCCGATCATCGCCGTGACCGCGCTGGCCATGCCCGGCGACCGCGAGCAATGTCTCGAGGCCGGGATGGACGACTATCTGAGCAAGCCGCTCGGTCTCAAGGAACTGCACGGCGCGCTCGTCAACTGGGTCAATCGTACCAGGGCGGCGTGAGTGCGCGCGCCTCGGCCCGTCCGAGATGTATCAGCTCTGACTTGGGCGTGCGGGCGGAATACCTCGGCTGGTGCTGGGCGTATCAGGCAGACCCTTGACGACGCGTTCCCAGTCGACCTCCGCGCCGGAACAGACCTGGCAGGTCGAGCGGCCCAGAAGCTCTGAGACCCCCGGGCGCCCGTAGGCACCCGCTTCCAGCCGGTAGATGATCACCACCCGGTCGACCGGATGGACCAGCCAGTATTCCTTGACGCCGTGGCGCTCGTAGAGCGAGAGCTTGCGGACCTGATCGTGGCCGGCGGTCGCCGGGGACAGCACCTCGACGATCCAGTCGGGTGCCCCGCGGCATCCCCTGTCGTCCAGCTTGGCCGGATCGCACACCACGCTGATATCCGGTTGGACCAGGGTGTCGATGTCCCCGTCCGCTTCGTCCCCCTCCGGGAGACGGACATCGAAGGGTGCGATATTGACCTCGCAGCCGCTTCCCTCCAAGGCGTCGGCAATGACTCGGAAAAGCTCGCCGACGAGCCGCTGGTGCTGTCTGGTCGGCGTGGGCGCCATGGCGTACGCCACACCCTCGATCAGCTCGAAGCGTTGATCCTCGGGCCATCCGAGATAGTCGGCGTAGGTGTGCCGGTCCGGGTTGCGCAAGGGAAGCGGCATGTCATGAAACTCCCTGGGGTGCTCGACACCAGTATCGGCGAGACGGGACGGGGCAACAAGCCGGTGTCCGGCATGTCGCCGTTTCCCTGTTTGGAAGATGCCCGAAGGCTTGGATGTCGGGGCAGCTGTTTTCCGGTCAGTGGCGGGGTTTGGGTCTGAAGCCGCGCAGTAGGCGACGGAGCCGGTCGGCCGCCGTTTTCTGTTCCGTTCGACCGAACCGGGCCTTGATATAGAGGGCGAGGAATCGGCCCACGCTTGCCGCCAGGTCGGGGCGCTGATGGGCCACCCGCCGGCCGTAGTCGCTGGGACCCTCATGGGGGCTGCGCGGCAGTCCGGCGCGGGAAAGTCGCTGGCAGAAGCGCTGGTACTGGGCGTCGAGCGGATCGAGCCGACGCTCGCCGCGCAGCATGGCGAGCATCACCAGTCCCAGCGACAGCGAGGCCGCCAGGATCATGAGTCCGGCGATGCCGTACTCGCCCAGGTCGGCGAGCCCGAAGCGGTCGAGCAAGGCATATTGGTCTTCGAGCGAGAAGTCCAGCACCCAGTTCTGCCAGGCCGCGTCCAGGCTGTCGGCGAAGAGCCGCAGGCCCTTGACCAGGCGTGCCAGCCGGTCGGCCTCGTGGAGGTCGAAGCGGATCGAGGAGGCCGCTCCGAGCAGACGGGTGGCGCCTCGGTTGTCGACGCGGGACGGATCGATGGCGGAGGTCGGGTCCACCCGGACCCAGCCGCGTCCGTCGATCAGTACCTCGACCCAGGCATGGGCGTCGGACTGCCAGACCGCCCAGTAGTCCCCGAACCGGTTCTGCTCTCCACCGAGATAGCCCAGCACGATTCGCGACGGGATGCCGGCGATGCGCATCAGTAGGGCGAAGGCGCTGGCATAGTGCTCGCAGAATCCACGGCGGGTCTCGAACAGGAACTCGTCCGCCGGATTCGCGCCCAGGGCCGGCGGCTGCAAGGTGTAGTGGAATTCCTCACGGTTCAGATAGTCGAGCCCGTGCCGCACCAGGTCCCAGTCGCCGTTGGACCGAGCGCGCCAGTCGGCGACCAGATCGCGCATGCGCTGGGTGATGTTGGGCGGAAGCTGCAGCCCATAGTCGCGCCGTGCCGCTCCTGGCATCGCGGTGCGATAGTCGAGCGCGGATCGCACCCGGTAGCGTTTGATACCGTTGATGCGCTCGCGCGAGACGAGCTGTAGATCGTCGGCGATGAATGCGTTCTCGGGCGCACTCACCGGCACGTCGAGCGCGAACAGCCATTTCTGGTTGGTTTCCTCGAGCAGCACCTCGTAGTCCAGCGTTTCCCCCGACTCCAGCAGCGGGTCTTGCTTGGTGGTATTCGCCGGCGGGTTGCCGGGCGACCAGCGTCGTCCGTCCATCGCCCACAGCACCGGGCCGCGCCAATAGCGCGCGTCCGAGGCCGGCGGCTGGCCGTCGAAGCGCACCCGGAAGGCGAGTTCGCCGTTGATGACCAGTTCGCTGATGCGGCCCGGCTCCATGGTGTCCGACATCCCCATCCGGCCGCGTTCGCTGTCGTCGAGGCCAAGGTTCCAGAGCGGTGCGGTCAGTCGCGGGAACAGCAGGAAGAGCACCAGTGTCAGCGGAACCGCCTGGAGCGAGAGTCGTGCTCCGACCGCGATCGCCGAGCGTAGCCGGCGGTCTTCGAGCCCCCCATTGAGATCGATCAGCAGCGCGACCAGTCCCAGTGCGACCAGGGCGAGATAGACGGCCAGGCCGAATGCCTGGTCGAAGAGGAACTGGGCGACGATCAGGAAGCCGATCAGGATGAGGGTCAGACGCAGGTCGCGCCGGGTCTTCAGCTCCAACAGCTTGAGCGCCAGCATGGTGGTCAGGAGCGCGGTCCCGCCGTCCTGTCCGACCAGGGTGTGGTTGGCGTGTAGACAGTTGGCGACGCCGGCGACGGTGAGCAGTGCGCGCAGTGCCCCTCCGGGGAGGGCGGCCGGCCAGCGCAGGCTGGCGAGCCGCACCGCGATCACCAGGCCGAGGAAGACGCGGATCTGCCAATCCAGATAGGACGTGAGAGGCAGCCCGGCGGCGATCACCAGCAGGCTGGTCCAGAGCACCTGGCCCTGTTCCGGGCGCTCATGCGGTGGAATGGTCTTCGTCTTGGCCATATCGCGTCTCTACTCGTATCCGTACAGCGCCAGCCGGCTCAGGCAGCGCTGGGTGTGGGCCGCCCCACGATCGAGTCCCTCGACGGCACCGGGCAGGCGCAGACCGAAACGGATCCGGGCGCCGGCGGCGTCCAGTACCTGGCGTGCCAGCAGACTCAGGCGCGTCTCGGTGTCCGTCGCGCCGAGGTGCGACCAGTCGAGCCAGATCTCCTGCCCCTGGTCGCCAGCGTAGAGCTTGACCTGCAAGCCGCGCTCGCGGGCGAATGCCTTCCAGTCGACATGACGCGGCGAGTCTCCCGGCCGGTAGCCGCGCGATCCCTGATAGTCCTCGGCGCCCTCGCCACGATGACGATGCGGGCGTCGCTCGTCTCCGGCGTCCGAGGCGGGCGGCGGGGCCTGAGCGGCGGGTTGAGGATAGACGAGCGTCGTCGCGTCCGTGGCGATGTGGCACCAGGCGCGGAAGAGTCCCATGGGATGGCGGGTCTCGATGGTCAGATCCACGAGCCGCAGCGGTCCCCGGCTGCGGGTCGCGAGCGGGAGATGGACCGAGCGCCGATCCCCTGGCGGGATGTATTGCGGTTCGGGTCCCTGGCGATCCTTGAGGACGCGGATGTCGTAGCGTGGACGTTCCGATCGCAGCGAGACCTCGAACTGGGCCGTCTCTCCGGCGAAGACGGGCGCCCCGCTTCGAATCTGCACGGCGAGTCCGAGCAGGTCGAACCAGGCATGATGCATGGCCACCACGCCGACCGAGGCGAGGAAGAAGGTGAAGAGCAGGCCCAGGTTGTTCTGATAGTTGAGCGACCCCAGCAGCATCAGCATGAGCACGCTGGCGTAGAGCATCCCGGTTCTGGTCGGCAGGATGTAGATCTGTCGTGCCCGTACCCGCGCCACCCCGTCCGGGTCGCACGGCACCCGGCGCAGCAGTCCCTCGAAGCCGCGGCGGATGCGGGCTGCCGCCCGCTCTCGAAGGGTCACACCGGAACCTGTTCGAGGATATGGGTCGCGATCTCGTTCTCGCCGACCCCTTGTCCCGAGGTGCCCGAGGTCAGGCGGTGAACGGCGCAGGATGACAGTACCGCCTGCACGTCCTCCGGGATCACGTAGTCGCGATCGGCCATCATGGCCCAGGCCTTGGCGGCGTGCAGCATGCCGAGACCGGCCCGGGGCGAGAGCCCGAAGGCGAAACGCTCGGAGCCGCGGGTGAACTGGAGGATGGCGTGCACATAGTCGATTACGGGGCGCGCCGCATGGACCTCCGACACCGCGTCCTGGAGCGCGATCAACTGGGCGTTGTCGAGCGCCGGTGCCTGACGGGCGACCATGGCGCGGCGGTCCTCGCCCGCGAGCAATGTCTTCTCCTGCTCGGCGTCCGGGTAGCCGAGATGGATGCGCATCAGGAAGCGGTCGAGCTGGGACTCGGGCAGCGGAAAGGTGCCGACCTGGAACAGGGGGTTCTGGGTGGCGATGACGAAGAAGGGCTCGGGTAGCGGACGGGTCTCGCCCTCGACCGTGACCTGGCGCTCCTCCATCGCCTCCAGGAGCGCGCTCTGGGCCTTTGGCGTCGCCCGGTTGATCTCGTCGGCCAGGACCAGCTGCGAGAAGATCGGCCCTTGGTGGAAGCGGAAGCCCTCGCTCGCGCGGTCGTAGACCGAGACCCCGATGACGTCCGCCGGCAGCAGGTCGCTGGTGAACTGGATGCGCGAATAGTCCAGACCCAGCAGGCGCGCCAGCAGGTGGGCTAGGGTGGTCTTGCCGACGCCGGGCAGATCCTCGATCAGCAGATGGCCGCGCGCCAGCAGACAGGCGAGCGCGAGCCGGAGCTCCCGGTCCTTGCCGAGGATGACGGTGCGCGCTCGGTCGAGGATGGTCTCGGCCAGATTGGCGCGCGGCGTGAATTGGCGTTGGGTGAGGCTCATGGATGCTTGGCTCCGCTCGGCTCGCGCCCGCAGGGGGCGATGGGAAATATCCCGTCGTCGAGTGGTCGGGACACTCCGACGCGGTCATCGATTTGGGTTAGACTGAAAGGCTTCACTGAAGCGGGTTCCCTCTCATGTTTGCGAGCGATCGATACGATGTCCTGGTCGTCGGCGGCGGCCACGCCGGGACCGAGGCGGCACTGGCTGCGGCGCGTTGCGGCGCCCGCACATTGCTGCTCACCCAGAACATCGAGACCATCGGTCAGATGAGCTGCAACCCGGCGATCGGCGGCATCGGCAAGGGGCATCTGGTCAAGGAGATCGACGCGCTCGGCGGGCTCATGGGGCGTGCCGCCGATCGGGGCGGAATCCAGTTCCGCATCCTCAATGCCAGCAAGGGCGCGGCCGTGCGTGCCACTCGCGCCCAGGCGGACCGTCTGCTCTACAAGGCGGCCGTGCGTTCGGCGGTGGAGAATCAGCCTGGGCTCTCGATCTTCCAGCAGGCGGTCGACGACCTCATCGTCGAGCAGGATCGCGTCGTCGGCGTCCAGACCCAGATGGGGCTGCGCTTCATGGCTCCCGCCGTGGTGCTGACGGTCGGGACCTTCCTCGGCGGTCGTATCCATGTGGGTCTCTCCAACTATGAGGGCGGTCGCGCGGGCGATCCACCGTCCAATGCGCTGGCCAAGCGGCTGCGCGAGCTGCCATTTCGTGTCGAACGTCTCAAAACGGGCACCCCGCCGCGCATCGACGCCCGCAGCATCGACTTCGGCCGCATGACCGAACAGCCCGGCGACGATCCGGTCCCGGTCTTCTCCTTCATGGGCCGTGCGGAGGACCATCCGCGTCAGGTCAGCTGCCACATCACCCATACCAGCGAGCGCACGCACGAGATCATCCGCTCCGGGCTGTCGCGCTCGCCGCTCTTCACCGGCGTGATCGAGGGTGTGGGGCCGCGCTACTGTCCCTCGATCGAGGACAAGATCGTCCGTTTCGCCGACAAGAGCTCGCATCAGATCTTCGTCGAACCCGAGGGGCTCACCACCCACGAGGTCTATCCCAACGGCATCTCCACCAGCCTGCCCTACGACATCCAGGAGGCGCTGGTGCGCTCCATCGTCGGCTTCGAGCAGGCCCATCTGACCCGGCCCGGCTACGCGATCGAATACGACTTCTTCGATCCGCGCGATCTCAAGCCTTCCTTGGAGACCCGCTTCGTCCAGGGACTCTTCTTCGCCGGACAGATCAACGGCACCACCGGCTACGAGGAGGCTGCCGCCCAGGGACTGCTCGCCGGTGCCAACGCGGCGCTCCAGGTCCAGGGGCGCGAGCCCTGGTCGCCCTATCGCGATCAGGCCTACATCGGCGTCATGGTCGACGATCTCATCACCCGTGGGACCAACGAACCCTACCGCATGTTCACCAGCCGTGCTGAGTACCGGCTCATGCTTCGCGAAGACAATGCCGATCTGCGCCTGACCGAGGTCGGGCGGGATCTGGGGCTGGTCGGCGAGGAGCAATGGCGGTTCTTCGAGGGCAAGCGCGAGTCGATCGAGCGCGAGCGGCAGCGACTGCGTGACACCTGGGTGCGGCCCGAGACGCTCGATCAGTCCCTCGCCGCCCGGGTGCTCGGCGAGCCGCTGCGCCGCGAGTCGCGGGCGCTGGACCTGCTGGCGCGTCCGAACGTCGATCATGCCGGCATCCGGGCGCTGATCGGCGATCCGCCCGAGCCGCTGGCGCCCGAGGTCGCCGAGCAACTGGAGATCCAGTCGCGCTACGACGGCTACATCGCCCGACAGCGCGCCGAGATCGAGCGTCAGCGCGAGCAGGAGGCCAAGGTGCTGCCCGACGACTTCGATTTCGATCAGGTGCGGGGGCTCTCGGTCGAGGTGCGCGAGAAATTCAATCGGGTTCGACCGACAACCGTGGGTCAGGCGGCGCGCATCCCAGGCGTGACTCCGGCGGCGGTGTCGCTCTTACTCATCCATCTCAAGCGACAGGCCGGCTAGTTGGGGGGCGCCTGAGGCGCATCGGTGGTCTCGGCCCTTGCGAGAGCCTGACCGAGCGAAAGAGGCTGCCAATGGCGGTCTGAATGCGTCGGCCTTGTCCCAGGACCGGTCACTGGCTCATCCGACCTGAGCGTCCGCTGAGCGCGCCTCTTCTGAGATTCAAGATCTCGCAGAAACAGTCGTTTTCGCGAACCGCGATCACAGCACGGGCTTGCGAAACTACAGCGAAGGGATCGTTGAGCACTCTCGCTATGTACGGGGCTTTTACCGTACAATTTCATCATGTTCATAGAGCGAGACGACGATGAAGGCAAAGTCCAAACGTATCGAGGCCCGGGTCAAACCGGATACCCTCGTCCTGGTACAGCGGGCCGCAGAGCTGCAAGGCAGCTCGGTGAGCGAGTTCGTCGTCGCTGCGGCAGAGACGGCGGCACGCAGGACCTTGGAGGAGGCGTCGACGGTACGCTTGTCCGTCGAGGACCAACGCCGTTTCGTGGAGCTGTTGCTGAATCCCCCGCAGCCGACGCCTGCTTTGGCGCGCGCGCGTGCCGCTCATGAGGCACTGATCGGTCAACCATGACGGATCGCCCCTTCGAGATCGGGCTTCTCGGCAAAGAGGATCGCTCGGACTTTTGCTGCGGCAGCGAGCCGTTGGATCGTTACCTCAAGGCCCAGGCCAGCCAGGATGTGCGCCGCCGGGTCAGCGTCTGCTACGTAGCGCTGGATAAGGCCACTGGACGGATCGCGGGCTACTACACGCTGTCGGCAGCCGATGTTCCGGTCTCCGATCTTCCCCCCGAGGTCGCAGGCCGACTGCCCCATTACCCCTCGGTACCGGCGGCCCGCATCGGGCGATTTGCCATCGATCAGCGCTTCCAGGGCTGCGGACTCGGGGGTGCGCTCCTACTCAACGCGGCGATGCGCGCCCTACGCTCGGAAATCGCAGTCTTTGCCCTGGTGGTCGATGCCAAGGACGACGAGGCAGCAACCTTCTATCGCCACCACGGATTCACGGCCTTCGACTCCAATCCGCTCCAGCTCATCGCTCCGATCGCGACTTTCCGTAAACTTCTCAGTTGAGCGAGGCCGCGCACTTGTGAGGCCGCCCGGCGGTCAGGGTCAGTTTGTCTCCTGCGCAGCGCATTCTTCACGGTAACCGTCCGTAGGTTCGCTTTTCCTTGTGTTGCTGACGCTTTTGGTCGGATCGCAACGTGAGGATCAGGGTTCATGGCCGGGCAGATCCGGAGCGTGCCCGCCAGTGTCAGCAAAGCGTCCTTTGCGGTCGTTCGGCCAACGAGCGTTCGGTGACGGCTTCCCGCGTGCAGAAGTCGCTCGCACCAATGAGACGGGCGTCAACTCTTGGGGCGCTTGTGTCACCTTTTGAAACACGCCGAACGGCAGGTATCCACGTGCTGCGGGCGATTCCTCGCGGCGATCGTCGGCATAGGTGACGATACCCGTCCACCCCGCGCTTGCCGACCTCATCCTCGGGCGCAAGAGCACCATGAGTGCGCCCGTGTCCACCAGGCAATCGCGCTGGCGCATGGGGACCTGATCGAGGCTTCCCACGTGACGCTCGGCAAGCGCGACATCGACGAAATTGCGGATTTTGGTCGTGACTCTCGCTTCGCCCATCGTCGTGACCCCAAGGTGGCTGTGTCCATGGTGATCTGTCCAGACCGTCTATAAGGCGAAGGCGTGCCAGGGTCGTTCCAAAGCGTATGCGTTTCGAGGAGCCGCACGCGCTCAGCGCATGCGTTTCCAGTCGATGCCGCGATAGACCCGCACCGCATTGCCGCGTTCGAGTTGGGTGTGCTGTCGCCAGCGCTGGTCCTCGGCGGCCTGGGTTTGGTCCTGGTCGCGCTCGGCGAAGAGGGCCGCGAGCCGGGCGAGTGCCAGTCTGCGATTGAGATGCTGCGAGCGTTCCTCCTGGGCCAAGCTGCTCAGGCCGCTCGGGAGATGGGTGATGCGCACGGCGCTCTCGGTGCGGTTGACATGCTGGCCGCCGGGACCGCTCGCGCGCAGGGTTTCGATGCGCAGATCCTGGGGGTTCCAGGTCTCGGTGCTGGGTTCCGCGAAGGCGGCGACGCTGACGAACCAGTTGCGGCGCTGGTGACGCGGGCGATAGGGGCTGGTCCCGGTCCATTGAATGGTCCCCAGCCAGTCGGCAATGCCGGCGTCGACCTTCGGGCCGCCGATCCGCAGCAGCACGGAGCGGGCATCGCCGCGATGCGCCCCTGGTGTGCGGTCGATCTCCTCGACCGCGAGTCCTCTGGATCGCAACTCTTCGGTCAGACGCGGGGCAAGCCGGCCGACCACCCATTCGCATTCGGCCGGACAACGTCCGGCGGAGATCTGCAGCCAGAGGGTCGGGTCGGTCACGCGCGGCGTCGCTGGGGCTTGCGGTGGCCCGGCTGTTTGTGGGCCGGACGACGCACCTTATAGGTCAGCACTGGGCGCAGGGTGGCAATGATGTGGCAGAGCCCCGCCTCGACCAGGTCGGCGACCACGCGGTCGATGCCCTTGTATGCCTCGGGAGCCTCGTCGTAGAGCAGTTCCTTGTCCTCGCAGACGACCCGTCCGCCGAGCGCGGTGGTGAGCAGATCGTCCGGGCGCTGACGGGCGCTGAGGCGGCCGCGCGCCTCGCCGCGTTTCCATTTGCGCCCGGCACCATGGGCGAGCGAGCGCAGACTGGCGTCGCAATCGGGGCTCGGTTGGACCAGATAGGAGAGGGTTCCGCGCGACCCGGGAATGACCACCGGGCCTTGGTCGGCCGGTGCGGCGCCCTTGCGGTGCAGCCACAGCCGCTCTCCGGACCAGTCGAGCGGGTGAACCAGGTTGTGCCAGACATCCAGGCGCGGTTCGGCCTCCGCGCCCAGTGCGTCGAGGAGACGCGCGGCGATCAGCCGGCGGTTGGCTTTGGCCCAGTCCAAGGCACGATCATGGCGGGCGAGATACGCCTGGGCGGCGTCCGAGGCGGGATCCAGTCCCTGGTGTCCCTGCTGCTCGATCAGGGTACGCAGGATGGACTCGCCCAGTCCGCGCGAGCCGCTGTGGACCAGGAGCAGCAGTTGTTCGGCGTCCAGATTCAGCGCGCTGAAGGCGTCGCGATCCAGGATCTCGGCGACCGTCTGAAGTTCTGCGAAGTGGTTGCCCCCGCCGATGGTGCCGAGCGCGCTGTCGAAATCGGTCGATTCGAGGTCCTGCTCGCCACGCCAGGCATCCAGATCCCCGTCCCAGGGGCCTTCGAGCCCCTGCAGGCGCGCGACGGCGCGCTCGGGTTTGAGCTTGCGGGTGGCCAGGTCCGTCTGCCACAGCGCCATGCCGCAGCCGATGTCGTTGCCGACCAGGGCGGGATAGATGTTCTCGGAGAGGAAGGCGGCGCCGATGGGATAGCCCTTGCCGGGGTGTAGGTCGGGTAATCCGACGGCGGCGCGCATTCCGGGCAATGCGGCAGTCTGCTCCAGTTGGCGCAGGGCCTCGCCCTCGATCCAGGTGTCGGCGGATGCGATCAGGCGCACGCCGGATGGCGACGCGGCTGGGTGTTCGCTGCGGTCGTTCATGCCAGCGAACTCTAACCGTCTGGTGCCCTTTTCGCCAAATCCTCGTGCGCCCTGGTCAAGCAGAGACCAGCGGCGCCCGTGATGTCGGCGCCATGCGGTGTCCCGACCGGCCGCCGAGCCGTCGCCACGGAACCCAGACCCCGATGCCCAGCCCGGCCAGGCCATAGAGCGTCCAGGTTGGAATCCGTGTCAGCCAGCGGGCGATGAGCCGGATCAGATCGCCCTTGTAGCCGATCTTGGCGGCGCGGGCCGAATACTTGACGAAGGTGACCGCGCCGATTCTGTCGAGGGTGCGCAGTCCGCCTAGACCGAAGGTCGCGGCCAGTCTGACGGCGTCGCGGCCGAGAGCGCCGGCGCGTTCGGCGGTCGTGACGATCGTCTCGCCGCCAATGCGGTACAGGATCGCGCTGTGCTGGCCGAATGCCTCGGCGAAACGCGCCATGCGTGTGAGCGAGGCGGCGTCGCGGGTGTGGCTGAGCAGTGTCAGTCCGCCGCGTGTCCTGGCCAGGGTATAGACGTCGCCGAACACATCCTTCACCGAATCCAGCGAGCGGGTCTTCTTGACTATCTTGGCCTCCTCGACGAGCCTCTTGCCCAGCCAGGAGGGCAGTTTGCCGAGCTTGTGCGCGCTCTTGAGAACGGCCGATCCGCCCTTGACGGCGGTCGCGGCGGCCAGGCTCGGAGAGGCGGCGCCCGCCGTGCCGAGGGTCGCTGCCCCGGTGGCTAGCTGTGCCGCGCTGGCCGCCACGCCGATGGTCGCCAGGGCGACGATCACCTCGTCCGTCTCCTCCTCATGCCACCACTTGGTCCCCTGCTCGGCGAGGTCGCGCAGGTCGCCGATGACGAAGAGGTCGGTCGCCACCCCGGCGGCCTGACCGATGGTCTCGTCGCTGGTGCCCGACAGCAGCCCTTCGCCGAGCTTGCCGGCCTTGTAGTCCAGGCTCCCGCGGACCGCTTCGATCTCCCGGTGCAAGGTTTGCGCGGCCGGATCGGACTGGACGTAGGGATAGTCCATGAAGAAGCCGAGATAGTCGGCCGCCTCGGCGTAGCGCTCCTGCTCGACCAGCTGGCGGGTCTCGGGAACCGGGTCGATGCGGGTCAGGGCCAGGGTCGTGAGTTGCGCGCGCTGCCAGAGCACGCCGATGGCGCTCAGGGCGACGAGGAAGAGGATGACTTTGGCGATGAGCTTGATCATGTTCCTTCAACGATGTGCTGCGATTGATGTGTCGGCCGGGCTTTATCGTATAGTTCCGCCTTTGATCATAGGGTGTATCGTTTGAATATTTCTCTGGATCCTCTTGGCGCGTCCGTGCGGAGCGGCATCGAGGAAAGGTTGGGCCAGGGCATCGAGGCATTGGAGCTGGTATGCAGTCCTGAGCAGCAGGAGCGGCTCATGGCCTTCATCGGTCTGCTCGTGCGCTGGAACAAGGCCTACAACCTCACGGCCGTGCGCGATCCGCTGGAGATGGTCTCCAAGCATCTGCTCGACAGTCTGGCGGTGCTGCCCTTCCTGTTCGGCGACTCGGTGCTCGATATCGGGACCGGGGCCGGTCTGCCGGGTCTGCCGCTCGCCATCATGGCGCCGGAGCGGCGTTTCTGGCTGCTCGACAGCAATAACAAGAAGGTGCGTTTCGTGCGCCAGGCGGTGCTGGACCTGGGGCTCGCGAACGTCGAGCCGGTCCAGTCGCGCATCGAGACGTACCGGCCCGGGCAAAAATTCAGTACCATTGTCAGCCGCGCGGTCGCGGCCGAGGAGATTCTGAGCGCCCCGAACGCCGCATTGCTTGCGAATCCCGGCCGGTTGCTGCTCATGAAAGGCCGTCAGCCGGACGAACGGATCGAGACTGCGGGTCTGCCGTCGGCGGTCGTGGAGATCCACCGTCTGGGCGTGCCCTTCCTCGATGTCCCGCGTCATTTGATCGAAATCCGGAGCGATTGAGCCGACCATGGCCAACATCATTGCGATCGCCAATCAGAAAGGCGGGGTCGGCAAGACGACCACGGCGGTCAATCTGGCCGCCTCCCTGGCTGCCATGAAGCGCCGCGTCCTGCTCGTGGACCTGGATCCGCAGGGCAACGCCACCATGGGGTGCGGGATCGACAAGCACACCCTGGACTACACCTCCTGCGACCTGCTCCTGACCGAGATTCCCATCGCGGACTGCATCCAGCGCGTCACCGAGCCCTCGCCCGGCTTCGACCTGCTGCCGTCGAACGCCGACCTCACGGCCGCCGAGATCGGTCTGATCGATTCGCCCGACCGCGAGCGCCGTCTGTCCAAGGTGTTGGCGAGCGCGGCCGAGGCCTACGAGCTGGTCGTCATCGATTGTCCGCCCTCGCTCAACATGCTGACGGTCAATGCGCTGGTCGCCGCGCGCGGGGTGCTGATCCCGCTACAGTGCGAGTACTACGCCCTCGAAGGTCTCTCGTCGCTGCTGGACACCATCGAGCAGATCCGCGAGAGCCGCAATCCCGCGCTCTGCATCGAGGGCATCCTGCGGACCATGCACGACCCGCGCAACAACCTGGCCAATCAGGTCTCGACCCAGCTCATCACCCACTTCAAGGATCAGGTGTACCGCACCATCATTCCGCGCAACGTGCGTCTCGCCGAGGCGCCCAGTCACGGTCAGTCGGCCCTGCTCTACGACCCTCAATCCAAGGGGGCGATCGCCTATCTGGCCCTGGCCGGCGAGGTGCTGCGCCGTCTGGACAAACGACAACAGGCCGCCTGACGCCGCAACGAATGGATATCGAGCAGAAGACATCACCGAAGAAGAAGGGTCTGGGGCGCGGTCTCGACGCGCTGCTGGGCGCCGCCCGCGCTCCGGCGGTGGCCGTGCCCGGCGCGGAGGATGCCTCTGGCGCGGATGCCCCGGCCGAGGCCGGTTCGGATCGCGTGACCCATCTGCCGCTGGAGTTCATTCAGCGCGGCCGCTATCAGCCGCGCCGCGATTTCGACCCGGACGCCTTGCGCGAACTGGCCGATTCCATCGTCGCCCAGGGCGTCATCCAGCCAATCGTGGTCCGTCCCGTTCCCGGCTCGCCGGCCGGTCCGCAGCGCTACGAGATCATCGCCGGCGAGCGCCGCTGGCGTGCCTGTCAGCAGGCCGGGCTGGCCGAGATCCCGGTCGTCATCCGCGAGGTCGACGAGCCGACCGCGCTGGCGATCGGTCTGATCGAGAACATCCAGCGCGCGGACCTGAATCCGCTCGAGGAGTCCGGCGCGCTCGAGCGTCTCATCTCCGAATTCGGGCTCACGCACCAGCAGGTCGCCGAGGCGGTCGGCAAGTCGCGCACCATGGTGACCAACCTGCTGCGGCTCCAAGAGCTGAACCCGGACGTCAAGGACTATGTCGAGCAGTCGCGTCTGGAGATGGGGCACGCGCGGGCGCTCCTGGGCCTCAAGGGGGCGGCCCAGAGTCAGGCCGCGCGCTCCGTGGTGGCGGCGGGGCTCTCGGTGCGCGAGACGGAGAAGCTGGTCCGCCGTCTGCAGCAGGCCGGGGAGGCCGAGGAGACGGCCCGGAGTCAGCCGGAGCTCGATCCGGACATCCGGCGTCTGCAGTCGGACCTCACCGACCGTCTGGGTGCCAGCGTCCAGATCCAGCATGGCAGCCGCGGCTCGGGCAAGCTCGTCATCGCCTATAACAATCTGGACGAGCTGGATGGCATTCTCGCCCATATCAAGTGATCTGCCGATCGGCGTGTACTTACTCGGCCGAACTCGGGTTCCGGCTAGGGATGGATGCGGCCTCGTCATCTGCCCGTAATTCCTCGGAAATCCCCAATAGAAAATCGATCGATGACCGTATCAAATTGTATGAGTTGCGTTGACCCTATATCCGTAAGCCCTTATACTTCGCGCCCGGTGAACAGCTTGCTCGCCCCACCCACGACGATCTGATGCAACAGCCAGACGCGTTCCGGGCCGGAAAGATCCTCCGAGTACAAGCGATCTTCGGCCTGGCTATCGTAGTGTTTGCTTTGCCGTTTGGTGGATCAGTTGCGCTTTCGGCCCTGATTGGAGCCGGAATTTGCCTGTTGGCTAATGCCTTGCTCGCGGCTTGGGTCTTTCGCGGTTATCGCGCCCAGCAGCCCGAGAGGCTGGTTTTGCGTTTTTACAGCGCCGAAACCGTGAAGATCGTATTCGTGCTCGGCGCTTTCGGGGTCGCTTACGCGGTGCTCGACGGGCTGAACGTACCAGCGCTGCTTGGTGCCTATTTCATGGTCCAGGTCATACCAACCCTGATAGCCGCCCAACTCGGCAATCGAACCACGAAGTGAGAGATGATCGATGAGTTCTTCTGAACTGATGACTTCCCAAGAATACATCCAGCACCATCTCACCAATCTGACGTTTGGCTATCATCCGGAGCATGGTTTGGGCTTCGCGCACGACAGTGCCGGCGCCGCCGCTATGGGTTTCTGGGCGATCAACGTCGATACCCTCTTCTTCTCCATCCTGCTAGGCGGTCTCTTCCTCTGGTTCTTCAAGGGCGTCGCCGAAAAGGTCTCGGCCGGCGTGCCGGGTGCCGCGCAGAACTTCGTCGAATGGATCGTCGACTTCGTCGAGGACAACGTTCGCGGCTCCTTCAGCGGCAAGAACGCCATGGTCGCGCCCCTGGCGCTGACCATCTTCGCCTGGGTCTTCCTCATGAATCTGATGGACCTGCTCCCAGTCGACCTCATTCCCTATATGTTCGGCCAGTTCATGGCGACCTTGGGTGCCGATCCGCACCACGTCTATCTCAAGGTGGTGCCGACGACCGATCCCAATGCGACCTTCGGTATGGCGTTGACGGTCTTCTTCCTGGTGCTCTACTACAGCATCAAGATGAAGGGTGTCGGTGGTTTCCTGGGTGAGTTGACGCTGCAGCCATTCGGTAAGTGGGGCATGCCGGCCAACCTCATTCTGGAAGGCATCAGTCTACTGTCCAAGCCGGTCTCGCTGGCCCTGCGACTCTTCGGCAACATGTATGCCGGCGAGATGATCTTCATCCTGATCGCCCTGCTCTACGGCGGTGGGATCGTGCTTGCAGGTACGGCTGGACTGCTGCAATTCGTTTGGGCCGTCTTCCACATCCTGATCATTACGCTCCAGGCGTTCATCTTCATGGTGCTGACCATCGTCTATCTCGACATGGCCCATCAGCATCATTGATCGCCTAGGCCGTCGTACGTCGTTCATTCAACCGTTTTTCTTTCAACCGACCTAATCCGTCGAAAACTTTACCCCTGGGGGAACTCATGGAACTCGAAGTCGCACAAGCATTTGCTATGGCCATCAAATTCATCGGCGCTGGTCTGATGCTGGGTCTCGGTGCCGTCGGTGCCGGCGTTGGTATCGGTATCCTGGGCGGCCGTTTCCTCGAAGGCGCCGCGCGTCAGCCCGAGCTGATCCCGATGCTCCGCACCCAGTTCTTCATCGTCATGGGTCTGGTCGACGCGCTGCCGGTCATCGCGATCGCCATGGGTCTGTATCTGATGTTCGCTGCCTGATAGCGGATCCTCCGGCTCCCACCGGGGTCGGGATCACTCGCCTGTCATCCTGACGAGGTTCGAGGTTAAGGCACGAGGCAACGCTATGAATATCAATCTGACTCTGTTCGCCCAGATGATCACCTTCGCGGTGTTCGTCGGGTTCTGTATGAAGTATGTCTGGCCGCCCATCGTCAAGGCGATGGCAGAGCGCAAGGCCAAGATCGCCGAAGGTCTCGCCGCCGCCGAACGTGGCCATCAGGAGCAGGCTCTCGGTGAGCAGCGCGCGCTCGAGCTCATGAAAGAGGCCAAGGTCCAGGCCGCCGATATCGTCGGCCAGGCCCAGAAGCGGGCGACCGACATCGTCGAAGAGGCCAAGACCGATGCGCGCACCGAGGGTGAGCGTCTGGTCGCCGCGGCCCAGGCCGAGATCGAGCGCGAGACCAACCGTGCACGCGAGGAGCTGCGCGAGCGGGTCGCGGCGCTGGCCATGGCTGCCGCCGAGAAGATCCTCCAAAAAGAGATCGACGTCGATACGCATCGCGCGATCGTCGACGACTTCGCCAAGCAGCTCTAGGGAATACCATGGCCGGAGATATCACCACCATCGCGCGGCCCTATGCCGAGGCGGTCTTCGAGCGCGCTAAGGAAACCGGGCAGATCGATGCCTGGTCCGAGGCGCTGGCGCTGCTGACAGCGGTGACGGCGGATCCGCAGTTGGCCGCTCAAATCAGTAACCCGACCGTGCCGCGGGAGCGTATCCGCGAGCTCATCCTCGATGTCTGTGGTGATGGGCTGCCCGCCGAGGTCGGCAATCTCCTGCGGTTGCTTGCCCAGAACGCGCGTCTGGCGGCCGTTTCCGAGATCGCGCGACTGTTCGAGGAACGCCGCGTCGCCGATCAGGGCGTGCGGCAGGTCTCGATCCGCAGCGCGTTCGAGATCGGGAGCGATCAACAGGAAGCGCTCGCTGCCGCACTGGCGCAGCGCTTCGGCGATCAGGTCGAGCTGACGGTCGAGACGGACAGCGCCCTGCTCGGCGGAATCGAGATTCGCGCCGGGGATCTGGTGATCGACGATTCCGTCCGCGGCAAGATCAAGCAACTCGCCAACGCTTTGCAATTCTGAACTGGACACCGCCATGCAACTGAATCCATCCGAGATCAGCGATCTCATCAAACAGAAGATCGAGACATTCGACCTTCAGACCGAGGCCCGCACCGAGGGTAGCATCGTCAGTCTGACCGACGGCATCGTCCGCATCCACGGGCTGTCCGACGCGCAGTACTACGAGATGCTCGAGTTCCCGGGCAATACCTTCGGCCTGGCGCTGAACCTGGAACGCGACTCGGTCGGTGCGGTCGTCCTGGGCGACTACACCCACCTCACCGAGGGCGATTGGGTTCGTTGCACCGGTCGAGTTCTGGAAGTTCCGGTCGGTGAGGGTCTGCTCGGCCGCGTCGTCGACGCCCTGGGCAACCCCATGGACGGCAAGGGTCCGATCGAGGCCGCCGCGACCTCTCCGATCGAGAAGGTCGCCCCCGGCGTCATCGCCCGTCAGTCGGTCGACCAGCCGGTGCAGACCGGCCTCAAGGCCATCGATGCCATGGTGCCGGTCGGTCGCGGCCAGCGCGAGCTGATCATCGGCGACCGTCAGACCGGTAAGACCGCCGTCGCCATCGACGCCATCATCAACCAGAAGGGCACCGGCGTTAAGTGTATCTACGTCGCCGTCGGCCAGAAGAACTCCTCGGTTGCCTCCATCGTGCGCAAGCTCGAAGAGCACGGCGCCATGGATCACACCATCGTCGTCTCCGCTCCGGCGGCCGAGTCTGCGGCCATGCAGTTCCTGGCCCCCTATGCCGGCTGCGCCATGGGCGAGTACTTCCGCGACAAGGGCGAAGACGCGCTGATCGTCTACGACGACCTCACCAAGCAGGCCTGGGCCTATCGTCAGGTTTCCCTGCTGCTGCGTCGTCCGCCGGGTCGCGAGGCCTATCCGGGTGACGTCTTCTACCTGCACTCGCGTCTGCTCGAGCGCGCCGCGCGCGTCAACGCCGACTACGTCGAGAAGATGACCGACGGCAAGGTCAAGGGCAAGACCGGCTCGCTGACCGCGCTACCCATCATCGAGACCCAGGCCGGCGACGTGTCCGCGTTCGTTCCCACGAACGTCATCTCCATCACCGACGGTCAGATCTTCCTGGAAACCGACCTCTTCAACGCGGGTATCCGTCCGGCCATCAACGCCGGTCTCTCGGTGTCCCGTGTCGGCGGCGCGGCCCAGACCAAGATCATCAAGAAGCTCGGCGGCGGTATCCGTCTGGCCCTGGCCCAGTTCCGCGAGCTGGCGGCCTTCTCGCAGTTCGCCTCCGACCTCGACGAGGCGACCCGCAAGCAGCTGCAGCGCGGCGAGCGCGTGACCGAGCTCATGAAACAGCTGCAGTACTCGCCGATGAGCGTCGGCCAGATGGCCATCTCGCTGTTCGCCGCGAACGAAGGCTATCTGGATGACGTGGACGTCAAGAAGGTCGTGGACTTCGAGCATGCGCTGCAGAGCTACATGAAGTCGGCTCAGGCCGAGCTGCTCGCCAAGATCGACTCCACCGGCGCCTTCGACGACGAGATCGCTCAGGCCATGCATGCGGCGATCAAGGCGTTCAAGTCGAGCAACACCTGGTAAAGCAGCCGCCAGCCGCCAGCCGCCAGCTTCCAGCCTAGCGCTCGGGAGCCTGGTGGCCGGTGAGCGGTGCGTCTTGACAAGTCATGCATTGAACCTCCGCAGCTTCCAGTCACTCCACTGGTGGCTGGCCGCTGGAGGCTGGGAGCTATAAAATGGCAGGCGCCAAAGAAATCCGCACCAAGATCGCGAGCATCAAGAGCACGCAGAAGATCACCAAGGCCATGCAGATGGTTGCGGCCTCCAAGATGCGCAAGGCCCAGGATCGCATGTCCGCTTCTCGCCCCTACGCGGAGAAGATGCTCCAGGTCATCAGTCATCTGGCCCAGGCCACGCCCGAGTATCGGCACTCCTTCATGGCGGAGGAGCGTCCGCGCAAGCGCGTCGGCTACATCGTCGTCTCCTCCGACCGTGGGCTCTGCGGCGGTCTGAACAGCAATCTGTTCCGTCGCCTCATCGCCGAGATCAAGGAGCAGCGCGAGGCGGGCGTCGAGCCCGTATTCTGCACCATCGGTTCCAAGGCGCTCGGCTTCTTCAAGCGCTTCGGCGGCGAGATCAAGGCCCAGGCGACCCATCTCGGCGACAAGCCTCATGTCGAGGATCTGATCGGAACGGTCAAGGTCATGCTCGACGCCTTCGAGGCGGGCGAGGTCGACGCCATCTACGTGGTCAGCAACGAATTCGTCAACACCATGACCCAGCAGCCGACCATCCGGCGGCTGGTCCCGCTCGTCGCCGGCGAGCAGAACGACGGCATGCCCTACCACTGGGACTACATCTACGAGCCCGACGCCAAGTCGGTCCTGGATGCCCTGCTGACGCGCTATATCGAGTCGCTCGTCTATCAGGCGGTGGTCGAGAACGGCGCCTGTGAGCAATCCGCCCGAATGGTCGCCATGAAGGCCGCCTCGGACAATGCCGGCAACCTCATCGGTGAGTTGCAGCTCGTCTACAACAAGGCGCGCCAGGCCGCGATCACCCAGGAGATCTCCGAGATCGTCGGCGGTGCCGCCGCGGTCTGATCGCCGCCGGCCGTTGCGGGTGCTCCCCAGATACTTGACCAGATCCAGACAGAATCGCTAGATGCCGCAAGGCACAAGAGGAAAAGACTATGAGTTCCGGTAACGTGGTGGAAATCATCGGCGCCGTGGTGGACGTTCAGTTCCCCCGCGGCGAGATGCCCAAGGTCTATGACGCCCTGAAGATCGAGTCGACCGGGCTGACGCTCGAGGTGCAGCAGCAGCTCGGCGACGGCGTGGTGCGGTGTATTGCCATGGGCTCGACCGACGGTCTGCAGCGCGGCGTTGATGTCACCGCGACGGGCGCTCCCATCCAGGTCCCGGTGGGTCAGAAGACCCTGGGCCGCATCATGGACGTCCTGGGCAACGCCATCGACGAGATGGGCGAGGTCGACAGCGAAGAGCGCTGGTCCATCCACCGTCCGGCCCCCAAGCTGGAGGATCAGGCTGCATCCACCGAGATCCTCGAGACCGGCATCAAGGTCGTCGACCTCATCATGCCGATCGTCAAGGGCGGCAAGGTCGGTCTGTTCGGCGGCGCCGGCGTCGGCAAGACCGTGACCCTGATGGAGCTCATCCGCAACATCGCCGTCGAGCACTCGGGCTATTCGGTGTTCGCGGGCGTCGGCGAGCGTACCCGTGAGGGTAACGACTTCTATCACGAGATGAAGGAGTCGAACGTTCTCGACAAGGTGGCTCTGGTCTACGGCCAGATGAACGAGCCGCCCGGCAACCGTCTGCGCGTCGCCCTGACCGGTCTGACCATGGCCGAGTATTTCCGCGAGGAAGGTCGTGACGTCCTGATGTTCATCGACAACATCTACCGTTACACCCTGGCTGGAACCGAGGTGTCCGCACTGCTCGGCCGTATGCCGTCCGCGGTGGGCTACCAGCCGACCCTGGCCTCCGAGATGGGCGCCCTGCAGGAGCGCATCACCTCGACCCGCACCGGCTCCATCACCTCCTTCCAGGCGGTGTACGTGCCCGCGGACGACTTGACCGACCCCTCGCCGGCCACCACCTTCGCGCACTTGGACGCGACCCTGGTGCTCTCGCGTCAGATCGCCGAGCTGGGCATCTACCCGGCCGTGGATCCGCTGGACTCCACCAGCCGTATCCTCGATCCCAACGTCGTCGGTTCCGATCACTACGACACCGCGCGCGCCGTGCAGGGTACCCTGCAGCGCTACAAGGAGCTCAAGGACATCATCGCGATCCTGGGCATGGACGAGCTCTCCGAAGAGGACAAGCTCACCGTGTCCCGCGCGCGCAAGATCCAGCGCTTCCTGTCCCAGCCCTTCTTCGTGGCCGAGGTCTTCACCGGCGCGCCCGGCAAGTTCGTGTCCGTCAAGGACACCATCAAGGACTTCAAGGCGATCGTCAACGGCGAGTACGATCACCTGCCCGAGCAGGCGTTCTACATGGTCGGCGGTATCGAAGAAGCGGTGGCCAAAGCAGAAAAGATGGCCAGCTAAGGGGGATTTCCCATGGCAATGACAATCCGCGTCGATATCGTCAGCGCCGAGGGCGCCATCCACTCCGGCTCCGCCACCATGGTCTATGCCACGGCGGAGATGGGCGAGGTGGGTATCGCACCGCGTCACACCGCCTTCATCAGCCGGCTCAAGCCGGGTGATGTGCGGGTCGAGCACGAGAATGGCAACCAGGACCATTTCTATATCTCCGGCGGCATGCTCGAGGTTCAGCCCAATGTCGTGACCGTGCTGGCCGACACCGCGATCCGCGCCCACGATCTGGACGAGGCCGCGGCGCTCGAGGCCAAGCGGCGCGCCGAGGAGGCCCTCGCCGGTCAGACGGCCGAGTTCGAGTACGCCAGGGCCCAGGCCGAGCTGGCCGAGGCGGTGGCTCAGCTGCGTGCCATCGAGAAGCTGCGCAAGCTGAAGCGGAGCTGATCCCGCGCGGGACGCCCGAGCGTCTGCCGGTATCGACGAACGCCCCCGTTGAAGACGACGGGGGCGTTCGTGTTTGTGGCAAACTCTCTTCTTGGGTTGCTCCATACCGAGGGGAAACGCCGATCGAGAGCCTTTCCCGTCCGAGCCTTGGATGACCCGGCATTTTCAAGCATCCAACCAGCGATCGCGCTGCGATCCTCAGGAGGTGCCCGATGTCTATGTGCGATCAGGTCGTTCGCGATGGCAAGATGGTTTCCCTGACCTACAGCATTCTCGATGCAAGTGGCGAGGTCCTGGAGCAGAACGATCTGCCCGTGACCTATCTCCAGGGTGGCCAAGTGGATCTGGTCGGTCGAATGGACAAGGCGATCCATGGTCGCTGCGCCGGGGAGGAGGTCGAGATCCTGTTGGATCCGGAATCCGGATTCGGGGCCTACGATCCGGATCTGGTCTTCACCGACGATCTCGACAATGTGCCCTACGAGCTTCGCCACGTCGGTGCCGAGGTCCAGATGCAGAACGATCGCGGCGAGGTGAGGACCTTCTTCGTCTCGCACATCGCCGACGGCAAGCTCACGGTCGACGGCAATCATCCGCTCGCCGGAAAATCGCTGAAGGTGCTGGTTCGTATCCGCGAGGTTCGGGATCCCACCCCGGCCGAGCGCGATGCCGAGCTGGAGGCGGCCACCTGCCCCACCCCAAGCATCCATTGATCAGCGGCGGTCTCTCGCTCCTTGGCCGACGAGGCCGATAGGGATCGCCGACTCACCCAGGACAGGACGGTATGAAACTCGGTGTCGTGATTCTCGCGGCGGGTCTCGGAAAGCGGATGCGCTCCAGTCTGCCCAAGGTTCTCCATCCATTGGCCGGCCGGCCGCTGCTCGGCCATGTGCTGGACGCGGCGCGCGGCTGCGATGCCGAACGGGTGGTGGTGGTGCATGGTCATGGCGGCGATCGCGTCCAGGCCGCCTTCCGGGACGAGGGCTGTCTCTGGGCCGAGCAGTCCGAGCAGCGCGGCACCGGGCATGCCCTGATCCAGGGGATGCCTATGATGTCCGAGGTGGATCGGGTCATGGTGCTCTACGGCGACGTTCCACTCATCTCCTCCGAGACCCTGATGCGACTGGTCGAGGTGTCCGCCGATACCGAGCTGGGCGTGCTCACCGTCGAGATGTCCGATCCGACCGGCTATGGCCGCATCCTGCGCGACGCCGAGGGGCGCGTCACCCGGATCGTCGAGCAGAAGGATGCGACGCCCGAAGAGCGCCGCGTGCGCGAGATCAACACCGGTTTCCTGATCGCCGATCGCGCGCGGCTTCAGACCTGGCTGGGCCGGCTGGGCAACGACAATGCCCAGGGCGAGTACTATCTGACCGATATCATCGAGATGGCGGCAGGCGAGGGCGTGGCCATCGCCACCGCCCAGCCCGGGACCCTCTCCGAGGTGTCGGGGGTGAACGATCGCGTTCAGCTCGCCGAGCTCGAGCGTATCCATCAGCGGCGCGCGGCCGAGGACCTGATGCGCGCCGGCGTGACCCTGGCCGATCCGGCCCGCTTCGATCTGCGCGGTCGGCTGGAGGCCGAGCCGGACGTCAGCATCGATGTCAACGTGGTGATCGAGGGCGAGGTCCGGCTCGCGTCGGGCGTGCGTATCGGCCCCAACTGTCTGCTCAGGGATTGCGTCGTCGGTCCGGGCACCGAGATCCAGGCCAACTGCGTGATCGAGGAGGCCGAGGTGGGCGCCGATGCCCGTATCGGCCCCTTCGCCAGGCTCCGGCCCGAGGCCAGGCTCGCCGATCGCACCCATGTCGGCAACTTCGTCGAGATCAAGAAGACCCGCGTGGGGCTCGGCAGCAAGGTGAATCACCTGACCTATCTCGGCGATGCCGAGGTGGGCGCCGGGGTGAACGTGGGCGCCGGCACCATCACCTGCAATTACGACGGGGCCAACAAATTCAAGACCCGGATCGGCGACGGTGCCTTCATCGGTTCCAATGCCGCGCTGGTCGCGCCCGTCACCGTCGGCGCCGGTGCCACCATCGGAGCGGGCTCGGTCGTCAACAAGGACGCCCCGCCCGATCAGCTGACGGTCGCACGAGCCCGTCAGGTCACGATCCCGGGTTGGAGGCGCCCCACCAAGACGGGCTGACCAGGGCTGGGGGCCCGGTTATCCGTTTCTGCTTCACTTGCGAATGATCCTGGAGAAGGTCCCATGTGTGGAATCGTCGGTGCCATCGCTCAACGTCCGGTGACGGCTATCCTCCTGGAGGGGTTGAGGCGGCTCGAATATCGCGGCTACGACTCCGCCGGAATCGCGATCCTAGAGGCATCTGGCGGGCTGAGACGCATCCGTACCCTCGGCAAGGTCGCCCGGCTGGCCGAGGAGGTGGCCACCGATCCGCTTTCGGGGACCCTGGGGATCGCCCATACCCGCTGGGCGACCCATGGCGAGCCCGCGACCCGCAATGCCCACCCCCACGTCAGTCACGATCGCTGTGCCATCGTCCACAACGGCATCGTCGAGAACCACGAGGCGCTGCGCCGCGAGCAGATCGCCGCCGGCCACGTCTTCACCTCGGAGACGGATACCGAGGTGGTGGTGCATGCCATCCACGACGAGCTGGCCGGGGGCCAGAGCCTGATCGACGCGGTGCGGCGGACCACCGCCCGGCTACGCGGCGCCTATGCCCTGGGCGTGATGGACGCCCAGGATCCGGGGCATCTGGTCGCCGCACGCCAAGGCAGTCCATTGGTGATCGGCGTCGGATTCGGCGAGCATTTCATCGCCTCGGACGTTTTCGCTCTGCTGCCGGTCACCAACCGCTTCATCTTCCTCGAAGAGGGCGATATCGCCGAGCTGACCCTGGACCGGGTGCGCATCTGGGACCGCGATGGCAACGAGGTGGAGCGTCCGGTCAAGACCTCGAGCCTGGCGGTGGACGCCACCGAGCGCGGCGAGTTCCGGCACTACATGCTCAAGGAGATCTTCGAGCAGCCGCGCGCCATCGCCGATACCCTAGAGGGCCGGCTGTCGGGCAACCGGGTGCTGCCCGAGACCTTCGGCAGCCAGGCCGCCGAGCTGTTCGCGGGGCTCCGGGCGGTCACCATCGTGGCCTGCGGGACCAGCTATCATGCCGCGCTGGTCGCGCGCTACTGGATCGAGTCCATCGCCGGCCTGCCCTGTCAGGTCGAGGTGGCGAGCGAATACCGCTATCGGGGCCACGTGGTGCCGGAGCGGGCGCTGTTCGTGACCATCTCGCAGTCGGGCGAGACCGCGGACACGCTCGCCGCCCTGCGTCTGGCCAAGGCGTCCGGCTATGTCGCGACCCTGGCGATCTGCAACGTCCCCGAGAGCTCGCTGGTGCGCGAGTCCGATCTGGTCTTCCTCACCCACGCGGGTCCCGAGATCGGGGTCGCCTCGACCAAGGCCTTCACCACCCAGCTGGTCGCCCTGCTGCTCCTGACCCTGAATCTGGGCCGGTGCAACGGCCTCGAGGCCGAGCGCGAGCAGAACCTGGTGGCCGTTCTGCGCTCGCTGCCGGGCAAGATCGAGGAGGTGCTGAGGCTCGACGCCCGCATCGCCCGTCTGGCGGAGGCGTTCGTCGACAAGCATCACACGCTCTTCCTGGGACGCGGAGAACAGTATCCGATCGCGATGGAGGGGGCGCTCAAGCTCAAGGAGATCTCCTACATCCATGCCGAGGCCTATCCGGCCGGCGAGCTCAAGCACGGTCCTCTGGCCCTGATCGACGAGCAGATGCCGGTGGTCGCGGTGGCGCCCAACAACGGACTTCTGGAGAAGCTCAAGTCCAATCTGGAGGAGGTGCGCGCGCGCGGCGGACAGCTCTTCGTCTTCGCCGATCATCAGGTGCCGATGGACGAGTCGGACGGGGTGGTCGTGGTGCGTCTGCCCGAGACCCAAGATCTCATCGATCCGCTGGTGTTCACGGTTCCTCTGCAATTATTGGCCTATCATGTGGCCGTACTCAAAGGGACGGACGTCGACCAGCCGCGGAACCTCGCCAAGTCGGTGACTGTCGAGTAATGTGCTCGGACATCCTTAGGCAGTTTCGGCCATGGATTGGAATCGAGTTGGCAGATCTGCGGTCAGCTCTTTTTTATACTGGGGTTCAGGAAAAATCCGCGCTGGAGTCCTGGCGTCCCAGGTCGGACCCGGAGGAGCCGCAGGCCCTCAGCCCGTCGCTGCCAGTCTTCCGGGATGTCGAACCGTAACCGTTCAAATCTCGGTCACCCGATCGCAGGTTAGTCATGGCCGAAAATCAAATCTCCAATGTCGTTCCCATCGGGGGACGAGACAGCTCTATGACGGTGGAGATCTCCGAGGACTGCTCGGTGATGCTCAACAGCTGTCGCGAGCGCTTGGTGGATGGTGTCACGGCCGTGTTCATTCAGCATGCGGGTCGTGCCAACCAAGAGTTCATGGCGTTGGCGGACCGGGCCGTCAATTCCGAGCAGCAGCAGATCTATTTCGGCGCCATGCATCTGCTGGCGAATCGCCCGCAGCAACTGCTGCAGAATTTTCGCAACGTCTATTGCGTCCATTTCGATTCGACGATCGCGAACCTCTGTGGCGGTCGTTCGCGGCGTAAGTCCGCCCTGCCCGACGAGCTGAGCCTGGTCGATCAGGACGAGTTCGAGCTGGATCTCGCTCTGAGCAAGCTGTCGGCGCGCGCGTCCTTAAATTGCTCCCAGCAGCTGGTCGCGCTCGACCGCCGATTCGCCGCCATGCTGAAGATCCAGAGGATCCGTCAGGACGACAATCCGCTGCACCCAGGACATCTCTATCGCTCGCTACTTGAGGCGCTGGCGGGCATGGATATCGAGCGGCCCCTGGCCTTCGCCATCCTGGAGTCGTTCGAGCGTCAGACCGCGGTCGAGCTTCCGGGCATCTATGCGGGGATCAATCGCTTCCTGTCCAAGTCCGGCGTGCTGCCGACCATGTCGACCGATTCGTCCCAGGACCATGCCAAGGATTCCGGGGGCGGCGGGGCTTCCGGTCCTGGCGGGGGCGGATACGCGGCTTCTTCCCTGGGGGGCGCGGCTGGTCCCGGCCCGATGTCCGCCTACGGGGCCTCGTCCATGCCTGCGGGAGCCCAGACCACGGGAGAGGATCTTTTCAGTCAGCTGCTGAGGGCGATTCAGTCCGCGGCCATGGCGGCCGCGGGTCAGGGCCAGGGTTTCGTGCCGGGCATGCCGATGCCGCCCATGCCGCCCATGTCCGGGACCCAGATGGCGGGTGCTCCATATCAGCAGACGTTCAGCGCCAATCAGCTGGTCGAGGCGCTCGGCAACGTTCAGCGGGGACCGGTCGAGCCGGGATCGATGCCCGGGATGGGTTCCGCCCGGCTCGATCCTCAGGGCTTCAACGTCCTGCAGCAGATTCGCGCGACCCCCATGGCCAATGGGGCGAACGCCACGGATGCCATGACCATCGACATCGTGTCGATGCTGTTCGATGCCATCTTCAACGACCCCGACCTCTCCTCGACCATGCGCGCCGAGATCGCCAAGCTGCAGATCCCGGTGCTGAAGGTCGCGCTGCTCGACAAGAGCTTCTTCTCCGACCGCAGGCATCCGGCCCGGCGGCTGCTCGACGCCATCGCCAACTCCGGCATCGGCCGCAGCGATCAGGACGAACCGCGTCTGGTCGCCAAGATCACCTCCATCGTCGAGGCTGTGGTCAAGGGGTTCGACTCGGACATCCAGATCTTCGCCACCCAGCTGCAGAAGCTCGAGGAATTTCTGACCGACGAAGAGGCCCGGGCCCAGGACAAGTCGACCGAGATGGTCGATCAGCTGGCGACCCGCGAGCGCAAGGACGTGGCGCCGAACCGGGCGACATCGGAGGTCGAGACGCGCATCAATCGGCGCAACGTACCGCCTCTGGTCGCCGACTTCCTCTCCCGTCAGTGGCGTCTGGTTCTGGTCGATGCCTTCGTGCGTGGCGGCGAGGCCGGGAAGGACTGGATCGAGGCGCTGAGGCTGATGGACGAGCTGATCTGGAGCGTCAATCCGAAGCAGGGCGCCCAGGATCGCGAGCGTCTGCTGGCGCTCCTGCCCGATATGCTCAAGCGTTTGCGCACGGCCCTGGAGCGTGTGGATCTGGCCGGGGACTGGGATGCCTTCTTCAGCGAGCTCATTCGGCTGCACATGGCGGCGCTGCACAAGGACGCCCAGACCGATCCGGCTCTGCAGGGCGCGCAGTCTTCGGGCAAGGCCGCGGACTGGTCGGAGGCCCGATTGCCCGCGACCCCGTCGCCCTCGACGCCCGAACGGTCCGAGGATGCGACGACTAGACCCCGCTCCCCCGGATCCGACTCGCAGCTCGAACTGGTCCAGTCGCTGGAGGTCGGGGCCTGGGTCGAGTTCCAGAGCTTCCGGGGCACGCGCAACACCCTTCGTTTGAGCTGGGTGAGCGAGTTCAAGCGCGTCTATCTCTTCACCAACCGTCAGGGCGAGAACGCCATGACGCTGGCCGCCACCAGCTTCGCCGAGCACCTGCGCAAGGGAACGGCCCGGCTGCTCAGCCCGAATCCTCTGACCGACCGCGCCGTGGCGCAGGTCCTGGAGAAGGTGGCCCCACCATCCTCCGGACCAGCCGGGGGATCTCGTCCTCCAGGCTATGCCTGGGAGTGAAGCCCCGTCTTCTCTGCAGCTTGACGGATGAATACCAGGCGTCTCCCGTGAGCTTGGAGAGACCCTCGAGGGTGAGCGGCATGCGTCGTTTCAGCAGCCGCTCGATCAGGCTGCCCGCGGCGGCAGCCGTCTTCAGCATCCATTCGGGCACCGTCCAGGCCGGAATCGGACGTCCGAGCGCGAGGCGGATGCGTTCGTAGATCCAGCGGGTCGAATAGGCCCGCCCGTCCGTCACGCAGTAGGTCTCTCCGGGGTCTTGCGGCCGTTCGGCGATGAGCAGCGCGGCCTTCACCGCGTCCTGGATATGGACCGCCGAGCGGCGGTTGTGGATCCGCGGCCAGGGCGGGAAGCGCCCCTTGGCGACCGCCTCGATCATGCGGACGATGTTCCCCTCGTGCTCCAGGCCGTAGACCATCGGCAGCCGTAGCACGTCCGCCTGGATTCCCCGCGCGCGCCCCCAGGCGAGAACCGCCTGCTCGGCGTTGAGCTTGGCGCGGCCGTAGAGGCTCTCGGGTTCGGCCGGCGTATCCTCATCGGCGGGGTGGCCCCGGGCGCCGGCCCGGTCGCCCATCGCCTTGATGGTGCTGACGTAGAGGATACGTTCGAGCGGCGAGTCGTCGAGGCGCGACAGCAGATTCCGGGTACCCTCGGCCGTGACCGGCCAATGGTCCGGGGCGTTGTAGATATCCGGCTCGTCGGGGCGCGGGGCGTAGCTGGCCAGATGGAAGAGCGTCTGGATGTCCTCGCCGACGCCGGTCAATGACTCCGGATCCCGGAGATCGCCGAGCCGTACCTCGACCGCCCCGTCGGGCCAGAGCCGCCTTGCGGCCTCGGGCGATCGGGTCAGGACCGCGACCGGGCAGCGGCGCTCCAGGAGCGCGGCGACCAATGCCCGTCCGACCCGTCCGGTCGCGCCCGTGACCAGAACCTTGCCCAATGGCGAGGCCGCGTCGGGCGTCATGAGGTGATCCTCGAATGCCGTCCGGCGAGCCAGGCGCGGGGTCCCAGCGTCATGGCCTTGAGCGCCAGGTGCGCCCGGATGCCGAGGACGACCAACAGGCTGAACGGGCGCGGATAGCGGGCATACTGGAACTTGCGGAAGAAGCGCTCCATGCCCCGGTGTTTGTGCCGCTCGACCGCAAGGGGCGCGGCGGTGCTGCAGGCGCCCTTGTGGTGGACGACGCGTGCGTCCGGAACCAGGGCGATTCCCCAGCCGGCCCGATGGAAGCGCACGAACCAGTCCAGATCCTCGCAGTGCAGGAAATAGCCCTCGTCGAGCGGTCCGACTCGGTCCAATGCGGCCCGCCGCACGAACATGAAGGATCCCGAGATCGCCTCGACCTCGGCCGGCTCGGAGGGCAAGGGTGTGTCCTGGTGATTCAGGCGACGTCCGTCTCCAGGCAGGAGTCGATCCAGGCGCAGGATCCGTTTGAGCGCGATCCAGGGATCCGGGATGGAACGCCGACAGGCGACCTGCTCGGTTCCGTCCGGGTTCAGGACCAGACAGCCGGCCATGCCCACATCCGGACGTCCATCCATGAAGTCGGCCATCCGCTCCAGGGTATCGGGACCGACCAGACAATCCGGGTTGAGGAACAGCAGATAGTCGGCGCCCGCGTGCGGCAGCGCGCGGTTGTTCGCCTTGGCGAAGCCGAGGTTCTCGCCGTTCTCGATCAGGGTCAGGCGCCCCTCGTCCCCGTATCTCCGGCGGAGATGCGCCAGGCTGCCGTCCACTGAGCCGTTGTCGCTGACGACGATTTCGACCGGAAGGCTGGAGCCGAGCACCGCCGAGACGCACTCGGTCAGCAATTGGCCCGCGTTGTAGTTGACGACGATGACCGAGACGCGAGCTGTCGGTCCGGATCCGTTCATGACGCGGTCTCCTCCAGTTCTAGCGCCGAGCGCACCGCCCGCTCGGCGGCGGCGAAGCCGAAATGACGCTCCATCACCTCCAGTCCGCCGGCCGAGAGCCGGCGCCAGAGATCGTCGTCGCCGTAGAGACGCAGAATGGCGGCGGCGAATTCGGACGGGGTGTCGGCGATGAGCACGGATTCGCCGTCGCTCAGATGCATGCCCTCGGCGGCGATGCTGGTCGCCACCACGGGGAGACCGTGGGCGAGGCTCTGATTGACCTTGCCCTTGACTCCGGCGCCATAGCGCAACGGCGCCACCGAGATGCGGCAGTCGGCGAAATAGGGTTCGACCTCCGGGACATAGCCGAGGATGTCGACGCCATTGCCCGAGCACTCCAGGACCTCCGGCGGAGGATCGGCGCCGATGACCTTGAGGCGCAGCTCCGGCAGCTGCTCGCGCACGCGCGGCAGGATCTCCTGACAGAAATGGACCACCGCGTCGCGGTTGGGCGGATGGGCGAAGGCGCCGATGAAGAGCAGGTCCCGGCGCCCCTCGGGCGGTTTGGCCGAACCGAAGATACGGTGGATGTTCGAGACCACCCGGACCTCGACGTCCGGCGCCTCCTCGGCCAGCAGCGCGCGTTCGGTCTCGCTCACCACCAGCGTCAGATCGGCCCGGCGCATCAGATCCAGCTCCTGGCGTCGGCGCATCTCGGCTACCATGCGTGTCGAGCGATCGCCCCGGAGCTCGGCCAGGCGCCGCTCGCGCAGGAAATGCAGGTCGACCGTATCGAACAGGATCCTGGCCCGGATGCAATGACGGCGCACGGCCTTCATGGTCTGGGCCGCGGCATCTGCACGGCTCAGGATGGCCAGGTCGTAGTCCAGTCCATGGTGTGCCAGATGGCCGGCGATGCTGCGCACATAGGGCGAATAGAGTACCTCGATCCCGATGCGCTGAAGATCGGCGACATAGGGCTGGGGCGCCTCCAGGTTGGCGGCGGCGAAGGTGATCTTGTAGCCCAGTCCTTGGAGGATGCGGAACAGATTGAGCATCCGCAGCGATCCGGATTCGCGGTCCGGCGTGACCATGTAGTTGTCGACGACCAGTGCGCGGCGCGCGACCTGGTGCTCGCGCGCCCGGTCGACGTCCTGGTCGCGGGGGCCGAAGGCGGCGATCCGGTGCGCCCAGCGCTGGCGGAAGGTCTCGGCATGGATGCGCTGGAAGCGCTTGAGTCCGACCTCGGCCGATGCGTCGCGGCCGGCGCTGATGCCCTCGAAATGCACTACCTGAGACAGCGGCTGGTAATAAACCTGATACCCGGCGTCGCGCACGCGGAAGGCGAGATCGGTGTCCTCGTAATAGGCCGGGGCGAAGGTCTCGTCGAATCCGCCCAGCTGGCGAAAGAGATGGGCGCGGATCGCCAGCGCGGCGCCCGAGCAATAGTCGACGGCTCTCAGATAGCTGTATTCGGGCTTGTTCGGGTCGTCCAGATGGCCGTAGTTCCAGGCCGAGCCGTCCTCGAAGAGGATGCCTCCCGCCTCTTGCAGGCGTCCGTCCGGATAGAGCAGACGGCTGCCGACGATGCCGGCCTCGGGCCTCTCGTCGAAGGTCCGTACCAGCGACTCCAGCCAGCCCGGCTGGACCTGGGTGTCGTTGTTGAGAAAGACCAGGATCTCGCCGCGCGCGGCTTCGGCGCCCCGATTGCAGGTGCCGACGAAGCCGAGGTTTTGCGGATTGCGGATCAGCACCAGGTTTCGGTACTCGGCGAGCCGGTCGGCGGTTCCGTCGGTCGAGGCGTCGTCGACCAGGATCACCTCGAAATCGGCCTCGTCCTGCGTTCGCTCCAAGGCGGCGAGGCAATGGTGGCTGTAGTCGAACTGGTCATGGACCGGCACGACGATCGAGACGCGCGGTCTTTCCTGGTATCTCAGTGCGACCGGAGCGAAGGGTTTGGCGAGGTTCAGCAGGCTCGGCGGTCCCTCGAACGCGAGCGGCGTGGTGCGCAGACGCCGTCGGAGCTTGCGCAGCAGCACGCCGCCGCCCTCGGTACGGAGTACGTGGACGGCGCGCGGGAGATATCTCAGGGCGACGCTGAACAGCCCCTGTCCAGATGTCGGCATGATTGCCATTCGGTCTCTATATCCTCGGAGTCCGCCGGCGTGACGGCGATTCGGTCTCGGCCAGGGCCGCTACCAGGCGATCGCCGCTTCGGCCAGTTCGGCGTAGGTGGTTGCGATGCGGGCCATGGCCGGGCTGGCCGTCCGCTCGTCCAGCGGGATTTCGCGATGCACCAGATAGGTGGTGCCGGGTTCTTCATGGCGCTCGTAGACGCTGATGATGAACGGGCAGTTGACGATACGGGTCGGGTCCTCCTGCAGCATGGCGCGCGAGAGTGTCGCGCTGCAGAACTCGATCGACTTGGCATGGGTATAGATGGGCTCGGCGGTTCCCAGGTCCTTGCCGGTACGGTCGAGCATCTCGCCCATGTTCATCACGTTGTTGATGTACATGCCGCGCTCCCGGATCGCCGCCTCGAGTCCATCGAGCACGTCGTCGAAAGACGAATCGGTCTCGTAGACCTGATAGCCGCCGGCAGTCGCGTTCGCGCTCGCGAACAGCAGGGACGTCAGCAGACAGGCGTGAAAGCTGGGTACGAGCCTCGGCATGGGCGGGATCTCCCTCGATGAGTTGTCGAATGCAGTGTGCAGTCGCCGACGAGCTGTCGAGCCGGGTGGGCTGAGATATTAGCAGGCGTTGAATGAAGTCACGATGGAATGATTCGCAAAATCCATAACGAAAGACCCCGCGCAGAGGCGGGGCCCATATTGGCGGCGAGGCGGTCGGTCAGTACTGGTTCATCGGGCGGAAGGCCGGAGCGGATGGCCATTCGCCGCCCTGCGGGCGCTGGCTCTGCTGCTGTTTGGCCTCCAGTTCCTCGATGCGGCGCTTGAGCGCCTCGACCTCGCTGTTGCTGGATCTGGGGGCGGGAGCGCTCTGGGCCGCGGGGGCCTGCGCGGGTGCCGCGCCATAGCCGGGTGCGCCATAGGCGGCGGGTGGTGCTCCGAATCCGGGCATTCCATAGGGCATGCCATAGGGTCCGCCATATCCGCCCGGGTAGCCGTAGCCGCCGTAAGGTCCCCCGTAAGGCCCACCGTATGGACCGCCGCCGTAGTAATCGTCGTCGTAGTAACGATCATAGCGGTCGTTGTTGCCGTTGAACCAACGGCTCGGGTTCATCATGTTGCCGAAGTTGAAGGCATGGCTCACCGGCACGAAGGCCACGAGGCCCAGCAGGGCGGTGAGGGAAAGGGTTGCGAGTCTCTTGCTGGTCGTGGTCACTGACGCGAATCCTCCAGGTCTGTTTATATCGGGGGCGCTAACGATGGCCGCAGCGGTCCAGCGCGTCAACGCCTGGTCTCGGGCCGACGGGCGGACGGCTTCGCTTCGGACGCCATCCAGGGTGCCCGCGATCAGTCGTGATCATGCGAGTGATGGTGGTGGTGATGGCCGTGACGGTGGGTCGGGCCACCCCTGGCTTCCGACCGGAAGCTGTCCTGCTGGATGTTCGGGCGGGTGGTGCGGCCCTGCTCGAGTCGCGCCCGCTGAGAGTGCAGCTCGTCGCGCAGCCATTGGATCCAGGGTTCCAGGCCGTCCGTCCCCCGTGTGGAGACCGTCTCGAAAGGGGCCGCGCTGGCGAGGTCGCGGAGATAGTGCTCGGCGCGATTCGGCTGGAATTCCGGAAGCACGGGAAGCAGATCGGATTTGGTGCAGAGCACCATGTCGGCCGAACGGAACATGACCGGATATTTGGCCGGCTTGTCGTCGCCTTCCGGCACCGAAAGCAGGGCGACGTTGCGATGCTGGCCGAGGTCGAAGCTCGCCGGGCAGACCAGATTGCCGACGTTCTCGATGAAGAGGATGTCGATGCCGTGCAGGTCGATCCGATGCAGTGCCTCGTGAACCATGTGGGCGTCGAGGTGGCAGGCGCTACCGGTCGCGATCTGGACCGCCTGAATCCCCTTGGCGCGGATGCGCTCGGCATCGTTCTCGGTTTCCAGGTCGCCCTCGATCACGGCGATGCGCAAATCCCGGCCGAGCCTGTCGATGGTCGCCTCCAGCAGGCTGGTCTTGCCCGCGCCCGGCGAGGACATGAGGTTCAGCGCCAGAACCTGATGGACATCCAGGAGCTCGCGATTGTGCGCCGCCTGATGATCGTTCTCCGACAGCAGACCCTCGAGAACCGTCACGGCCGTTCGTCCGTCCGCCGTCGTGGCGAGCTTGCCGTCGCCACGAACCAGGTGCTCGTTGCCGGGTGTGACATTGCATCCGCAGGTATTGCACATGATGGGAATCTCCCAGCCAAAATCGCAGTTTACGCCATCGTTACAGGGAAGGGTTAGTCCTGTTCCCGGGTCAGCGATCCGCGTCTTCCTGGTCCGGGACGATGAGCTCCAGATTGGCCAGAAGCATCTCGTCGCCGCTGGTGAGACGGGTGTGGAAGCTACCGCAGGCGCCGCACAGCAGCCGGTTGGCGGTGGCCTGGGTATCGGCCCCGCAGGTATGGCAGTGGACCCGGATCTCGGCCGGCTCGATGACCAGCTCGGCCGATTCGGCGATGGTGCCGGTCGCCGCGAGCGGATAGGCATGCTGCAGCAGCGACGGCTCGACGCCGGACAGGGGGCCGACCTTGAGCAGGATACGGTCGACCCGGCTGGCGCCGTGATCCGTGGCGATCCGGGTGACCTGATCGATGAGCGCCTGGCATAGCGAGAGCTCGTGCATCGGTGGACCTCCTCAGGTCTCGAGCCAGAAGGTGACGGGGCCGTCGTTGACCAGACCGACCCGCATGTCGGCGCCGAAGCGGCCGGTTTCCACCTGGATGCCGCTGGCGCGGGCCTGCTCGACCAGATGATCGAAGAGCCGCTCGCCCTCGTCCGGCGGGGCGGCCGAGGTGAAGCTGGCGCGGGTTCCCTTGCGGGTGTCGGCGGCCAGGGTGAACTGGGGGACCAGCAGCAGTCCGCCCCCGATGTCGCGCAGGCTCAGATTCATGCGGCCCTCGATGTCCGGAAAGACACGATAACCCAGCAAACGTTCCAGCAGCCGATCGGCGCGGGCCTGGGTATCGCTCTTCTGGACGCCGACCAGGACCAGGAGTCCGCGGCCGATGAGGCCGATCGTCTCGCCATCGACCTCGACCCCTGCCTCGCTCACCCGCTGCAGCAGACCGATCATGCCAGCTCCCGGGCGAATCGGTCGGTGGCCGCGATCAGTGCGCTGCGGATGCCGGGCTCGAATGCCGAGTGACCCGCGTTCGGAACGACCTGAAAATCGGCATCCGGCCAGGCGCGGTGCAGATCCCAGGCGGAGCGCATGGGACAGATGAGGTCGTAGCGTCCCTGTACGATGACGCCAGGGATACCTGACAGATGATGCGCGTCGCGGATCAGCTGGTCGGGCGCCAGGAAGGCATGGTTGACGAAATAGTGGCATTCGATCCGCGCCAGGCTCAGGGCCACGTGCGGATCGGAGAAATGGGCCTGCACATTGGGGTTGGCGATCAGGGTCGCGGTTCGGCCCTCCCACAGCGACCAGGCCTTGGCCGCCTCCATGCGCACCTGTTCGTCCCTGTCGATGAGCCGGTTGTAGTAGGCCATCAGCATGTCGTCGCGCTCGGACTCGGGAATGGGGGCCAGGTAGCTCTCCCAGAAATCCGGGAAGACCCAGCTCGCGCCTTCCTGATAGAACCAGCGGATCTCCTCGTCGCGGCAGAGAAAGATGCCGCGCACGACGAGTGCCGCGACGTGCTCGGGATAGGTCTCGGCATAGGCCAGGGCCAGGGTCGAGCCCCAGGAGCCGCCGAAGACCAGCCAGCGCTCGATCCCGAGCTCCTGGCGGATGCGTTCGATGTCGGCGATCAGGTCCCAGGTGGTGTTGGCCAGCAAGGAGGCGTGCGGTTGCGAGCGGCCGCAGCCGCGCTGGTCGAAGAGCACCAGGCGATAGCGCGATGGATCGAAGAAGCCGCGGTGGGCCGGCTCGCAACCTGCTCCCGGGCCGCCGTGCAGAAAGATGGCCGGGATGCCGTCCGGTCGACCGCATTCCTCGACATGGAGACTGTGTCCGTTGTCGACGTGGATTTGATGGACGGCGAAGGGCTCGACGGGCGGGTAGAGGCTGTTTCCTGAGGTATCCATGCAGAAGGGGCCAATGGTCGGTCAATGGATGCGGGGCGGCGAATCTGAACAGCATCCGCGCCTGGCGCGAAGTCGAGCCGATACTATAACCAACCCGCGTCCGTATCGGGGCGTTGCCGATCGGCTGCGTTGGGTCGGTGGCGACGCGAGCCGATCATCCGTTCCAGAGCGTACGCGGATAGTCGCGATAGAGGCGCCGGAAGCCGCGATAGTAGCCGTGCTCGGCGCGAATCAGGCGCCAGATGTCGGCGGGCAGGATCGGCTGGCGCGCCACCCGCAGCGGGGTGCGGGCGATACCGTCGCGCGCCTGGTCCGCGAACAGACGGCTGAATTCCCTCAGCGGGATGCTGGTCGGTGTGAGCGGGTGCATGCAGTCGTGGTAGTCGTGCGGGTTCTCGACCCAGAAGTCCTTCCTCAGCCGCGCGTAGTCGGGCGTGCCCGGGGAGGGCGTGCAGACCGTGAAGCTGGATTGCGAGGGGGGCAATGCCCGCACGTAGCCTTTCAGCCGGTCGAATTCGGCATGGCCGTAGTGCGGCTGGACCATGAAGGCGGCGTGGACCGCGATGCCGAGCGCGCGCAGCCGGTTCAGTGCACGCTCGTTGGCGGCCACGTTGCCGCCCTTGGCGGCCTGCTTGAGCTCCGCGTCGGTGGGGAATTCGAAGCCCAGGAAGGCCGCGTCCAGCCCGATCTCGCGCCAGCGCTTCAGCAGCTCGGGCGAGCGGTTGACCGTGGTCGAGCGGGTCCAGGCGAAATAGCGCTTGCGCACGCCGGCGCGCTCCAGGGCTTCGGCCAGCTCCCAGCCGAAATCGGCATCGATGAAGTTCTCGTCGTCGCAGAAATAGATGTGATCGGCCGGGGCCTGGGCGATTTCCCGAACCACGAGCTCGACGGGTCGGGTGCGATGCCGACCGCCCGACAGATAGGGTACGATGCAGAAGGAGCAGACCATCTTGCAGCCGAACGAGGTGCGCACGCTCGCCACCGGTGGGAAGAGCGCGGTCCAGGACGGCATGGATTCGGCGGCCCAGACCGAGCGATAGCTCTCCGGGTGCCAGAGGTCGCGGCGGGGGATCGGCAGGGTGGCGGGATCGGGAAAGCCGGGCCAGCCGGTGGCGGCCTCCGGATCGAAGTGCTCGCCGGTGCGCAGCACGCCCTCGATCCCGGACGGGGGCTCGCCCCGCGACAGGGCATCGACGATGGCGGCGAAGGGGCGGCAGCCCTCGCCGCGCACGATGAGATCGATCGAGGGCAGATCGAAGTCGGCCGGCTCGACCGTGGCGTGATGGCCGCCGACCACGACGATGGCGCCCGGCAGCCGTCCGCGGACCAGCCGGCTCAGTCGAATGACGTTCGACGCCTCGTGGGTGTATCCGGTGAAACCGATCAGGTCGGGCCTGAAGCGCCTCAGCGCCGCGGTGAGCGCCGCATCGGCGTCGAGGTGGAGCCTCAGATCCAGAATCCGTATCTCGTGTCCGGATCCGGCCGCGGCCGCCAGATAGCCCAATTCCAGCGGCTCGAGCAACTGGAAGCGCTGCAGACCCAGCACGGTCGGCAGCCGCGCCTTGGGTTTCACGAGCAGGATCTTCATCCGCGCGATATCTCTCGAACATTCTCGGCAGTGTCCGATGTTACCCTGAAACTCAAGGGCTTGGGGCGGATCGGCATATGCGAGGGGAGCCGCACGCGCTGGCGTCCCGGTGGCGCCAGCGCGTCTCCTGGAACGGCTCCGGCGGGGAAACCC